>CALUXW010000016.1 GCA_944324865.1 Candidatus Gastranaerophilales bacterium | reverse complement strand
ACAACCATAATAATAGAGATAACCAATACCGAAACTAAAAGTTCCGCTAAAGTAAATGCGTATCTTTTCATATAAAACCTCGTAAATTAATCAAGTGAATTATAGAACATGTTTATTACTTTTGCAAATATTTTGTAATATATATATGGTTTAAAAAGTAACATAACCGCTCTATGCTAAATAAAAAAAGGACATGGGGTTATTAAAATGATTGCCGAAGATAAAAAATTTATTGGTCAAAAAATAAGACAGCAAAGAAAACGCTTAAAATTAACTCAATTTGAACTAGCGGAAAAAATAGGGATTCATGAAAAACAACTATCAAGAATTGAAGCAGGACTTCACTACCCGACATTAGAAAATTTTATCAAAATAATAAAAACATTAAATATAAATTTACGAGATTTTGAAGATAATAAAGAGATAAATCCGCTTAAAGACGACATTAATCAACTTCTAAACGAGTCTAACAACAAAGAACTAAAAATTTACAGAGATGTTATTAAGAGCATAAAGAGTAACCTTTAAGGAAATTTTTTAGTATTTTTTGCCAGTGTTATGAATTCTTTTGCATAATTAACCGGAACGGCAAAACCTATTCCTATATTGGAACGATTATTATCAGGATTATATATAGATTGATTAATACCTATAACTTCACCATCCAGATTTAAAAGAGGACCACCCGAACAACCGGGATTAATAGCAGCATCTGTTTGAAGTTTTTTTCTGTCATAATCAATGCGTGAAATTATACCGGTTGTAAGGGTACCTCTAAATCCGAAAGGGTTACCTATTGCAAGTACTCTTTGTCCCACTTTTACAGTTTCAGAGTCCCCAAGACGTATTGTAGGAAGTTTTTCTTTTGGTGTAATTTTAATTAGTGCTAAATCATTTTTATCTTTTAAAACAGCAAAAACTGTAGCCTTGTAAGTCTTGCCACTCTGAGTAGTAACCTCAATATTTTTTGATTTATTTATGACATGAGAACTTGTAAGAATAATACCTGAGGGGTCAATTACACAACCTGTGCCCGATGAAATACCCTGGTCTAAATCAGCATCAATTGAAACAATAGATGGGGTAATTTTTTCATAAACATTAATACTTGCACTCTCATCACTTGAACGTGCAATATTTGATGCAAAACAAGGATTTAAAAAACTGCTTAACAAAAATAAATAAATAGGCAATAAAAATTTAAAAAATGTTTTTTTTAACATGTATACACCACTCCGTAATTTATTGGGGATATAGAGAATATAAAACGGGAAACGTATTTTTTCATTGCCCAAAGCGCTATGTTATGATACAATTCTTGTGAATTTTAGGAAAGGAAGAAACATGAGAAGTATTGAAGTTTTTAAAAGACATTTAAGAGAAAAAAGAGCAATTAAAATTATTTCCGGTATTGATAATTATGATCTCGAAAATGTAAAAAAAGTTGTAAGCGCAGCACAAATGGGTCTTGCAAGTGCGGTTGACGTTGCTTGTGATAAAAAAGTTTTTGAAGTTGCCTCGAAAAACACAAGTTTACCGATTTTTGTTTCATCTATTCATCCTTTTAAACTTGCTCAAGCAGTCGAATGGGGAGCAGATGCTATTGAAGTAGGTAATTTTGATGCATTATACAAAAAAGGTGAAACATTTAGCGCAGATGAAGTTTATGAAATCACACTCGAAACAATGAGTTTATTGGAAGGAAAAGATGTATTTGTTTGTGTCACTATTCCTGGCAATATAGATATTAAAGAACAAATTGAACTTGCAAAAAAACTTGAATTACTGGGTGTAGACTTAATTCAAACTGAAGGCATGAAACCACAAGGAGTTAAAAATGTTGGTGCTAAAGCACTCTTGGAAACAGCACAAGCAACAATAGGTAACACACTTGAACTATCACGCCATGTATCTACACCAATAATGAGTGCATCAGGAATTAGCGCACAAACAACACCTCTTGCATTTGCAGCAGGGGCAAGTGCTGTTGGCGTAGGCTCCGCAGTTAACAAGCTTGAAACACAAATTGAAATGGTTGCAACAATAAGAAATATAGTTGCATCAATATCTCAAAGAAATTCTATCAACAGAGAATTTGCAAGAAATGCAAAAGAAGCTGAAATAATCAAATAATAGGTTAGCAGGTTTATAGATAAAATAAGTCGCTTTTTAAGCGACTTATTTTATTATTCATCTTTTTTAGACATATTGTTGATAATATTTTTTATGTCATTACTTAAGTAATTTGGACAGCTATTCCAAATTAATGTTTGTGCATAAGTATCATCAGGTGAAACTGCCTTGCATTCACCTTTTAAAACATCTACTGTCCCATCAGGCACAGAACAAAAATTCCCACAAGTTTGACAAATTTTTAAACTATAACCTTTTAGTTTTAGCTTACCTGCAATATCTTCCATAGCATCAAACATTCTTATATGTGAATCAGAGGTAATATTTTTTTTGCCATATTCGAAAACAACTTTTCTCATACCATCTTCAGATACAAGCAAAAGTTTACACAAGGCATCTTTTTTTCCGTCATTAACAATCGCATTAACAGTAGCAGAATTAACATTTTCGTCTTCATGAATTTTATTTTCAATCCAAATAAGAGATATTTTTTTCATAAAAATTTTAGCTCTTTGCCAGAAAATACAAGCAGGATAAAGTGTTATATAAAACCTCTCTTTAAAATTTAATTTTGCAGCAAAAGTACCTAAAATAAAATTTAAAATCAATAAAAGGCCAAGATGCAGGGTAAATTTAAGCTCAAGTGAAGTAAAATATCTAAAAGCACAAAACAAAAGTACAAGATAAAACACCATAATACAGAGGGTGTCTGGTTTTATTGTATAAAAAACAAACTCTTTAAAATTCCAAGATTTAGAAAAAGAACGAGGCAGATAATATTTAAACATTGCAAGCCTTTGCGTAAAAGAAGGCGTGGAAGCATCATAACAATCTACATCTACAGTTGTTTTAATAAAAGGTGAAAAAATCGGACGAATTGAATTTGACGCAAGAAACAAAGAAAATTTAAGTTCGTCGTTTTTTGTTTCAAAACAAACCCTGCCTGTTTTTTCAAGAACGTCAGAACTTATAATACAATTTTGACCATCTAATATTACAGGCATTTCAAACATTGCCCGAACAATATTCTGAACCTTGTTTTGATATTTTAAATAAGCGCGTAAAACTTGGCATTTTACTTGCTTAAAAAAATCTTTTTCCCAAGAGAATACACCCAGATTACCACTTAACACACAAGATGAATACACACTTTTATTCACACAAGACAAATAATTTTCATCTATCATTCTGTCTGCACCTAAAAATACAAAAGCGCTAAATTTATTATCACAAAGCATTTTTTCAACGAAAAGAGATACTGCTTTATCTTTAGAAAAATATTCAGGATTCTCAATTATGTGAACTTGTGAACCATATATCATTTCAGGAATTGACACATTTTCCTTGTCTCTCTTAAAAATAACGTGTACTTCATAGTTTTCATGCGGATAAGTTTGATTATCTAGTATTTTTAAAAGATCGTACAAGTATTTATTGGACGAATCAGCCCAGATAATAACACATAAATTGTTTAAAGAACTACCAGATTCAAGCAACATTTTTGTGTCGCTAACAAACTCTTTTGTTTTAAAAGCATTAATATTAAGGGTAAGAGTATATATTGTATAAACAATAATATAAACAAATAAAACAAATACTAAAAAATTTATCATCAACATTGCTACATTTTATATAAAAATATTATAAAAATCTAGCTTTTTTTAAAATATTTTGCAATAATTATCTGGTAGATAATAATTTGGAGGAACAAATGAGCCAAGAGTATTATTATATGGACGGCAAATATGTACCATCAAATGAAGCAATGATTCCTGTAAGAACACACGCTTTTTTATATGGCACATCAGTTTTTGAAGGTATTAGAGGTTACTATAATGAACAAGAAGACCAGGTTTATGCTTTTCGTATGAAAGAACACTACGAAAGGCTTTTAAACAGTTGCAAAATTATGCATATGAGCCCAATACACACTATAGAAGAATATATGCAAATTACAAAAGACTTACTGAAAAAAAACAACTATCATCAAGATTGCTATATACGCCCGGAAGTGTACAAAAGTGCGCAAAAGATAGGCCCTACACTTATCGACAACACTGATTCAGTTTTAATTTTTACAATAAAACTTGGTAATTACTTTGGTGAAGAAAAAATGTTAAAAGTTTGCATTTCAAATTGGAACAGACTCGAAGACAATACCATTCCCCCACGTGCAAAAGTATCAGGTGCATATGCAAACACAGCACTTATGATAACAGATGCAAAACTTGCAGGATTTGATGAGTGCATTTCTCTTTCTGCTTCAGGACATGTTGCAGAAGGTTCAGCTATGAACTTTTTTATTGTCGAAGGTGACACACTAGTTACAACACAGACTACAAGTAATATTTTAGTCGGTGTTACAAGAAATACAATAATTGAAATTGCGCAAAAAGATCTTGGTTTAAGAGTTTGCGAAAGAGAAATCGACAGAACAGAACTCTATACAGCAGATGAAGCATTCTTCTGTGGAACCGGTGCTCAAATTGCACCAATAGGTTCTATAGACAACCGTACAATAGGCAATGGTCAAACAGGCGAGAAAACCGCAGCCATTGCAAATTTATATTATGATATAGTACGTGGTAAAGTAGACAAGTATAAAAAATGGTGCACTCCTATTTATGAATAACTTTGGTATAATTTTTTTAGGGCAGTGTGTCCAAAATTTTATAAGTGCTCTGAAATACACTTTTGAGGGCAATATTACCCTCAAAAGTGTAATATCTCAAGCTGCAAAAATTGGTTTTGATTCCTTGGGAATTTCTTTAATGATAGTATTTATAGCAGCATCGGTTATAGCACTGCAGGTTTCAAATCAGTTTTTAATGTCAGGTGCAGACACTTATATTGGAGGTTTTTTGGCTATAGCACTTATAAGAGAGATAGCACCGGGATTTGCAGCATTAGCAATTGGTGCACGAGCCGGAACAGCCATAACAGCACAAATTGCAAATATGAAAGTAACATCACAGGTAGATGCTATGAAGGTTTTGCAAGTTAATCCAATAGGATATTATTTTGCCCCAAGAATTATAGCAGGCGCATTCAGTGTTATGTTTGTAGTGATTTTGGCCGAATTTATAGGTATTTTGGGTGGAATGATAGTTTCATATTTTTCTGTGGGTTTACACCCAAATCGCTATTTTAATTCCGTATGGTTAATGCTAAATACAAAAGACATATATGTCAGCGTATTAAAAGGGTTTTTATTTGGAGCAATAATTTCAACAGTTTGCGCAACAGTTGGCTACAATACAACTGGAGGTGCAAAAAATGTTGGAGAGTCAACTACAAAATCAGCAATATTGTGCACAATTTACCTGCTTTGTGCTGATTTGTTGGTTGCATTTCTTTTCTACATCGGCAATCATTAATTTGGTGTATTTTTTTTCGGTTTTATTAAATCTTTTCAACATTTTAGACGATGAACCAATTTCCCCAATGGAGTATTCTTTTAATATCAAACTTGGTGTAAAAGAGGAAATTTTATTTTGAGGAGGTTTAGTTTCAGGCTGCAAAGCATCTTGAATATTAAAGAGAAAAAACTGGAGGATGAAAGATTAAAACTTGCAAACATAATTTCAACTCTGGAATTGCAAAAAGATGTTTTTCTTGAATTAAATGAAAAAAAAGACAGTTATTCAAAAGAACTTAATTGCGCAATCGAAAACTCAATTCTTGATATTCAAAATGTAGTATCATACAAAAATTATATAAATATGCTTGAACAAGATATAAAGACTCAATTTGAAATAATTAAAAAAACTCAAACAGAACTTGAAGAACAACAAATACAAGTAAATAAAGCATATAAAGAAGTGAAAATACTTGAGAAGTTAAAAGAAAAACAGTATAAAAATTTTCTCTTTGAATACGAACAAAATCAGATAAAAGAAATTGACGACATTACAAGCTCAAGACAAAAGAAAGTAGTTTAAATGCAAAATTTAGCAACACTTATAAACACACAAAATACAATATCGACAGACGATTTTTTGATGTCAGGTCAAAATTATGACTCAAAAAATATTGCTCAAAAGGGCAAAGATTTTTTCAACATATTGAACGACAAACAAAATAAAGTAAGATACGATACAACTCAAGACAACAACAAGCAAACCAATAAATACGATAAAAACAATGAAAAGTCAAAAACAACTGACACAATAGAAAACAATAATACAAATAGAATAAATAATGATTTAAATGAAGACAAAAATACAAAACCAAAAAACTCCAATAAAGATATTAATCAAAAAAACCAAGAAACAAGTGATACTCAAAACATAAAAGAAAATCAAACAGAACAAACACAAAACACTCAAGATAAGACACTTGATGAAGTTAAATCAGAGCCTATAATCAAGGAAACACAAGACACGGCACAGGGAAATAATACTCAAGTTCTTGATGTCAATACAGTAATTCAAGATACAGTTAATAAAATAAATAACCTTATAGAAACAACTCTTGACGGACAATTAAACTCACAAGATGTTGAGGCATTAAAAGGAGCTCTGGAAGAAATTCAAAATAAAATAAAAAATAATGAACTTGTTGTAAGTGAAGACACAAAACAAATGCTTAATGAAGTGCTCGACAGACTGCTTACACAAAACCCGGAAGATTTAAAAACAGCAGAATTGCAAAAAGATTTAAAACAACTTGCTCAAGACATTAGTGCGAATTCTTTTAAGCTAGATTCTCAAATAAAATTAGAAGAAGAAAATGCAAATCCTCAAAAAGGGATTGAAATTAATATAACCAAAGAAGATTCACAAAATACTAAAGAAACAAATAAAAAAGAAATACACAAAGAAAAAAACATACAAAAAACTAAAAATTCCGAAACCACTGTGGCCACAACAAAAGACACCAAAGAAATACAAAATGTTCACGATGATGACATCGACATAAAACAAGAAATGTTGGACGAAATGGATGTAAAAGTAGAAGAAGTGTCAGAATCAAAAACAAATACAAATTCGCAAAACCAGAATTTTACAACTGCACAAGATGAAGTTATAAAATTACAAATACAAAATTCAGACACTGATAACAACACTCCTATAACCTTAACATTTGACAAATCAATTAAAAATATAAGCTCAGTCAACAAAACAGTACAACTTGAAGGTATAGCAAAAGAATTAAACGTCAATGATATTCTAAATCAAATTGGTTCGAAATTTGAACAATTAAAAGATGGGGCAACAACCAAAATTACAATGACTCTTAGACCAAATGAACTCGGCAGAGTCACTATTGAATTGCTATCAAATGCAAATGGAATTTCGACGAATATAATTGCTCAAAACTCACAAGTTAAAGAGCTGCTTGATAAAAATATAGATATACTAAAACAACAACTTGCACAGCATGGACTTAACGTTCAGAACGTACAAGTAAAAACTGTAGAACAAAATTCGCAAGCTGGATTAAATAACGGTTACAACGAAAGACAAAATTCGCAAGAAGGTCAAGGTCAAGAGCAAAGTCAAAACAACAAAGAAAACAATCAAAACCAACACCAGCAAAACAAAAGGGAAACATTTAAATTTAACACATCAAATGTTATAGAAAATATAGACTTTGATCACAACATACAAAATGCTACTACAAGTATTAATACTTTAAGGGGCAAAATTAGTTACAATTTATAATTCAAGGAGATAATATGTCCTCAAATATAATTAATGAAATAAATAATATGCAAAATTGGACTGCTCAACAAGAAGCATTAAAATCAAAAACAGAAGGAACAAGCAACGAACTAGATCAAGATATGTTTTTAAAACTTATGCTTGAACAGCTTAAATATCAAGATCCCCTGAATCCAATGAGCAATCAGGAGTTTCTGGCACAACAGGCTCAATTTACACAAATTGAACAATTAACACAACTAAACGAAACAATTGAAGCAAATAGCGGATTAACACAAGGAATGGATTTAATAGGCAAAGAAGTTACACTTGTAGATCCTGATGATGCAGATAACACAATAACAGGTGTTGTTGAAGAAGCAGTATTTTATCAAAACGGATGCGCAGTTAAAGTTAACGGCAAAGAATATCCCGCAGGACTTATTTTAAGTGCAAAACAACCAAGCGTAACCACACAGACTCCTACTGTTGACACTGATAACAATACAGAAAACGAAACAACTGCTCAAAACAATAACACGATAATCGAAAATGCAAAAAATGTTTTCAGTAGTGCAGCTACAGTGTCTAAGACAGCAGCAGCATTTACATATCTTGGCAATTTATTTAGTGAATTAACAGACAAAAATTAATCAAGGGAGGAGAAAAAAAATAAATGTCACAAGCAATGAATACAGCAATGTCAGGTATTAACGCCAATCAATTGCATATTAACGTAGTAGCAGACAACATTGCTAACTTAAATACTACAGCATTCAAAGAATCACAAATGACTTTTAAAGATGTATGGTATCAAACAAGAACAACAGGTACAGCACCAACAGGTAATCTTGGCGGTACAAATCCATTTCAAATTGGAGTCGGCACAACAGTAGCTGGTATTTCAAGAAATTGGGCTGCTAATAACATAAACACAACAGGCAGAGATAGAGATATGGCGATTCAAGGTAACGGATTTTTCACGGTAATGGATGCCGAAGGAAGTATATTCTTAACTCGTGACGGTAGTTTTGACCTTGATGCAAACGGAAATCTTGTAACATCTATGGGTTACAAAGTCCTGGGTACAAATTCCGACTATTCGATGAGTGCCACGGAAGTCCCGATTTATATCCCACAAACCATAAGAGCCGGAGCCTATGCCCAACCGCAAGGTATACTTGCCAATAAAAACGTATCTGAACTTAACGGAACAGATGGTGTCATTACTGCGGGAACATTTACAATAACACCAACAGTGGGCGGTGTCGAACAAAACCCAATAACTGTAACTATTACAGGTACAGGTACGGTTGATAAAATGATAAATGAGATTAATGCAAGTCTTGCAGGACAAAATGTAAGTTGTGAACTTGTAGACGGTGCAATACAATTTAAAACTTCAGGTAATGTTGAAAAAATACGATTTACATCCGGAACATCAAACTTTGTTGATCAAACTGATATTGCTTTGCAAGCAGACGGGACAGGGGAATACACATCAAAAACTATTGATTATAAAGTAGATATAAATCCTGGAGATGGTAGCAAAGATGCAATGATATTCAAAAGTATGTCAGTAGGTAATAATGGTATTATTACAGCAACTTATGACAATGGTGATTCTATCACGGTATGGGAAGATCCTGAGGATGGTTCAAGATTATTTAAATATACTACAGCATCAGGTGTACAAATCCTTGGCCCCAACGATGTAACTGCAAATGCAGGAGTACTTGTACCAGAAAACCTTCAAATACAATGCGCAACTGTTAGAAATTATGAAGGTCTGGTAGGCGAAGGAAACAATTTGTATAGCACAGGACCTGATACTGGAGATGTTATATACACTTGCGGAAATGATAATGGTGTTGGCGCTGTTGTTACAGGCGGTCTTGAAGCATCAAACGTAGACTTATCTCGTCAATTTTCAAATATGATAATGGCACAAAGAGGTATTGAGGCAAACTCAAGAGTATTTGATACTGCAAATAGCATTTTGCAAACACTTGTCTACTTGGGTAGAGGTTAATAAATTTCACATTCCAACTTTTTAAATTTTTAGCCCGAATTTTAATTCGGGCTTTTTATTTTAATAAAACTTCAATTTCACTAAAATCACTTAAATACGGCATATGTTCATTAGTAATTAATTCACCTGGTAAAAGAACCGAAATGCCGGGCGGGCAAAGAGCAATAACCTCTGCACAAATCCTGCCCACTGCATCTTCTTTTTTAATTCTTTCCTTTAATGAAAAATATGCCTCACGGGGACTCATAACAACCTTTGGAGCTGTCAACGGCATAAATTTTATACCTTCAAGATAAGCTAGATCAGGATAATTAGACTGTGTAATTTTTTCCAAAGCGTTAAGTAAAATATTAAACTCATCTTGTGTATTACCAATATTTGATAAAACTAAAATACCTTCATCAGAAGCACTTTCGATTTCAATTGAAAAATCTAGCTCTAAAATACTTTCTAATCTTTTGCCACTTAAACCATCGACTTTTAAAAATATTTTAGTAACATCAAAAGCGCATCCGTTAATTGAATTTAATACTCTAACACCTTGAATCTTTGAAGCCCTTTCTCTAAAGTACAAAGCATTATTAATTGCATTATTAATTGAACTTTTTCCCTCGGATGATGACAAATAAGCTCTAGCTGCATCAAGACTCGTCAAAAGAAGTAACGAAGGGCTTGTAGTATGCAAAAGTTTAAGTGCATGTTCAACTTTCTTTAAATCAAAACTAGAATTTTTAGAAATATGCAACATAGAACTTTGTGTCATTGAACCGCCTGTTTTATGCAATGAGTGCACAACAGCATCAGCTCCGCATTCAAGTGCAGACTTTGGCAAAACATCAGAAAAATTCCATAGACAACCATGTGCCTCGTCAACAATTAAGGGGACATTAAACTCATGACATACCCCCGAAATAGCTTCAACATCAGATACAACACCTTCATAAGTAGGATTTGTAATCCAAACAAGAGAAATATCAGGGTTATTTTCCAGTTTTTTCCTTAATTCAAAAGGATCTAAAGCACCATATATCGCCCAGTCATTAAGCTTTTTTGGCATTATCCATTGAGGATTTGCACCAGATATTATCATACCAGAAAGGACTGAACGATGACAATTTCTACCAATAGCTATTTTGTCATTTGGGCCTGTTAAGGCAAAGGCAAGCGCAAGATTTGCAATTGTAGAACCACCAGTCAAAAAGAAAGTTCTTTTTGCACCGAAAGCAGCAGCTGCAAGTTTTTGGGCTTCATCAATCGCCCCAGTGGATGGAAATAATGTACCCAAATTATCAAACTCATCAGTAGTATCAATATTTAGAGCATCCAACCCAATAAGAGTAGCAAAACTTCCCAATACTCCCTGTCCCCTGTTGTGTCCTGGTATATGAAACCCTGTACAAGGAGATTCTTTGTAATTACTCATGGCTTCAACCAAAGGTGCAAAAGTGCTACCTTGTACAAAAGGCATGTCATTTTTAAAACTTATTAAATTATTTTGCTTCAAATTTTTCATTTTCATAATTATTATACACATAAAAACAAAATAAAAAATATAATTGCGCAAAAAAAAATATCTACATGTTTTGTATGATTAATAGCATATCATTTGTACCATATTTTTAAAAATGGTATAATTGCAAAAACGAGGTGTAAGGAAAATATAAACTATGGTTGATAATCGTTCATCCGGTTTTTATGGAATAGGCGGCAGCTTTAATTTTAAATCCGGTGATATTTCCGGTACTGCAGCTAAAACTTCTGATGAAAAAAATGGGCAAGGCGGAGAATATTTTGCACAAGAGCAAAATCCTGAAGACACTGAAAACTTTAGACAAGAACCCTATGTAGACCGTTCCGCAGTTCTTCGTGCCTCGCTCGATTCCCTTGCAACTTTAAATGCTGCGAGAATTGGCAAAAAGAAAATAAAGCAAAAAAATAATCAAAAAAAGAAAAACAAAAAAGAGTTAACACTGTCTGAAGATAATTCACAAAAAGAATAACCGCAATAAATTAAGCGGTTATTCTTTTATTTGAAGATACATCTTTATATAATAATGTAACAAAAGAAACATTTAAAGGTAGCAAAAACAACAATGCAAAATTAGAAATAAAATTTGAAATTCCTTCCAAAACAAGACCTTTTACAAAAATTCCAAAAAATAAAGATGCAAATAAAGAAAAAACAATCTGCAAAATAATTGAAATAACACACAATATTAAAAGCAACCCTACCAATTTAAAAAATATACTTGTTTTTATCATTTCAAAAGATTTTTTCATAACATCAATTGGTTTTAAATCTAATTCAAAAACAAATATTTGAATTAGAAATGAAATTTTTACATAAAAAACCAAAAGAGAAACTATCGAAATTGTAAACAACAAAATCGCAAATAAAATACTTGCAGGACTTTTAAGTGCAAAACAATATGCAATTATAATAGCTGAAACAATAAAAATTAGAAACATATAAAATGCTGGCCAAAGAAGAACTTGTATAAATTTTTTCTCATTTTTTAAAATACTTTTTCTGTATATTTCCATATACATACCCTTGTTCTCATCATAATCATTCACAGCCAAAACATAATAACAATTTAATAAAATATATTTCCAGACACCACTACAATACATCAATAGACCTGCAATTGTACACACAGTTATAGGGAACAAATAAGCAATAATATCATCACTTTTTAATTTTAATACATATGTCAAATATATAGCAGGAAATAAAGATAAAATTATGCCAAAAACCTGTAATAAAACAGGCAAAAGCATTGATTTAAATAACGAATTAAAATTTTTGACAAAAAAATCAAAAGAACGACCAACTATATTCCAAAACGAATATTTCATATTATAAACTCCTAATTTTTTATGTTAATATATTAAGGGATTAAAAGGAAACAAAGCAAATTTTTAATGAATATTAAAGATAGAATTAACTCAATAAAATCTTCACAATATTACAAAAGTGCAAATTTACATATACACTCCAATTACTCGGACGGCAGATGCGATTTTTCTCAACTTGTTTTGCAGGCACAAAAGCTAGGATTAAAACATGTTGCAATAACTGACCATAACACTGTCGAGGGATGGCAAAAATTTAATTATAAAGATTATAACTTTTTAATACCTGCAGTTGAGTTTGATTGCTTTTACAAAGGAACACTATTGCATATATTAGGATACGGAATAGACCCATACAATAAAAATCTGCTAAGCATATGTGCAAAAACAAAAAAAGAAACACAATATGACATTATAAGGCTTTTTAAATCACGACATCCTAAAAAGGTAATTGAAGCAATTCACACCTCAGGCGGAATTGCTGTCCTTGCTCACCCATGTTGCTGCTGGGTAATAAACCTTGACAGTTTTACAAAAAATTTAAAAAATCTGGGCTTGGATGGAATTGAAGTATATTATCCATACAAAAGACACAGAGGAATAATAAAATTTCACTCAAGAAAACATATTAAGGCACTTGCTATAAAATACAACCTGATTATGAGTGGCGGAACAGATGAACATGACTCACTTATTAAGTAATAGATGAATCTATTTCTTTTTGCAAATAACTGTACTTCTTGTAATACTCTTCAGGATTTTCCTTTGCTGCCTTTATTGTTGCTCCGAGATTTATAAAAAGTTCGGCAAGTTTCGGATCAAACTGTGTCCCTGAGCATCTTTTAATTTCTTCCATTGCAACTTCATGTTCAAGGGCTTTTCTGTATGAACGTGTAGAAGTCATAGCATCGTAAGTGTCTGCAAGTGCAATAATCCTTGCAGATAAAGGTATTTCTTCTCCCTTTAAATGTCCCGGATAACCTGTTCCGTCCCATTTTTCATGGTGAGCTTTTAACCAGTTACTTATCCCGGCAAGTTTTTTTATACTCGATATCAATTTTTCAGAATTTTCAGGGTGAGATTTCATTATTGCAAATTCTTCATCTGTCAATTTTCCAGGTTTACACAAAATACTTTGCGGTATAGCAATTTTGCCAATATCATGTAGTAATCCTGCAAGTTCAATTTCTTCGAGCATTTTATCATCAAGTTTTAATTCCTTTGCAAGAATCAAAGAATACAATGTAACTCTCAAAGAATGTCCATGAGTATATGGATCTTTAGCATCTAAAGCACTAGAGATAGATTTTATTGTTTTATAAAATAACTCTCGTAAATCAGTTAAAATACAAGATTTTGAACTTGCCAGATCAAACTTATCAAGTCCGTTTTCAATAACTTGTTGAAGTTCTTCAGGATCAAATGGCTTGAGCATATATTGAAACAAATTGCACTTATTAACAGCATCCATTAATATTTCAATGTCTGAAAAACCAGTCAAAAGAATTTTTATAACATCCGGAGAAATTTCATTTGCTTTTTGCAAAAACTCCGTACCCTCCATAACAGGCATTTTATGGTCTGAAACAATTAATGAAACCCTATCTATATTATTTTCAAGAACTTCCAATCCTTCCTTGCCGTTAGAAGCTGTTAATATATTATACTTACCATGCAAAGTTCTTTTTAAAAGCTGAAGATTATTTACCTCATCATCAACAAGCAAAACAGTATGTGCAGCTTTTGAAGGGCTTGTTTGTAATATATCATCTATATTATTTAAAAAAAGGTTATTTTGTGCATCTAAAGACATGATAAACCCCTTAATATACAAGGAATTTATCGGCAAGACAAAAAATTTCTTTAATTAAATACATAAAAAATATTAATTTATATTAAATTAATCACCCAATTGTTTTGTATTTAGAGCTTCATTAACAAAAGCATCAATGCCTCTTGTGGTGATATCCGTGGCTATTCTAATGCCAATTATTGAAGCAATATAAAGTATTGCATTAGACTTATTTAATTTTAATAACTCTAATGCTTCACTTAAATTTAATTTTTTAAGCTTAGAAAAAATATCTTTAAAACTTTGTCCATCTGTGGCAAAAAATTTCTTAAAAGATGCAACAGCAAAAACTAAAGAGGCCAGAGTTCCGCTTTTCTTTTCTAATTTCCCTTGTTTGCCATCGGCTTTTCTATTTGGTAACAAAGAAAAAAGGCTGAATATACCAGCTGTAAGAGCAGCTGAAGGAATTGATTTTTTAAAATTATTTCTTGCGACAGGATTATTAAAAGAATTTTTAACGCCAGAATAAGCTGATTTTACGGTACTTTTTGCAGTATTAACAAAGCCAGAACCTACATTTTTAACACTATCGATATTCATGATATTAACCTCTTTACTTTGCTAATATAATAAAGCATGTAAAGAAAATTGTATGTCAACTAGTGGCTAAAAACAGGTATAATTGTTACAATATTTTACAAATTGTTTTTATTTTCTATTAGTCTTGCATATAAGTAAACTGTTCTTCTGTCCTTGAATCCAATGTTTCTTGTAAACTTTCTATATCTGCATCAACTGCTTTTAATTTTGATTCGCGTGCGTTAATTTTTTGTTCTATTTGTCTTTCTTTCACTTGGTTATCTGCCAAAAGTTTTTGCAACATGTTATCAAATTTAGTGGCAATTTGACTCATTTTTTGCAAAGCCTCAGTATACTGTTCTGTTGAAATATCATCCGAAGAATCAAGCTCCATTTGAACAAGTGCTTCTTCCTGAGCTTGCTGTTGCATAATTCTTGTCTGCTCATTAGAAGATTGAGTTTGTTGAGTTTGTAATGCTTGGCTGTCCTCCATAGCATCAGCTTGCCATGTGCTTCTCAAATTAATATAAGATAACATTGTCATTAAAATATTTAGCATCTCTTTTTTCCTTTATCTCTTTTGTATATATATAAAAAATACTTTTTATATAAAATTGCCAAAAAGTATATACTATGGTTAACAAAACTTAATAAATTAGAAATAACTGACAAAGTTAATTTTTGTGATAAATTAAAAGTATGCTTTTAGTAATAGATATAGGCAATACAAATACAAACTTAGGGGTATTTGACAATGATAAAACTTTGGTAAAAAGTTGGAACATTGCCTCGGATGTAAAGCGTTTTGAAGATGAGTACGGAATCTTGATTTTATCTCTCTTGCAAAATTCAAATATTGCTCCTCAAATTGACAGTGCAATAATTTCCAGTGTAGTTGCTCCTTTGTGTGAAACATACAAAAAAGCTTTAGAAAAATATTTAAATATAGAACCATTTATTTTATCCCACAAGGCAAAATTACCCATAAAAATAAATTTAAAACAACCTAAAGAAGCTGGTGCAGACAGATTAGCAAATGCAAGTGCCGCTGCAATTTTATATAAACTTCCGGCAATAGTTATAGATTTAGGTACTGCTACAAGCTTTGATATAGTTGACAAAAATAAAAATTTCATCGGAGGTTTAATTGCCCCGGGATTAAAAATACAAGCAATATCATTAAGTCAATTTACCTCTAAATTGCCTAAATTAAAAATTGAAGCACCTCAAAATGCAATAGGTAAAGATACAATTAGTGCAATGCTTTCCGGAATTGTAAGAGGTCATGCCGCAATGATAGATGGGATGATAAATGCTTGCGAAAAAGAGCTAGGGCAAAGAGCTACCATAATAGCGACTGGCGGATATTCTAATATTATTTTTGACAATATGGAGCGTAATTTTGATTATATAAACCCAGCTTTGACACTTATTGGACTTCAATATTTATATGAATTAAATTGTGGAGATATAAACAATGACACAAAAAGTAACTGTAAAAGTACAAAAACTCCCGCACTGCTTTAAACTACCGCAATATCAAACACAGGGAGCAGCTGCCATGGATCTTTATGCAGCAAATCAAAGTGAAATTACATTAAAACCATTGGAAAGAGCAATTGTACCAACTGGAATAAAAATAGAACTTCCTTGTAATTATGAAGCACAAGTACGCCCCAGAAGCGGACTTGCAATAAAAAGTGGCATCAGCTTATCAAATTGTGTAGGTACAATTGACGAAGATTACAGAGGAGAGATTTGTGTGGGTCTTATAAATTTATCAAACGAAAATTTTACCATACACAGGGGAGATAGAATTGCACAAATGTTAATTGCACCTGTTGTGAAAGCTGAATTTAAAACAGTTGACGAATTAACACAAACTCAAAGACAAGAAGGCGGGTTTGGTTCAACCGGGATAAAATAATTTACCCAGCATATACAAAGAGCCGCAAACTATCTTTAAATTTTTTGTTTTGTGTATAAGGCTTAAAGGTTCTGCAATTTTTTTGGCCCTGCTTTTTATATTAAGTGGCAATTGTTCGAATTTAAGCGAATTCGGATAGTCAAATTCATAAAAATATAGTTCATCTTCAGGCAGAACAAGCTCATTAAGCATAGTTGTGTAATCCTTATTATTTAGGCAGCCAAAAATAAATGTTTTTTTCTCTTTTTTAAAATACTTATTTAAAAACTCTCTTAAACTTTTTATGCCGGATGGATTATGCGCACCATCAATTAATAATTTTTCATTTTTTCGATATTCAAGACGAAATTTCCATTTGACATTTTTTAATGCTCTTTTTAGTGTATATTCACTTATTCTAAAAGGTAAATGTTTTAATACCTCAAGTACTAAAGCAAGATTTTTTGCTTGATAATCACCCAAAAGTGCAAAGTCATATTCTTTGCCATCAATTAAAACACTAAAAAGGTTTCTCCTTGCAACATCTTTAGCAATAAACAATTTCCCATTTATTTCATTTGCATATTCTTTAACTGTTTCAAATCCAAAATTATCTGCCGCAATAACAACCGGACAATTTTTCTTTATTATTCCTGATTTTTGATAAGCTATCTGTCTTATTGTATCACCAAGCCTTTGAGTATGATCAAAATCAATTGTTGTTATAACCGAACAAAGAGGCTTCTCAATAACGTTTGTAGAATCAAAACGTCCGCCAAGACCGACTTCCATCACAACATATTTTACTTTATTTTCTTTAAAATATAAAAAAGCAGCAACGGTCAATATTTCAAATTCCGTAAGTTCACTATTGCTCTCGGATGCAATTTTTACATATTTATCCAAATCATTCTGTGAGATACTTTTTCCGTTAATTTGTATTCTTTCACAATACGAAAAAAGATGAGGACTTGTAAAAAGACCTATTTTTACATCAGAATTAATAAAATGAGTACATAAAATTTCATTTAATACTGCACATACCGACCCCTTGCCGTTTGTGCCAGCCACATGAATATACTCCATTTCCTTTTGCGGGTTACCAAGTCGCACAAGTGCATCTATAGTTCTGTCTAGACCCAAGTTAATATGAAACTTATTTTTTGAAGTTAATATACTTTCAGCTATTTGCATTGCAATTCTCTACGGCTTTATTTATCAATTTTACAATTTCACTTGCCGCATTATATTTAGCATTTTGTCGGGCATTTTTTGCATATTTGGCAAGTTTTTCTTTATCTGATACAAAATCATCAAATGTTTTTAACAAATTTTCAGCACGACAATCATTATCGTCCAAATAAACAGATGCACCAAGTTCACACATCTTTCTGGCATTTATCCTTTGGTGATTTGCTGCCGCAAAAGGGTAAGGTATTAATATGGAAGGTAACCCTGCAGCACATAATTCTGACAAGGAAAGTGAACCTGCACGAGAAATTGCAACATCTGAAGCCATTAAAACAATTGCCATATTTTCGAAATATGGTTTTAAAATGAGGTTTTCAGGTAATTTGCCAATTTTATTCACCACTTCATCAAAATTCTTCTTTCCTGTCTGCCATATAATTTTTATATTTTTATTATTTTTATATTTTTCAACCAATAGATAGGCAGAATCATTAATTTTTTTTGCACCAGATGAACCCCCCATTATTAAAACCGTAAATTCATCCGATATATTTAAATTTTTCCTTGCATCATTTTTTGTAAGTATTTTAAATTCTTCTCTTATAGGATTACCCAGAAAATGTGAATTTTTGCATTTTGTATAATCTTGTGCACTTTTAAAAGCTAGTGAAATTGCATATGCGCTAGGAGAAAACAATCTAGAAACAATTCCCGGATAAGCATCACAATCATGCAAAACATAAGGAATATTTAAAATTCTGGCAGCAGTTAAAATTGGTGCACAAACATAACCCCCTGTCGCAAAGACAACATCAGGTTTATACTTTAGAGAATAGTACATTGCCTTAAATATTGCTAAAAAAAGTTTTAAAAAAAACAATAAAAATTTAAAAGATACTTTTCTTGGCATACCCGAAACATTATAAGATAAAAAATTTAAATCTTTACTCTTTGCTATTTGAAATTCAAGATTTTTTTTATTACCAATATAATAAATATCGCTTTTATCTGTGCCGTTTTTAGTAAGTTCATCTATGACAGCCATAGCAGGATAAATATGCCCGCCTGTACCACCACCTGTAATAAAGTATTTAATATTGCGCATAAGGTTTAATCCTTTGAACTCTCTTTTTTGATATATTTAACAATACACCAAACATACACAGAGAAACAAATAATGACGATCCTCCATAACTTATAAAGGGCAAAGGAATGCCTGTTGCCGGCAAGAATGAACTTGCAACAGAAATATTCATTAATGCCTGGAAACATATTGAGAAAGTAATTCCCACTGCAAGCAATTTACCAAACATATCCGGACACCTTTTTGCTGCAATAAAACCGCGATATGCGAACATTGCAAAAAGACAAATAATAAAAAAGCATCCCAAAAAACCAAATTCTTCAGCTATTACTGCAAAAATAAAATCAGTATGTCCTTCCGGTAACCAAGAAAGTTTTTGCTTTGAATTA
This sequence comes from Candidatus Gastranaerophilales bacterium, assembly GCA_944324865.1. Taxonomy (GTDB): domain Bacteria; phylum Cyanobacteriota; class Vampirovibrionia; order Gastranaerophilales; family Gastranaerophilaceae; genus Galligastranaerophilus. The sequence goes on along the minus strand of CALUXW010000016.1, from coordinate 18,652 downwards.
CCAAACCCTACACCAAAAAAACCGCCACCTGCAAATGCTACAAGAGATTGAATTATATTATATCCTGCATTATGAGGGTCTTTTTGAGGATCTAACCAAACAAGTATTCTTTGTTTTTGATAACCCAATATAGAAAAAGCTAAAACAGGCACAGAGCAAACAAAGGCAGTAACTATGGTTTTTACCCTGCCACCTGCAACAAAATACATAACGACACTTGTCATACATAATAATATAACCATAGACAAATTAGGCTGTTTTAAAATTAAAAACAGCATTGCAGCAAAAAGAAAATAAAAAGGCATTTTTTTCTCATCAAAAATATTAATGTTTGATGAAAACAAAGAAGCAAAAGCCAAAACCACTGCAGGCTTTGCAAGTTCAGATGGCTGAAATTGCAAAGGACCAAATGCTAGCCATCTTTTTGCCTCATTCACCATAAGTCCGAAAGGTGAAAACTGAACTAACAAAAGCAAAATTAATACAAATACACATGCAGGCATAGTCCAAACTTTTAAATTCTTATAATCATACTTTGATAAAAACGAGGCTGCACCAACCCCGGCAATGAGCCAAGCTATTTGTTTCACGGTAAAAATTAAAGGATTATCACCGTTTGCAATTGCCCTTGGTGAACCTGCGGAAAAAATAGCCATTATCCCTATCACTACCAAGAAAATAACTACCGTCACAAGTGTACTGTCAGGCTGAGAAATTATATAATTATTTCCAGATTCTCTATCGTGATACGAGTTGCTTCTTTGATAGGACATAGCGCTTAAAAGCCTCCCCTCTCTCCTCGTAGTTTTTAAACATATCGAAACTTGCACATGCTGGTGATAACAACACCACATCAGGTTTATCAAGACTTGCTAAATCTATAGCTTCTTCGAGCGACTGAGCATGTACTATATTTGTATAACCACTCAAATAAAGTTCATTCATAAACCTCTGGGTTGCTTCGCCTATCAAAACAACTTTTGATATACATTCTTTTACAGATTCTATAAATTCTTCAAGGGATGTATTTTTATCTCTGCCACCTGCAATTAGCACTACTTTTTTTCCTTTAAAAGAATTTATTGCCACAATTGAGGCTTCTGGATTTGTTGCCTTCGAATCATTATAGTAAGCTGTATCATCAAGTATTCTCACAAGCTCGCACCTGTGTGGCGGAGCCTTGAAAGACTTAATCGCATCTGAAATTATTTCTGTTTTAATATTTTCAATTTTTGCAGCAATAATACAGCACATTACATTTTGAAGATTGTGATTGCCAACAATAGGTACGTCTTTTAGTTCAATAATTCTTTCGTTTCCATAATAAATAGCATCATTATCAATATAACAATTTTCGTCTAAAGAAGGGAGTGATGACTTATCTAGCGCAAAATAATGAATATTGCAACAAAGCTCACTGGAAAGTTTTCTTACCTTTTCATCGTCAAAATTTAATATCGCATCTGAACCTGTTTTCATTCTTTTAAAAACAGAAGCTTTAGCATCAAAATAACCTTCTAAACCACCATGCCAAGCTAAATGGTCAGGTGTAAAATTTGTAAACACTGCAATTTCAGGTGCTAGCTCTTTTGAATAGTTTAGCTGATAAGAGCTTGCCTCGGCAATAAGATAATCAGGAGAACTAAGCAAATACTCAAAAGGTGAAGTACCTACATTACCACAAGATGGTGCATGGAATACTTGAGAAAAAATATAAGACATTAAAAGTGTTGTTGTAGTTTTGCCGTTCGTACCAGTTACAACAATTATTTTGGGTTTGTTTAAATTTTTTGTCAATCTATAAGCATACTCGATATCAGAAAAATACTCTATATTTTTTGCACTTAAACGGCTTAAAATTTCTGAATCTTGTGGAATTGAAGGACTAATTATGGCAAATTGTGCATCATTTATAAATTCGTCACTATGATTACCAAATTCTATTTTTACACCAAGAGCTTCAAGTTCAGATATCCTTGAGCAATCTTCTTCATTTTTTGCCTTGCCCTCGCTCAAATATACATTATAATCAGAACTTAGATACTTAGCAGCAGCAATGCCGGTAACTGAAAAACCAATGACCAATACTTTTTTCTTCATAGTTTAATTCCCAAATAATTTTTGTGCAACAAATCCGAAAATTGCTAATCCGCCACCCAGCGCACTTATAAAAGCGAAAACAAAAACAATTTTTTTCTCACCCCAGCCAGAAAGTTCAAAATGGTGGTGGATAGGACTCATTTTAAAAACTCTTTTGCCTGTTAAACGAAAACTTGTAACTTGAATCATTACCGAAAGTGTTTCACAAATAAATAAAATGCCAATCGGGATCAACCAGAGTTCAAACTTACCCATAATAGCAATTGTAGCCAACAGACCGCCGAGTGCCAATGAGCCTGTATCACCCATAAATATTTTTGCAGGATTTTTATTAAAATATAAAAAACCCAAACACGCTGCACTGGTAGCAGCAGATATAATTGCAAGATCGGTATATCCGTTTAATTTACATAATATAGCACAAGCACCAAAAGCAAAAACAGAGCAGCCTGCAGCAAGACCATCTAAACCATCAGTTAAATTAAGCGCATTTGAAGAACCAACAATCATAAAAACTGCAAAAAGTGGATAAAACCAGCCCAAATCAATTGAAAAATTTAAAAAAGTTATCTCCGTGCGTCCTGAAAAAATTAAATAAAATGCCGGTAACATTGAAACCGCAATTTGTAAAAGAAGTTTACCCCTAGCAGAAAGTCCCATATTTTGATGCGCTTTTATCTTTTTTATATCATCCTCGAAACCCGTAAAAGCATAAAAGATTAATGTCATAAGCACAATAAGCGCCCCTGTTGTTGTTTCTTGCGCCATAAAAAGAGCAATTAAAGATGCAACAAGTATAGACACAACAAGAAAGACGCCACCCGTTGTAGGTGTTTTATTTTTTTGTGCATGCAAAAGAGCAACTTCTTCTCTAATGTATTGTCCATACATTTTTTTCTTCATAAAAGCAAGATATGGCACACCCAACAGTAGAGCTAACACAAGAGCAATTAAAGCCGAGACACTCATCATTATCATAATCTGCCCACCATTTCAATAATTTCTTCAAATTTCATCGCACGTGAAGCTTTTAATAATATTGTAGAACCTTTTTTAATGTTATCCAAAATATATTTAGCACATTCAAAATTTGTTTCAAATTCAACACCCTCAAGTGTTGAATTCCTTAGTATATATTTTGCTAAATTACCAACCGTCAAGAGTTTAACATTATCATAAGTACATAAAAATTCGCCTATTTCTTTATGATAAGAAATTTCATCTTTTCCAAGTTCACCCATATTACCTAATACAAGAACTAACGGAGGCTTGTATACAGAAAGAAACGTTTTTAAAACAGCTTTCATAGACTCAGGATTTGCATTATAGCTATCATTTATAAAGGTAAGTCCTTTTATTTCACTTACTTCCCAACGCTTCTCTATGGGTTTATAATTAAAGAGTCCTTTTTGTATATTTTCCCGAGAAATATTTAATTCCTTTGCCGCCTCAATTACTAAAAGTGCATTTTCAATATTATAATCACCTTCAACATTTAATTCAAAATCAATATTATTATATTTAAATTTTGAATGCGAAATACTAATATCCACATTTGAAACATTTTCATAACTTGTGAATATTTTTTTACCTAAATAATTAAGATTATTCCTTATTTTAGCTGAATCCGGGCTTATAAAAACACCGTCTTTTTTTAACCCTACAGCGATTTCACACTTTGCAATCGCAATGTTTTTTAAATTACCCAATCTTTCAACATGTGCAGAACCAATATTTGTAATTATTCCGATGTCAGGACTACAATATGTTGACAAAAGTTCAATTTCACCCAAATTCCTCATACCCATTTCTACAACTACGACTTGGCAATCATTATCCATTGAAAACATTGTCTGGCAAAGCCCTATTTCGTTATTATGATTTAAGTATGTTTTATGCGTCTTGTAAGTAGTAGACAAAACGCTATAAAGCATTTCTTTTGTAGTTGTCTTGCCTGAAGAGCCTGTAATTGCTATTACTTTTGGATTAATTTTATTCCTTATATAATTTGCCAATTTTAAATAAGCAACGAGAGAATTTTTAACATACAAAACAAAATCAGCACTTTTATTAACTTTAAACTTATCTTGTGTAAAATATCCTCTTGCGCCAAGTTCAAGCGCTTTATCAATAAAATTGTGTCCGTCATAATTTTCTCCACGCAATGGCAGATAAATATTACCCGTTTTAAGTTTTCTTGTATCTGTTGATATTTCAAAAACACCTGAAATATCTTTTTGATAAAGAATTTGTGCGCCGGTACACTTTATAATCTCATCCAGTTTAAATTTCAAAGTAATCTCCAAAATACAAAATTTTGTAATAATTGTAAATCAAACAGAACATGATGTAAAATATTTTTATGAAAAAGATTGCACTAATACCAATTGACAACAGACCAATATGTTACACTCTTGTAGAAGATATTTTGGCACAAGATAGCTCCATTGAGCTTTTCATGCCTGACAGATCATTACTAGGTTCACTTAAAACACAAGCAGATATAGATGGCATTTATAACTTTCTTAAAAATCTTAAAAAAGTTGATGCATTAATAATTTCACTAGACACAATTGCTTATGGCGGACTTGTAAGCTCAAGGAGATGTCCACAAACATATGAAGAAATTAAAGAAAGGCTCTCAAAATTTAAAAAAATTATCCGACAGAAAGCAAAAAGAATACTTGCTTTTTCAAGCATAATGAGAATTTCAAACAATAATATCAATGAAGAAGAAAAGGAATATTGGGCACAGTGGGGGAAAAAAATTTTTGAATTTTCTTACTATCAACATAAATCAAGAAGAGAAAAAACTTACAACTGCGTTTATAATCAAATTCCTGAAAACATTCTAAATGACTACCTTGATACAAGAAAAAGAAACTTTAAAATAAATAAATTATACCTGGATTGGCTAGAAGATAATACATTTGATACTTTAGTATTTTCAAAAGACGACACAGGTGAATTTGGTTTAAATGTTGAGGAAGCAGAATTTTTAGATAAAGAAATAAAAAGCAGAAATTTAAATGCCTTGATAAAAACAGGCGCAGATGAAATTCCGCTAACACTTATCGCAAAAGCTTTAAATAAAAATTTAAATGTTGAAATTAAATATGTATGGAACAACTCAATAAATGAAATTTCGAAATATGAAGACGTGAGTGTAAAAAAATGCGTAGAGGAACAACTAAAGTTAGCGGGTTGCAAAATTGTTAAAAATGCTAATATAGTTTTACTTGTAAATAATTTTAAAACACAACAAGGAGACTATGTACTTGGTGAGCAAATAAATAAACTTTCAAAAAAAATAATATTCCCACACAAAAAATATTTTATTGCAGATATCTCTAATGCAAATGGTGCCGACTGCGGACTAATTGAGCAATTAATTAATAACAAATTTGATGAAAATTTTATCGGATTTTGCGGATACAACACTAGCGCAAATTCAATAGGTTGTTCAATTTTAAGTGCAATTGTTAATTTTTATGCACAAAGTAATAATTCTTTTAACAAAATTGCATTTAAAAAACTTATGTTCATAAGACTTTTAGATGACTGGGCCTATCAAGCAAATATTAGAAAATATGTGTGCGAAAATGCACCTTATTTTATACAAGCTTTAAAAGAAAAAAGTGAAGATTTGAAAAAATTTGAAAAATTAATCGCAAATTACATTGATTTTAAGTATAATGACGTAAGTTATTCCCTGCCATGGGATAGGAGTTTTGAGGCAGAAATAAATGTTAAAATTGTATAGTATTTTATATGAAACAATCGGAGTATTAATAATAAAGTTTCTTGGCATTTTTTCAAAAAAGATTAATGCAGGCGTAAAAGAAAAATTTGGCAATTATAGTTTTAAATTTTTAAATAGAACGATTTGGATTCATGCAGTATCTGTAGGCGAAGTGATGCTTGCGCAAACACTTATAGATAAATTAAAATTCAAAAATGATATAGTCTTGACTACATCAACTCCACAAGGTCAAGAACTTGCAAAAAGTAAACTTTCAAACAAATGTAAAATGATAACTTATTTTCCTTACGATACAAAAAAGGCTGTAGACAACGCTATAAAAGCAATAAATCCTGAGATTGTAATTATAATGGAAACTGAAATTTGGCCTACTTTTTCAAAAAGAATGAAGGAACTTGCAATACCATTATTTATAGTAAATGGCAGAATTTCCGAAAAAACATACAAAAGTTACAAAAAACTAAATTTCTTTTTTAAAAAGGTTCTGGCAAATTACAGTGCCATTTTAGCCCAAACCCACGAAGATGCAAAAAGATTTGTCGAAATAGGTGCGCCTGAAAACAGAGTGATTACCTCGGGCAATATTAAATTTGATATTGAAAAACCTGACGACTATTTAAGGCACAAATATATGCTTTTATTTAAAACATTAAATAAAAAACTTGCAATATTTGGCTCTACACACACAGAAGAAAATGAACCGTTAATCAATACTTATTTGTCATTAAAAGAGAAAACACTTAATTTAAAACTTATAATTGCACCCAGACACCTGGAAAAAGTGCCATACATAGAAAAGTTGTTAAAACAAAAAGAAATTCCATATGCCAAAAGAAGTGAAAATCCGACATTTGATAATAATGATGTTATAATACTTGACACCACAGGCGAACTGGCAAAAATATACAGTGCCTGTGATATATGTGTTATTTGTGGCAGTTTTGATAAAACCGGTGGACATAACCCTCTTGAAGCTACAGTTTGGGACAAACCCGTTATATCCGGTCCAAACATAAAAAACTTTAAAAAAGTATATAAGAGCTTATCTGATATGGATTGCGCCTTTATTGTAAAAGATTTTTGCGAACTTGAAGAAAAAATGCTTGAACTTTTAGAAGACGAAGATTACCTTGAAAAAGTTAAACAAAATTGTAGACGTGCAATAGAAAAAAATCGCGGTGCTACAGATTTTACCGTGAATTATATAGAAAAATATCTTAAGGAGCTATATGAAAACAATTAAATTTGAAAAATGGCAAGGACTTGGCAACGATTTTATAATATTAAACAAAGACAGTGCTACGGCAGAACTGGCAAAAGTAATATGTGACAGGAATTTTGGAGTGGGAGCAGATGGTTTGTTTTCGCCCGTTAAAACAAATGATGCTGATATAGGTTGGAATTTTTATAATTCGGACGGTTCTGTTGCACAAATGTGCGGGAATGGCATTCGTTGTTTTGCAAAATTTGCCAAGCAGAATAATTATGTTCTTAAAGACGAATTTTCGGTTAAAACTCTGGCAGGGATAATTATACCAAAAATTTTACCCGATGGTAAAGTGCGAGTAAATATGGGCAAACCTGTTTTGGAGGCTCAAAGAATACCTGTAAATTCAAAAACTCCTCAAGATTTTGAAATTGAAGGTTTTAGAGCAAGTGCAATTAGCATGGGCAATCCACACTGTGTAATTTTTGTAGATAATGACAGTCAAAAACATGCACACAAATATGGTCCTATAATTGAGGCCCATAAACTTTTCCCCGAGAAAACAAATGTTGAATTTGTTCAAATTAAAAATCGCTCAAATATAAGACTGGATGTTTATGAAAGGGGTTGTGGCATAACTTTAGCATGTGGCACTGGAGCTTGTGCAAGCGTTGTTGCAGGAATTTTAAAAGGACTACTAGACAATACTGTAATTGTTGAGCTACCCGGTGGTTGCCTTACAATAGAGTACAATAACGAAAACGTCTATATGACAGGCTGTGCTACAAAAGTTTTTGAAGGTGAGTTTTATTATCAAGAATAAAATATTTAGATATGTTAAGTTTTTTGTTGTTTCAAAAATATGTTTGTGCTAGCATTTTGTAACAAAACAAAGTACAATAAGGAGAAAACATGAAAAAATACGAACTGCTTGCTACAATTAAACCAAATCTTGATAATGACGAAGCAGATAAAGTTATTACCAAAATTGAAGAATCAGTTAGTTCATTAGGCGGAAGTGTTACCGATACTGATAAAATGGGAAGAAAAAAACTTGCATACGACGTTAAAGGTTATAGAGACGGCTTTATTGCTGTCTTAAAAATAAATCTTGAACCTGATAAAGTTGCAGAATTTAAAAGACAACTTAAGCTCAATGAAAATATTATAAGAACAATGTTTATGGAACAATCAGCAGTGAAAGCGTAAGTATTATGACTTTAGCAAAAATCTTTATAACAGGAAAAGTTGTTAAAAATCCTGAAAAAAGGTACACACAGAATGATTTGGCAATCACAAGTTTTACTATTGATGTAAACCCTCAAGATGAAAGCCTTGTAAGAGTTTTTACAATGGGAAACACTGCAGATATTGCTGAACAAACAATAAAAGCAGGTGATAGCGTAATTATTGAAGGAAGATTGCAAACAAACACTTTTAAAACAACAAGCGGAAAAGATAAAAAGATTTTTGAAATAAGCGCATCGACCGTTGAAAAAATTTCAGCATCCGAAGGAATAACCAAGGCACCGGTTGGACAAAAAGAAAATCTTGTTCAATTTGCAACAGAAGAAATTTCTCAAGATTTAATTGATGAAGATGAAATACCGTTCTAGAAAATAAGAAAAGGAAATATAAATATGGCAAAAGAAACACTTAAAGACAGTAAAAAAAGGAAAAATTGCAGCTTCTGTGCTGATAAAGTAGAAGCATTGGACTACAAAGACACTTCGAAACTAAAAAGATTTTTATCTGAAGCAGGTAAAATTCTTCCAAGAAGAATCACTGGAAACTGTGCATACCATCAAAGAATGCTTGCAAAAGCAGTTAAACGCTCAAGAGAAGCGGCTCTTATTGGTTATGTATTTGAAAACTAGTTTAAAACCGCCTTTTATGGGCGGTTTTATCTTAGTCTAATATCTTTTCTGTAAATTTTTCCGTCAAATTTTATTTCATTTGCAGTTTTATAAATGTCAAAAAGTGCATTTTTACCACACTTAACAAGGTTTAACACACGCCCTCCATTAGTATAATATTTATTCCCAATCTTTTTTGCACCTGCAAATAGAACCCTTACTCCATGGTTTACTGCTGCATCAAGATTAAAAATTTCACAGCCAAATTTAGGTAGAGACGGATAACCGCTAGAAGCAAGAACTACACAATAAGAAGGCTCGTCATTAAAACATAGGTTAACTTCATTTAGCCTCCCTTGCGTCATTTTTATAAAAACGTCCAAAATATCACCACGAAAATTTTCAAGTATGGACTGGATTTCAGGATCGCCAAAACGCATATTATATTCCAATACAAAAACATCATCATCGCAAAGCATGATTCCTGAATATATAATCCCGCAAAACTTCGCATCTGAATGTTTGAGAGCATTTTCCAATTTTCTAAGGTAATTTTCAACAGATTCTTTTTCCTTGCCTAATAATTCACAAGGAAACGCAGAGCCCATCCCACCAGTGTTTTCTCCCATGTCGTTATCTAAAAGCCTTTTAAAATCACATGCAGGCGGAAAATTTAGCAATGTTTTACCATCCCACAAAGAAAATAAAGAAAGCTCTCGCCCAAACAGCCTCTGCTCCATTATAATTTTTTTTGATGCCTCGCTAAATTTACCGTTTAAAAATTCTTTTGCGACAACTTTTGCTTCATCAAAAGTTTTTGGCAAATATACACCCTTGCCCGCAGCAAGACCGTCTGCTTTGATAACCGGCGGGTATGAAAAATTCTTAAGTTTATTTTCAATTTCAGAAACATCACTTAAAATACAATATTTTGCAGTTTTTATATTAAAATTTAGCATAAATTGTTTTGCAAAACTTTTTGAACTCTCAAGTTGAGCCCAGTATTTATTTGCTCCGATTGTATTTATGTTATATTTGTTAAAAATGTCACAAATACCTTCGGCAAGTGGGGTTTCAGGTCCAACTATTAAAAGTTTAATTCCTATATCCAAAGCTTTTTTTGCAAGCTCATCATAATCCAAAAATTCTATAATTTGCGAATCAGCAAAAGAACCTGTTTGTGCAAAATAAATATTCTCTTTTTTTATAAGGACAGACTTTAAAATTGCCTCATAAAGCGCATGTTCACGAGCACCAGAACCAAAAAGTAAAATTTTCATAAAAGACCCTCTATTACCCTTGGATACAAATTATGTTCAATTTCATGTATTTTTTCTTCCAAATCATTTAGTGTCATATTAGGCTCTATTATACACTTTTGCTGCGCTATAATCTCTCCAGAGTCTACTTCCTCCTCAACAAAATGAATACTTACTCCTGTTTGTTTTACTCCTGATGTAAAAGCTCTTTTAATTGCGTTTATTCCCTTAAAATCAGGTAAAAGGGAGGGGTGTATATTTACAAATGTTCCAAATTTCAATATACCTGGTGGTAATATCCGCATGTAACCAGCAAGAACATACAAATTATATTTATTATTCTTTAAAAAATCATAAGTTTGAGAAAATCTCACCAGATGCGATTCTATATTAAGTATTTTTGCTTTTTTTAACACAGGGGCTTCATCAATATTGCATAACAGCTCTATCTTAATATCTTTATTTTTAAAATATTCGACAATAGCCTCAAAATTTGTTCCTTTACCTGAAGCAAAAATAAGAATTTTTTTCATACAACCTCACCAAAAACAAAAGGCTGCCAATCCTTTGCAAGTTCCATAACGCAATCAGTTTTCTCATTTGATACGATTAGGACAAAACCTACATTCATATTGAAAGTTTTAAAAGCTTCACTTGCTCCTACAATTTGTACAATTTTTTCAAAAATTTCACATTTTGGAATTTTATTAAAATCGAGTTTTAAATCTAACCCTACAGGCAAGGCACGTTTTATATTAGAAACAATCCCTCCGCCTGTTATATTAGCACATGAGTTTATAAGTTTTTTTTCATTTAACTTAATTACAATATCATAGTAAATTTTAACAGGGGAAAGCAATTTTTCAAAAAAAACATCATCTATTACTTTATCAAAATACAACTTGCGAATTAACGAAAATCCATTAGAGTGGACACCATTAGACTTTAATCCGATTATAGAGTCACCTTTTTTTACATTACTTTTATTAATTAAATTTTCTTTTTTTACAGCTCCAACAAGAAAACCTGCAACATCAAAATTGTTTTTTAATATTAAATCCCCAAGTTCTGAAGTTTCGCCTCCCAATAGAGTACACTCATATTTATCCAATATTAAATTTAACTCATTTATGAAATTATGCAAAAGTTCTACGTCAATTTGATTTGCAGCAATGTAATCAAGAAAAAATAAAGGCTTTGCACCACAACAAATTAAATCATTTAAGTTCATTGCCAAAAGATCGTTTGCTATAGTTTTAACATCTTTTTTTGCAATTAAAGGTATTATTTTTGTCCCAATACCATCAGCACATGAAACAAAACAATAGTCGTTAAATAATGAATGTTCAAAAAGACCTGCAAAGTAACCAATTTGTGTTCTTTTTGTTATACTTTTTATATGTTGAATAAATTCATCAGCTTTTTTAATATTGACACCTGAGTTAAGGTAGGAATATTTCATTCTCATCCTCCTTAAAGCATTTTTTGCACCAAACATCACCTAAAAAAACTTCTCTTAATTTCTCTTGTGGTAAAAATTTCACACTATCTGCGCCTATTTGTAATGCTATTTGTTCATCTGACTTATCATAGGATATGAGTTCTTTTCTGGTAGGTATATCAACACCCCAAATGCAGGTGTTTATTATCCTAGGCGATACTGAACGCATATGAACTTCTTTTGCACCACAAGACCTTAGCATTTTTATAATTTCACTTGAAGTTGTGCCTCTTACTAATGAATCATCTATCAAAACAATTCTTTTACCTTCAATTATCGATTTTATTGGAATAAATTTTTGTCTAACATTTAGACTTCTTTTTTCTTGCTGTGGTTGTATAAAAGATCTTTCCATCCAATTATTCCTAATTAATCCAAGGTCAAAAGGAATTTTGGAAGCCCTTGAATACCCAATGGCACAACCTAATCCACTATCCATAACTGGAATAGCAACATCAGCAATAAAGTCTTTGTCTTCTGATTCATATAATATTTCACCCAGTTTTATTCTTGTGCTATAAACATTTTGAGAAAATATATTTGATACAGGAGATGAAAAATAAATTTGTTCAAATACACACTGACAAACATTTTTTGCCTTAGAAAAAGTTTTAATTTCATAGTTGTCTTTTGTAATTTCAATCCCTTGCGCAGGCATAATCTCAATTATTTTTCTAACATTTAAACCATAAAAAGCTACATCCTCCGATGCTACAAAAAAACCTTCGTTGCAATGGGCAAACATTAACGGTCTATATCCAAAACTATCCCTATATGCCATAATACGATTTGGCAAAAATAACAAAATGCAGTATGCACCCAGTGAAAAATTATTATCCAAACATTGTGCAACTTCTTCGAACTTCCATAAAGAAGGTTTTTTCTTTAGTGAAAAAATCAGACGCTTTAAAATAACTTCACTGTCAGAAGAACTTAAAAAAACTTCTCCTATTCTCTCAAACTTTTCTCTAATCTTCTTCGCTTGTGAAACATTGCCATTATGTGCAAGTGAAACATCTTCACCCATATAAGTTATTTTTAGTGGCTGAATATTTTCTTTTCTATCATCTCCAAAAGTTGAGTATCTAACATGACCTATTCCAAATTTACCATCTAAATTTTTTAAAGCAGAATTATCAATTGCAAAATTAACAAGACCATTGTTTTTTACAACCTTTTGTTGCTCATTGCCACAGCAAATACCGGCAGCTTCTTGCCCTCTATGTTGCAACTTTAACAGCCCACATTTAATGTATGGCGCAATATTTCCCTGTGTACAAAAGCCGCCAAAAATACCACATTCTTCTTTTATTTTATCTTTTTTAACATTCATCGAGTACATTTTTAATTGAATTACAATATTTTTCTTTTAGTTTTTCAAAATCAAATTCATAACCGTCAAATTTTATTTTATCACCAACACAAACACCAAGATGCATAAAAGGAATATTATTTTTTATTAAATATTCTTTTGCTTTAATGTAATTTGATGTTGAAAATATGTATCTGCCTTCAATTTCACCAAAGAGTATTTTCAATTTTTGACTATCTGTATAATTTTTGCCTGCAAAAAAACTGCCACTAAAACCAACATTGGAATTAAAAAGTGCACACAAAAGAGTACCCAAGAGTCCTCCTTTTGAAACATCAATTGCACCTTTTAATAAAGATTTTTGCTTAAGTCTAAAAATCGTATTTTTTAATTTTACTTCAAGATTGTAATCTGCAATATCAATCTTACCCCCCAAAAAATTAAAAAGAATATATTCATACAAAGAACCGCCTATATTACTTTGCAAATCAATTATTTTCCCAATTAAAAATATATTTTCACCAACATTAAATACGGCTTCTATCAAATCATTTTCATATTTGCAATGCCCAATCATGCCAATTGTAACAGTAGGATAGATTCTACTTTTTTTTGTCTCGTTATAAAAAGACACATTACCTGAAACAATTGGGATATCAAGTTTATTTGAAATTTCTGCAAGCCCGGCGATTGCAGCTTTAAATGCAGTAGACACTTCTTTTTTTTCAGGATTTGCAAAATTTAAACAATTTGTACATCCCAAAGGCTCAAAACCTGACGAAACAAGATTTCTAAAGCTTTCAAGAAAAGTGCTCACAGTACCATAATATGGATGAACTTCGCAAAAACGTGGTTTTGAATCCATACAAATTCCTACAAAACAGTCGTTCTCATAAAATTTTAATGCTGCGGCACCTGATTTCTGGGGTGGTATAAAAGTTCTACCGCCCACCGCATAATCCCATTGCTCAAAAAACCATTTCTTCGATGCAAATTCCGGATTAGAAACAATTCTATTAACAGCATCATATATATTAACATCTTTTTTGTTTTTGCATTCTTTAATTTTTACTTGAAAATCTCCCGTGCATTCATAAATATAAGGCTCGCAAATAATGTCCAGAGGAGTTTTCGACAGAATTACAGAACCTTTTCTTACAATATAATCTCCACCGGGAAAAGTTCTACCTATTTTTGAAATTTCAAGTTCATATTTTTTTGCAATTTCCATTACTTTTTCTAAAGCTTTTTCTTTAATTGCAAAAACCATTCTCTCTTGAGTTTCACTCAATAAAATCTGCGCAGGAGTCATGTTTTCTTGAGCCAAATGCAACTTATTTAAATCAAGTTCAAGAGAACATTTACCCTTATAAGCCATCTCAGTTGTAGAACTTAAAAGTCCTGCAGCACCGCAATCTTGCGATGCAACAACATCTTCAATATTTAAAATCTCAAGAGTTGCTTCAATTAATTTCTTCTTAACAAAAGGGTCACCTATTTGAACATGAATTTTTTCTTCACTTTTATTGTTTTTTAACTCTTTTGAGGCAAAAGCTGCACCTCCAACACCATCAGGTCCTGTCGCAGAACCAATAAGAACAATAATGCAATTCTCTTTTGCTGATGACAACTTAACCTTATTAATTGGTGCAATACCAACTGCCATAACATTTACAATGGGTAAGTCATAATAGCTGTCATCGAAAATTACTTCCCCTGCCACATTGGCTATACCGCAAGAATTACCATAGTCACTAATACCTCTGGTTACTCCGTCAATTAAATGCTTCTGAGAAAAAGAAAATTTAAGAGAATTTAAAAGTGCTATAGGTCTTGCATTAAGTGCCAAAATATCTCTAATTATACCTCCAACTCCGGTTGCTGCACCTTGATATGGTTCAACTGCACATGGATGGTTGTGCGATTCTGTTTTGAAGAATATGCCCCAATTTCCTATTTTGACACCGCCTGCATTTTCACTCGGAAAAAGTGCACCTTTTGTATTTAACTTTTTAAGTTCTTTTCTGGAGTGCAAATAGCCGCAATGCTCACTCCACATTGCACTAAAAATGTGTCTTTCAAGCTCATTCATTTTTCTTTTTAAACGCTTCTGTATCTCATATTCTATAAATTTATCCACGTTTAATTTCTTCCTTTATAATTTTAAAAATTTCATTACCGTCATATCCAAAGTTTTTGGCAAAAATTGCCCTTTCAGGATGAGGCATAAGGCCCATAACCCTATTATTACTATCATACAGTCCTGCAATATCATACATTGAACCATTTGGATTATCTGTATATTTTAAAAATTCATACTTACTTACATCTTCAAAACAAACGTATTTACCTTCCCTATGAGCAACAGGAAGTGAAATATTTTTTTTGCAACCCGCAAAATAAAGTTCAAGCGGGACATTTTTGCATATAAATCTTGAACAATTATTTTCGACTAGTGCACCTTTTAATATGTGAGCCTCGCACAATATTTGAAAACCATTGCAAATGCCTACTGTTACACCTCTATTTTGCTCGATATATTTTCTTGTAGCTTCGACAACAGGTGTAAACTTTGCCAATCTTCCAGCACGAATATAATCCCCATAAGAAAAACCTCCACAAAATATAACAGCATCATATTTAACAAGAGATTTTACTTTGTAATCAACATATTCAGCATCAAAACCGCAAAACTCAAGTGCTCTTTTGGTTTCAGTTTCACAGTTTGTACCCAAAAAGACAACAACTGCTGCTTTCATTTTAAAACCTCTATTGAATTTATTTTATATTTTTCCACGACAGGATTAGATAAAATCTCGCTACAAACATAACAAATTTTTTTATGTGCAGCATTTTTATCTTCAGCGCTTATGCAAAAAGTGTAAAAACGTCCTGTTAAAAAATCTGCTCTATTCTCGATTTTAAGATTTTTTAACATTTTATCCAGCACAAGAGCGCGATTATCTTTTACATCATCTTTAAGGGTTACGACTACTTTTGCAATATACCTTTTCATATAAATTAAAATTATCACAAAAACAACTGTGCGGCTTTAAAAATTTATAATATTATATTTTAAGAGGTAAAAAATGAGTAATGAAATTTTATATTCAACAAAATTCTTGCAACTGAAAGCATTTTCTCGCGAAAATGGCGCTAAGTGGGTCTATGCACACAGAAACAACGCTAAAGATATAGCAGTTATAGTTCCCATAATTAAAAAAAATAATAAAGAGTATTTTCTATTCTTAATAACCAGAAGGCCACCCATTTTTAGTGAAAACAAAGCTAACTACTGTCTTGAGATGCCTGCAGGGCTAGTTGGAGATATAAATAAAAATGAAGACATCTTGTCTGCAATTAAAAGAGAATTAAAAGAGGAAAGTGGATATGAAACAGAAGAAATAAAAATTGTTTCAAGAAAAATATCGAGTTCTGCAGGCCTTACCTCTGAAACATCCACAATTGCAATTGCACATATTGATGGGTCAAAAGAGTTTGAAAATCCTACAGATAACGACGGCGGAATAATTGTTGAACGAAGGCTTATCGAAAAAGAAAAAGTTTTAGATTTCATAAAAGATTTTGAAAGACAGGGTAATTCTATAGGTGCACAAACACTTAGCGGGCTGTTTTTTGCTCTTTTTGATAAATAATTTATTTTTATGCAATAATTTTAAGAGAGGATATAAGGATAGCAATATGAAATTAAGTACAATAAAAACAGATAAAGCATTTAATTACGGATATTTACTTAATCGTATGTGGCCTTATATAAAACCTGTTTTGCCAAGAATAATAATAGGTTTTTCTCTTGCAATACCTCTGGGCTTATTAGATGGCGCAACCGCATTTGTATTGAAACCATATATTGATGTTGTTATAAATGGTAACACCTATACATATAAAAATTTTATGCTAACAAGAGATATTCTTGCAACAATAATCCCTTGGGCTATTATGTTATTTGCAATTATTCAAGGTTTACTTAAATATGCAAATTCATATCTGACAGATTGGATAAGCATTAAAATTTCAAATTCCGTAAAGGAAGATTTATTTAAAAAACTTGTCTATCTTGACTCAAAATTTTATGATGAAAATACTTCCGGACTCGTTGTATCAAGGTTTTTATCTGACCCTGATATTGCTTCAAGAAATATTGTTGAGTCCATTAAAACTATAATTACAGCATTTACAAGCTCCTTGGGTTTAATAGCAGTATTACTATACAATTCATGGAAACTTGCTCTTGTGGGAATAATTGTTCTTGTGTGTGCTTTTATACCGGTATCACTTATAAGAAAAAAAGTTAAAAGTGTTTCAAATGCCTCTATGGTTGTGGGTGGCGGTATGACTACAAATGTAAATGAAACATACCATGGTAATAAAATTATTAGCGGATATTGTCTGCAAGAAGACATTTATAAAAAGTTCAAAGGTCAAATAAGACAGCTTTTTGACCTTTCTATGTCGCTAACAAAACGATCCGGCTGGCTTTCTCCCATTATGTACTTTATTGCAAGTATCGGGATTGCAATCGTTATGGTAGTTGGAAATCACCTTATTATAACTCAAGAAATGTCAACAGGCTCACTAGCAAGCTTTATTACATCTTTATTATTATTATATAAACCTATAAAAACTCTTGGTGGCACGCTTACAAATATGCAAAACATCTTTGTTTCAATGAATAGGGTTTTTGAACTTTTTGATCTTCAACCGGAAATCAAAAATCTACAAAATGCTAAAGAGCTAAAAAATATTGAACACAATATAACTTTTGAAAACGTATTTTTTGAATATGAAGAAAATAAGCCTGTTTTAAAGGACGTTTCTTTTGAAATCAAAAAAGGTGAAGTGCTAGCATTGGTAGGTAATTCTGGTGGCGGAAAATCTACAATTGTAAACCTATTGCCAAGATTTTATGATATACAATCAGGTAGCATAAAAATTGATGGGCAAGACATAAGGAATTACACGCTAAATTCTTTAAGAAACAATATCAGTGAAGTTTTTCAGGATAATTTCCTGTTTTCGGGAACTATACGCGATAACATACTTATAGGCAAAAAAACTGCAACGGAAGAAGAAATAAAACAGGCTATTTGTGCAGCACATTTAGACGATTTTATAGACACATTAGAAGACGGAATTGATACACTAATAGGCGAGAGAGGAACAAATTTATCCGGAGGACAAAGACAGAGGGTTGCAATCGCACGTGCTATGATAAAAGATGCACCAATTCTAATTTTGGATGAGGCAACATCTGCACTTGACAATAAATCAGAAGCTATTGTGCAAAAAGCATTGGAAAATTTGATTAAAGGCAGAACAGTCTTCGTTATAGCACACAGGTTATCTACCATTAAAAACGCAGATAAAATTGCCGTCATAAATGAAGGTCAACTTGTTGAAATGGGTAGTCATCATGAACTAATGCAAATCGAAGGCGGACAGTACAAATATCTTTATGAAATGCAGTTTACAAAAGACGAAGTTGAGCTTGGGCAATAAAAAACTTGACAGAAGTTTTTGAGCAAGTATTATAATTACTGCAAGTATTTAGTTTGCTTGATAACTAAATAAATAATTAGGGCGTTTAGCTCACTTGGCGAAGCCAAAGTGCGAATGCACAATATTTACCAACT
>CALUXW010000015.1 GCA_944324865.1 Candidatus Gastranaerophilales bacterium | reverse complement strand
TCGGGACGACAGGATTTGAACCTGCGACCCCCTCGTCCCAAGCGAGGTGCGCTACCAAGCTGCGCTACGTCCCGATATTATTATTTAATTGTCAAACAAGGAGCAGCTTGGTATATAAAACCTTTTGTTTCGTGCTTATGGCACAAAACGTGCGCTACGTCCCGATATTATTATTTAATTGTCAAAAATAAAAAATCGACAATTTAATATTATCAAAAAAAAAATTATTGGCAATAATTATTCTGCAAATACATTTTCAAACGCATATGAAAAACTTTTATCACATTTCTTATTTAAGACTCTTAAAGGATTTTTAAGCGCATAGGCAAAGTCATATAATTCATTTTTGCACTGCACTAATTCTTTAAACAAGTCCAAATTGTCATCATTTAAATAATTAATATTTGCACTTACTCTAAAGATAAAATCGCTATATGTCTGTCCTAATGACTGAAATTCTTTTTCGTTAAATAATCTACAAGCATGTTTAATTATACTGATTTTTTTCTCATCTAAAGTAACATTTGACATAAGGTAACTTAAATCGAATGCACTAAGTTGCTTGATATTTGAAAGGCTCTTAAAATATTTTAGGTTTTCTTTTTTTGAATTTGAAATAATTTCGTTCAACTCATTTTGTGAAAACCTAAACTCACTGTTAATTCTGCATTCCGTTGAAAACAGCACACTGAATAAGTTTGTAATAACTTTTTTAAAATTCATTTTACTAACCTATTAAATCTAACCTATGCAATTATAAAGTATTTTTACATTAAAAAATTGATATTATATAAACTTTTATTACACAAAAAACAAAACTACCCGAATGTCTACTATACACATCGCTTTAATGAAGTAACATAGGTATTATACTAATTTAGGAAACATTAAATGGCAAAAGTAAGCATTGAACAAAAAGAATTAATTATGGAAAACCTTGCGCATGATTTAAAGTCCCCGGTTTTTTCACAAATAAATGCACTAAACTTATTATTAAAAGATAAAAATTTTACAATATCTGATACGCAACGGGAACTTTTAAGCGACATATTAACTTCTAATATTTTTATGAAAGAAATGATATTAAATATGCTTTCAGGCTTTAGGGTTAAAAAAACTAAAATTAACCTAACAATTAATAATATTCAAGAAACAATTAATTTTGTCATTAAAAGCATTGAACATAATCTTTACGAAAATAATCACAAATTAACAATTAAAAATTTATGCACAAGTCCATATGCTGAATATGACGAAATAGAGATAAAAAGAGTACTTGTAAATCTTCTTACAAACGCAGCAAAACATTCTTGCAAGGGCAGCGAGATTATACTGGAGACAAAAATGCAGGCAGGAAGTCTTATTGTGAGTGTGATAAATCAAGGTAAAATAAAATACAATGATATAAATGATATTTTTAAACCTTATGTGACAAGCACTAAAAGCAATTCTAAAAATAGCCATGGGCTAGGCTTGTACATTTCAAAACAGATAATTGAAGCACATTTTGGTCATATAAGTGTTGAAAATCTTAAAAATAATTTTGTAAGGTTTAGTTTTGATATTCCGATTATTAATACAAATCTATAATTTTAAATATTGCACTTTTTGCAAGCTCATAAATTTTATCCATTTGTTGCTTTGTGAAAGGTTCTCCTTCTGCTGTAGTTTGAAATTCAATTATTTTACCACTTTTTGTTAATACTATATTTGAATCCGCCTGCGCATTGGAATCTTCTTCATAACATAAATCTACAATGATTTCTCCATCACATATTCCTGCAGATATTGCGGCAATTGGTTCAATTATTGGGTTTTGCTCGAGTTTACCTTCTAAAATAAGATTGTTAACCAAGTCTTTTAAAGCAACAAAACCGCCACAAATTGAGGCAACTCTTGTACCACCGTCAGCCTGTAGTACATCAGCATCTATGGTTATTGTTTTTTCACCCAGTTTTTCAAGATCAATACAAGCTCTCAAGCTTCTTCCAATTAATCTTTGTATCTCTTGAGTTCTACCCGAAAGTTTTGTTCTCTCTCTTTGGCATCTTACATTGGTTGATGCCGGTAAAAGTGAATATTCGGCAGTAAGCCAACCGCTTTTTTCATCCTTTGGCATCCATTTTGGCTTTCCTTCTTCAATACTTGCGCATACCAGCACTTTTGTATCTCCAAATTCTACTAATACGGAGCCCTTTGTATGCTTAATATAATTTCTTGTAAATTTTACAGTTCTTGTCTGATTATTTTCTCTACCATCAAATCGCATATACCACCCTCATTTTTTAAAATTATAGCACAAAAAGGTAATAAAAAAATGATTTGCATAAATAAAATATTGGAGTTTCTGACAATTTAAATACACATAAAACATCATATAGTTAAATTATAAATCCTCAACTCTTCTGATTGCTTTATACCCCCTATTTTTCAGGGGGTTTATTTTGGATTTTTTTGTAATCAATTTTAATATTATTTAATTCCAATAAATATTTTTTCAATTCTGCTATATTCTGATTTTCTTGTATTAAATCTTTGTCAGGTAAAGGTTTAATACTCTCGAGTTCATTTTGAAAGTTGCTTTTTTGCAACATTAATTTTGCTACTAAAGTGTCGATATCGCCTGCATTTATATTTGAGTACTTATTTAAAATTTCTGCTTCTTTTGCCCCTACATCAAAACGATACAACCACAATAATGTTAATGCATCTGCTCTCGTTATATTTGTAACTCCATATTGGTGAGGCACATACATTATATCACCCTTGTTTGGCGAGTGGCCCAACCCTAACGAATGACCAATTTCGTGAATTATTGTATGATATACTTCCGATTCATCCATATATTTATGATGTATTATCCCGTCAGAAAGACCTATTTGTACCTCTGCACTGTAATAATTACCTCTTTTGTCATAATTAAAATGACACATACCCAGAGATTTTCTATCAACTCTTTTCCACTCCAGATTTATATTTGAGTCATAAAGACTTTGCACAACATTAAATGAAACAATACCACCAGTTGCAGATGTCCATGCATCCAAAGCATTTTTAACCATTTGTTTATATTTATAAGCTTCTTCCATGCCTTTTGAACGATACCATCTATAATCAGCTATATGTACGTTTAAAGGCATAACACCATCTGGCCAGCGAGAAATTCTGCCGCCATGTAAAGAATGTTGCAGATAAGTTATTCTTTTCATACAATAATAATATCACATTATTTTTTAAGGGGAGATTATCAGTATGAATATGATACAAATGATGCAACAAGCTCAAAAAATGCAAAAGAAATTTAAAGAAACACAAGATGAACTTGCAAATATTGAAGTAAGTGGTCAAAGTGCGGGAGGTGCAGTTGAAGTTACTTTTAGCGGCCAAGGCAAATTTAAATCTATTAAATTAAAGCCTGAGGCTCTCAACCCGGATAATCCGTCTTCTGTTGACACTGAAACTCTTGAAATGCTTGAGGATTTAATAATCGAAGCTATGTCCAATGCTACCGATAAAGCAAATTCTCAAATGGAGGCAAAAATGAAAGCTATTACAGGCGGCATTAGTATCCCGGGATTGTTCTAATGGAATATACAAAACCTCTGGCAAAATTAATTGAATGTTTTCAGAAATTACCTTCAATAGGTCCAAAAACAGCGCAAAGATTGGCATTGTATTTAATTAAAATGCCCGAATCCGAAGTTGTAAAATTTGCACAAACTATGCTTGAAGCAAAAAATACGATTTCTTATTGCCAAATTTGTTTTAATATGACAAGTCAAAGCCCTTGTGAAATTTGTGCAAATAAAATGCGTGATAAAAATACCATTTGTGTTGTATCTGAAACAAAGGATCTTATTGCAATTGAAAAGACAAATGAATACAAAGGCGTATACCATGTTTTACAAGGACTAATATCACCAATCGAGGGCATAGGTCCTGATGATATAAGAATTCGTGAACTTTTAAACAGGGTACATGACAATAGTATAAAAGAAGTTATACTTGCGCTTAATCCTTCAGTTGAAGGCGAGGCAACAAGTTTATATTTATGCAAATTGTTAAAACCTTTTGATATAAAAGTTTCAAGAATTGCCTTTGGTTTGCCACTTGGCTCGGAGCTCGAGTATGCCGACGAATTGACTTTGGTTAAAGCACTTGAGGGTCGACAAGAGCTCTAATATTAAGCAAATGTTAAAATATATTTTTTTTAATGCTATTTTTTTATGAAGTGTTAAGATATAGACATGCCTGAAATAAAAATAGATAAAGAAAAATGCAAAAATTGCATGATATGTGTTAGTGTTTGTCCAAAAAAACTAATTAAAGCTGACAAAGACCACACAAATCATGCCGGAAGCAATTATGTAGTGTTCAGTGACCCGAATAATGAGTGTTTAGGATGCGCACTGTGTGCTATTAGTTGCCCTGATATGGCAATATATGAAGTATTGAAATAATAAGCGGATTGAATATGTCAAAAATTTTAATGAAGGGGAATGAAGCAATAGCGCAAGCTGCAATAAATGCAGGGTGCATGTGTTATTTTGGTTATCCTATTACCCCTCAAAATGAAATCGGCGAATTTATGAGTTACAAAATGCCCGAGATTGGAAGAACCTATATAAGTGCAGAAAGCGAACTTGCGGCTGTAAACATGTTAATTGGTGCCGGCTCCACAGGTACACTTGCTATGACTTCTTCTTCAAGCTGCGCAATTGCGCTCATGCAAGAAGCAATTTCTTCTATGGCAACCGCACAAATCCCTGGAGTTATCATCAGTGTAATGCGCGCAGGTCCTGGCTTGGGAGATATCACTCCTTCTCAAGCTGATTATTTTCAATCTGTAAAGGGTGGTGGTAACGGCGATTACAGAACAATAGTCTTGGCGCCATCAACAATAAATGAGTCGGTTATGCTTACCCAAAAAGCATTCTATCTTTCCATGAAATATAGGAATCCTGCTATGCTTCTTGCTGACGGCATTTTAGGTCAAATGATGGAGCCTGTTGATATGCCCACAGGCAATGCTTTTGATAAAGTTCCTACAAATGATTGGTCCCTGAATGGCATTGGCGAAGACAGTGAGAAAAGAAATGCTAGAAGCTTAATGTCACTTCATATGGGTGATGATATCCTCGAGAAGTTAAACCATTTAATATTTAAAAAATATGAAAAAATTCAAGAAAATGAAGTAATGTATGAAAAATATTTGTGCGATGATGCAGATATTATAATTACTGCTTTTGGAACTGTTGCCCGTGTTGCAAAATCCGCAGTACTCTCAGCAAGGCAAAATGGAGTAAAAGCAGGACTTTTTAGGCCAATTACACTTTGGCCATTTCCCGAAAGTGAATTATATAGTACAGCAATTGGTAAGAAATGTATATTGGATATTGAATTAAATATGGGGCAAATGCTGCAAGATGTGAAAATTGCAGTTAATGGTAAAACACCAATTAAATTTTTTGGGAAAACTGGTGGTGCTATTATTAATTCTGTAGAAATTTTAAATAAAATAATGGAAATATCAAAAGAGAAACAAAATGAAACAAATCTTACAAAAAGTGTTTAAAAGACCACAGGCATATAAAGTTAATTTTAATTATCCATTTTGCGCCGGGTGCGGACATGGAATTGTACTGAGATTAATAGCAGAAGTACTCGAAGAACTTAAAATTACAGGCAAGACTATTGCTACAGCTTCCGTTGGTTGTTCGATAAACCTTGATAAATTTTACAACCTCGATATCATAGGTGCTGATCATGGCAGAGCCCCGTGTGTTGCAACAGGAGTAAAGCGTGCAAAACCAGATAAAATAGTTTTTACTTATCAAGGAGATGGTGATGCTGCAACAATTGGTTTTAATGAGTTAATTCACACTGCCTTGCGCGGAGAAAACATAACAACGATATGTGTTAACAATACAAATTTTGGTATGACAGGCGGACAAGCCAGTGCTACAACAATATTGGGACAGGTAACCGCAACTACAAAATATGGTAGAGACCCTAAAATTTCAGGATATCCTGCTAAAATTTCAGAAATGATTGCAAATTGCGAAGGTGCAATTTATGTTGCAAGAGTTGCAATTTTTTCTCCACAGAGCATATTAAAAGCTAAAGCAGCCATTAAAAAAGCTTTTGAATATCAAATCAAAGGGCTTGGCTTTAGTTTCATCGAAGTTATTGCTGCTTGTCCAACAGGTTGGAAACTAAAACCTGTAGAAGCTCTTGAATATATAAAAAATGAAGTGACTAAAGTCCACAAACTTGGAGTTTTTAAAGATTTGGCAGAAAGTATGGCATAAAATGGAAAAGAGTATCATTATAGCCGGATATGGCGGTCAAGGAGTTTTATTTTTTGGCACAATTTTGGCCCAAGCAGCTATGACAGAAGGCAAGTTTACAACTTGGATACCATCCTATGGCGCTGAAATGCGTGGCGGACATGCAAACTGTTCAGTTAAAATTTCAGATAGTGAGATTGCATCACCCATTATTGATTATGCTGACTTTGGAATATTTCTAAATGATAAAGCCATGGAGAAATTTGAAAAGTCTATGTCGCCAAATTCACTTGTTATTGGTAATTCATCATTAATTGAGATAAAGCCTTCACGTTCGGATGTAAATTATGACATGCTTAAACTTGGCGATGCTGCTGCTCAAGTTGAAGGCGGACTTTTAAATATAGTGGCCCTTGGATATTTTATTAAAAAAACAAAAATTCTAAAAAAAGATAGCGCACTAAGTGCCATTGAGTTTGTCTCAAAAAAGAAAAACCCTGCTTTTTTAAAAAGAAATTTAACCTCTTTTGAAAAAGGTTATAACATATAGCATTTCATCATTATCTATTATATTGTTTGGCTTGTTTCTTTTTATCAAATTTAATTATTGATTATTTGCAATAAAAAAAACGGCGAACATTTGTCCGCCGCATTGTTTTACCATATCCAAAATTAGAATATAATCAATAATTCCTCACCGGGGTTTAGGCTTGATGCATTAGACAAGCTTGGAACTATTAAATATACAATCTCGTCACCGATTTCATAGATTACACCAAATACTCCACCGATAATATTTTTACAAGTATCAAATATGCCCTTACCAAGTGTTATAAATGAACTTCCAAATCTTTTAACACCTGCTACAGGTTGCAGACATAGTGTGTCGACAAAAGCATCTGAAACTTCATCGCCAATTTCTTCTACACCATTAGCAGCAATATTGACACCGGTACCTACGGTTCTGCCGGATACACCAACTATCCTTGCAGCAGCAGAGAAAGGAGCACCAAAGAGTCTTGCAATAAAATTAGGATTTTTGATTTGTTCAGCCTGAGCTTCAGTTATATTTTTAGGAAACTCTACTACGCAATCTCCGTTTTTAATTTCCAAAAATTTAACTTTAATAAATCCGGGATTTTTTAATCCAGGACGTTTAACTGCTACAACTTCGCCCTTTACCTTAGAACCAGCAGGGAAAACATTATTATTTATTTCAACTTCTTTAGTTGTAACTGCAGCAAATTTTTGTCCAATATTGGATGTTTTTGCACTTATTCTATCACATAATTTAATATTTAAATATACAGGTTTGTATGATTTTACGCATTCAGGAGCTAATTTATCTTTAGCAATCTTTCCATTTGCAGTTGCAAAATTTGTTCTAAGTGTACCAATCAAATATGCAACTTGTTCTTTAGAAAGATACATATCTTCGTTTACTCTTTTTTGATCGGGAACTTGATCCAAAAGTTCAGAATTTACAACTTCTTTTGTAGCGCTAATTGCCCAAGAAGGAATATATTCTATTGTTTTACCATTAAATTCTGGTACTAGCAAGCTTTTATCAGTAGGTACATCTATTAATTGTGCAATTACGGCAAAAATTTCTGCTTTTGTGATAGGTTGATCAGGTTTAAAAGTTTTATCCGGATATCCGATCATAACACCAGCATTTGTTGCTCTAGCAATCCATTCGTTTGCCCAGTAATTTTGTGCAACATCTGAATATTTTTTAGTTTTGCCAACTGGTTTAATATCAAAACCTTCTGACAATACAACAGCCATTTCGGAACGCAAGATAGGCATTTTCGGATTAAATAATTCGCCACTGCTTCGTTCTTTAATTAAAGAAAGTACATCTTTTGCCCAAGAATCAACATATACAGAATCTTTGTTTTTTATGCCGATTCTATTTTTAGTTTTGTAAATCTTGCCACCTGTTTGATAAACCTTATTACCATCAACATAAGTTTGAGCCTCTGCATTAAACAGAGTTGGGTGCGCATAACCTTCAATTTGTCCTTCCTTGCATGGGCCTGCAAAAACAGCTGTCGCACTGAGTGCAAGTACCATAACGGAAGCTGCAAAAAGCTTTTTCATCTTTTTCATCAGTTCTCCTATTCTTTTAAATCAACCCGTATTTATAAAATACATACAACGCTCGTATTATGAGGCAAAAATAGCAGAAAGTCAAGTGTACAAGCCCTTTATGTAAAGTTTTTAAAACGTGATAATTATTAAAATTATTGAAATTAAGCTAATTTTATGGGATAATTTTTTAGCAAAAAATACAACATTTAACGGAGAATAATATGCCAATTAAAATTGCAGTAAGTGGTGCTTTAGGTAAGATGGGAAAACAAGTTGTAAATGCAGTTATTGCGGATAACGAATGCAAACTTGTTTGCGCTATTGATAAGTTTAATCTTGGTTTCAACGTTTTTGAGGACGTTTCTATTGAAGGCGACATTAAAAAGGCATTTGAAATTCATAACCCCGATGTTGTTATTGATTTTACTCAGCCCGATGTAATTTATGATAACATTAAAACATATCTTGAATTGGGTGTTAAATCGGTAATAGGAACTACCGGTTTAAGTTCGGAGCAATTATTTAATATTGAAAAACTTTCAAGCGAAAAAAAAGTCGGATGTTTTATTGCTCCCAACTTTTCAACAGGCGCAGTTCTTATGATGAAATTTGCACAGCAAGCTTCTAAGTACTTTAATAATGCTGAAATAATCGAGTTTCACCATAACCAAAAAAAAGATGCTCCATCCGGTACTGCTATTAAAACAGCAGAGCTTATGTCTACAGAAAATACAAATTTCAAACAAGGTAATACAAAAGAAAAGGAACTTATTCCCGGTTCAAGAGGCGGCAACTTTGAAAAGGCGCAAATTAATATCCATTCTGTTAGAATGCCTGGTTATGTTGCCTCTCAAGAAGTAATCTTTGGGTCAATGGGGCAAACATTAAAAATAAGACATGATTCAATTAATAGGGAATGTTATATGGATGGTGTATTAATGGCTGTTAAGTACATTGCTAAAAATAATAATTTCATTTACGGATTGGAGAACATTTTATGACAAACAAAAAACCAAACATTGCAGTTTTAGGTGCATCTGGCGTAGTTGGCAGAGAAATCCTGGGCATACTTGCCGAAAGCAATATTGAATACAATGATATAAAATTTTTAGCATCTAAGCGATCTGCAGGGAATAAAATTGAATTCAAAGGTAAAGAATATACAATTATAGAAGCCACTCCTGAAGTTTTCGAGGGTATTAATGTAGTTTTGGCTTCAGCCGGAGGCTCAACAAGCTTATCTCTTGCACCTGAAGCTGTTAAAAGAGGTGCAGTATATATTGATAACTCAAGCGCATTTCGCATGGAAGAAGATGTGCCCCTTGTAATTGCAGGTGTCAACGATGAAGATTTACGAAATCATAAGGGTATTATTGCAAATCCGAATTGTTCAACTTCACAACTTATGCTTGCCCTCAAGCCCCTTGATGATTACGCAAAAATTAAAAGGCTTATAGTTTCAACTTATCAAGCAGTATCCGGCGCAGGTTTAGCTGCCATAGAGGAACTTACTGACAATACCAAGACAAATCTTATTGGTATGCCTTATGACAGCAAAGCCTTTAAACATGAGATTGGTTTTAATGTCATTCCACAAATTGATGTTTTTTGTGATAATGGCTATACAAAAGAAGAAATGAAAGTAACAAATGAAACACGAAAAATTCTTCATTTGGACAAGTCTGTTCCAATATCATGTACTGCTGTAAGAGTACCTGTGTACATAGGTCACTCGGAAGCTGTTAGTATTGAATTTGAAAGACCTATTAATGCTGTTAAAACAAAAGAAATTTTAAAAAATGCTTATGGTGTAAATGTCATAGATGATCCTGAGCACTATTCTTATCCGACACCAAAAGATGCCGCAGGTAAAGACCCTGTATTTGTTGGCAGGATAAGAAATTCTATTGCATTTGAAAACGGTATTGAGTTTTTCTGTGTAGCTGATAACTTAAGAATCGGTGCAGCATTAAATACTGTAAGACTTGCACAAAAAGTAATTGAAATGGGGCTTTATTAAGGAGATAAAAAATGACAATCAGATATGATGCAGGTGAAGTAATAACAGCAATGGTTACACCATTTAACGAAAAACGTGAAATAGATTATTCTGCTGTCGAAAGACTTACAAAACACCTTATCAACACAGGTTCTGACGGAATTTTGGTTGCAGGCACAACAGGCGAAAGTCCAACACTTACACATGATGAAGAATATGAGCTATTATATGCGGTTAAAGGTACTGCGAGCGGAAGTGCCAAAATAATCATGGGGGCAGGTTCTAATTCTACAAGAACAGCAGTCGATGTAACTAAAAAGGTTGAAAGTTTAGGTGCAGACGCAATTTTATCGGTTGTACCGTATTATAATAAACCTAATCAACAAGGTATGATTGAACATTTTGGCGCCATTGCAAGAAGTACTGATTTACCTATCATTTTATATAATATCCCCTCTCGAACAGGGGTTAATATGTTACCACAAACTGTTGCCTTTCTTGCAAAAGAGTATTCTAATGTAGTAGCGTTGAAACAATCAAATTCTGATTTAGATTTAATATCTGAACTTAAAGCGCAATGTCCCAAAGATTTTGTAATATACTGTGGCGATGATAGTTTAACTTTACCTATGTTGTCTTTAGGTGCGCATGGCGTAATTTCCGTTGCTTCGCATGTTGTTGGCGAAGAAATTAAATCTATGATACATAATTATAAATCAGGACAAGTTAAAGCTGCAAGAAATATGCATCAAATGCTGTTTCCTTTATTTAAAAAGTTATTTATGGCACCAAATCCCGTACCAGTTAAAGCTGTACTTTCCAGACTCAAAATGATTGAAAACTATGTAAGACGACCTTTGTTTGAATTAAACGAGATAGAGCGTTCCGAGCTTTTTGATTGCCTAAACGAAGTGCTTGATGCATTAAAAAATAATTAAAAAATTTAAAAAAAGCCTCCCAGGAGGCTTTTTTTAAATTAAATCCTTTAATTTTTTGATTTGATCGCGAATTTCTGCTGCACGTTCAAAATCAAGTACTTTTGCCGCTTTATGCATGTCTTTTTCTAATTTATTTAACAGTTTTGGTAAATCTTTTTTATCAATATTAAATTCACTCATTTGTTCTGCCACAATATCTTCCAGGCTTCTGTAGCTGGCAACAAGGCTTAAGAGGTTGTTTTCGATTGATTTTTTAATAGTTTTCGGAACAATATTGTGCTCTTTGTTGAATGCAATTTGTAATTTTCTGCGCCTATTTGTTTCTTCTATTGCAATTCGCATGGAGTCTGTTATCTTATCAGCATACATAATTACATGACCTGAAGCATTCCTTGCACTTCTGCCAATTGTTTGTATAAGTGAAGTTTCGCAACGCAAAAAACCTTCTTTGTCTGCATCCATAATAGCCACAAGAGAAACTTCAGGAATATCAAGCCCTTCTCGCAATAGATTAACACCTACAAGCACATCA
Organism: Candidatus Gastranaerophilales bacterium; assembly: GCA_944324865.1. Taxonomy (GTDB): domain Bacteria; phylum Cyanobacteriota; class Vampirovibrionia; order Gastranaerophilales; family Gastranaerophilaceae; genus Galligastranaerophilus. The sequence goes on along the minus strand of CALUXW010000015.1, from coordinate 27,304 downwards.
AATTCTCCAAGACGCAAATCTCGCAATATTTCGACACGCTCTAATGATTGGACTCCACTGTGCAGATATCTAACTTTTATTCCTTGTTGCAGAAGATATTGCGTTAAGTCTTCCGCCATTTTTTTTGTAAGTGTTGTAACTAATGTGCGCTCATTTTTGTCTGCAGTATTTTTAATTTCTAAGATTAAATTTTGAACCTGGGCTTCTGTAGGGCGAACATCAATTTGGGGATCTAATAATCCTGTGGGTCGTATAATCTGTTCAACAATTTGGGCCGAATTTTTACGTTCAAATTCAGCAGGGGTTGCAGATATAAATATCTTTTGACCTATCTTTGCCCAAAATTCATCAAAAGTTAAAGGGCGGTTATCTTTTGCACAAGGCAATCTGAATCCATAGTCAACAAGAACTTCTTTTCGTGATTTATCTCCAAAATACATACCCTTAAGTTGTGGCAAAGTAACATGCGACTCGTCAATCACGACAAGAAAATCTTTTGGAAAATAATCTAACAAAGTTGCCGGTGGTGTCCCGGGGGCACGTCTTTCAATAATCCTTGAATAGTTTTCAATTCCTGAACAGTAACCCATTTCTTTTATCATTTCCATGTCGTAATGAACTCGCTGCTCGAGTCTTTGTGCCTCAACCAACTTATTTTGTTTGTATAATTCATTTAGCCTTTGATGTAGTTCAAGATTAATGAGTCTGATTGTTTCTTCCATGTCATCATCGTATGCAAGATAGTGAACAGCAGGATAAATAACACTTTGTGTAATGTTTTCCAACACTTCACCGGTAATCGAATCTATTTTTGAAATTTTTTCTATCTCATCTCCAAAAAAATAAATTCTTGTAATAACTTTTTCATAACTTGGCATAATTTCAACAATATCACCACGTGCACGGAATGTTGCACGCTTCAGCTCAATGTCATTTCTTTCATATCGTATTGCAACAAGGTGCGTCAATAATTCTTGACGAGAAATTTCCTGCCCTACATTAAGTGTAATTGAACCCTTAAAATAATTTTCGGGCAAGCCTAAACCATAAATACAACTAACAGATGCTACCACAATAACATCATTGCGTTCATACAGGCTACGCGTTGTATTATGGCGCAAACGGTCAATTTCATCATTTATTGTTGCTGATTTTTCAATGTAGGTATCAGTTCGGGGTATATATGCTTCAGGTTGATAATAATCATAGTAACTTATAAAATATTCAACTGCATTGTTAGGAAACAATTCCTTAAATTCATTATATAATTGCGCTGCAAGAGTTTTATTGTGAGCAATAACAAGGGTAGGTTTTTGCACTTTTTCTATTACGTTTGCTATTGTAAATGTTTTACCACTACCGGTAACCCCTAGTAAGGTTTGATTTTCGCATCCCCTTTTTATACCTTCGACTAGTGAATTTATGGCAATTGGCTGGTCCCCTGCAGGTTTATGTTGACAAATCAACTCAAATTTTTTTTTAATCATTTCTGTATTTTCTGTCTTTTTTTGTCCATTTATATATCTTTATATTAAATACTTTTAGTACTTTAATCTTGTAAATTGATTTAACAAAAGTACATAATTCCAATATATTAGGAATTCCATGTTTTGCTATTAATGCACCGTGTTTTTTTATTTTTAAAATAGATTGTGAAAGTTCCGAATCTGGAATTTTACTTAGCAGATTTTCTTCATAAATTTTTGTTTTATCTGTTACATTGTACATATACGACAAATTTGATACCGTATTTGTTTCATGTATTCTATATGAAAACAACACCTTGTCTAAATATTTAAATTTTGTGTATTTTGAAAGCTGCAACATTAAAAAATAATCTTCAAGAGGTGCTTCTTTGGTAAAATTACCAATTTTTTCAAATAAAGAATGTCTTATTAAATAACCGTTTGGAACATAATTATTTATATATAAAGTTTCGTAAGTACCAAACTTATCTTCATCAAAATAAGGATGGCAGTACTTTAGGGAATCTGCAAAAGTTTTAAAAAAAGCATCTTTTTCATTGTAGACTATTTTGTATTCTTTATCCTTATAGCATTTTTTACCCTGTGAGTCTATAAACTCGTTATCGCCTACAACTAAACCATACTCAGGATTATTTGCTAAAAAGTTTACCTGTAATTTAATTGCTTCAGGTTTTGCTAAATCGTCAGAAGCAATAATATAAATATATTCTCCGCAAGCCTTTTGTATAAGTTTATTTAAAGTAAGTGCACAACCTGCATTTTGTTGTTTTTCGATATCAAAACGAGAAAATCTGTCATTGTACAATGATTTCATTTTGTTAATTTCATCCCAGGTAGAATCTTTTGAACCATCGTCAACAATAATAAGCTCAATATCAGTGTATGACTGATTAACTATTGATTTAACAGTTTCACAGATATAATTTTCATGATTATATGCAGGAATTACTACCGATACTAAACCTTTGCAATAAGTCATTAATAACCCTTGTAACTACTGTAATATTATATATAAAATCTTAAACAATGTAAAATTATATAAGCAAGATATTAATATAAATATATTTGTTAATAAAAATTAATAATTTGACAAAAATTATTGCATATAAAATGACTTTTATTTAGAATAAAATCCAAATTATAAATTATTAAAATGAGGGTGTGTGTATGAAAATTACTGGTGTTTCCCAGTTTAATTTCAATAAAAAAAATCTAAATTTTGGTAAGTTTAGAGATAAAAACGCTTACAACGTTGTAAAGAAAACCTTGTTAGGAAAGGATGCCGACAATGAAAATATCTTTCCGCCAAAGCGAATGGAATTTGACAGACTTGCTGATTGCAAATATGTTGATATTTATACTACCGAAGATGGAAGTGTTGATGCTGAATTTGACATGGAATATTTAAAACAATTTCCAATGAGTGATGATTATACGCTTGATCGCTATGAAGGTCTGGAAAAATATAAAAATTTATCCAGAAAAAATTACGCAGCAGCACTCAGTCTAACAATTTCTACCATGGATAGAATCATTGACGGGGAAACAATTATGCAATTGTTAGAGGAAACAAGGGGCGATTTCCCGTATACAGTGGGTATTGACTGTGCAAAAAGAAATGCAGAAGAAATGCCGTATTGGTAAAAATTATAAATATTTTTTGTAAACTTTTTTATAAATTGCTCCCTTCGGAGCAATTTTTATTTTTAGACATTTTATTTACATTGTACGAATTAAATACATAAAAGTAAGATTAGTCAAAGATGAAGCTCGAAGCAAATAATATAAATAATAATTTAACTTTCAAAGCTCTAAAACCCTCTGATGCTACAAATTTTGTTAAGTTAAAAGAGCATATTAATTTGAGTTTAAACGGCTTTCATGATGAACTTTTCAATTCAATTGCCGAACAAGCCCCTTGTGCCGTTAAAAAAATAGATGGTATTGAATATATAGCCGATTTTAATGTAACTCAAAAGGTGTTTAATGCTGTAAAAAGTTTTGTTTTAATGCCATTTGACGGCATTGACAACTTAATTAAAAAATTCCCAAAGTCAAAACTAAACAATTCAGATTTTATTAAAAAATATAGAAAATCTGTCAGACTTGAAAATCAAATTAACGCCTATCAAGGCACTTTGGAAAACGGTGCTAAATTTGTTAAAGAATTAATTAATGAAGGCTTTAATCCATCTGAGATAGAACGCAAAAATACAAAAATATATAACAAGTTTAGTAATGGCTTGCGAGATAAATTTAACAAACTACTTAACAAACAAATGTCGTATGGTGTAGCAGATTATGACACAAAAAAAGAAAGATTTATAACAAGAATAATATCAGGTTTTACTGCTGCTTTTTTTCTGGGGAATGATTTTTATAACAAATCAATTCAAAAAGGAAAAACAAAAGAAGAAGCAAAAAAGGAACAGTTATTAAAACAAGGGCAAGAAATTAAAGAGAATGTATGTGAAGGATTAGCACAATTTGCGCTATTGGCCTGTTTTTCAAAAATAGTAAATAAAAGCGTATGGGCACCTGCAATTTTAAGTACATTAATAGCTCTTGTATCACGTATCATTTCAAGAAAATCATCAGGTATGCCTCTTGGTAGAATTAAGACAATTGAAAACAATACTAATGTAGTTTCAATTAATGATTTTATTGCAAAGGCTAAGTTAAACAAAGCAGGCGAAGACGGAAAATTATCCAATGAGAATAACGATGAAAAAACTAACAAAAAGCCTATTTTAAGCATTAAAAATATACTCTTGTTCTGTGCATTTAGCGTTATTGGCGGTTATGCTCTTAGATTTGGAAAAAATCATACTAAAATTGGCAAGGAAATATCCGGTCTTATAAAAAATAGACAAAGGAAGTTTAACGCAAAAACAATTGAAAAAGTAATTGCCAGCAGAAGTGATTTAAAAAATATTTCTGCTGCCGCACTTGAAGTTGGAGAAATCAATCTTGCAAATAAAATCGATAAAATTTTAAGCACACATCTCGATTCAAATAAGTTTGTTCTTGGCACAGATTATAAAATAACTAAAGTATTGGGCATAGACTTAAATACAAGGGAGCTTCTGTCATTGCCAACTGCACCTTTAAGATTTATTAAAGAAATAATCTCGTATCCATATAAAATTGTTACAAAGTTAGAAAACGCAATCAGAAATTCAGGTTTAAAGGCAAAGGGTATTGAACCTCCTTCAAAACCTGAGTTACTTAAAGACCCCGAGAATATTAAAAATCTATACAAAAGATTTTTAGATTTTAAAAAGAAATTTCCTGACAACCCTGCAAAATTAAGACAGGAATTTGGTAAATATATAAAAGAAATGCGTATTTTATCAAATAATAGTGTTACTTCTTCATCTACAGATAATTCTAAAATTGCCGTATTGGCACAGACATTGGGAACACTTACAGGAATGTGGTTTAATATGAATGATGAGTATAATTCATCAATCAGAAATGGTGCTTCAAAATCAGAAGCGCAAAAAGATGCAAGATTAAGAGGTATCAATAAATTTTTCAGAATGACAGTACAAGTAATTATATCAGGCTCATTGAATTCGTTATTTTTCAAACAATACAATAATTCTCTAGTAAAAGCCGGTGCTGTTGTTGCACTAAGCACTATATTAACAGATATGGCATCAAGACTATTATCTGGTATGCCAAATAAAAAAATGACAAAAGAAGAACTTGAAAAATATCAAAAAGAACATAAGGAAGGTCCGATGGCCTGGTATTACAAGATGATTGACAAATTAGCCTCATAGATATTTTAATATAAATGTGTTAATTAAATAAATACATTTACGAGAGGTGATATATGAATATAGTCTTAATGGAGTCTTTATCAATAGATAATGATTTACTAGAAAGATATGTGAGAAAGCTTATAAATAATGGGCACAATTTTATATCTTATCAAAGAGATGATAATCCCGAAGTTCAAAAACAACAGCTTAAAAATGCCGATATTGCAATAATTGCAAATATGCCTTTATGTAAAGATGTTATTAAAAGTGCAAAAAACTTAAAATTTATCGATATTGCATTTACGGGGGTAGACCACGTAGATATTCAGGCAGCAAAAGAGCAAGGTATAGATATTTCCAATGCATCAGGCTATTCTAACGATTCGGTGGCAGAGCTTACTTTGTGCATGATATTAACACTTTTAAGAAATGTTAGGGAAACAGAAAAGAAGTGCCATCAAGGTGGCACTAAAGACGGGCTTGTGGGGAATGAATTAAAAGGAAAAACTGTCGGCATAATTGGTACAGGTTCAATAGGATCATCCGTAGCCAAAATATTAAACTTTTTAGGATGCAAAATTATTGCATACAATGGTTTTTCAAATAAAAAAGATGACGAAATAATAACATATATGCCTTTGAAAGAATTATTACAACAGTCTGATATTGTCACTTTACACTGTCCCTCGACAAATGAATCAAAACATCTTATAAACAAAGAAAGCATTTCCTTTATGAAAAAAGATGCCATATTAATTAACACGGCGAGAGGTGCAATAGTTGATTCATATGCGTTGAAAGATGCACTAAATTCAAATAAAATAAGAGCTGCAGCCGTTGATGTTTTTGATAAAGAACCGCCCTTGTCTGACGAAGAACCATTATTGAGTGCAAAAAATATACTTTTAACACCTCACATTGCGTTTGCAACAAAAGAATCAATGCAAAAGCGTGCAAAAATAGTATTTGAAAATATTGACATGTGGATTGCAGGTAAACAGATTAATAAAGTGTAAATATAAATTTAAATATTTGTTGTTAAATCTGGAAGAAGTTTCTTGATTGTAAAATTATGTAAACAATAGTCAAATTTATTTTATGACAATACTTATGTATAAACAATTCGGAATTAGGAATGCCATGATTATTAGCAAACTAACAACATTTATGAGTGACAAATGTTTAAAAACTCTCCCGGGCATAAACAATACAAATGAAAATAACAATAATTTTTCAAAAGTTTCTTCAACAAGTTCATTAAATTACAATGAAGTTACATTTTCTTTTGGCAAAAGGAATGCAAGTCATAACCTAAACTCTGCTAATTCCTTTTTTAATGCATATAGCAAATGCCCTTTGATAAAAATCATGTATGATAAAATTAATGATTTATTTCATTTGCACTTAAAAAATTTTAAAAATCGACCTCCAGAATGGTGTTTAGACAGCAATACTTTTTTTACAAACAGACTTGATAAAATAAATAAAATTAGTTTTTGCGGGTCAAAAACTAAAAGTAAAGATTTTAGTAGATACAAATCCAGGCTAGATCAGTTATATGCAAGTAACGAAGTTCAAAAACTGCTGCAAAAAGATATTATTGATGACGATGAAATTAAAATGCTTGCACAACTTGATGGAGAACATTTTGATCAATTAAACACTTTATTTCGTAATAAATATGTAGAAAATTTACTTACAGAACTCGCATTAAATGCAAATGATTTATCAATTTTTACAAAAACCGACAAAAAATCATTTTCTCGTCTTATTTCATTATTGCAAAATAAAACCATATTAAACTTAATTAAAAATTTTACTTGCAGTACTGCTGACATTTGTTTACTTGCAACTTTAGACGAAGAAAAATTTGAACAATTAAATAGAATATCGCAAAATGATAAAATTTCTCAAATGATAGATAATTTCAGTATATCAGCTCAAGACTTAAGAGATTTTGCACAGCTTGATGAATCAAACTTTGAACAATTAAATAGAATATTACAAAATGATAAAATTTCTCAAATGATAGATAATTTCAGTATATCAGCTCAAGACTTAAGAGATTTTGCACAGCTTGATGAATCAAACTTTGAACAATTACTTTCTTTGGTCCAAAATGAAAAAATATGCAAATTCTTGGATGATGACAAATTTAAAAGTAGTGATTTATATAGCATTGCAAGTTTAAATGAGCAAGAATTCCAAAAATTCGAATCATTAATTCAAGACTCAAAAATTTTAGAATTGATTGAGTCTTCATCAATATCTTCATGCAATTTAGAAGATTATGCAAGCTATAATGAAGAAAGAACCGCCAGATTAAATTCCCTAATTCAAAATGATGGCATTACAAAACTGCTAAAAAAATCTGTTATAAATGGTTTTGATTTAGCTTACTTTTCCGAATTTGACGAAAAAATATTTGAACAACTTAGTCGCTTGCTTTTTGATCCTAATTTTCTAGACTTATTCTCAAACAGCCTTGTTGACAGCTTTGATTTAGAACAATTCTTGATGCTTGATGATGAACGTTTTGACAAATTTTGTTTATTAATTACTGATAATGACATCAAAAACAAAATTAAAGAGTCTATAATTACCACAAATGATCTGTATTCCTTTTTACAATTAAATACGAGTCAATTAGAAAATCTACGCGCACTTTTACAAAACGACTTTATTAAAAAATACCTTATACAAGGATGCATTGATGCAGAGCAAGTTAGTAATTTTGCTAAAATACGACAACCAAATTCCGAACAGTTATATGCATTATTTGAAAATGAATCTATAAATATGTTACTTGGTAACTTTGAAATTAATGGCAATGATTTATCTTATTATGCCAGTTTTAATGATAAGAAATTTAAAAGATTTTCTTTGTTATTAAACAAAAAAGGCATTAAAAGAATTATTGAAAATCGCAGAATGGATAGAAATGACTTAAAAACCTTATCCAACTTAAATAAAGCACATTTTGCACTTTTAGATACATTACTGCAAAATAAATGCATTAATGAATTTATTAAAAATAAAAAACTGGGCAGCTATGACTTAAGCGTATTTGCACAGCAAACTAAGGCCGAATATGAAAAAATGATGTCACTTTTGGAAAATGAAATAATTAAAGATTTTATTTTTGCAGGTAAAATTAGCAGTTATGATTTATATAATTTCATCCAATTAAACAATGAACAAATTGAAAAACTGTATTGTTTGATATCGAATCTTGATATTCAAAAACTAGTTGCAAACCATATATTATCTGGTGACAACCTCTATGACCTTGCTCATTTAAATGCTAAACAAGAAATGACACTAAATTCTCTCTTACAAAATAAAAATATTAAAGAATGGATATATACCAACAGACTAGGCGGATATACCCTTTATAATTTATGCAGACTAAATAGTGAACAATTAGATCAATTATATACTTTGTTAGATAACTCAATTTTCAAAAAATTACTAACAAAAGGAGATATTGGTGAAAATACCTTGTATACCTTGGCTCGCCTAAATAAACAGAAATTTTCTTTTATGAATTCCTTGTTTAAAAGAAAAGGTGCAGCGCAATTGCGCACAAAGAGTATAGATGAAATATTGCAAATATGTAATTTTTTATATGGCACAACAAATTCAGCCAAATTACAAAACTTATTAAAATTTAATGATCATTTAAAAGTTGCGAGTTTTACAAACAAAATAAGTCTATTGACTCATATAAATAACGTTAGAAATTTATTCTCTATACCAAACTTATTCAATAAAGATGAAATTCAAACAATCAATACTTTTTATGATCTAGCATCAAATTCATTAAAAAGAACTATTACCCCCACACATGTGACCTCACTGGATATAAAAGATATGAGCCGTGATTTTTTTGCAAACAATAATCCTTCATTAGAAAATTTAATAAAAAATGCTAATTTTAAACAATATGGCACAAAAGGTTTACCTTTATCATATTCAAGAGAATCCTTTTTGAATGATTTATCAAAATGTTTTGAGAATATGACTATTGAAGAACAATACGGTATACTTCAAAAAATGGGGATTAGCCTTGTAAAAAATGAATATAACAACATTATAGGTTATAACGGAATAATTGATTTGACACAACTTAAAAATACAGGGGATGAAGGACGAATATTAACAATTGCAAATCAATTTATAAAAGGTAATTCGGTTAAAACAGCAGATGCTGAACTAAATAAAACATTAAATTCTTTAATTAAGGGCATGCCTGAATTTGTAAATGTTATTGGCAAAAAACAGCACAAAACGCAGAATTTTTCAGTTGATATTCATATTTTAACTGTTTTGCAAAATGCCTTGTCAAACAAGGACTATAAAAAATTATCAAATAAAGATAAAACCTGCTTAAAATACGCAACTATCCTTCATGATATTGCAAAGTCAGAGGGAATTGTCGACAAAGAACACCCTAAAAATTCTGCACTTTTTGCAAGAAATATCATGGAAAAATATCCTTTTAACAGTGATATAACAGATAGGGTATTTGAACTTATTAATAATCATCATTGGCTTGAAAAATACAATAATGGTGATATATCAGCTGATCATACTGCATCTTTGTTTAGACATAAAGACGATTATACTATTGCTAAAATTATGGCAGATGCAGATTTAAGAGGTGTTAGTGATGCTTTTTATAATATGCATTCTTATGCACTAAATGACGAAAATCAACTCCCAATAATTAAAGCATTAGAGAATATTAATTCCGGCGGAAATCTTATTTATACAAGCAAAGTTATAAAAAAAGATTTAATTCCTAAAGTTAAATTTAACGGATATACATATAAAGTTGTCGATTTTACAAAAATGACAGGTGACAATAATTTGTCTGAATACGGTTTTACAACTGATACCACATACGATAATGCCAGGTTTTTTGTGCATATGACAGATGGAAATGATAGTCTTAAGGCGGTTGATTGTCTATCAGATATTGCTAATAGCGGTTTTTTGTGCACATCTTATGTGTCCCCAAAAATATGCCAAACATACTATAATAAGAGATTTGGAGTAAGTTTAGAGGCTGAAAATGTTAACATTGCTAATGCTGCAAGTGAAAATCAAAGCTCAGGTGGACATAAAGGCTTTGCTGATTTTGTAACAATTATCGCAGGAAAAGATATGCGCTTAAGCAGATATAGGCAGACCTTACCTTTGTTGCTAAAAAAACAGCTAATGCTAAGCAACGAAGAATACATAGAGCTTTATCAAATGTTGGCTTCCTTGAAACATCTTTCTCAAATTCAAGAAGATAAAGTTTATAAAATCGGAACTAAATCGATTAAAGGTGATAAAATTAAAGCAGCTATAGTGTCTTCTAATGACTCATTATTTGGGGATAATTCGCAGAACGAAATAAATTTATACAATCCGAAAATTAATGCTATAGTTGCAAAAGTAGATGATATTAAATATATTGCACCTTATTTTCTTGAATTTGCAAGAGAAAATGATTTGCCAATTTATTTATTCGGAGACACTCCCTAGCTCAATTATTTATATTTGAGTTATCGATATATTTTTTAATTACTACACAGAAATACTTATCTGCAATAAAAAAGCTCATTTTTAAAATAATGAAAAAGTCACTTTTACACTTAGTGTGTCTTTTTAACAATACTATCAATTATAGGCATAGCATAGTTTTTTCTACTTTTATTTTCAGGAAACTGCGCAAAGGCATTTTTTACAAATCCATTATTGTTTCCAAAATTTACTTTTACTGGTTATTATCCTTGGCAACTTCATTATATTTTTCAATTTTCTTATTTGTATTTAATATGCCTAAGACAAAATATGTACCAACAGCGATAGCACTACCAACACCAACCGCAAATTCCAATAATTTGTTTGCAGGTTTTTTCATAACAAATCTGCCAAAAAGAGTACTTAATCCGCCTGCAGCAACGCCATAAATCAAGCCTGTTCCCATTGCATCTTTGTCAAGTTTTGCACTGTATTTTTGTAACTCAAGAGTTTCACTATTGGTAAGTTTGCGCTCTTGTTGATTAGCAGCAAAGTTTCTTGAAATTGAACTTTGAAAATTTACTTTCATTTTACACTCCTATTATACAAATGCAATTATAACATAAATTATAACTTATGCAGCATATCTCATTGCTGATATAGCTTTTTCTTGCGATTTATCAAGTAACAATGTCTTTAATATGATTTAAGCATATTATGTTCTTTTAGATCCGTTATTTTGCATAAAATCTGCAGGACTTTAAACGTAGAACCTGTTAAATTATTTGATTTTAAGGATATATATGAAAACGACTTGCCAAAATGCACCAAAAAAGTACATATGAAAGAGAAAGAGAGAAAGCCGAAAATAAGTGGTCTGGTCGAAAAAGGGCATTAAGAAAATTGGACAATAAATAAAATATTCGAAGAACAGTCAGTTGTTCCAATCAAACTTCCAAATGCAGCTTTATTCTTTGGACCGACCTAAACCGGGAAAACTACATTTGCAATTGCGCTGACCCAAGAAATAAACAATGGTAAAAAACCGGTTATGATTGATATGTCCGAAGGACCGGATGACATAATGGATGAAATAGAAGCTGAAACAAGAAGATCAAGAAAAAAATATAAGCAAATAGGCGAAAGAGCAATTATTCTTTTAAATGAAGTAGAAGCAAATACACATCAAGATTTGGGGTATTAGATGAATTAAAAGCAAAATTAAGCAAAGCATTTGATAATGATAAATGCATTTATATTAAGACTTCCAATAATCCCGCGAAAATATCGCCGGACTTATGGCTGATAGAATAATACAATGGGCTTTATCAAATATATCCGCAAGACCTATTGCAATAGGTGTAAAGGAACACATGGTTTGATTATTGTGTACGCTTAGTTTGATAATTTTGGTAAAGATAAATTATTTTTAATCAAAATAATGCAAATAATTTTTAAAGTTTTTACATCAAGACTTTATCATTTTGACTTATATTTTCACTCTTTTTATTTTCTGCTTTAATTTTAAACATTGTCCTTATTACCGAAGCGCGTGACGGCAAACTTTTTACCGTATAACCATTGCTTATGGCAATTTCATCAAAAATATCGATTACTTTCATATCTTCGAAATTCTTTGATGCTGCTTTTGTTCGGGTTCACCGCCAAAATAACAAACTTTAAGGGGTAAGGGCGTATGCTGTTAATTCACCCCTTTTCTGTTGAAAGAGTTATATAATTTTGACACAGTTACACACCAACCTCTTGCTTTTTAAACTGCATTTCATAAAGTGCCTTATACTGACCATTTTCAATATTCATAAGCTCGTTATGTGTTCCAAGCTCTACTAATTGCCCCTCGTTTATAACTGCAATTCTATCGGCGTTTTTAATGGTTGATAGCCTGTGAGCAATAATAAACACTGTTCTATCTTTCATTAAATTATCCATAGCTTTTTGAACAATTGCTTCCGATTCATTATCCAGAGCTGATGTTGCCTCATCAAGTATTACAATAGGGGCATTTTTAATCATGGCACGCGCAATTGCAACTCTTTGTCTTTGTCCGCCGGATAGCGTTAAACCTCTCTCACCGAGTTCTGTTTCAAGTCCATCAGGCAATTCTTTAATCATTTCCTCTAAGTGAGCCGATTTTATTGCATTCACTAGTTCTTCGCTTGTTGCATTGGGATTGCCCATTAAAATATTTTCTCTAATTGTGCCTGAGTATAGAAAATTATCTTGAAATACCATTGAAATATTTTCTCTTAGAGATTTAATTGTATATTCTCTAATGTCAACATCATCAAATTTTATTGAGCCTGTTTTTATATCATAAAACCTTGGTAAAAGATTGACTAATGTCGACTTGCCACCGCCTGAGTTACCCACTATTGCAAGGGTTTCATTTTTTGCAACGGTTAAATTTAAATGTTTTAAGACAGGTTGGTTTGGAATATATTCAAAACAAACATCCTCAAATTTTATGGATTTATTTAAACCTGCAAGGGCTTTTGCATTAGGGTTGTCTTTTATTTCAGGTTCTAAATCAAATAATTCAAAGACTCTGCCCATTGCAACAAAAATACCTTGAATGCCTGTTAGGGTATTACCTAAAGTTTTTACAGGTTTATACAATAATAATAATGACGTTACAAAAGAGGCAAAGCTGCCTGCGCTCATTTGATTGGAGTTTATTAAGTAAGTTCCATAGCCCAGTACTGTCGCAATACCAAAGGATGCAATTAAATACATTAAAGGCGACATCCAGCCTGTACGTTTATATAGTGACATTCCAATATTGTAACCGTCCCAAGTTTGCTGTTCGAAATATTTATACATTTTATCTTGCAGCCCGTAAGCTGCCATTACTTTATTACCTGTATAAGTTTCATTTATATTTGTTGTAATATTGCCACCAATGACCATGCTTTTATTTGATGCTTCTTTAATTCTTTTTCTGATAAGTGCTACAGGTAAAAAGGCAATGCAGAGAACTAATACACCAATAAAAGCAAGTTTCCAAGAGCTGTAGAGCATAACTGCAATTAAACCAAATGCGCCAAAAAAGCTTGTTGTAATTGTTTTGATATTTTCAACAATTCCTGCTGAAGCAGCAGTAGGATCACTCATATATCTTGAGATAATAATGCCGGACGAGTTTTCATCAAAAAATTGCGGATCCATATATACAAGACGTTTAAATAAATCAAATTTAACATCATTTGTAATGTGCGCACTTACCCAGCTTGAAAAATATCCGTTTAAATATCTTAGAACACCTTGTACTATAGCAAATAATATCACTCCGAAAGGTATTATGAAAGACATTTGTATGCTTGAAATTGAAAAGTCTAACCCATGGAAGTTGAATATAAAAGCCTTTCCGCCAACTACGTAGTCCATATATGGTTTTAGTGCAAATGCGGTTACGCCATCTAATAAACCTAAGGGAATTGCAATTAAAAACCCGAGAGTTATTCTAAACCAGTAGGGCTTAATGTATGGCCAAATTCTTGATAATAACCATGTATATTTAAAAGAGTTCTGCGCTGTTGTTGCAGCTAGTTTGTATTTACCGTTATGTTTATATTTTTTAATTAAATCATAAATCGGTGATAATTCCGCATATTTCCACCATAATTTTATATAACTGTTTCTGCACCGTATTTCACCTATTGGCTTGGGTCCAATGAATGATATTATAGACGGGGAAATATTGTGTAATAACAAATTATTATACATTTGTTTTGTTTTGTCATCGCAGCAACACTTCAGGTCTTTTCTTGGTATATGCCAAAACTCGGTATAATTCCAAATTAAGGGTATTTTCTTGCAGTCATTAATTATAATATTGAAGCACTCGATATCATTAATCTTTTTATTATTGCAAGCGCTGTTTAAAAACTTTCCTGATATAAACTTTTCATAAAAATTTTCATTGCGCCAGATTTTTAAATTTAACAACATGACATTATTTATATAAACATTAGTTTTTTCAATGCTACAAGTTTCCGCTATCGAACTTGGAAAAATATGTTGAACAGCTGCACAAGAGTTAACCGACAAATCAATTCCATATAATTCCTTTAAATCTCCATTTACAATTGAAAATGAATTTAAATACAATAACTTATCAGTATTAACAAGATATGGGAATTCAAAACAATACAACCTTTCATTAAAAGCAACTTTTGAACTCAACAATAAATATTTATCTTTATCAACAAGGTAAAATTTAATATCAGAACAATTATTATAATTTACATATTTCTTTATGTCATTTATATTCTTATTGGAAAAATCCCTATCGTGAAAAATATGTAGAACAATTTTATTACTTTTGTTGTTTTTAAATAAACTTGTTATTGAAACAAGTGTCATATAAAAAGTATCATTGGTGGGTGTATATGCAATATTTATAGCACTACTCATTATTTTCCTCATTTAACAAAATATCAACAAATTCTCTAATTGCGCCACAACCGCCATTAGAATTTAACAAAATAATACTTGGCATATTTTTAACTTTCCTCACCGCATTTGCAGGACAAGCCTTATACTTTACCGCATTTAGCAGATCAACATCATTTATATCATCACCAATATATGCAACATCGTCCAAAGTTATATTAATTTCAGTGCATATTTTTTTTATATATTCCAGCTTTTGCCAACTGCCCATAAGCAAATAATCTACCTTTAGTTTATCTGCTCTCATTTTAACTATGTTACTTGTTTCAGAAGTAAGGATTGCGGTTTTAATACCAGCATCTTTCAGCAGTTTAAAAGCCATACCATCTTGAAAATTAAACTTTTTTAATTCAATTCCGTTTTCAGCATAATACATAGACCCGTCTGTCATAGTGCCATCAACATCCGTAGCAAATAGTTTTATATTACACATATCCTAACTTCTCCATAAGTTTCTCCACCAATATAAAATCATCAGGCTCATCTATTTCAATTGAAGTGTAATCGGGCATTTCATATACTGAAATCTTGCCGAACAGCCTGTTTTTGCAGGTTAATATATTCTTAACCGAATTAATATAACAAGCACCATTTTCCATAAAAAAACCTTCAAAATCCTGCCTGCGTGGTCTGTTCTTGTAATCATAATTCAGAGGAATACCATCTTTTGACCAAAAGAATCTTTTGCACCTTACGCAAGATAAAGCTGAATCGGAATTTTCTCTAATCATTGTTGCATACATATTATCAATATCATTTGCTTGCAGCAAAGGTGATGTTGCTTGTATTAAAAAAATACAGTCATTTTGATTGCAATCAGACTTATTTATATACTCCAATATGGCACTTTCTGTTGAAGAATCATCTTTGGCATTTTGAGGTTCTCTGTCGTATATTTCAATTTTATTCATTTGAAATTCTTTCACGACATTTTTAATTTCATTCCCATCTGTCGCAATTATAACTTTATCTATACATTTTGCATCACTTGCAGCTTTTGTTACCCAATATACAAGTGGCTTTCCTGCTAAGGGTTTTATATTTTTAAACGGTATTGACTTACTTCCTGATCTTACAGGTATAAGGGCAATGTTTGTCATTTATTAGAGCTCCCATTTATACCAATAACAATTTCCTTTTCTGGGCTTGTGTTATAATAACGCATTAATTGCTGTATATTGTTGACCGATAACTGATACAAGTCGTCCTGAGCTTTTTTGATTTGTTCTTTTATTAAGTCGGTATTCTCCAACATATCCATTATTTTTGTATGCAGTTTGGTTTCAAAATCTTTATCCAAAACATCAATCCCCCATTCCTTATGCTCTATGTCTTCTAGAAACCATCCGAGTTTATCATGGGTTATTATACTTAAAATTGGGGTTGTACAGCCAAAAGGTATCATTTGAGAATGTCCACGCATACCTATCACGAGTGTAGGTGAAGAATAAGCTTCAATTATTTGCCTTGTTGTCATTGCTTTATTTAAATAAACAATTTCAAACTCAACCCCTAGGTTATTAAAATATTTTTCAGCCTCTACATCAGAATCACAATGAACATAATACTTAATCTTAATTTGGTTTGATATACTTTTTAAAACTCTAGCAATGGAAGACAAAATTTCATCCTGTTTGTTTCCAAATCTCATATAAGCTCTATCAAAAGCACAATTAACCGCAATAAATTTTTCTTCAGCAATTTTAGGGATATTATAAATTTTGTTTAAAATAGTTGTAGTGCAAGGATGAAATTTTAATTTATAATGTAAATGTTTGGGCAAATACTTTTTTATAGCTCGTATAGAACCATTATTTCTTAACCCAAAAAATACAGACTTTTCTACCAATACTTCTAAATTGGCCGACAAACAATTACTAAAATCCTCCTGCCCCCTAAATCTGTTATAGCCTACACCAAGAATAGAAACCGGAACTTTAATTTTATTTAATTGTTCAACAGATATTGGCACCTGCCAACCTGAAATATCATTGGGATTAGTATCTTTTAAAAACAAACCACCACCACCAATAATTATTCCGTTAGAATTATTGAAAAAATAGATATCTCGATCATCAATTATTGCTCTGCAATTTTTATTAATAAATTGAAAATCAAATGGAGTATTTTGCCTGATAAGTTCTTGCATTGCAGAAACTAGGATATTATCACCTGCATTGTATAATAAAGAAAACGCAGACAAATGATAAATATTATTTGCGTTATTTGTCAAGTTATCTAAAATTTGCATAAATTGCCTGTTTTGAATGTCATAAACAGCGTTTTCTAAAGCCGCAACTCTATCAGACAATGCGCATAAGCTTATTTCATTTTTTCTTATTTTAAATTTTAAACCAAATATACTTATAACTTTATGGCTATTCTCTCGGTAAATTTTTACCATATTTTTTATATGCACTTAGCCTCCTTTGTGCTTTATTCTCCAAGAAATTTTTATACCAAATATGCAAATTTTCATTCTGTCTTTTTGATGTTTTTTAGACTTATACTTATTTTCAAAGTTATTAATTTTTTTAATAACACTATTAAAGTGATTTTTTGTGCAATATTTATCATTACTGCATTTGTCATTTACACTGCATATAACATATCCAAATTCATTTTGCCTAACTCCAACTTCTGCTTTAATAATTTTGTAACCTGAATTTTTTAATAATTCCTTGAGGGTATCAATAGAATAGTAAAACACATGCGCATTTTGTAAATAAGAAAAAATATCATAGTTATAAATATTAGCAATATTTTCAATTAACGGTACCTCAATGTATAAAATACTAGTTTCGTCCAATAAACATTTTATACTTTTTAGAAAATCAATTGGATTTGGTATGTGTTCTAAAAGTTGGCTTAGTATCAAACAATCAGCTTGCCCGTATTTAGTAAGCGTTTCGTACGAACCAATATCGATATTAATATTATTACTCTTGGCATATTGTACATAATCTACTGCATAATCACATCCATGGACAGTAAAACCGATTTTCTTGAAAGCATTTAAAATACCGCCTGAACCGCAACCAATTTCAAATACCTTATTATGTTTTAATTTTATGTATTTTTTAATTTTATTATAAATATTCTCTCCATATAGAGTTCTCTGCAGAAACTTACTCTCGCTGCAAGTGGAATTAGAAACGTATAATGGGCGATATTCTTCTTTATAGAAATTAATCAAAGTATCACATGTATAATATGGTGATGAACGCATAAGTCCACAATTTTTACAAATTAATGTATTAATTGGAATTCCATACCTATCGAATTTGGCAACTAATACGTCATTCATCTTTCCACAAAGACATTTAAGCTGTTCAGTTTTATATTGACCGCTGCTAAATTTTTCTAAAAAAATATGTTTTGCCTCATCCTGCAGAGAATTCAAGCAAAATCCCCTATCTTTGCTGTTTAACATCTACACTCCCATATCTGGCGCGTTTTAACTTTTTTCTTTGTTTTTCTTCAACATCAAGTATCTCGGAAGATTTATACCTTAGCGCCAATTCACTATGCCTTAAATCTCTTGCCAGTTTTTGCAACCCCTGTGGCTCCAAACTTGCTGCATGGTCGGTACCCTTCCAAGTTCTGTTTAGTGTAAAGTGCCTTTCAAAATAACTAGCACCCAGCGCCAAGGCTGCAACATCGACAGCAATTCCCAAATGATGACCGGAAAAGCCTATACCTTTTACCTTATCACCATATTTGTTTTTTAATCTGACAATCTCATTTAAACAAATATCCTCAAACTCAACAGGGTAACCCGAAGTACAAGCGTACAACACCAAATCTTTAAGTCTGTTCTTTTGTTCGAAGAATTTAACAATTTCACATTCCTCTTTATGTGTTGTCATACCAAGAGAAATATGTATTTCACCTTGATAGTTATCCCTTAGATACTCAAGCATTCTAAAGTCCAAATTACTTGCAGACGGAACTTTTATCAATTTTGGTTTTAGTGAAGCAATTTCTTTTGCAGCAGTTAAATCCCATACGGAAGATGAATATACAAGATTATTTTCCTCGCACCATTGCTTTAATTGTTGATGTTGAGCAACACTAAATTCTAAAAATTCCCTATGCTCACCATATGTACCGCCATAGCTATTAGTTGGCACAGGATGGGGCGCATTGTATTCTTGCGGAGTCAAAAGTTCTTTATTTGTTCTTTTTTGAAATTTGACAACATTAATATAAGAATTTTTATTTATTATAGGAAAAGCACCTAAAAGTTTAATCATATCATGGGCAATATCCATCTCGCCTTTATGATTGCAACCAATTTCTGCAATAATTATTGGCGCAGGCATAGTTCCTCCTCCAAAATTTGAATTTTTTCATTTGATAGCTCAGGACATTTATCAACAAATTTTTTTGTGTAAACATCCCTAAACATGCCCTTTAAACCTATTGGGTTAATTGAAATAATTTCAACTTCAGGATAATGTGCCGTAGCATCTTCCTTAAACCTGCCCCATCCGTATTTTTGATATTCATAGCCATCAGATGGATTAACAGGCGTTGGTATTTCCCTATACATACTCCCTTTTGTACAATCAAAACCAACTAGATAAATCCTCCTTGGCAAAGTATAAAGCGCAAACTGTAGCGCGTTGAAAGTAGTTGACGAGCGCCAATATGTTGCAAATGGCTCACATGAAATATCCCAAGGCATGCCTGCATTCAAACTTGAATTAATTACAATTCTTTCATGTTTAATATCATACAAATCATTGTTGTGCATTTTATGATTAAAACTGTATGGAATATAGGTTATAAATTTTTTGCAAAATTCCTCATTCGGG
Organism: Candidatus Gastranaerophilales bacterium; assembly: GCA_944324865.1. Lineage (GTDB taxonomy): Bacteria > Cyanobacteriota > Vampirovibrionia > Gastranaerophilales > Gastranaerophilaceae > Galligastranaerophilus. The sequence continues at coordinate 7,240 of CALUXW010000015.1, read as the reverse complement.
TCATATTTTTTTAACTCATCCATGCCTTCAGGAAATTGATCACTTGCAAAAATATAGTCAAATTTTACCTTGTTACATTTAAATGCCCTGTTTATGCCTATATAAATTGCTCCATCAATAGGTACAAAATCTTCCAAGCTGTGTCCACAGCCAATAACCACCAAATTTTTGGACCTATATTTTCCAAAGTATTTTTTTAAATGCTCATTATATTTAACCGCTAAAACTGTGCTGCGCGTGTACTCAATTTTTTCATCAATTTCCCAAAATTTTGTATCAAAATATTCTCTTATTTGGTTTATGAGCAATTTCTGGGTTTTAAATTTAAATTTTATACCCAAAATGCTCACCTGTTTATGTATACCAATGTTTTTAATTGAGAATATACTTTGTACTATCTCTTTAAAATACACGCTTTCTCCTTTCCACCAAAGCTACAGCCATTGCTTTTGTCTTGTCGTGCGACAAAGAAAGCGAAGTGTTTAGATTTTTATTTTCATCCAAAACATAAAAAGGTGCTCCGTTTGGCTTATTTAATATCTCAATTTCACAATAATCAAGTTTTAGATTTAAGTCTGAAACAGCTTTTACAAGCGCTTCTTTTGCACAAAATCTTGCAGCCAAATGTCTTGCCGGATTTTTATATGAAAAACAGTACTCAAGTTCTTTTTGAGTAAAAATTAATTTCAAAAACTCATCACCAATATCGTGAACGTATTTTTCAAACCTCTTAATATCTTCAATATCAACCCCAATTTTAAACATCAATTTCACCTACCTTTAGCGCAGGGTTACCTTGCATGTAGCAATTATTTTTACATCCCTTATATATTGCACTAATAGGTGCAATTTTATTATTATCACCAATCCTAGATTTAGGAAGAAAAACACTTGCAACACCAATGGTGTTGGAGTTTCCTATTTTTACACCTCCAAGAAGCTGTGTTTTTCCACCAACAAAATTAAAATCCCCAATCTCTACGTCATGTCCTATTATTACATCACCATTAAATACATTGCCGTTTCCTATCTTCACATGAGGGCATGGGGTACAAGGAGTCATAAAAATATTTGCCTCACCTATCTCAACCAAAGGCGATATATAGCAATACGGCATTAAAGCAAGTGTATAAAATTTTGAGTTATTTTTCTTTTTTATATCTTCGTATATAATTTTGCGCAGATCAGGCATTCCTGCACCAATTACTGCATAGTCATTTTCCTTGAATTCAAATTCCGACAAGTCGCAAACAAAATATTTATTTAAATCTTTAAAATCAACTCTATAGCCGTTATGTCCTATAAAGCCGCCAAAATTAATTGTCGAATCTACATAAGAAGAAAATAAAATTTGCTGATAGCATTCCTTTGCAAAACCGATACCACCAATAACATAAATATTTTTCATTTATATCAACCCGCAATCTAATATATAATCTTGTCTTGTTATCCATTTTGTTTTATCGGACAATAAAAACGCTACAAAATTTGCTACGTCATCAACTTCGCCAAAACCCATAGGATACTTGCTTTCACGTCCTTGCCTTAAACTTTGAGCACTGCATGACATAGTCATCGGCGTTTTTATATCAGACGGAGATACAACATTTATCCTTACACCAGATGTTGCAACTTCAGCAGCCATTGTTTTAAATGCAGCACTAATTGCAGCCTTGCTTGACGAATAAGCTGTCATGCCTCTTTCTGACAATTTTGACTCAATAGATGACACAACAACAAAAGATGAGCCCCTACCCGTATTATTTCTTCTATCAAGCAAAGCTTTCATAAAAAATAATGGCGCAAAGTAGTTTACTTTAAACATATAATCAACATCTTCATACTCAAGCAATTGCAAGGGTTTAATATCTGAAATACCTGCGCAATATGCCATCCCGGAAAATTTACCGTACTTATTTTTTAATTCTTTAACATATTGAGTTAAGCCTTTGATGTTTTCAGTTAAATCTTTTATTTCTATATGCATATTCTCAGGATATTCACATTTTTCCCTCATTGCATACAAACGTTCTTTGTTTCTTGCTACTCCAACAACGGTTGCACCAAGCTTATTGAGTAACAGTACAACCCCCTCACCTATTCCTGAGCTTGCTCCTGTAACTATAAAAATCTGTTCTTTGCTAAAACTAATCACTTACTTTTTCTCCTGCAAGTTTTATTAAATCAAGCACTGTCTTAATATCCTTTAAATCATCAAGATTGATACTTAGATCAAAATTTTTTTTAAAATAAGCCATTACAGCCATTTTTGATAATGAGTCCCATTCTTCTTTATCTTCAAGGTTTTCATCTTCAAAAACCTCATCATCTGTTTGCAAAATATCTTGTAATTCTTCTAGAAATTCAGTTTTCTTCATTTTGATTCTCCTTTTATTTTCTTTCTCCAATAATCAATATATTCATCTCTTGTCATAATATAATCAGGCTTTACAAACTTATTTACTTCTGAAATATAGGTATTTTCCAAATTTAAAATACTGCTGACACAAACTAATCCGTTTCCATAACCACAACAAAGAATATTTTTTCTTTTTATTTCTTTATCAAGCAAACTTAAGGTTGTAGGGATAGAGCACATAGTATTGTTTCCAAAATTTTCAAATGCCTTGTATGGTGCTTTTTCTATATCAAAACCTGCAATATTGGCAACTTGTTGAATAATTTGCTTGTTAGCTTGATGTAAACACAAAACAGGAATATCTGAAACTTTCATATTTGCGTAATTCAAAAGTTCGTTTATGTTTTTCGGTACAGAGTTTATCGTAAAATCAAACACTGCAATTCCATCCATATAACCACCGAGCAAAGGAACTTCCATGCCTGTTGGCATAGTGAGTTTTTCTTTTCTTAGTGTGTTCAACAATTCAAAATCTTCATCATTAAATATATCAAGGGAAAAACGCATTCCTGTAAAAGGGCCAATGATAGCCTCGTAACCTGAGCTTGCAGTATTAATATTGTAATAAGAGATGTTTTCATCCTCACTATATTCAATTAATGTAGCAACACCGCCATCACCAAATATAGGTGCTGAATTTCTGTCTGATTTATCAATACCGACAGAAGGTGTATCACCATTTAAAAGCAAGATTTTTTTGTGAGTGCGAGATTCAATCATCTGACTTGCCATATAAAGACCAAAAACCCAACCTGCACATCCTTGATTTATGTCTGTTGCAATACATTTTTCAGATAAACCAAGCTTGTTGTGTATGAAATATGCATTAACAGGCGGAGCATAATCGAGCTTTTGCACCACAAAAATTAAAGCGTCGATACTTTCTTTATCTATATTTAAATCAGCTATTAAGTTTTCTGCTGCACAGATAGCTAAATCAGATGCCGTTACTCCCTTTTCAACAACTCTGCGCTTCCAAAAACCGACCATTTTTCTCATTCTGTCGATTTTTTTTATATTATTATCGTAATATTGGGCCTCATCATAAATATTAATCTCATCAGGCGGAACAACTGTACTTATTCCGCTAATTTTTACTCTTTTAAACTTGCAAAGCATTACATACCTCTTTATTACTTCTTGTTTCAGGATAAAAATCGTATTCTTTTCTGTAAAATTTTGCTAAATTATCATTGTACTTGCTTCGGCTATAAATTTTATTTAATTTGTTCAGACAATCATCTATTGTTTTGTAATACAAATTAGAATCATTTGATAATCTCTTGATATCACGAGAAATACGGGATAATAAATCAAAATAATTCTGATATACATTTGTAAGATTTTTCCACTCATCCGATGGGAAAAAATCATCATTGTAAACAGCAAAACCCAAGCTTCCAACATATTGCGGTTGTATAAAATACCCATCAAAGCCTTCACCCAAAGATAAAACAAAATATGCTTTAGCGATTAATTCCATATATTGAGGAAATGAAAGATTTTCAACAACAACAATTTTAAATTCAGGTAAATCTTTTTTTAAAAGCTCTGTTACTTTGTCCTTATATTCGTTAATATCGTTTGATAAAACAATAATTTTTTCTTTGTCTGCAAAATTATATTTTTTAAACTTATTAAGCGGAATATCAACAGACAAAAAATGTGTAGGGATTTGCCAATAATTACAAATTTCTTGTGTTGCACATCTGTTGTGAGCAATAGTTTGTGTAATATTGTCAGTTATTTTATACAAATCTTGCAATTCTTGAGGTTTAGGCATAACATCTATATTTTGATTTAATATATTTAGATGAATATTCTTAACAGATTTTAAAAACAGTTTATCCTTTTTGTTTAAATCAGAATAAAAATCTTTTGAATAGTATTCAGGTATGTGAATAATTAACTCACTTAGGTTTTCACAATTATCAATAATCTGTGAAAATCTATATATTTTTTCATTATTTGGAAATTTATCATTACTTGCGTATGTAAATTTTGCATTTGGATATGTTGAAATAATGCAAACAGAATCAGGATTAATTTTTCTGCTTTCTTCACATAGAGAGTAAATAGACATTACACCGCCGTTAATTTTTAATTCAGGTGGCGTTAAAAACAATATGATTTTTCCGGCTTTTTTAAGTGTTGATAAATCATAATTATTCTGTGCTCTAATCGCTATTTTATTTCTATTGATATATTTTGGATTTTTAACAGAATACTTTATGCCAAAAAACCTGTATATTATATGTTTTTCGTTTATTTCTTTTGAAAACCATTTTGAATTATTACGCATTTTCAATAACCTCACAAATTTTATTCATTTCATACTGGTTTAAAGACCCGTAATAAGGCAAGCACAAAACTCTGTTTTTATAGTCATTAACAACTGTTAAATCATTTGGTATCATAGTTGGATTATCTTTATAACAGCTGTAATCATGGCAAGCAGGATAAAAATACTTTCTTGTAAATATGTTTAGTGACTTGAATTTTTTATATAACTCATCTCTAGTTAATGAATAATCATCTTCAATAATAATTGGATAGTATTGGTGTGAATCAGTAGCATTATTTGGCATTCTAGGTATTTTTATACCTTTTACTTTTGACAATCTATCATTGTAATAAAGTTTAATTTTATTTCTCTTGCGTTGCTCATCCTTATATATTTTTAAACACTCTAATCCAAAAGATGCTTGAAGTTCATTTAGTTTGCCGTTAATACCGATTTCCTCAACATTTTCTTCAGATTGAATTCCGAAATTTCTAAGACTTGAGACCTTTTTTATTAGCAGGCTATTGTTACTAGTCAAGCATCCACCTTCAATAGTATTGAATATTTTTGTTGCATGAAAAGAAAACATTGTGACGTCACCAAAATTTCCTATTCCAACTCCATTAATTTTGGTAGAAAACGCATGAGCTGCATCATAAATCACTTTTAAATTGTATTTTTTAGCAATATTTTCTATTTTTTCTACATTGCAGGGGAAACCATAAACATGTACACCAAGAATAGCTGAGGTATTTTGAGTGATTAAGCTCTCAATTTTATCTGGATCAATTGTCATTGTATTTGGCTCAATATCACAAAAAACAGGTTTTAGACCATTCCAAGAAATACAATGCGGGGTTGCAGCAAAAGTAAATGGAGTCGTAATAACTTCGCTCCCATATGGCAAATCAAGGGCTTTAATTGCGACCAAAAGCGCAATTGTCCCATTGTTAAACAGGGATAAATTAGAAACTTCTAGGGTATCTTTTAACTTATTTTCCAATTCATTATGTTTTATACTCATATTTGTGAGCCATTTTGACTCCCAAATATCGACTAAATGTTTATTTAAATCAGACAAAAGGGGTAATAACGGCTTGGTAACAAATATTTCTCTTTTAATTTTTGTCATCACTTCCATTTAAAGCCTTAATCACTTATTCGTTGACCACATTCAAATATATTTAACAAGGACAAACCATTAAATATATTAAGTGCATTTTCTATTTACATACAACACAATTACAAATATGTTGAGTTGTTATAAATAGATTATGTATATCATAATAACACAATATTTTTAACAACAATATTTTTATTCATTGTGTTGAGTTTTTTAAAGATTTGATAATAATTCAAACTCCATATGTATAAAGAATAAAGGCTTTTTTACACTATACAACTGAATTGTAATTAAGTTGATTTACAAAGTGCCAAAAAGTTCCTGATGTCTGAGTTTTTTTAAATTATATTAAAAATAAAAAAAATAATATACAAATTTTTTTATTCATGTTAAAATGCTTACAGTGTTTTAGACACTATGCAACATATTTGTAAATATGTTGAGTTATTTTTTTGTTGAGTTTAAGTTTGTTTTACTGTTATAATCTATAAAATGAAGTTGTTATAGCTTTCGTCAATTTTATCTTGTTCAATTCCAATGTATCTTAATGTTACGTATGGGGTGTAGTGATTAAAGATTTTTTGTAACATGGCAACGTCTTTAAATTTTTTGTAATGATGGTATCCAAAAGTTTTCCTAAGGGTATGAGTTCCAATTCTATACTCTAAACCAACTTGCTTACAAGCATCGTTTATTATCCTCCAGCATTGAGTTCTCTCCATTCTATTGCCAAACATGGAAACAAATAAAGGTTCACTTTCATCTCTTTCTTTTGTAAATTTTTCAAACATTGGTTTTAGCTTATCGTTAATTGGGAATCTTTTTTGCTTGCCTGTCTTTTTTTCCGTTAAACAAATATATTTTTTACCTTTTACATCACCAACATCTAAGGCTAAAATATCAGAAATTCTTAATCCACAATTTGTACCAATGGTAAACATCAGCAAATTCCTAAGACTCTGCTGTCTTAAAACTTTTTCAATTCTTTTTAAATCGCTTTTGTTGCGAATGGGTTCGACTATGTTCATACTTTCCTCCTTCTTTCGACCAAAAACACAAAATAATTATTCTTAATTTATAATTTACAGGTATAATCTGAAAAAAAATAAAAAAATTGTCCTGTTTATATTAAGAAATATTAAGCAAATTGCACTTTAAATCAGCATATAATTCATTGCAACTTTTGTTTCTGCGCCATATTGCTTCTGCAATTTTATTGTGTAAACTGGCTGAATTAGTATTATGAGAGGATAGTCTTGACATATTCATCTATTTCGTCAAGTTTATTTGTTTCAGATATTTTCTCTATTTTGTTTATTAATTTAACTAATTGTCTGAATTGGTTTGTACGAGTCGCAAGGTATTCAATAGCATCATCCTTGAATTTTAAATCCGTTAATTCTGTGAGAATTTC
>CALUXW010000014.1 GCA_944324865.1 Candidatus Gastranaerophilales bacterium | reverse complement strand
CTCTTTTGTCTGACATACTAAGTCTAGTGGTTTTAAGGCTTTGTGTCAATTATACAAAGAGTTCTTTACAAAGACTACCTTGAAGCAATAACCCTTGCCACATGAACACCTGAAGCACTGGCTTGCATTAAACCTCTTGTTACGCCTGCACCGTCGCCTATTGTAAAGAGATTTTTTACACCTTGTGTTTCAAGCTCGTTTGTCAAAAGTACTCTTGCAGAATAGAATTTTACCTCTACGCCGTACAAAAGCGTATATCTTGATGCAACGCCCGGGGCAATTTTATCAAGTGCATAGAGCATTTCGATAATACTTAAAAGTTGCCTGTATGGAAGCACCAAGCTCAAATCACCAGGTGTAGCACACGCTAATGTCGGAGTTATAATGCTTTCTTTAATTCTTTGAGCGGTAGAGCGTCTACCGTCAAGCAAATCGCCGAATCTTTGAACCAAGATACCTCCACCGAGCATATTTGCAAGACTTGCGATGTGTTGACCGTATTTAATAGGTTCTTTAAATGGTTCTGTAAATTTCTTTGAAACCAAAAGGGCAAAGTTTGTATTTGGAGTTTTCTTATTTGCATAAGAGTGCCCGTTAACAGTTGAAATACCGTTATAATTTTCGTTTACAACTTCACCGTTAGGATTCATACAAAAAGTTCTGACTTCATCACCGAAAGTTGGTGAGTGATATATTAATTTTGATTCGTAAAGTCTTGATGTAATTGGCTCCATAACCGCAGCAGGAAGTTCAACACGAACACCTACATCTACAGCGTTATTTACCATGCCGATTTTATTCTTTGCAAATTCGTGTGTTAACCAGTCAGCACCTTCTCTACCTGGGGCAATAACAATATAATCTGCTAAAATCTTGTCGCCCGTATCTGTGATAAAACCTTTCACTTGTTCATTTTCAACAATTAGGTTTTCAGCTTTTTGATTGTTAATAATTGTAATTTTTTCATTTAAAAAGTCTTGCATATGTTTAAGAACATGCAAAGAACGCTCTGTTCCCAAGTGTCTTACGGGAGAGTGAACAAGTTTTAATTCGGCTAAAGTTGCAGCACGTTCAATATCTGCAAATTCTTCTCTGTTTGTACCGTAGACAACTTCTGTTGCACCATGATCCAAGTATAATCGATCACAATATTCAATTAAATCCTCAACGTCTTTATACGACATGTAATCAACTAGGTGTCCACCGACATCGGGTGTCAAGGTAAGCTTGCCGTCGGAGAATGCACCTGCTCCACCCCAACCACAAAGTAAACCACAGTTTTTACAATTTACACACTGCTTCAAACCTTCTCTCATGGGACATTTACGGCTTTCAATCTTTGAACCTTTTTCAATTAAAACAACTTTCCAATCTGGTTTTAATTTTGTAATCTCAAGAGCCGTAAAAATTCCGGCAGGACCACCACCAACAATAGCTACATTATACATATTCAAAACTTCCTTTGCTAATTAATAACCGGGAAAACCCACCAAATGACATTATACTACAAACAAACTAATTAAAAAGTTTTATAGTTGAATTTTTACCATTTTTAATATTATAATTACAAAGACACGAAATAAGGATAGTTTTATGAACGAGTATAAAATTCTTGATTACGTTCCGACAGTAATTGAATCCTCCTCAAGAGGTGAAAGATCTTTTGATATTTTCTCAAGACTTTTAAGAGAAAGAATCATCTTTTTAGGTTCGGAAATTGACGATGATGTTGCAAACTCAATTGTTGCACAGCTTTTACTGTTGGATAGTGAAAATCCTGAAAAGGATATTATGCTCTACATTAACTCACCCGGTGGCGTAATTACAGCCGGCATGGCGATATACGACACAATGAAGCTTATAAAGGCGGATGTTTCAACAATTTGCTTGGGTGATGCCGCATCTATGGGTGCATTTTTGCTCTCAGGTGGTACAAAAGGTAAACGCCTTGCTCTTCCTAACTCAAGAATAATGATTCACCAACCTTTAGGTGGTGCAAAAGGTCAAGCAACAGATATTGAAATTGAAGCAAAAGAAATTTTAAGAATGAAAACCATGCTATGTGAACTTATGGCTGAACATACAGGACAAAAAGTTGAAAAAATTAAAAAAGATACCGAAAGAGATAATTTTATGACAGCTCAAGAAGCTTTAGAGTATGGTCTCATAGACAGAATAATAACAAAAGAACAAACAGAAGAAAGTAAAAATTAAGCCTTTTCAAACAAGTATACTCGCCAGCTTCCGCTGTCATAGTGACCTTTATACTCTAACTCTTTTGTTGATTCCCTTATTGAATAATTTTTAGCATAAGATGTTACAAGATACAAAAATGGGATTCGCTTGTAACTTTTTTCATCCAAAACAATATTTTCAAGTCTTTCATCATTAAAAAAAGACACTTGTTTTAATTCAACGATGAACATTCTATCGCCTTTTTTCATCTTTGAATAATAATTACGATTTAAAAAATCAGATGCTTTTTTGTTATATTTTAATAAAAATACATCACGGTAAAGCCTCTTGCCGTCCAAAAATGCCTCATATGTATCTGATGATGTAGGATAAATTACAAGAGGGAAATTATACTTGTCTATTGAATTTGAGTAAAAAAAAAGGTTTGCCTCTTTTACATACTTATAAAATCTTGAAGGAGGGTAATAAATATACAGTACTCTGTCGTTTTTTTTTATCCCTAAATCACACAAAATTTTTACCGGCAGCCTTTGTCCTTCCTCTCTAACAAGACGAACAGGAGAAGTATAAGACACGATAATATAAAAAAGTGTAATTACAGCGAAAACAGTTGCAAGAGAAATTTTTAATGCTTTCAACTGCATTGAAGACCATCCGATTGCAACCAATAATATTAAAATCGGGTATAATTCAATTAAGTATTTAGTAAGAAAAATCAATTTACCAAAAAGTGCCGCTAATAAAACCGTAAGAAATGTTGCTGCAAAAACCGTTAATAAATATAAATTAACCCTGCGACCATTTTGAAAAGCTTTTACTACCATTGCAAGGCAAATAAAAGAAGGTACTAAGGCGAAAATTATAAAACCAATATTGACACTGACATTATCAAAAATTTGCGCAAAGAAACTTGGCGGAGCATTTGAAATATTTTTAAGCACCGGCGAAAATAAATCTGTAAAATAAAATAATAACTTAGACCAAGAAAAAGGTGCCCACCACTGACTAAAATATTTTGGATGCGCAAAAAGTCCATACAAAAAAGGGACAAGCGGCAAAGACAAAATAATGATTGCAAATATATTATTTGCAAGATTGTTTTCTTTCTTTTTTCTTTGCATAAAAGCAATCAGTGCGCATATATTAAATGCAACAAACACAAATCCAATTGTATGTTCGAAAATCAAAAGTACTGAAAATAAAGTTAAAAACCAACAATTCTTTTGTGATGGGTTATTAAATACTTTCAAGGAATAATAAAGTACCATTGAAGCTATTAAAAATGTAAGTGAATAAATTCTCACTTCCTGAGAAAAATATATAAGAAAAGCACTTATTGCAGTAATAAACGCAGCAGCAAGCCCGCACAGTTCAGCATACTTTTTAACTAGATATTCTTTTGCACACAGGTACATAGTAAAAATCGAAATTACACCCGGAATCAGCGAAGAAAACCTAAGTGAAACATCAGAATCCTTAAATAATGCCATCCATCCTTTTAAATAAAAATAATGCAAAGGTGCATGACAATTATTAGCAATCCCTTTAAAAAAATCCTGAGGAAAACTTAAACTAGCAATAGACCAGGTCAAATATTCATCATTCCACATACCCTCGGGCTTATCTATATTCCACAGGCGGAGTAAAATACCCAAGATTATAATTAAAATAAGATACAAAGCATGATTATTTTTCATAACAAAAAAAGCATAACAGAACTTTTTTACTTTGTCATTTATTTTAAGAAAATTAAAAAAGTGGAAAAATAATATTTTTCATTGTAATATAAATTTTAAAGGAGTTACAAATGGGGTTTACTAACACCATAACACTAATAAGTAATAACGAAGAGCAAATAGAGCAAATTACTTCCAAACTTGTACTATTAAGAGATTTAGATAAAGTTACAAGTTGTTCTTTTGACGGTGCAACAGATTTTATAAAAAGACACTCTCCTAACGTGATAATTATTCACTGTTCCAATGATAATCCTGATGCATTAAAGTTAATAAAAGAAGTAAAAGAACAAGATTTAATTTCTCAAGTTCCGATTTTATTTCTGGATGATTTTTGTAGCAGAGAAACAATAATAGATGCTTTTGATGCAGGGATAAGCGATATTTTAAAATACCCTTGTCAAGATTACGAACTTTTGATAAGAACAATATGGTGTATTCAAAAAGAAGAAATAAATATCAACAATCAGTCCAAAAATAAATTTATGAAATTGTTGGGAGTAATGCAACCAGATACCGGTGTCTATACCCAAAAATACTGTGAAGAATTTTTAAAAAGCGAATTTGAACAAGTACACAAACATAAAATAAATGCTTGCCTTATGCTAATTACTCCTGATACAAAATATCCGGGTTATAAAAATCCAAAAGAATTTCTTGAAGTTATTAATAAATCAATAAGATTAAATGACTCTGTAGCTATAAAAGATATAGAAGAATTTTATATATTTCTACCAAAAACTAAACTTAACGGCGTTTATCCAATATTTGAAAGAATAAACAAAAACCTTGGGGTAGACTGTGGTGCAAATGCATCAGTTTTAGAAATAAAAGATGAAAAGTTTGACTCTGCAAAAGAATTACTACAGGAAGCACTTAAAAAAGCAAAAGAAGAAACTAATGCATTAATTGTTGCATCAGGAACATATTCAAAAGATCCTAATGCCGGAAAAAACCTTGCAAAACAAGCACTTAGTGATACAAATAAAAAAATAAGCCCTCAAAATCTTGCACAAAAAACAGATATAGCCTTAGACGATGAAAAAAAATCAAAATTATACAGACAGGCTTACAGGCAAAAATGCAAAGTTGTTTTTGAACCTGTTTTTGAAAAATATCAAAACCATATTATGTCTAAAATAAAAGATGCTAGTGTAAAATATAGTGCTAATGTTGATAAAACAAATTTTACAATGCGAAAAAATAATATATGTGCCACTCTTTCAATTACTTACGGCAATCAATACAAGGCAAGAATTGATACTGCAATTATAAGTTTTGACGTAACAAAAAATACTAATAGTATAGTTATAGATTTTGTACAGCTTAATTTTCAAAAATTATCCCAAATATTAGATGAACTATACATAGAATTCAAAAGTTATATAAAAAATTCCGATTAATTATTACTTACTAGCATCTTAAAAGCAACAAGCGCACGAGCTGAAATTTGTTTGGAAATTGTACGTTGTTCATTAGCTATATTAAAAATTCTTACAATCCTTTGAACTTCTTGAATTTTCTTTACACTGTCAAGACAGTAAACATTTTTTTCAGGATCGCAAACGATATTAAAAATCGTATTTAGCTCAATCTCTGTCATGGTAAAATTTCTCTCATTCAACTATTGTTATATTAATAAAGTTGATATAAGAAAAAATATTGATATTTTTTTTATTAATGTTAACAAAATTTAATAAAACAAAAAGTTACTGTCTTGACGGCCTTTTTAAATCATCAAAAGAAATTCCTTTTGATTCCAGTATAAAGTCACATATTTCCCTAACTGCTCCCTTCCCACCATCTTTATTTGTAACAATATTACAAATACTTTTCACTTGATTTACTGCATCACAAGGACAAACACTCAAACCTACAGTCTTTAGCACCTCTATATCAGGCAAATCATCACCCATATACATAATTTGATTATACTCAAGTGAAAACTCCGAACATAATTCATCCAATGCAACCATTTTATCCTTTTGGTTCATAAAAAGTTTTGTTATTTCCAAAGTTTTTGCTCTTTCCTTTAGTGCATTTGTTTCTTTAGCGGTAATAATTGCGGTTCGAATTCCGGCAGTATTAAGCATAACAATTCCGAGCCCGTCTTTAGCATTAAATGTTTTTGACTGTTTGCCATCGGGTAAATATATAAGTGAACCATCAGTCATAACACCATCTACATCAAAGGCAGCAAGTTTAATATTTTTTGCCTTTAGCTTTAGTTCTATTGAGTCATACATTATACTACCCCCGCACGAAGCAAATCGTGAATATGTAAAAGGCCTATTGGGACATTATTTTTATCAACTACAGCAAGCGAAGTAATTGAATACTTTTCCATAATAGAAAGTGCTTTTGCACATAACTCATCAATTCCAATTGTTTTTGGGTTAAGAGTCATAACTTCTTTAACTTTTAAATTTCTAACATCAGGATGCTTAATAACTGCACGCCTAATATCGCCATCTGTCAAAACACCTTTTAATTTTAAATTTTCATCAACCAATAATGTAGCTCCCAAACGTTTTTCACTTACGAATTTTATTGCATCGCTAAAACTAACTTCCTGAGATATGATTGGAAGACTATCACCCTTAATCATAAGTTCGCCAACTTTATATAAAATACCCTTTCCTAAGGAACCTGACGGGTGATAAAGTAAAAAATCTTCATATGAAAACCCACGTTTTTTTAGCAAACAAACAGCGATTGCATCACCCATGGCCAGTGTTGCAGTAGTGCTTGCAGTTGGTGCTTTATTCAAAGGGCATGCTTCTTTTTCAACAGAAATATCCAAAACAACATCACTCTTCTGCGCAAGAGTTGAACTCACTCCACCTGTAACTCCTATCAATGGTACACCAAAGCGCATAATTAATGGCAAAAGGTTGAGGAGTTCTTGTGTTTCTCCACTATTAGAAATGGCTATAACAACATCATTACGAGAAATAATACCACTATCTCCATGTGTTGATTCTGCAGGATGAAGAAAAACAGCAGGCGTACCCGTAGAACATAATGTAGATGCGATTTTTCTACCTACAAGACCAGATTTTCCCATTCCCGTTACTACAACTTTTCCTTTTGAGGCATAAATTAAATCTATAGCTCGCACAAAATTTTCATTAACTCTTTCCTTTAACTTTAAAACAGAATTAGCTTCAATTTCAAAAACATCTTTTGCACTATTAATAAGCTCAGAACTGTCTATAACAACGGAATTTTGCATAAAATAAGCTCCACACCTGTAACTAAAAAAATTATACACTAAAAGGTTTAGATTTTAAATTTTGTTATAAAAAATTACAAAATAACACCGAAATATTTATTATAAAGGTGATAATCACTAATATAGGCAATACAATAGGCATAGAAAATAATAAAATGATAGAAAAAATTGAAAATTTCCTCAGAAAGTCACAAGAACAAAAAACGATTATTGACATAAGCAATTTAAACTTAATTGATGCCACAAAAACAGCTATAATATGTTCTACACATCTTTTTACAAAATACCCAGATAAAAAAATTTGCTGGTCAGTAAAAGACGAAGAAACAAAAAAAACAATTTCCAACCTCATGTTAAAAAATATGGAACTTGAAATAAAGAAAGATGCAACAATAAAAAAGGTTTATGCACTAAGATGAGCGAAGCAATAAGAGAAATTTTTAAATCCAGAATTTATGGAATAATAAGAGAAGACGAAGCGCAAAAGGCATTAGAAATTGCTAATGCATATCTTGAAGGTGGTATTAAGGTTATTGAAATAAATTCAACCATAGAAACAATAAGGCAAGTTTCTAAATTAAGCGGAATATACACGGCACAAGGTGGTATAATAACCTCAGAGCAAGCTCATCTTGGAATAGAAGCAGGGGTAAAACTTTTAGTATCACCAATTTTGCAAATGGGGCTAACTAAAGTTTCATCAAGTAGCAAAATACCTCTGATTTTAAGTGCAACAACACCCAATGAAGCATATAGCGCTTGGAAAGTTCGCGTACCTGTTATAAAAATATTTCCAATTAAAGATTTAGGTGGAGCAACATATATTGAGGACTTGCTCAGACCGATGAAATTTTTAAATGTGATGCCTTGCGGAAGTGTTAAAATTGAACATATTAAACCACTTTTAAATGCAGGCGCATGTGCTATTGGCATGGGTAGAAGTTTGTATTTAAATAAAAATTACAATGAAATTGTCGAGTGTACAAAAGAGGCAGTAAAGCAAGCTCGTATATAAGTTATTTATAAACTTGATTAAGTGCATTAAAAATTGCTTTAACATTTGCCCTGGCAGTATTTTTATCTATAGCACGACCTATAATTTCTTCTCCATTTTTTCCGACAAGATGAATAACGCTCATTGCACTAGCACCAGAACCAAATTTATCCTCATCTAAGGCATATTGTTTATAAAAAGAAAGCTTCCTTTCAAATCCCGCATTTTTAAGAGCATCAAGACATGCATCCAAAGGCCCGTTGCCGTTTCCTTGGTTTTTTTTCAGCTCATTTTTAAATTTAAATTCGAGCTCAAATTTGTCACCACTAATAAATTTAAACGAAACAAACTCAAAGGCACCTTTTATATTCAGTATTTCTTTAAAATACACGTTTAAAATCTCATCAGTCGAAAGTTCACCTTTTTGCTCGGAAATTTCTTTTATAATTGGTGTTAGTCGAATAGCTTCTTCGATTGTAATAGGATATCCTGCATTATTAATAATTTCAAATACGGCAGTTTTTCCCGATTGCGAAGTAAAGCCGATTTTTTCATCATCGCCCCTACCTATCAAAGATGGCTTAATTGGTCTATATGCGCCAAAATCCATGTCTTTTGTCTTTATTGCGCCATCCTGATGTATTCCGCTCCTGTGCGCAAGAGCTTCCGGGCCAACCAAAGGTGCTTTTTCATATATTTTTATTTTTGCCATTTGAGATATTATCATAGATGTTTCATAAATTTTATCAAGATTTACCGGAACCTTGACCCCATTGTTATGCAAAGCCACTGCAACTTGTGCAAAATCAGTATTTCCGGCACGCTCCCCTAAACCATTTATGCAACATTCCAACTGAGTTGCACCGGCAAAATAACCCTCTACGGTAGTTGCTGTAGCCATACCTAAATCATTATGATTATGAAGAGAAATAATAACATCATCTGGCAAAGACTTTTTAACCAATTTGACCAACTCTAGAAAAGTAGTAGGACGAGTTCTCTCAACCGTATTGGGCAGGTTTATAATACTAGCACCTGCACTAACAATCTTTTTAAGTGTATCAATCACAAAGTCAATATTTTGTGCGCAATCACCAAAATGTTCTACACTAAATTGAACTTGTGCATTCTTGTTTACCTTTTTTGCATTTTCATATGCGTATTCAACAGCCTCTATTGCCGTTTTTGCACAGTAGCTCGGTTCCTTGTTCAGCACATATTGCATATGAAAAGGACTTAGTGTTAAAAAAGTGTGTACACGTGGAATTTTAGCATGCCCGATAGAACTGATAACAGCATCAATGTCTGACTTAACAGTTCTTGCCAGTGCCGAGACAACAAGTTTATCCCAAGCCATATCCGCAAGTGTAGCACATGATTGAAAATCTATATGTGAAGAAGCAGGAAAACCAACCTCAACAGCCTGAACATTCAGCTCTTTTAGTCTCTCAAATATAAGTTGTTTTTCACTTAGTTGCCAAGGTTTTTTTAAAGATTGATTTCCGTCGCGCAAAGTTATATCATAGAAAAAAGGTGTATTCATAAAAAATATTCCATTTTAAAAATATATGTGTTATAATTGTATGACAAACAATAAATGATGACAAACTATCGTTTATGTAAAATTTTATTAAATACGCAATATTAAGAATAATCTTTTTAGCAATTTATTTTTATTATAAGCGTTAAAAGACTTGGTTAAAGAAAGTATATGATTACTAATAAAATACAAAGCAGTAACAACACAGTTAGTTTTCGTGCCATAAAACCTATAAGCATAAGCGAAAAAGCTCAAAAATTCTTAAAAAATGCAAGTGATTTTTCAAGCGTACATCAAAGAATTGCAATAGGTGGCACTGCTTTTTTGTTTCAGCCCTTGGTGGATTTAAGAAATAAAGAAGTCGATAAAGATACAAGGAAAGTATCGGCCGTAAGGAGTGCTGCAAAAGCAGTAGTAGGGACTGCTACAGGAATTGCAATTCGTGGCGCTTGCATGAAAATTGCCGAACTCAAATACTCAACAAAAGGCGCAGATGGCAAAATTAAAATCGATATAAATAAAATAAAAAAAGCATTTGGTGAAAATTTAAATAACTTATCATTAAGTGAAAAAGAGCTTATTGCTGCTGCAAAACGCATACCTAGCGTAATAGGAACACTCACAGCTTTAGTAGTAATGATTGCAACAAACTTTGCTATAGATGCACCACTTACAAACATGTTGAGCGATTTTTTTGAAAAAACAGCGAAAAAATATATAGACGATAACAAGACCGGAGGTAATAAAAATGACTAACTTCGGTAAAAAAATTATTACAAATCTTGCCGGTGATAATGCAAAATTTTTATTTCTAACTGCAGCTATTGGTTGGTTTTTGGCAAGTGCCGCACAAACTTTTGGCATAGTTGTAAATAAAAAAATTGACAAAGAAGATAAAAACTTTTTGATACCTCAAGAAATTTGTGATGGTCTTGTTAACATAGGTTTATATACAGTTATTACCGCACCCCTTATAAAACAAACAGAAAAACTTATAGACAAGGGTATTATTTCATTTAAAAATATACAAAAAAATACTCCCGAATTTGATAATTTAAAAAATGGTGCAAGAGTTGTTGCATCTCTTGTTGGTGCAGTACTTTCCTGTAATATTCTAACGCCAATTGTAAGAAACAAATTAAGCGGAATTGCACAAAGAAATACTTTACACCAAAAAGTGCAAATTTCAGAACCAAATTACGACCCGAACTATCAACCATTTTTTCAAAAAAATATGAATAAAATGCCTCTTAAGATGAATAATTACATTGCATTTACAAAAAATCACGGATTAAAAATATAAAATTACAATATTTCATCCCTGACAAGTTTTACCATTTCGCAGAATCTTTTGCTTAAATCATCTTGAGAAATTTTAAGGTTTTTTGCAATTACACTTTGGTGCATTTTTTGTATATATCTCATCGTAAAAATCTCTTTAAATTTTTTATTGGGGTCTTTTTCATGAATTTTTTTAACAGCATCAACAAGATTTTGCGCTAAAACAGGATTTATTGGCTTTTCTTTTATCATCTCCAGAGGATCAATAAGACCATCATAGGGATTATACAGTCCTTTTTTTTCGTTATTTTTGCTATAAATGCTAACAATTTTATTTTCTTGTGGAGCGAATATCTTTTTTATTTCATCCGCAGTATCAATATCACGTCTATCAATTTCAATCATTTGCGCCATTTTGGGCACATGCTCACTTATGATTGAATCATTATTCAAAATTTTAGAATTTTTAACAATAGTGGAAATTGAATTATCCACTACTTTTGTAAGGTAATTTTTTAAGCTGTCTATATTTGAAACCGAATCCAAAAGTAAGTAAGATTTTTTGTAAACCTCTGTACAAAATTGCTCCAAAAGATGTTCATTACCTTTATAATTTGGATTTTGTTTTATTATACTCTCTATTAATGCTTGCTTTTCTACATCCAAAATAAATACCTCGATATCCAATAATATCATAAAAAAATACAGACAATAATGCAATATCTTACATTATTGTTACATTATTTGACGGGTTTGCAGGAGCTAATTTTTGGTTATATAATATAATAAGAGATATGCTGGACTTGTACAGAATTAGATGAGAAATATAAAAAAATTACTTATGATTTACATGGTGCTGGGATTATTATTTATCCAGCAACCTTCTTATGCGGGTTTCAGTATAAAATTCCCAAAATTTTTTAAGTTTAAAAAAGAAAAAAAGATTGAAGAAACGCAAAAAGAACAAGAAAATTATGAAGAAGATATAAGACCTGCTGAAAATGAAGCACAGGAGAGTGAAAATTTTGTTGGCAGCACTGTTAAAAATACTGATCAAGAAGATCAAGAGGCAGTATATATAAGACAAGTTGAAATTTTTGGCAATAATATTATAGAAACATCCTTTATAAAAGATTTGTTAAGCGCAAAAGAAGGTTATTTGTACGATAGAAAGACAATATCGGCTGATTTAAATAAAATATATAAAACAGGATATTTTACCCAAAACATAAGGGCTGTACCGCTTAAAGCAGAAGAGGGCGGAATACGTCTTAGAATTATTGTTGAAGAAAACCCTCCAATACAAGGTTTTACTGTAGAGGGAAACAAAGTAGTTGCGACAAAAGATATAATGAATATTTTATCACAGTACGAAGGACAACCTCAAAATATTTTAAATATCAATTCTGCAATTGAACAAATCCAAGAAATGTATAGCATGAAAGGTTATATCTTAGCGAGAGTAGTTTCCGTTCAAGATGATCCTGACGGAATAGTAAATATATTGGTTGATGAAGGCATAATTAACGATGTAATAGTGGAAGGAAATTATAAAACAAGAGATTTTATTGTTAAAAGGAATATTTTGCTTGAACCCGGAACAGTATACAATGAAAATATTATGCGTGATGATATTTTAAGGCTAATGGGTACCCAAGCATTTAAAGATGTTAAACGTGATATTGAAATGGACGAGCAAACAGGAAAATACAATGTTACAATTTCACTTGACGAGCAAAGAACAGGTAAAATATCATTAGGCGTTGGTGTTGATTCTGTTTCAGGCTTTTTTGGTTCTGTCGGATTTTCTGAAAATAACTTTAGAGGGTTAGGGCAAAAACTCAGTATTAATTTTATGGCAGGTACCGGTATTTTAATGAACGACAGTTCTATTATTAATCGCCCAAACCTACAAGCCGAACTTGGTTTTATTGAACCGCACTTTAAATCTGAAAATCAATCTTTAGGCTTTAGGGCATTCATTAGAAATTTCGGAAGTTATCAGGTACCATTGGCAATCGAAAAACGCTACGGTGCAGATATTACACTTACAAGAAAATTTAAAGCTTTTAAAAATCTTAGCGGAAGTCTAAGCTTTGGTGGAGAAAGCGTAGATCTTGAAGAAGGTGACGAATGGAAAGCAAGACAAATATTTGCAAGCAAGGGGATAAATTATAACGAAAGGTACAACCAGCTCGATGGAGGTGTCTATGCAAAAATTACGCCCGCCCTTACTTACGACACAAGAGATACTATTGTAAACACAAGACGCGGTGTCTTGGCACGCTTGAGTTTAGAAGAATCAATAGGTTTTGGTGCAGATTCATTTGGCAAGTTATATGGCATGTTAAAGAAATTCGTACCTGTTGGAAGAAAATCTACACTTGTACTTGCAGCACGCGCAGGTGGCAAAATACATGGCGATATGCCCGAGTTTGCAGCATTTGCATTAGGTGGACCATATAGTATAAGAGGTTTTAACATATCAGAAGTCGGTACGGGCAATGGGTTTATGATGGGTACTGCCGAGTTTAGAACACCTATACCATTTATGGACAGACTTACTACAAATACATTCCTAAACAATGTTAGACTTGCTGCTTTTGTAGATGCAGGAACACTCTTTGGTGATACCTTAACAAATAAATTATATGATCGTCCCGGTTATGCAATAACAGCAGGTGTGGGCTTAAGAGTATTTATACCAGGACTTGGTCCAATTAACCTTGACTATGCAATACCGTTCACAAATACAGGCGGAAAAGATCGTAGTAACGGATTCTTTACATTTGGCATGGGTGAGATGTACTAATAATAACGCAAGTTTATTTTTAGAAATAAAAAAATCGCAAGTTTCTAAACTTGCGATATAATATTATTCATCTTAAAATTACTGCAAGTCTAAACTTCCTTGTGAAAAGTCTTCCTGTTCAGACTGATTTTTTGTAGTCGTATCATCATCATCTGGATTAATTATTTTATTAACTGAAACAACCGTATCGTTATCAACAAGATTTTGAACCTTTACTCCTGTAGCAGGTCTACCTTGACGAGATATATCAGCTGCACTTACACGTGTGACGATACCATTTGCAGTTACTACCATAATATCATCATGCTCATCAACAATCGTTAATGCAACCAGTCTGGATGTAGCTGACTTAAATTTAGTTGCAATAAGACCTAAGCCACCTCTATTTTGTGGTCTAAATTCACTCAACTTAGATCTTTTACCAAAACCGTCAGATGTTACAACTAGCAAATCTGCATCATAATCTTTTGGAACAACATCGCAACCAATAATAGTATCACCTGTTCTCAGCTTCATCGAATTTACGCCACGTGCTGAACGCCCTAAAGGTCTTAAATCTTCAATAGCAAAACGAATTGCCATGCCACAAGATGTACCGATAATAATTTCATCATTGTTTTTAGCAAGTTTTACCCAATTTAAAGTATCACCTTCTTCAAGACCTATGGCAATTATTCCGTTGCGTCTGATATTTACAAAATTATCAAGTCCGATACGCTTAATATAACCTTTTTTAGTTAGCATAATTAAATTAGTGTCAGGATTAAATTCACTGACAGGAACAACAGCTGTTATTTGTTCGTCCTGTTCAATCGGCAGAACATTAATGATAGGTAGTCCTTTCGATTGACGCGAACCTTCAGGAAAGTCATACACATTCAAACTGTATACAACGCCTTTTGAAGAGAAGAACAACACTTTATCATGCATCATAGCTGTAAAGAAATGATCAACGTCATCGTCCTCTTTTGTTTTCATACCACCCTTACCACGAGTAGCGCGATTTTGACGTTCAAAAGTATCAAGCGAAATACGCTTTATATAACCCTGACGTGTAATAAATACAGCCATAGCAGTATTTGGTGTTAAATCTTCAATATTCAACTCACCTTGCTCGGGCAAGATTTGAGTTTTTCTATCATCACCATATTTTTCTTTATCTTCAAGTAATTCTTCTTTTATAAGAGCAAGAACTTTATTCCTATCAGCAAGTATTGCTTCATACTGTTCGATTTTTTTAATTAAATCATCATATTCAGACCTAATCTTATCTTGCTCAAGGCCTGTTAAACGTCTTAATTGCATTTCAAGAATTGCGTTTGCCTGTTCTGTATCCAGTCCAAACCTTGACATCAAGCCATTCCTTGCTTCTTCTGTATTTTTTGACTTTTTAATTAGCTCTATTACCTCGTCAAGCGAATTTAAAGCAATCATTAAGCCTTCTAAAATATGTGCGCGGGCTTTTGCTTTTTTCAGGAAAAATATAGTTCTTCTTGTAATAACATCCACTCTATGCTCAATAAATTCATTTAATACATCGTATAAATTTAGCAACCTTGGCTGCTGGCCTACAAGTGCAACCATATTTACACCAAAGCTTGTCATAAGCGCAGTCTGCTTATACAAATTATTTCTCACTACATCAGGTTTGGCATCACGTTTAAGCTCAATTACAACTCTCATGCCATCTCTGTCTGATTCATCTCGAATATCAGAAATGCCCTGTACTTTCCCTTCTTTTACCAAATCTGCAATTTTTTCAATCAATGCAGCTTTGTTAACCTGATAAGGAATTTCCGTAACAACTATTGCTGTTCTTCCTTGACGACCATTACCACCCGGAAGTTCTTCAATTGCAGAAACAGCTGACATTTTGATAGAACCTCTGCCTGTTTCATATGCTTTTTTAATTTCCGATGTACCGATAATTGTTGCAGCAGTTGGAAAATCAGGACCTTTTATATATTGCATCAAACCATCAATTGTAATTTCCGGATTGTCAATCATTGCGATTGCCCCATCAACAATTTCACATAAGTTGTGCGGAGGAATATTTGTAGCCATACCAACAGCAATACCGGATACACCATTCAATAAAAGCATGGGTAATCTTACTGGCAATACGGATGGTTCTTGTAAAGAACCATCAAAATTTGGAGTAAAATCAACAGTTTCACAATCAATATCTGCAAGCATAGAAGTTGTAATTTTATGCATTCTGGCTTCAGTATATCTCATGGCAGCAGCAGAATCACCATCAACAGAACCAAAATTACCATGACCATCAATTGTTAAATATCTGGTTGCAAAGTCTTGAGCCATACGAACTAAGGATTCATACACTGCAGAATCACCATGCGGATGGTATTTACCAAGAACTTCACCGACAATTCTTGCGCATTTCTTAAATGGTTTGTCAGGAGTCATGCCGAGCTCATTCATTGCAAACAAGATACGCCTGTGTACAGGTTTTAAACCATCACGCACATCTGGTAGCGCACGTCCAACAATAACACTCATTGCATAATCAATATATGAACGTTTCATCTCATCACGAATATTTACCGGAACTATTTTCCCATGGTCAAATAAATTAGTCTGACTCAAAATTAAAACTCCTAAACTGCCTTTATTATAATATTTTACAACAAACAAAAGGGCATGACAAACACAAAATGAGCTTGTTTTTTAAATATTATTTTAATACAATTTAAATATGAAAAAGAAAATAAAAGTTGCATTAGTATTCGGAACAAGACCAGAAGCAATTAAAATGGCACCACTGGTAAAAGAAATTCAATCAAGAACAGAGCTTGAACCTATAACCATAGTTACCGCGCAACACAGACAAATGTTAGATCAAGTACTTGAACTTTTTGAAATAACGCCTGATTATGACTTAAATTTAATGAAACCAAACCAAAATCTTTGGGGTCTAACATCTGATGTACTTTTACAAACAAAAGAAATTTTTGAAAAAGTAAAACCCGACATTGTTCTTGTTCATGGCGACACAACAACAGCAGGTGCTACCGCCTTGAGCGCTTATTATGCAAGAATACCAATAGGACACGTTGAGGCGGGACTCAGAACTTTTAACAAGGACTATCCCTTTCCCGAAGAAATAAACAGGGTTTTAGCCGATGCTGTTAGTGATATGCATTTTTGTCCAACCCAGGGTTCTGTTGATAACATTAAAAATTCCGGCATAAAAACACCCGAGTCAATTTATAAAACAGGAAACACGGTAATTGATGCACTTTTATATACCGTTAATAATAAAGAAGTAAATCTTGATTTTATAGGGTTAGACAAAAATTTAAAAACTATACTTTTAACCTCACACAGAAGAGAGAACTTTGGCAAACCTCTTGAAGAAATTTGTGATGCGGTTTTAGAGTTAATCCAAAAAAATAAAGACATGCAAGTGGTTTATCCTGTGCATTTAAACCCTAACGTACAAAATACCGTAAGAGCAAAGCTTGAAAACATTGAAAGAGTAAAATTGATTGACCCGCTTGATTATGCACCGTTTGCAACATTGATGAAAAAATCTCACATAATTTTAACAGACTCCGGTGGAGTTCAAGAGGAAGCACCATCTTTGGGCGTGCCGGTCCTTGTCTTAAGAGACGAAACAGAACGTCCGGAGGCTTTAGAATATGGATGTGTAAAACTTGTAGGAGCACACAAGGATAAAATTGTTTCCATGGTGCAAAAATTATTAGACGACAGTGAATTTTATAATTCTATGAAACAAGCCGTCAATCCATATGGAGACGGACTTGCTTCTAAAAGAATTGTTGATGCTATTATTGAAAAATTTAAAGACTAAGCCGCCATATAGGCACTAAGAGCATCTGACAAAGTTGCAGAATCTATTGAAGAAGTTTGGGAACTTTCACTTTCTGAACTACCATGAGTCATTTCATAAATAATCATTTCGGCAGGGGTAACCGTACCGTCTTGATTTAAATCCATCTCATCATATTCTTCCTCATCATCACTTGAAGATGAACTGCAAGAACTTTGTGAGGTACTATCCTGAGCAGTATTTTCAATATTTTCAACTCCTTCAATTTGCATACCAACAGGCATACCAAGTGAATTTTCATCAATTTTTGAAGCAATTTGCTCTTGAGTCTTATCGTCAAGCGCATCCAACTCGTCTTGAAAGACATCTTCAAAAACTTCAGTGTCAGTTTTATCAACTTGCGAATAAGTACCTATCGAATAGGCGCCAATTCCAATCGAGCCATAAATACTATTATTTCCAATAGAGTCAACCATTTTAACCTCCTTATGTAAAATTATGGCACAATGGGCAAGATATTAAATCAGCTAAAAAGTATACAAAGTTTTGTATACTAAAAACCGCCCGAATAAAAACGGACGGTTTTTGAAAATAATAAAATTATCTTTTTGAAAATTGGAATCTTTTTCTCGCTCTTTTGCGACCATATTTTTTTCTTTCTTTAACTCTTGCATCACGAGTCAAGAGTCCTTCTTGCTTTAATACCGGCTTAAATTCTTCATTCATTTCAAGTAAAGCACGAGAAATAGCATGTTTAATCGCATCTGCCTGGGCACAAACACCGCCACCAACTGCTTTAACTCTAACATCAAGCTTATCTTGATTATCTGTCAGAACAAGTGGGCGATATATTGCCATCTCAAGCGATGGGCGATTTCCAAAATAACCTTTAAGAGTTTTACCATTTACAAAGATTCTGCCCTTACCTGAAGCAACTTTTGCAACGGCAATTGAGCATTTTCTCCTACCGGTTTTAACTACTTGTGTCTTAGCATCTGCCATTATTACTTATCTCCTTTGATTTCATATTTTTCAGGTTTTTGAGCCTCATGTGGATGGTTTGCATCAGCATAAACCTTTAGTTTAGTAAATTGTTGTGCACCAAGGGTATTATGAGGCAACATACCCTTAACAGCTTTTTCAATAGCACGTGTTGGGTCTTTTTCCATTAAGGCTTTAAAGCTTATTTCTTTAAAACCGCCCGGGTAACCACTGTGCGAACGATACAATTTATCTGTTTCTTTGTTGCCGCTAACTTCAATCTGAGCAGCATTTATAACAATTACAAAATCGCCTGTATCAACGTTAGGCGTATATTGAGGTTTATGTTTGCCGCGAAGAATATTTGCAATAGCAACTGCTAAACGACCAAGTCTTTGTCCTTGGGCATCAACAATATACCATTTTCTTTCTACTTCGAGCGGCTTAGCGCTAAATGTTTTCATTTATGTACCTTTCCTATGTATTTATTTGTTTTAAATAATCAGAACAATCATCATAGCCGACATGTACAAGTGTTAAACCCGTAGCATCAGCAGTTACACCTGCATTAGCACGATTTTTTGATTGTAAAATTTCCAACATCGATAGCGGTTCGAGGTTATCTTTTTCAATCAAAAACAAAGTTCCGACAATCGTTCTTACCATATTGTAGAGAAACCTGTTGCCTACAATATCGATAAATATATATTTCCCGTCAACACTGCGTTTAGCTTGTGCAAGATATATTTTACAAACCTTTGCAGGATTATCTGAACGAGACTTAAAAGCACTAAAATCATGTTCGCCAAGCAAATATTTCAAAGCTTCATTCATCCGCTTGTCATTTAACTTATAGCGATAGAAAAAGGCATTTGTATCAAAAGGCGACTTAATAATATCGTTTCTGATTACATATTCGTAATGACGAAATTTTGCAGATTTTTGAGCATGAAAAGTTTTATCTTTTTTTTCAATTTCAAAAACCCGTATATCATCAGGCAAAATACCATTAATAGAGTTTAGAAATTTATTTTCATCTATTAAATCTTTACAATCAAAATGTAAGACCTGATTGTATGCACTGACTTGTGCATCAGTTCTGCCTGAAAATATAGTGCTTATTTTAGTTTTTATCAATGTGCAAAGTGCTTTTTCTATTTCATCTTGTATAGTTCTTACATTGGGCTGTTTTTGCGACCCGCAGTAATTTATACCAAGATATTGTAAATGCAGTACGTAACGATACATTATACAAGTTGAATCAGCGCCATTTCAGCAGCATCGCCACGTCGTGGAGCTAATCTATAAATTCTTGTATAACCACCATTACGAGTAGCATATTTTTTACCAATAACACTAAACAGCTGTCTTAAAACTGTTTGTGAAGGTAATTTTTGACCTTCTTGAGGAGTATCAAAAATTTCACCCGTTTCCAGATTCATATATTTTGAAGTTTCCTTGTCAAAAATATATTTTGCAGCCTGACGACGAGAAGCCAAGTCTCCTTTTTTTGCAAACGTAATAACATTTTCCGCATAAGGACGAAGTGCCTTTGCTCTTGCCATAGTAGTTGTAATTTCGCCATGCAAGAACAACTCAGTTGCCAAAGAGCGCAATAATGCTTTTCTTTGATCAGCTGCTTTTGATAAGTGGTGTCTTTTACACTGGTGTCTCATTTTATTTTCCTTTTATTATATAAGTTCTAAATCATCTACACCTTCAGGGTTTGGTTGAAGATCCAAACCTAATTGGTGCAATTTTTCAATTACTTCAT
Organism: Candidatus Gastranaerophilales bacterium; assembly: GCA_944324865.1. Classification (GTDB taxonomy): domain Bacteria; phylum Cyanobacteriota; class Vampirovibrionia; order Gastranaerophilales; family Gastranaerophilaceae; genus Galligastranaerophilus. Next base: position 20,720 of record CALUXW010000014.1, on the reverse strand, counting down.
CAGAAGACTTTTTACCGAAGTTTTTGATATTCAATAAATCATGCTCTGATTTTTTAAGTAATTCAGCCATTGAATTAATACTTGCTCTTTTTAAACAATTATATGCACGTACCGACAATTCTAAATCTTCAATAGTAAAAGCCGGAGTATCATCTTGAACAGTTTCTACTTTTGTTTCTTCTTCAATTCTAACACTCACCGGAGTACCAGTAATTGAAGCAATTTGAGAAAAATGTTCAATAAGAAGGTTTGCACCTTTAGACAATGCTTGAGTAACATCTATTGAACCATTTGACCAAATTTCAATTGTTAACTTGTCAAAGTCCAAATTTTCACCTACACGTGCAGGCTCAACTATATAACTTACACGCTTAATTGGCATAAATGCGGCATCAATGGGTAACATATCGATTGGCATACCATTCTTTTGCTCTTTAAGCGGATCTTGTGTCACATAACCTTTGCCAACTTCAACCACAATATCAGCATGAATCGAACCGCCATCTGCAAGGGTGCAGATTAAGCAATCGGGGTTAACAATTTTAACACCTGCCGGAAGTTCAATATCAGATGCCAATACAGGACCAGGTTTGGTAACATCAAGTCTTAAATGTTGAACATCATTACTTTCGGTTTTTACAACCAGCCCTTTAAGGTTAAGCATAATATCGATAACATCTTCAACAACGCCCGGAATAGAAGTATATTCATGAGTAATGCCTTCAATTCTGACAGATGTAACTGCTGCGCCTTCTAAACTTGACAGCAACACTCTTCTCAAAGAATTACCAATTGTTGCACCAAATCCTCTTTCTAGCGGTTCAATAACAAACTTACCATATTGTGAGCCATCAGAGCTTGTTGTAGTATTAACGTTTTTAATTTTAAGTTCCATATTCTTCATTCTCTCCTAATTACTATTTAGAGTAGTACTCAATAACAAGTTGTTCTTTGAATTCGGGATCCATCTCTTCCCTTTGTGGCACTCTATCAAAAACGATTTTTTGAGCAGCTTTATCAACATTTAGCCAAGCAAATGAAAGCGCCAAATCGATTGATTCTTGGACATTTTTAATATAGTTTTGACTGTTTGTTTTAACAGTGACTTCATCTCCTGCTTTTAGCAAATAGGAGGGAATATCAACTTTTTTACCATTAACCATAACATGACCATGGTTAACAATTTGTCTTGCTTGTCTTCTTGTAACAGCGAAACCAGCACGGAAAATCACATTGTCAAGTCTTGATTCAAGCATTTGCAACATAATAGTACCAGTAACACCTGTTTTTCTCGTAGCAGCTTTGTAATATTTAGCAAATTGTTTTTCAGAAACAAGATAAGTAAGACGAATTTTTTGTTTTTCTTTTAATTGCAAAGCATAGTCAGATGCCTTTTTTCTTACTGCACCATGTTGACCTGAAGCATTTTGCCTCATTGACGATGTCAGTTTACGGTTGGACAAATCCTTGACACCGAAGTTTCTAAATAATTTATTTGTAGGTCCTGTATATCTAGCCAATTTTATAGCTCCTTTTTTAATTGTTATACTCTACGTTTTTTAGGAGGACGGCAACCGTTGTGAGGAATTGGGGTAACGTCCTTAATTAATGTAATTTCAAGACCTGCAGCCTGAATTGCACGGATAGCGGTTTCCCTGCCAGAACCCGGTCCTTTTATGAATACTTCAACTTTTCTCATACCTTGATCAACTGATTTTTTAGCAACCAACTCCGCAGCGGATTGTGCAGCAAAAGGTGTGCCTTTTCTGGCACCTTTAAAACCGCAAGCACCTGCTGAAGCCCAAGCTACAGCATTACCTTGTGTGTCTGTTGAAGTTACAATAGTATTGTTAAATGTTGATTGAATATGCACAACACCTTGCAATACATTCTTTCTTTCTTTCTTTTTAGTTTTTGTAGGTTTAGCCATTATATTATCTTCCTTTTAGTTATTTCCTTATTACGCCGGTGTATTACCTATTTTTTCTTATTAGCAATAGGTCCAGATTTTTTGCCTCTGCGTGTTCTAGCATTGGTTTTTGTTCTTTGACCTCTAACAGGCAGCTTTCTTCTGTGACGCACGCCTCTGTAAGAATTAATTTCAGACAAACGCTTAATATTTAAAGATTCTTCTCTTTTTAAATCACCTTCAATTGTGTAATGAGAAATTTCAGTTCTTAATTTTTTGATATCATCATCCGTCAAGTCGTCTGTTCTTAAATCTTGAGAAATACCACAAGCTTCAAGAATTTTAGCACTTCTTGTCGGTCCGATACCGTAAATATAGGTTAATGCAATAACCATTCTTTTGTTACGGGGCAAATCAACCCCAGCCAATCTTGCCATTTATTTTATTCTCCTATTGATTACTTTACTTGTTAACCTTGTCTTTGCTTATGTTTTGGATTTTCACAAACAACTGTAACTCGTCCACGTCTTTTAATAACTTTGCACTTATCGCAAATAGGTTTCACTGATGCTCTTACTTTCATTTTTATTTTTCCTTTTATTATTTTAATCTATAAGTTATTCTGCCCCTTGTTAAGTCGTATGGAGTCATTTCAACCTTTACCTTATCACCGGGAAGTATTCTTATGAAATTTTTTCTTATTTTCCCGGAAATATGTGCTAAAATCTCATGACCATTTTCAAGTTCAACTCTAAACATTGCATTTGGCAGTGATTCTAAAATTGTTCCTTCAAATTCTATTACGTCCTTTGACATTATTTTCCTTTATATTTTTTGATATAAAAATCATACATGTTAAATTTTTCATTGCAAGTGGTTTTGATTAAGTTTTTTGGCATTTTCGAGGATTTATAAGTTTTGTTTTTTTAAATATAGGGCATAATTACCATTTTCAATATGCTACAAATATCTGTTTTTAAAAGTGTTTTACTGGTTTTTGTAACATTATGTAAATTTTTTATTGTATTATTAATTTACTTAAATAAATATACAATTGTCTAATTTGACCAAAAGCATTTTTATTTATAAAATTAGTATATGGAAAATTTTAAAATTAAAATCACAAACTTTATAGAGCTCACAAGAGCCTATTCACTGCTTATGTCCCTGGGTCCTTGGTTTCTTGCACTCATGTGGGCACAAATATACACTACATCAATAAAAGATGCCCTGTTGACTATTTTAGGAATAACTTGTGTACACTTGGCAACGAATTTGTTTGATGACTACATTGATGTCACAAAGGAGCTAAAAAGCGGAAAGTCATTGGATTGTATTGATTTTGGGGCAATTAATAATAAAGCAAAATTAATTCTAAATAAAACATACACATTAAAAAATGTAACACGGATTATTGCCATATTATATGCAATTGCGCTTTTAATAGGAATTTATTACACGGTTACTTGTGGCATCTGGATTGGTTTAATTATTGCAATATGTGGTGCTTTATGTATTTTATATCCGTTTGCAACAAAATATTATTCGGGAGAATTAATTGTAGGCATAATTTTTGGCCCTTTGCTAATGAGTGGAGTATATTGTGCACTTTGCGGTCTGCTTTCTTCAAGAATACTTATAATATCAATATCTATAGGTCTTTTAACAGCAGCACTTTTACACACACATGCCATAATGGATTGGGAATACGATTGCCATATTGGCAAAAACACATTTTGTAGACTTTTTAAAACCAAAGATAATGCAATATGGGCATTAAAAATTTTAATATGGTTGGCATATATTAATGTAATTTATTTTACACTTACAGGCTGGCTGCATCCAAATACGCTTTATGTACTTTTGACACTGCCTATTGCGATTGAACTGTTCAAATCAATAAAAGATTATATAGATATAAAAGATGTTAAATTTATACCACGTTGGTGGATGGGACCAATGGAAGAATGGGAAAATATCAAAAAAGCTCATATGGACTTTTTTATGTATAGATTTTACCTTGCCAGAAATTTATGTTTCTTATTTTGTATAATTGCAGGTATTGCCTGTTACTTAAAATAAAAGTATAATTAAATTTATGGTCAAAAGAATTACTTTAATAATTGCATTAATTTTAGTTGCTTTTGCGGGGGTAATAATGGCAAACTCTACTTTTACACTTTCAAGTGAAACTATTAAAAATAATCAAACACTGCCAAACGAGCAAGTTTTAAATGGTTTTGGATGCAGTGGTCAAAATATATCGCCCGACCTGAAATGGCAAGGAGCACCAAGTAATACTAAAAGCTATGCATTATTAGTACATGACCCTGACGCACCAAGACCTACTGGATGGTGGCATTGGCTTGTGGTAAACATACCAGCATCAAAAACAGAGATTAAAAAAGGCGAAAAACTTTCTCTGCCAATTTTAGAAACAGTTACAGATTTTAATAACACAGGTTATGGTGGAGCTTGCCCTCCAAAAGGTCATGGGGTACATCACTACAATTTTACAATCCACGCTCTTGACATCGAGAAGCTTGATGTTTCAGTAGACACAGACCCAAATGAAGTTGAAAAAATTGTAAAAGAACACTCTATTGCAAGCTCAACAATTACAGCATTGTATCAAAGATAATTTTTTTATAATATAATATCTTTATGAAAAAGATAGGAAATATTAGAAATTTTAGCATAATAGCCCATATAGACCATGGCAAATCTACTCTTGCTGACAGACTTCTTGAACGAACAGGAACAATTTCCGAACGCGATATGCAGAATCAGCTTTTAGACACGATGGATATAGAACGTGAAAGAGGTATTACAATTAAGTTAAATGCGGCAAAAATGGACTATCATGCAAATGATGGCAAGAACTACATTTTAAACCTAATTGATACACCCGGGCATGTAGATTTTTCATATGAAGTGTCACGCTCACTTGCAGCTTGTGAAGGTGCGCTGCTTATTGTGGATGCTACACAAGGAGTTGAGGCCCAAACCCTTGCAAATGTCTATCTTGCAATGGAACAAAACCTTGAAATAATACCTATTATAAATAAAATTGACTTACCATCAGCAGATGTTGAGCGTGTAAAAAAAGAAATTGAAGAAGTTTTAGGAATTGATGCATCAATGGCGATACCTGTTAGCGCAAAAGAAGGTACAGGTATTGACGAAGTACTGGAAGCAATTGTTGCACATATTCCACCACCTGATGACACATCTGATAAACCACTGCGTGCTTTAGTTTTTGATAGTGCATATGATCAATATTTAGGAACAGTATGTTTTTTCAAAGTAATAGACGGCTCCATAAAACTTGGTGATAAAATCAAATTCATGGCGTCAGGTAAAGAGTTTGACGTTGTTGAACTTGGATTTTTAAACCCTAACCGAGTACAGGTAAACGAGCTAAAAACAGGAGAAGTAGGCTATTTTGCAGGTTCAATTAAAGAAATAACACGTTTTGTAGGTGATACAATTACCCATGCAGAAAATCCTGCAAAAGAAGCTTTGGAAGGTTACAAAGAAGCAAAACCAATGGTTTTTTCCGGTCTTTATCCAGTTGATAACGATCAATATCATGATTTAAAAGAGGCACTAGAAAAGTTAAAACTAAACGACAGTTCAATAACATTTGAACCAGAAACATCATCGGCATTGGGTTTTGGCTTTAGATGCGGATTTTTAGGCATGTTGCACATGGAAATAGCACAAGAAAGATTAGAGCGAGAATATAACCTTTCGTTAATAACTACTGCCCCCAGTGTAATTTATAAAGTTTATAAAACAGATTCTACAGTAGTTGAAATTGATAATCCGTCAAATCTACCGGCACCGCAATACCGAGAATATATTGAAGAACCTTATGTAAGAGTAAATATATTCACACCAAATGATTTTGTAGGTTCACTTATGGAATTGTGTCAAGGTAAACGTGGAGATTTCATAAACATGCAATATCTTGATAAGACTCGTGTTAATCTGGAATATCATATACCATTAAGCGAAGTTATTACAGATTTTTATGATCAACTAAAATCACGTTCTAAGGGTTACGCAAGCCTTGATTACGACTTTTATGCATACAAACGCTCAGACCTTGTAAAGATGGATATTCTACTGGGAGGCGAGATTGTTGATGCACTTTCTGTTATCTGTCACAAAGATAGTGCCTATAATATAGGACAAAAACTTGCAGCAAAGTTAAAAGAAATTATTCCGAGACAAATGTTTGAAGTTGCAATTCAAGCAGCAATAGGGGGAAGAATTATTGCAAGGACAACTATCAAAGCATTACGCAAAAATGTACTTGATAAATGCTATGGTGGCGACATTACTCGTAAAAGAAAACTTTTAGAAAAACAAAAACGAGGCAAAAAACGTATGAAATCAGTAGGCAGAGTAGAAATTCCACAGGAAGCATTTATGGCAGTTCTAAGCCTTAATGAAGAGTAACTTTATCTTTGTTTTAATTTCACAACATCCGGGTTAAGCGCAAGCCAAGTAAAAGTCTCTGTTTCTTTTTGAGGCATTTCCAAGATAAATATACCTCCATATTTACCCCTTTGTGCAATTAAATATCCATCCTCACAAAGTGTCGAAACAGCTCTTTTTATAGTATTTGTACTGACATTTAAAATAGAGGCAAGCACACGCATAGAAGGAATTTTATCGCCTGTTTGGTGATTTTGAATAATATACTTTTTAAGAGCATCGAGTGCTTTTTCCCAGCAATACAAATAATTTTCCTGTAAATTTTCTGATTTACCTTTACTCATAAAAAGAGATTTTTCTTCTCTTTCTTTTTGTTTTTTAATTTTTTGGGGACTATTCAAGTAAATTGTACCGTAACGCCCTCTGCGAGAAAGTATAATTTTTTGCTTATTTAAAATTTTTGTAGCATCATTTATTGTCCTGATACTAACATTGAACATCTTGGCAAAAGCATCATTTGAAATGATTTTATCACCAATTTGATAATTTAAAACAATATAATCTTTTATCTTGTTTGCAACAACATTGATTAAATTAATATCTTGAAATTTTAAATCGTTTACAAAAAATTCGTCTTGATAAATCCAGCACGACTTGTTGCCTTTTAATGAAACGACATTTAATATTTTAGACATAACAAGAGTATCCAGAGCAAGTCGTACTGTATTTTCTCCCATACCTGTTAAACTTGCGAAAAATTTAACATCAGGGAGTTTGGCACCAATTTTTATTTTATTGTCAATTATATATTTTTTTATAAGAGATATTGTCTTATCTTTTTTTGAAAATGTTTTTTCAAACATTTTATTCTGGCTATTTGGATCTTTTACAACAGTACCTACCGACTGCCTGGATTCAAAATATCCAATATACTCCGCTTGTCTTATTGCATTTTGCAAAGTTGTTGCACTTACATTTAAATATTTTGCAAGCTTTGACTTTTCAGGCAAAAAATCACCATATTTAATAACATGTTCGTTCACAGAAACTTTTATCCAGTCAATAAGCCATTTTAATATAATTTTTTCTTTTGACAATGTAGTATTTTTAAAATCAGGTGCAGGAAAATTTATCTGCGAAATTTGTATCTTTGCCATGCTACAACCATTTGTTTTTCTAATTATATAACATTATAAAATGCAAGCAAGATTTTTTTTGACAATTTAAAAACAAAAATGTATTCTAAAATAACAGGAAAAAAGGAGTTGATAATTATGGAAAAAGAACTAAAAGGTACAAAAACGGAAAAAAATCTCATAGAGGCTTTTTTGGGCGAGTCAGGGGCAAGAAATAAATACACATATTTTGCATCAGCAGCAAAAAAAGATGGCTATGTAGAAATTTCAAAAATTTTTGAACTGACTGCAAACAATGAAAAAGAACATGCAAAAATTTGGTATAAACTTCTTAATGGAGGCACAATTGGCAACACTGCGGATAACCTAAAAGAAGCTGCAAAAGGCGAAAATTACGAATGGACACAAATGTATGCCCAATTTGCGAAAGAAGCAAAAGAAGAAGGTTTCGAAAAAATTGCTTTTTTATTTGAAAAAGTTGCACAAATAGAAAAACACCATGAAGAAAGATATAAAAAACTTCTTGAAAATATTGAAAATGACAAAGTATTTAAAAAAGATAAAAAAGTAGTCTGGGAATGTGCAAACTGTGGCTTCAGGTTTGAAGGTGATACTGCAGCAGAAATTTGTCCTGTATGTTCACATCCAAAGTCGTATTTCTTTGTTGCAGAATAAAATTTCTAACTACAAATGTATCTTTCTCGAAAATATTTGATTGTTTTCATTAAACCGTATTCTATTGAATATTTAGGAGAAAATCCGATTTTTTCTTTTGCCAAAGAAATGTCGGGTTTTCTTTTATACGGGTCATCTTGAGGCAAGGGCATATATATGCATTTTGATTTAGAAGAAGTCAATTTAATAATGTAGTTGGCAAACTCATTTATTGTAAATTCGCAAGGATTACCAAGATTTAATGGACCTGTAAAATCGCTGTTCATAAACAAAATAAGCCCCTCTATTAAATCTTCAACATAGCAAAAAGATCTGCTTTGAGAACCGTCACCGTAAACAGTAATATCTTTATTTTCAAGAGCCTGAACAATAAAATTAGAAACTACCCTGCCATCATTTATATCCATATTTTCTCCGTATGTATTGAATATTCTTGCGATTTTAGCATTTATACCAAACAAACGATTGTAGTCTGAAACTAAAGTTTCAGACGCTCTTTTGCCTTCATCATAACAAGAGCGTATTCCAATTGGATTTACATTTCCGAAATATTTTTCATCTTGAGGACAAATGTTTGCATTACCATAAATTTCACTTGTGGAAGCCTGCAACAATTTAGCACCTGTTATCTTTGCAAGCTCAAGAGCATTAATTACACCAAAAACACAGGTTTTAAAAGTAAAAATCGGATCTTTTTGATAGTGAGGAGGACTTGCAGGACATGCAAGGTTGTATATCTGGTTGACTTCGAAATAATAAGGTTCAATAACATCATGTTCAACAAAGTCAAAATTTTTATTACCTAAAAAGGCATTAATATTAACTCTTGAACCAGTATAAAAATTATCTATACCAATTACAAAATTACCTTCATCTAAAAGTCTTTTTATAAGATGAGAAGCTATAAATCCTGCTGCTCCGGTAATTAATATTCTGTTCATATTTCCTCTGAAAAAATTATACAACAAAAGCTTCTAAGAAAACATAAAATAAAAAATTTATGGTAATATTTAATAAAGCATTTAGTGAGAGGAAAGTTTTGAAAAACAACAAGATATCAACAGTAATTTTTGACTTGGACGGCACACTTATAGATTCAAAAGCAGGCATTGTAAACGGACTTAAAAATGCATTTGAAAGTTGTGGACTTAAAGTACCACAAGATAAAAATATTCCGATAGGTCCACCACTAAGAGATACGATAATAAACATCTTCCCCAATATTTCGGAAGAGATGATTAAAAAAATAACAGAATCATTTACAAATGCTTGTCATAAGTTTGATTTACCCGTATCAAAACCTTTTTCGAACGTTGTAGAACTGTTAAAAACACTTAAAAACATGGGCATAAAAACTTTTGTAGCAACATATAAACCGAAAATTTTCTCACAAAAAATTCTTGAGAAATATTTTTACGGGTTATATGTCGATATAATTACACCAACAGAGCTTCCTTGTTGGATAAGTATATATAATAACAATTGTACAAAAACAGATATTGTTGAGTTTTTGATCAAAAAACATTCTATAAATCCAGAGCTGTGCGCAATGGTAGGAGATGCGATAAGCGATATTGAAGCAGCACATAAAAACGGGTTAATAAGTATAGCTGCAAAGTACGGCTATGGTGAAAATCTGAACTTTGCGCAATATTTTGCAAATACTACTGATGAACTTTGTAACATTATATTAAGTTTAACCGAAAGTCAACAATACCAAGAAAAAGCTGTGTAACAAAAAAAATTCTCCGCAATTTTTTCATTAAAAAAGTTTTTATTAATTCAAGAGGAAATGGGGAGAATATTTTATGTCAAGTGATTTTAGCATTAATTATTACAAAGACAACAGTGCTTACCAAATTTTAAGAGGTCTAGACAGAGCAAATCTTCAATATGAGTGGCAAAAAACAGATGATACGAGTATTATAGATTTAGCACAAAAAAAAGCTGATAAAACAGAAAATAAATCAGCAATCACGATTGCACTGGAAGATTTTACATCAACAACAACGGGTTTTAACGGATCAAATTCATCAAATATAGACTCGGATGATGCCAAATTAAATTTATTTGATAAAATTGCAAGTTTTTTTGGCTTTAAAAACGATAATATTTTCAAAAGCGAAGAAGGACAAGAACTTGTAAGTTCACATGGCAAAATTTACCAAAAAGACATTTTTAACAACGAAACTGCAAAAAATAATGGTATTGAATATGCCAAACAAGGTGATGACTTATACGAATCTGCTCTAAATTTTGCAAAAGCTGATATAGGAGCAATAGAAAAAGCATTCCAAATGGCAAAAGGCGAATCAAATAAAAACGGAAAACTTGACTCTGGAGAGATTAACTCTTATACAAAATTTGACGGAAATTTATTAGATGCAATAAAAGAAATAGATTTAGCAGGTAACGAAAAAGAAATAACTGCCGAAGAATATGCCAGCTATATAGTTGCAGTAGACAGTTTAGGTAATTCTGACGGTAAAATTGATTCACAAGAGGCAGAAAACGCAAAAGATATGAAATATGACAAACTTGTAGCACTTGCAAAAGAAGTGTATGAACAATATAATAATTAAATCAATTTTTATTATTAATATTTAATACAAAAGCATTTATCTTATGATAAATGCTTTTGTATTGAGGGTATTTATGTTTTACTTTGAAAAAATTAATTCTAAAAAGATTTTAAAATCAGATTTAATAACAAAAGCAGAAATTTTTTTTACCACAAAGGAAAGTTTTATAAAAACACAAGATAAAAACCTGATTGAAACAACAAACAAAAACAAACAAGATATATGCGATTTTTTAAATGTTCAGTTTTTAATTTCTCCACAACAAACTCACAGCGATAATATTAATTTTGCAGAAATTGACGGCAAATATCCAAACACTGATGCTTTAATTTGTACAAAAAATAATTTTGGGATATACCTAAATTATGCAGATTGTACACCTGTTATACTTTATGATGAAATCAAAAATATTGCTGCAATTATACATGCAGGCTGGAGAGGAAGTGCTAAATCGATTACAATTAAAACTCTCTTTAAAATGGGTTCAAATCCAAAAGATGTAAGTGCAATTATTGGACCTTGCATTTGTTTTAATTGCTTTGAAACAAGTCTTGATACAATTTCAGAATTAAAAAAGACACTCAGAAACACTGATGGACTTTTTTATGAAAGATATGCAGACCTAAAAGGCATAAACAAACGCCAACTAACAGAACAAGGAGTTGAAAAAATAGATGTTTGTCCATATTGCACTTGTTGTAATAATGATTTATTTTTTTCATACAGAAATGAAAACATGACAACAAATAGAATTAGTGCGGTATTAAAACTCAATTAATATAAGCACAAGAGGGACATTTTACATTTTTTTTAATGTGCAACTTTTTAAATTCTTGATTTAAACCATTATACATTAGTAAAGTATTTTCAAGAATACTACCTATACCAGTAATTATTTTGAAAGCCTCCATTGATTGTATAGATGCGATTGTAGATACAACAGGGCTAATTATGCCTTTTTTAATTTTAATATCATGCGGGCAATTATATAATTCAGGAATAAAACAGGCAAGACAAGCTGTATTTTTTCTTATAACACAAACTTGTCCCATAAACTCCTCTACACCACCATGGATTAAAGTTTTATCTGTTCTTACAACCGCATCTGAAAGCATAAATTTTGAATAATAATTGTCAAAACAATCAATGATTAAATCATACATTGAAAAATATTCTTGTACATTTTGATTATTAAGCCATATATTATGTGAAATGACATTAATTTCGGGATTATATTCATTTATTGCCAATTTAGCACTATATACTTTATCTTTGCCAAGGGTTGACATTTTATGAATGTACTGCCTGTTAAAATTTGTAAGCTCTACCTTGTCATTATCAACAATACCAATATTTCCAACCCCTAATGATGCAAGATTAAAAATAACGCAAGAACCAAGTCCTCCTGCACCGCAAACTAAAACACGTGAGTTACATAGCTTATCTTGTCCCTTTTTTCCAATTTTTTCAATTAAAATATTTCTTTCATACCTGCACATAAATTTATTATCGACTAACTTAGAAAAAAAATCTATAATTATTTTATGAATAAAAAAGAAATCATTGAAATATTAAAAGCACAAAATTCAGACGAGGTTTTCAAATATGCTGACCATATAAGAAGAAAATATTGTGGAAACATTGTCCACCTTCGTGCTCTTATTGAATTTAGTAATTTTTGTAAAAAACAATGTCTGTATTGCGGAATTAATGCAAAAAACAAAAATGTTAAAAGATACAGGTTGAGTGAAGAACAAATACTTAACACAGCTCTAATCGCCAAAGAAATCGGATTTAAAACAGTTGTTATACAAAGTGGAGAAGACGACTTTTATGATATAAAAAAAATGTGTTCAATTATTGAAAAAATAAAAAAGATGGACATTGCTTTAACATTAAGCTTGGGTGAAAAAACAAAAAAAGAATATAAAGCATACAAAAGTGCTGGTGCTGACAGATATCTTTTAAGAATTGAAACAACAGATAAAAAACTATATAAAAAAATGCATCCCGGATGCGACTTTCAAAATAGAATAAACTGCCTTTACAGTTTAAAAGAACTTGGCTTTGAAACAGGAACAGGTATTTTAATAGGACTTGAAGGACAAAGTATAGAGTCAATAGCTAGTGATATTTTATTTTTTAAAAAACTAAATGCCGATATGGTTGGACTGGGACCTTTTATCGCACATAAAGATACCATATTAAAAGATGCACCTTGTGGTAGTACAGAACTCGCACTAAGAGCAATAGCACTAACAAGAATAATTATGCCTAATATAAATATACCTGCAACAACGTCTATAGAAACATTATTAAAAGATGGAAGAAAAATTGCACTAAAATGTGGAGCAAACGTAGTCATGCCAAACGTATCCCCTAATATTGCAAAAGAGAATTACTGTATCTATCCCAACAAACAGGGAATATGTATAAGCAATAAAACCGAATTTGAAAATTTGAGAAATGAAATTAAATCATTGGGTGATGAAATTTCAAAAGATTTTGGAATCAGTAAAAATTTTGTAGCCCAAAAAAACTTATAATGATATACTTACTTAATAAGGCCGAGGTAATATATGCTGACACTTGACAGAGTATACGATGCACAAAGAATTTTAAAAGATAATATAAGAAAAACAGATTTAATACATGCTCCAGCATTTTGCGACAAAGCAGACATATATTTAAAAGCTGAAAATTTACAAAAAACAGGCTCTTTCAAGGTAAGAGGGGCTTACTACAAAATTTCCAAATTAAGTGATGAGCAAAAAAAACGTGGCATTATTGCTTGTTCTGCAGGAAACCATGCGCAAGGAGTCGCACTAAGTGCACAAAAAAATAATATAAAATCAGCAATTTTTATACCTAGTACCGCACCAATTTCAAAAATAGAAGCAACAAGAAAATACGGTGCAGAAATAATGTTGGTAGATGGGGTGTATGACGATGCATATCAAGCAGCAATCGCATACCAAAAAGAAACACAGGGGGAATTTATTCATCCCTTTGATGATATAGATACAATTGCAGGTCAAGGCACAATTGCGCTTGAGCTAGTAGAACAACTTCCTGATATGGAAGCAGTTATAGTTCCAATAGGGGGCGGAGGGCTTATATCCGGTATTGCCTATACAATTAAAATGTTAAATCCAAAATGCAAAGTATATGGTGTACAAGCATGCGGTGCACCAAGCATGGTAAATTCTTTGCATGAACATAAAAGAATAGAACTCTCTATAGTTTCTACTTTTGCTGATGGTACTGCAGTAAAACTACCGGGTGAGAATACATTTAAAATATGTGAACAATATGTTGACGATGTTGTAACAGTCAGTGAAGACGAAATTGCAGGAGCAATATTAGCATTAATAGAAAAACAAAAACTTATAGCCGAAGGTGCAGGTGCCTTAAGTGTTGCAGCGGCAATGTTTCAAAAATTACCTACGCACAATAAAAAAACAGTATGCCTAGTATCCGGTGGTAACATTGATGTTAATATACTATCCAGAGTTATAAACAGGGGATTAATGAAAGAAGGAAGGCTAAGCGACCTTACAATTGAACTTCTGGACAAACCCGGACAATTAAGAGATGTTTCAACAATAATAGCCCAACATGGTGCTAATGTTATCCGCGTAAGGCACAATCAAGGCGGCAAAGGTACCGAAATAAATGAATGTTATTTATCGGTAACTCTTGAAACAAAAAATGCACAACATCTTGAAGAAATTAAAAAAACATTCATAGAAAAAGGTTATAAAATTTCATCAACTTTTTAGGAGAAATTATGAAAAAAATTATATATACAAAAGATGCCCCACAAGCAATAGGTCCATATTCGCAAGCATATCTGTGTGCAAATACACTTTATACATCAGGACAAATTGCCATTAATCCAGAAAATAACGAGTTTATTGGCGGCAATATTGAGCAACAGACTAAAAGAGTTATTGAAAATTTGGCAGCAATTTTGAAAGAAGCCGGTTTTGATTTTGAACATGTGGTTAAAACAACCTGCTTTTTAAAGAATATGGAAGATTTCAATATATTTAACGATATTTACGAGAAATATTTTACCTCAAAACCTGCCAGATCTTGTATAGCAGCAAAAGAACTGCCAAAAGGAGCGCTTGTAGAAATTGAAATAATTGCAATTAAAAATTAATACACAAACAAAGAGTATGATAAAATTAGATTGTGGATTATTTAATAGGCAATAATTATAATGAATTTATTAACCTTCGTGAAGGACAAAGGTTTTATTTCGATGGAGAAAATGCACAAATAATTATCCTTAGAAAAAATTCAGATGAAGACTTAATAAAAATTTTAAACAATAATGAAATTTTTTTTCAATTATTTTTAAAAGAAGAAATTATTTTTCTTTTGATTAAAATTGATGAACTAAATTGGATTGATATTCCGTATGTTGCAGATAAATCAATAACACTGACATTTCCAAATTGCAAAGGTTATAATTGTAAAATTTTATTTGCAAATCCGCTAAGTGGTAAACTTTATGTAAAAAGACTTATAAATTTATCTCCGGGACTTTCAAAAGCACTTTTTTGGGCGTCATATAAACAAATAAAAAATCCCCCAAAAAATATCGAAAGCAAAATTAACAAAGTTCATGCCTGCTTTTCATCAGAAGAAATGGCAAGATTATCTCTTGGCAAGAATTAAATATTTTTATTCTTAATATCAAGTAAAATTACTGAAGTTGATTTTATTAAGTTACAAGCCCAACTGCATATTAAAATTCCACCCAAAAATCCTACAAGAGGGTCAAGAAAAACTATAGAAAAGTACTTACCTACAAGTAGTGCAAAAATTGCAAAAAAAGAAGTTAGTGCATCAGCCAAAATATGCATGTATGCAGCTAAAAAATTATAATCTTTATGTTTTTTTTCACAACTATGTGATTTTACCCCCATAATTAAAATACTTATAACATTAACAACAAGTCCGATTAATGCAACAATTAATGCATCATTATAATTTATATTATATGGACTTAAAAAGCGTACAAACGACTCAAAGATAATCCAAACTCCTGTTATGCCTAATAAAATGGAACTTGTAAATCCTGCAAGTGTTCCTATTTTATCAACATTAATACTGTATTTATTATTATTTGAAAGTTTTGCAGCCAAAATATATGCAAAAAAAGTTATTGAAAGGGCAAAAGCATGTGTTCCCATATGCCAACCATCGGCAGTTAAAGCCATTGAGTGTGTGATTATTCCAAAAAATATTTCAAAAATCATAGTAATTATTGTAAGAATTATTACCAACAACGTTTTATTTTTTGCTTGATTATTCAATGTTCTACTATTCATTTATAAAATACTTTCTTTTATCTTCATCATTTATTTTTCTTATTACACGACAAGGGGAACCATAAGCTAGCACTCCTGAAGGAACATCTTTTGTAACAACGCTTCCAGCTCCAATAACAACGTCATCTCCTATGGTGACATTGGGTAAAACTATCGTATTTGCACCAAACCAAACATTATTACCTATATTAATCGGATAAGCAAATTCCACCCATTTATTTCTCATTGCACTTTCCAGCGGGTGTCCTGCCGTATAAAAGCCACAATTAGGCGCTATTAAAACATTGTTGCCAAATTTAACTTTTGCACAATCCAGTATTACACAATTATGATTTATATAAAAATTGTTTCCCGCTTCAATATTATACCCGTAATCGCACCAAAAATCGGACTCTATATTAAAAACCTCGCCTATTTTACCAAAAAGCTTACGTATGATTTTTTGTCTTTTGTTTATATTTTTAGGGTTAGTATGGTTAAAATTAAAACATAGTTCTTTTGCATGCAAACGCTCTTTATAGAGTCCTTCATCAGTAGCATCGTATAGATATCCATTGAGCATTTTTTCTTTATTAAGCATACTTCACCTATCATAAATTATAACAGATTTCCTGCATAATTAAAAATTTTCAATATAATAATTATCTACACTATCTGAAAGTTGTTTTATTGTCTTCAAAATTTTTTCAGCACTTTTTGAATTATTCAAATATTCCAATATTTCTTGTTTTGTACCTTTAAAAACATAACTGGATACAAGCCTGTCACTGCCGTTTCTAAATGAACTTACACAAAGTCTTCTTCCATCCTTAGGATTAATTAAATCATGCTCTACACTAACTCTTGCTTTATTCTGGGTATCAGGTATGGAATATGTAACAGAAATTTTCGAAAATTTACCATTTTGAGGAACCTCTGCACATACTCGCTGAGATAAAATTTCACATAGTTTATTTGTTAAAGTGTCAATTGTTTCGGGCTTTTCATTCATTTTTGAAACTCCTTTTTGCTGCCCTTTAAATATCGTATTATATTTAAGATTATAATCTGCTATTCTCATTAAACATCTCCTATTTTATCATAATAAAAGAGTAAAAATTATATTTTTTGCCTTTATTTATGGGAACTGCCTGCCAAGTTTATCAAACCGTTTATACTTAGTGCCGACAATAATTCATCAGAAACTTCAGCACTATCTATATAATTCCTGATATCTGGTAAATTTGCACTTTCGCTTAATAAACCTAATTCTTTTAACCTCAATGCTTTATATATATCTGAAAGATAATTATTGTAGCAGTTATAATCAGCTTCAGACATATTTTTTATTGCACCACAAATCGTAGAATATTTTTTATCGTTAATGCCTGTTTTGCCTACTCTTATATCGTATGGTATATGTTCAACTTCTGCAAATTCATTTAGTTTATCACCCCTTATTTGAAGCTCTCCATTTGCAACTGAACCGTCTGAAAGTTTGTTAACAATATTTATTTGTGAAGATGCATAGCCGGAAATTTTTTCTGCCTTGTTTGTGTTTTGTTTTACTTTTATTGACAGTCCGTCCTTATTTTTAGACATTACACTTATAACATCAATATTGCTGATATCAATATCTCCATCATTTATAGTTTTGTTCTGACTAACTATTTCAAAAACCTTATCGTTGCTTACAATATTCTTTGAAACTGCATAATCATATGCATCAACAATTTGAGCAATTTGTTTATCTGTAAAATAAGAAGTAAGCTCTGAACCATAGTTATTTAAAGTAGTAATTTTAATATCACCCTTTTTGATTGCTTTAATTAGCTGATTAACTACATTCTGAGATTGTTCGGTTTTAAGAGTATCGATGATGTCATTTTTTACTGCAGAAAAAGCCATTGCTGTCTGTTCATCAAATAAATCTGCATTATTAATATAACTTACAAAATCATCAAAATTTGCGCTAATATTGTTTTCATTCAATATTTTTTCGACTATGTCTTTTGCCTGTGTGTCATCAAGACTTTTTATTTGAATTCTTACTCCAAGAGCATCTGAAATTGCATCGTAACAAGAATCTATATCCTTTAGCTGAAAACCTTCAAGCTTTTTTTTGGCAAGTTTTGAAAATATGGATTTTTGTCCTTTTGCTCTTGATGTAATAAGCACAATTTCACTTTTATCATCAAAGACAGTGCTCAACTGGTTACTAAATTCATCAAGTTGAGAGTCAAATTTTATTGACAAATTTTCAGATTTTACCGACAAATCCTCAAGTGTAGCAGTCATTCCTTCAATGTCGACATTGTCAACATCTTTATTAAAATAGTAATTTTTAATATAATCAGAAGCTTGGGCCGCGTTATCCACTTCAAGGTTCAGTTCGTAATTATGCGAAATTTTTACTTTCTCATTTAATCTACTTTGGCTTATGCCACCGCCAATACCGCCAAACAAACCTCCAAAAACAGTTCCTGATATGGCATTTTGCATAGTTACACTCATTAAATCTGCAAAACTAAAATTTTTATCTTCCTCAGCTACAGTCTCAATTGTATAATCAGCAGCACCAGTAACTGCTCCTGTAATAGCACCACTACGAGCTCCCTGTATAAATCCTTGTTTTACACTTTCTTTTACAGCCTGGCCTGCAACAGGAACATTTACCATACCTGCAGTCGCAGCAGAAACAATGCCATCCAATGCACCTGATGCACCATCTTTTAAAATCTCTTTAGCATCAAATGCATCACCCTTTAGTTCATTCGTAGCCCTATCCAAAGTCTTAATCCCGGCTTTAGTCAAAGCACCTACAAAAGCACCTCCAACTATTGCACCGATTCCTCCTGTAGCAATTGCAAATCCTGCCGTAGCAAGTCCTGTAAAAGTATTAGCAATTATGCTTACCATGCTTTCTTGCTTGTCTTTAAAACTTTCGACACTACTAAGGACTTCATTATATGACAACTCACCATTTTCGTACAGGGAAATTTCATCTTCAACAACATTAGAGCTTAAACCTAAGCCTGTAAGATTTTTAAACCCATTCCAAAGTTTGCCAAAAAAACCTTGTTCATCCTGTACAGCAGAAAATTGCTGCCTCAAATCGGAAATATTTTCTTTTTCATTTGAGTCAGTTACAAATATACTCTTATCATTGGTTTCTGATGTTTTTCCAAGGATATCTGAATCTTTGCATTCCTTTTGTAATGAAAAATCACCACAAAGAATTGCATTATTAATATTTTCCACTTTTCTCTCTCTTTTTATGGATATATTAATAAAGTATTTTTTCTATACATAGTTGCTATTTTATATACAAATATTACAAAATCATTCAAATTTTATCTAATCTCACTTTTCGGACGACATATAGGCATTTTCTCAAAAACAATCACGGAATTATAAAAAGTAATACTGTGAGTTATATTGGTAAATTCAGGCATAGAGGGCACGCCATATTTATTTTTATTTTTATCGTAGCGTTTATAATACCAAGCATTTAGAGCATCTATATGTTTTTTTGCAAATTCTATAAAAGTTATTTTTGTATCAATGAATGAACACCAATAGTTTGTATGCAAATCCTCACATAAATAAACACCATCATCCGCAATTTTACTGTAGCACTCATTAAAAGTAGTTATTTGCTGTTTTGTTTTATGACCGCCATCATCTATAATTATGTCAATTTTTGGCAATTTATCCATTAAATACTTTAAAAAAACCGGATCAGCCTGATCTCCAATTTCTACAAAGATTCCTTCGTTAATATTTTCAAATTTTTTACACTCCGGCAAAATATCAACACCGAAAATTTTAGACTCAGTACCAAAAAAGTCTTTCCACATCTTTAAAGAACCGCCTCTATTTATGCCAATTTCAAGAACGTTTACCGGTTTATTTATATATTTTGAAAAGTGCTTATAATATATTGGAAAATAATGATGCCATTTATTTATATTATTTTCATTATTATTTAGCCAGTAATCATATAACTTATTTTTTTCCTCTTCTTTAAATTCTGAAATTTGGGTATAATTTTTTAACAATTTAAATTCTACATTTTCTTTTCTCTTTAATCTATGATAAATTTTTTCAATTAGTTTCATTACTGCCTACAAATTTAGTACATACAAATATACATTAATACTTATTGTTTATCATATACAATATATGAAATATCCGCAATAAAAAAGATGCATCCGCATCTTTTTTGGATATATTTCAAATTAATATATAAAAATCATCTACTGTGTGCTTTTTTGGTAACTTGCACTAATCTTTCCTGACCTATGATATTTGCAAGCAGTTTCATTGTAGTGCAATCGAAATAATCAAGTGGAGTACTTCCCTTTTTATTTTTTAACAATAAAGCCTTTGTAAATATTTCAGCAATATTGTCCTCGCCTATGATTTCTGCTAGCAATTTTATATTATTATCACTTGCATAATGCATACGGGTATTTCCGTCTTTATTTTGTATTAAAACTGCTTTTGATATAACATCAGATGCCCTATCCTTACCTAAAATATCTGCGATAAATCTTATTACATCATTGCTTGCATAATGCATACGGGTATTTCCGTCTTTATTTTGTATTAAAACTGCTTTTGATATAACATCAGATGCCCTATC
>CALUXW010000013.1 GCA_944324865.1 Candidatus Gastranaerophilales bacterium | reverse complement strand
TGAAAACCGTCACGGAACGAGGTATCCATAACTTTAATTTGTTTTTTTGTCATAATTTTATCCTCTTTTTAATAACTACTGTAAATTAACGTTTATTCAAAACAGCTGCAATTGCAACAGCAATTTCATCAACACCGGATAACGGTTTTGATTTAGGAGCCGTCTCAAGAACTTTTGCAGGGAAAAGTTCATTCAATTTTTTAACAATTAAACCCATTACAAACATTGCCGCAACAAGTATTACAAGAAAAGTAAACACAACAGCCATACCTGCAAGCATTACAATAACCCCTTCTTCCAAAAGGGCTGCGAGATTTTGCACTAAACTCTCTAACATATCATTTCTCCTTTGTTTCCGTTGAGTAAAAAATCTTTCCAGTCATTTTTGAAATTATCTAAAAATTTATTTAAAAATTCATTTTTATTTACTTGCAAACCTGTTTCAATATACACCGAAGTTGCAGGAATATCAATATTCTTAACTTCATTTTCATCAAGATTTAAATTTGTACCTATACCAAGCACTACACCCTTGAACGTATTACCCAAAAAAACAGATTCCGCAAGTATTCCCGATATTTTTTTACCGTCTATCAAAACATCATTGGGATATTTAAAAACAGGATTTAATCCGTATTGTTCAAGTGTTTGTGCTACTTTAAAACTTGCATAACGCGTTAGTTCGTTTAAATGTTCAATATTTTCAGGTTTTAATACAATTGATATATAAATATTCCCACCGTTTTTATTACTAGAATACCATTTACGCTCAAACTGCCCGTGTCCAAGCGTTTGAATGTCTGCACTTATAACTTCAAAATTATTTAACTTTTGAAGGTTCTTTCTTGCGAAAACGCTCGTTGAATCTATCTCATCCAAGTGTAGAATTTTATGCATGACTTTATCTTACAACAAACAAATTTTTGCACCAAACAATTTTGCACTTCTTCCAAAAGGAATGGTTATATTGTTTTTATTGTGCGTTATATTATAGCCTGAAACACAGGGTACATTAAATATTTTGGAATATTCGAAAAGTAAATTTTCGAGCATTTTTTTTTCTTCTTTTTTTAAACCTAAAAACTCACCAAAGACTATTGCCTTAATTTTATTCTTAAGCAAAGAATTTCTATAAATTTGAATAAGCATTTTGTCAATTTTATACAAAGGTTCATTTATGTCTTCCAGAAATAAAATCATATCTTCATCCGGTAAATAATTTGAAGAACCAAAAAGTGACACTATCGTTGATAAATTACCACCCCAAAGTATACCCTGAGCAGCACCTTCTATAAATATTTTATGTTTTTTCTTTGGCAAAATTTCTTTTTGATTATTTATTAAATCAATATCATTTTTTGAAAATCCATTCAGAAGCATAAGAGAATGAAAGGTTTTTAATTTTACTCTTGCATAAAATGCAATAAGAAAAGCTGTAGCATCAGAACTACCAATAAAAATTTTTGGGTTACTTTTTATAATTTCATAATTAATCATATCAAGCAACCTTATTGCACCATAACCCCCTCTTGAACATAAAATTGCACTGCAATCTTTATCCAAAAAAGCTGCATGTAAATCATTTAGTCTTTGCTCATCACTGCCTGCTAAATAAGCTTGTTGATTAAAAACATTGGGAAAAATCTTTATTTTATACCCGATTTTTTTTAGAACATCAACCTTTTTAAAAAAAGTATCTCTGTCACAAACTGCACCTGATGGGGAAATTATCCCTATTGTATCTCCTGCTTTAAGTTTCATAAATTAATTATAAATAAAAAATAAATAATCAGGCATTTTTGTAATATAATTTGACTATGAGTGAAAATTATTTGCCACTTTTTAGAAAATATAGACCACAGGCATTTTGCGACCTTGTAGGTCAAGAAAGTCTTGTAAAAGCACTTTCAAATGCAATTGAATTAAAACGAATTGTTCATGCTTATCTTTTTTGTGGACCAAGAGGAACAGGAAAAACCTCCAGTGCAAGGATTTTTGCAAAATCACTTAATTGCGAAAACGGGCCTACAGTGACACCGTGCCAAAAATGTGCAAGCTGCGTTGATATTACCAATGCCACAGGTATGGATGTTATAGAAATAGATGCCGCAGCAAACAGAGGTGTGGAAGATGCGGAAAATTTAATAGAGCAAGTTCATTATGCCCCATTAAATGGTAAATATAAAATTTTCATCATAGATGAAGTTCATATGCTTTCGACAGCAGCTTTTAATGCACTTTTAAAAACTTTTGAAGAACCTCCTGAAAATGTAGTTTTTATACTTGCAACAACAGAGGCTCAAAAAGTACCAGAAACCATAATAAGCCGCTGCCAAAGATTTGACTTTAGAAGAATAACCGTTGATGACATTGTAAAAAGACTAAAAGAAATATCTGATATTGAAAAAATCAAAATAACATCAGATGCACTTTTTGCCATCGCAAAAAACGTATCAGGGGGACTTCGCGACTCTCTTGCATTATTGGATCAAGTAAGCATTTTAGGCGCAAAAAAAGAAATAACAAAGGATATGATTGATGAACTTTTAGGCAAAGTTACATTTGATAAACTTATTAATTTGCTTGATGGTATATTTTCAAATGATGTTGAAAATTCCTTAAACTTAGTTGATGAAATATATTCAAAAGGGTCCGAACCTAGAAATTTGTGCGAAAATTTTATTGAATTTTTAAAAAATATAATTATAATTTTAAATTCCAAAAATCCGCATGATGTAACTAAATTTTGTTCCTTAAGTACGATTGATATTGATACCATTATTGCAAAAAATTACAGTAGCAAAAACTGCCAAAAAATCTTGGAGATAGCAATACAATATTATAAAGAGGTAAAACTTGCTACAAATCCTTATCTTTGGGTTGAATTAATGATAATTCAAGCCACAAAAAGACAAGAATTATCGCAAGTTGCACAAGTAAAAACTCCAAAATTTTCACAAAACGGACAGGCAGAGCAAAAAATAAAATCAGCTCATTCAACAGAAATAATTAGTAAAGAAGAAACCGGAAATAATCTTAAAGAAGAAGAAAAGGATATTCCACAAAATGAGCAAATACAAAAAAAAGAAATAAAAGAAAATAACCAAAATGAAGATGGGAATAATCCAATTGATATATGGACAAAAATTGTAAATTCAATTGAAAGTGTACCGGGAAAATTCTTTTATTCAGGAGTTCCAAAACTTGTGTCGGTTAAGGAAAATAAAATAGTTCTGGGTTTTATTAACCAAAATGTGATTACACAAGCAAAATCAGGGTTAAAATATAAAGCACTTGTTGAAGGTGAAAAAAAGGCTTTTGGCGGAATATACAGTTTTGATTTTATTCAATTAAACGAAAATACCAAAACTATTGATAATACTATAAGTCAACCGATTATTAAAACACGAACGGAAAAACAAATTTCAAAAGAAATAATAAAAGAACAACCAGAAAATAATAATACCGAAAATACCTTTGACAAAAAACCAAAAGAACAAACAGAAAATACGTTTTACAGCCCAAAGGTAAAAGAAATGCTGGATGCTTTCGGTGGCAAAATTATTGATTAAGTGTAACAAAATTGACTAAATTATTATTTTTAATAAAATAAAGATATGATAAGAACATTTACGGAAACAAAAACACATGAGGTAACGGTTGATGTTGTTATTTTAACTATCCACAACGGAAAGTTAAAAGTCTTGCTTGTAAAACGTGTTAACGAACCTTTTCGTGGAAAATGGTCTATCCCGGGTGGTTTTATAAGATTATCGGAAAACCTTGACGATGCAGCTTTGCGTGTGTTAAAAGAAAAAACAAACGTACAAAATATCTATCTTGAGCAACTTTATACTTTTGGCGATCCTCTTCGTTATCCTAATACAAGGGTTATAACATGTGCCTACTTTGCTCTTTTAAGAGCAGAAGACATTAAGCTTGAAATTTCAAACAAAGATGAAGTTTCCGAAGTTCAGTGGCACAGCGTTGAAAAGCTTCCACCACTTGCATTTGACCATAAAGAAATCATTGAGTATTCACTTAAAAGAACTCGTGAAAGACTTGAACTTTGCCCCATTGCATTCCAACTTTTGCCTAAAAAGTTTACCTTAACAGAACTGCAACAGTCTTATGAATTAATTTTGAAAAAAAAGCTAGATAAAAGAAATTTTAGAAAAAAAATGCTGACATCAAACATTTTAATTGAAACAAACGAACAAACAAAACAAGGTTCAAAGCGTCCTGCAGCTTTATATTCATTTAATTCTTTTACAATTGATTCAAAAAGAGGGCATTTTTTCAGTTAAATTAATTAAGAAGAAATTTTTTAATTTTTTTAATTACAACATCCGCCTCGTAAGGCTTTGGTAAATAAAAATCTGCGCCTGATGCCAAAATCTCTTTTTTGTTATGTATACAAGATGAAACAATAACTTTTGGTGCACAGGACTTATTTTTTTTAAGACGACGCAAAATTTCTACCCCCTCTTTATAATCCTTACTACCATAGTCAATTAAAACAACATCCGGCATAAAATCTTCGTAAATTACAAAAAAATCATTATAATCACCGCAAACTCTTGCCTGGAGCTGATTTAAAGTGCATAATGTTTTTAAAAGCAGTGCCAATGCATCATCTTGCTCCATTATCAAAACCTTATCCCTTATTTTTTTTTGCTCAACTTCACCGTACAATTTAGGCCTGTCAATAATATAAGAAGACTTTTCTTCTTGTTGACACAGTTTAATAAGGCCAAAGAGTTCGTTTATAACTTGTTCATAACTGTTGTATTTTTCCGCAGTACATTCAATAGCGCAAATTTGAAGCCTCATAAGCGATTCACGTTCTTCTTCTTTTACATCCGAACTTAAAAGAGTAAACTTGTTTTGAAAATCACGCTCACTGTAAAATCGGTTTAAAACATTATCAAAAGCAAAAGTTAAAAATGATGCTATTTTTTCCGCTTTTTGAAAATTTGTAATTATTATAAATTCATCATCAAAAAGATGCCCGGCAAAATCTTGTGCATTTAAAGCAGAATTTACAATAGCGCCAAGAGTTTGCAGCACTTTTTGATATGCAATTTCGCCATATATTTCCCGATAAATATTAATATTTGAAATTTTACCAAACATAACAGTAGCAAATTTTGAACTTGCCAAAAGTTTTTTTAATGAACGCACCGTAAGATTTTTTTGCGCAAAAAAAGTAACAGGGTTAAAAGAATTTTCAAGATATCTACGCAGATGAGCCTTAATTCTTGCTTTAAATTCTTTAGGAGAAATCGCTTCATCCATAAAATCATCAGCCCCGGAATCTAAAATTTTTAACTTATCTTCTATTTCTGATGATTTTGAAACTGCAATTATAACAGGACGTACATTGAATGTAAGAGCTCTCATTTTTGCACAAAAATCAGGTAAATCTTCATCTATGGTATCAGAAACGATTAATAATTCAGGCTCAATCTTTTGTATTTGTCTCAATGCTTCACTTAAAGAGGAAATAACATAAACCTCCTGTTGCAGAGCTTCTATAAGTTTTTTATATTTAATTGAAAGTTCTTTTCTTTTGCTTATTATAAAAACTGCTGCAGCGTACATTTTTCCTCCTTAATTATGAAACCTCAATGCACTTTTTGTAGCATTTTCTACCTCATATAAAGGAAGATATATTGTAAATTCGCAATATTTTGGACTATCTCCACTTTTAACTTCGATTCTTCCACCCATTAATTCAAGGAGATTTTTCGTTATATAAAGTCCCAGACCACTTCCCTGCGCTGTGCTTTTTAAATAAGTATCAATTCTGAAAAATTTTTCAAAAATTGCATTAAAATATTTTTCATCTATTGAAATTCCAAAATTTTTAACAGTTATAATTGCATTATTTTTATTATTTTTTAAACTTATTTGAACTTTCTTTGAATTTTTTGTATATTTAGCAGCATTGTCGAATAAATTTATCAAAACTTGCTGAAATTTATTAAAATCTGCAAGTACGGGTTCTTTTGAATAAATGCTAAATTCAAAATCGATATCTGGGTAGTTCATTTTAACCATTGCAATAGCTGAATTTATGGCATTAATAACATCTACTTTTGTTAATACTGTATCATTTGCACCGGAATCTATTTTTGAAACATTTAAAACATTTTCAACAAGATTTATAAGTCTTTGCGACTGACAAACCATGATGTTTAAAAATTTCTTTTTTTGTTCATCATCTAAACTATCCCAATTATCAAGCATTGTTTTTGAAAATCCTTTAATACTTGTAAGCGGAGTTCTTATTTCATGAGATAATGTCGAAATAAATTCTTCTTTTATGTTGTTCATAAGTTCATTATATCCTTATTTTTCAATACTTATTGGTAGTTTAAGTATTTTTTAACAATTTCAAAAAATTCCGAAAGTCTTTGTTTGTCATTTAAATAAAAATAACCGACAAGAACCTCAAAAGCACTGGCAAAAGAATGTACTTGCGGGTTGCTTTTTTTCCCTATTGAAATTTTTAAATTTCTGCCACGACGCACTATTTCGCTCTCTTCTTCGGTTAAAAACGGTATAATTTCGCTTAGTAACTTTGCCTGAAAGGCTGCATTAACATATTTTACACTAAAATTATGCATGGCTTTTTGACTTTTTTGCTTATTTATACATAATTCTCTTACAAAAAGCTCCCAAACAGCATCACCTATATATGCGCATTGTTTAATATCAAACATAACCATAAGGTTATTTTAACACATATTTTTGTTAATATTTCTTTACAATAAGTAAAATACTCGTCATAAAATAACTTTATTAATATAAGGAAGTTTATAGGAAAGTTATTTTATGGTTAATCAGGTTAGTTATAACAGCGCATTTGTTACCGATGCAATGAAGTATTTACAACACTGTGCAGTTGTAGAACACAAAGATAATCTCGTGGATGATTTAGCAGGTTCTTTGACTTTTGCTCCAATAATTGGAATCCCTACAATTCTTGGGACAAGCGGAAATTACAATAAATCTCAGCTCATTGCAAACGGAAGTGAAATAACAAAAACAGGAATATTGAAAAAAATCCAAAATATACCATCAACTTTTGCTAATGGTATACAAAATGCATACACAGGAATCAAAAATGGTACTACTACAACTTCTTCAATCGCAAATGCATTTAAAAATGCTGATGCTTACCAAACATTGAATGACTTAAATGAAGCTATTGTTTCGGCAAACAGCGCAAACAAAAGCACAAGCGAACTTCTGAAACAAAAACAACTTTTGCAAGAAGCACTCGAGTCTGCAACAAAAGAAGGTAGCAAAATAAGCGACGATCTTTTAATAAATGCAGATAACGCAATTAATGCAGCAAAAGAAAGCTCAAAAACAGGTATAATTTCAAAAATAGCAAATGTTGTTTCAACCCCGTTTAAATGGCTCAAAAACAAGGCAACAGGTTCAAAAATATACAATGCAATAAAATCAACAGAATTAGGCAGTAAAATTCTTTCAAAAGGTAGTGACTTTTTAAAAATCGCCAAAAAAGGCGGAATGATATTTGACCTTGCAATCGAAGGAACTATGCAAATATTTAGTGAAATTATTCCTGCATTTAAAAATGGTGGTGTAGAATCAGGGGTTAAACAAATCGGCAAATCAGGTGCACAAGTTGCAGCATCAGTAGGCGGTTGGGCAGTAGGTGCAAAAGCAGGCGCTGCAGCAGGTGCAGCAGTAGGTTCTATATTCCCTGGAGCAGGAACAGTAATTGGCGGAGCTATTGGCGGAATTTTAGGAGGCCTTTTAGGTTCAAGTCTATTCTCTGGCATAGCCAAAAAAATAACAGGAAAGTCTGAAAATGAGATAATTCAAGAAGAGCAAGCACAGCAACAAGCAGAATTAATAGCAAACGATTCAACAAGCATGCAAGAACTTCAAAATGCAGTAATTCAAAATATTCAACTTGACATGCAAGATGGTCAGCTAAGTGAAGACAGTCAAAAAATGCTTGAGTACATTGACACAACTTCAATCAGCACAACAGACGATAACGACTCAACTTCATTCGGTTCTCTAACAAACAATTGGATTGCAACAAACCCTGACGGTTCTTATGATTATAGCGTTCCAGAGGATGCACTTGTTCAAATTGACTACGATGCTCTTAATGAAAATGCAAACAATTATGGTTTTGTAGAAGAAGCAATCGCTTAAATTTAAAAATTAATCAATCAATGACTCGAGTGCCTTTATGTTTTCATAGGGCACTCCTGCTTCAGATAATTCTTCTGCAGATAAACCAAAAAGCGTAATTAAATCAAGAGCCTGTACTCTTGCATGCTTTTGTGGTTTTTTTATCATAGAGAATACTTCGTTTAATGCACCTTCACGTGTCATGTATAATGAAGAATTTGTCTTATGTAAAATACGTTTTTTTGCTTTACCCATTTGAAAATATTTTGCGTCAAATTATAAACAAAGTAAATAACTTGTATAATTTTGTAAAAATTATTTTTTACTCTTGACAACCACGTTATTATCTCTGTATGCAAAGAAAGAAAGCATAACACATAAAAATGCAAAAAACATGCCGCATACCATAGTATATCTGTATGCTTTTAAAAATGAAATATTATAAGAAAGACCCAAATTTTCAAAAATATCTCTAAAGCTTGCAAATAATGTAATAGTAATTGCAACTCCTAAAATATTTCCCATATTTCTGGACAATGCCAAAATTCCGCTTGCAATGCCAAGCTGATCCTTACTTACACTGGAAATAATTGCCGTATTTGAAGGTGATTGGAATAAACCATTTCCAAGACCCATAAAACCCGACAAAAGCATAATAAAAAAGACAGGTGTTTGCTCATCAAAAAGTATAAACAAAGATAATGCGACAAAAGTCACAATAGGCCCTGCCAAAGTTAAATACCTGCTGCCATATTTTCCTGCCGCAGAACCACTTAATGGAGCCGTTATCATCAATACCAATGAATATGGCAAAATAATTAATGCGGTTATAAAAGGTTTAAATTTTAAAATATCCTGCAAATAAAAGGGCAAAAGAATAGTATTGGTAAACATTGCCATATAAGAAGTCATAACGGCAAGATTTCCAAAGGTAAAAGGTTTTATCGCAAAAAGATTAAAATTAATCATTGGATAACTTATACGATGATCTCTGTAATAAAAAAGAAAACCAAAACCGAGACATATAACACCCAGTGCAAGAATTTTTATAGAACTCCAACCCCAGTGATATCCTTCAGAAATTGCAAGCAAAAGTGCAAAAAGGCTTATCGTAAAGTAAATAAAACCTGGATAATCAAATTTTAATTTTTCCTTTTGGACAATTATAGAAGGTACCATTTTATAAGAATAAAAAATACCAAAAATCGCTATTGGCACTGCCGGCAAAAATATTGCATGCCAATTAAAAATTTGCATTAAAATACCACCTAATGAAGGTCCCAATAATCCTCCGATTGCTACAAGGCATCCATTTAATCCTAAGGCCTTACCCCTGTCTCTACCCTTGAATAAAGAGGCAATAACAGATGAGGCATTAGATATTATAATCGATGCACCAAGTGCCTCTATGCAACGAAACACCAAAAGCACAGGTAAATTTTGAGCAAAACAGTTTAAAAAAGAACCCGCTGCAAATAAAGTAAACCCGCCCGCATAGAGTTTATTCTTGGGTACAATATCACCAATTTTACCCCAAAAAGGCAAAAAAACTGTTAAGACTAAAGTATAAGCAATTATTACCCATTGAACCTGCGAAATGGTAACTCCCAAATCACGTGCCATAGGGTATAGTGCAAGATTTACAATAGTAGAATCAAGCATTCCCAAAAAATTACCCGTTGCAATTATTGTAAATATTGCCCATTTAACGTTATTAAGCTTCATACAAATAACTTAACACAAAAATACCCTGTTCTATAAAAATCTTTATATCATTATGTATATGCACACATAAATAAATTCGTTATAATACAAAATAAATTACAATAAGGAGCATTAACAATGGGTATAAGCGTTTCAGACTACCTTGTATTTCGTTTACAAAAACTTGGAGTTAATGAATTTTTTGGACTGCCGGGAGATTATAATTTTAATATTTTAAAATCAATTGAAAACAATCCTAAAACAAAATGGATAGGTTGCACAAATGAACTTAACGCAGGATATGCTGCAGATGGGTATGCAAGGATAAGAGGAGTAGGTGCAATTGTAACTACATACGGAGTTGGAGAATTAAGCGCAATGAACGCAGTTGCCGGCTCGATGAGTGAATCTGTACCGGTTGTTAAAATAACCGGTTTGCCTGATTCTAAATTTATTAAAAGCAATGCATTAATACACCACAATTTAAACACACCAAACTACAAAGCTTTTATAAATGCTTATTCAAATGTAGTTGAAACTGCAGTATTTTTAACAAAAGACAATGCAAAAGAAGAAATAGACAAAGCTCTAAATGTATTGATAAAAGAAAAAAAACCGGTTTACATAGCCATACCAATGGATGTTTGCAACTTAATAATTGACGACAATTTTAAAAAAATTGAACAAAAAAGTGATAAAAATAACTTGAACTTAGCTTTAAAAGAAACCCTCAAGATAATAAACAATGCCAAACAACCTTTTGTTCTTGCTGATGTAATGGTTAAAAGATTCAATGCAACAAAAGAATTGCATCGATTTTTAACAAAATCAAATTATCCTGTTGCAACCCTTTTAATGGGTAAAGATCTAATTGATAACGATGAATTTTTAAACTATTTGGGCACCTATGTCGGAAAATTCGGTAATCCTAAAGCATACGATAATATTAACAACTCCGACTGCCCAATTTTTATAGGAACTGTAATTTCGGATATTAATACTCAAGGTTTTGATTTAAAATTCAACCCAAACGATTACATAAATATTCAAGGTAATTATTGCATTGTTAAAAATACAATCTATAAAAATGTTCTTATGAAAGATTTTTTGTACGAACTTAGCAAAAAAATTACAAAAAAAGATTATAAAAAAATTGAATATGACTATATTTACAAAAAAATAGATAAAAAAGAGAAAGTAAATATGGAATATTTTTATAGTAAATTACAAGATTTCATTCAAGAGGGAGACAGCCTTGTTGTTGAAACAGGTATTGTTAACTTAGCACTTGCAAAATTAAAAATTAAAAAGAATGTAAGTGTAAACAATCAAGTACTATGGGGTTCAATCGGATGGGCAACAGGTGCAACTCTTGGTATAAGCATGGCCCTAAAGAATGCAAGAACAATTCTTGTAACAGGCGAAGGTTCTCATCAACTAAGTGCAGTAGAAATAAGTACAATTATGAGAAATAACCTGAAACCTATAATTTTTGTAATAAATAACGATGGCTACACAATAGAAAGAATTTTATGTGATAATCCAAAAGATAAATATAATGAAATTGCAAAATGGAATTATTCAAAATTACCCTTAGTCTTTGGAGAGAATGTATATAGTGCATGTATAGAAACTTGCAATGAATTAGATGAGGTATTTGAAATTATTAAAAAAGAACAAAAAGATAAAATGTGCTACATTGAGTTAAAATTTGATATGTTCGACCTGCCTGAACTTGCAAAAAAAGCTATTGCAGGTTCAAAATTTGAAAAATATTCTTTATGATATAATTGTAATAAACTGCGGAGAATTATATGAAAATACTGGATATTATAGTACCTGTTTATAATGAAGAAGCTTGTTTAGATAAAACAATACAAAGGCTTTTAAAGTTAAAAGAAACTTTTAAGGGAAAATTAAATTTAAACTATATTTTTGTTAACGATGGATCAAAAGACAAAACTTTGCAAATTTTAGAAGAAAACGCAAAAAAGGACAAAAATATTAAAATAATTAATTTCTCAAGAAATTTTGGACACCAAATGGCACTAAGTGCAGGCCTTGACTACTCAAAAGGTGACTATATTGCAATAATTGACGGTGATTTACAAGATCCACCGGAGCTTATTTATGATATGTATCAAAAATCTCTTGAAGGATATGACATAGTATACGGCAAAAGATTAAAAAGAAAACAAGAAACAGTATTTAAAAAGCTAAGTGCG
Source organism: Candidatus Gastranaerophilales bacterium (assembly GCA_944324865.1). GTDB lineage: Bacteria > Cyanobacteriota > Vampirovibrionia > Gastranaerophilales > Gastranaerophilaceae > Galligastranaerophilus. Next base: position 28,988 of record CALUXW010000013.1, on the reverse strand, counting down.
TGGGGATTTTACAGAGTTTTAAAATATATGTGCAATCTTGAAATACCAACAGATACCGGGGATTTTAGACTTATAACAAAAGATGTGCGCGAAGCATTTAATAAAATGCGTGAAAAACATCGTTTTATAAGAGGAATGATTCCATGGACAGGTTTTAAAAGTGCCCCTATACCATATGTAAGAGATGAACGTTTTGCAGGAGAAACAAAATACCCGCTGTCAAAAATGTTGAAACTTGCTTTTGACGGAATATATTCTTTTTCATTCAAACCTGTCAGTTTTATTTTTATTTTAAGCATTTTATTATTTATTATTTCCATAATAATCTTACTGACAGGATTATTGACAGAATACGAAGAAGAACACGTTATCTGTTTTACGCTTACTTTTGTAAGCTCAATAAATTTGCTTGCATTAGGTATTTTAGGGCAATATATAAGCAGAATATACGATGAAACAAGAAATAGACCACTATATATAATTAAAAATTTAATAAATTTTTAATTAAAAAGCAATTTTTTATATTTATGTGTTTTAACTAAATTGCACAAAAGTGGAAGGAAAAAATAATGCTTGCGCTAACAAATAAAAATGTACCTGTTTTTAAAAATCGTAATTATTATGATAATAACGATTATTACAAAGAAATTAATGAAATTTTCAAAAAAAGAGATGAAAATAATACGCTAAGAGAAAAAAAGGCACAAAAAGCAGCTTTTGAAGCAAGAAAAAGAGAACAACAAGTAAAAACTGACTCATTTGAAAAAATAAAAACATCTTTTAATAATCACAGCGAAAAAACTCGAAAAAAACGAGGTATAAATATTCCGCTTCTTTTTGCAGCAGCCCTTACAAGCACAGGGATTATTATTACTTCCGCAACATTACAAAATACAGACAAAAATAACTCTGATTTAAATATAACAGTCAATACCAATGCTGATGATGATGCAGAAGAACTATATTTGGATTTTGACGAACAAACAAAAAGTGCACAAGAAATTAAAACAATAGAAAATGCCGTAAATACAATTAAAGACGATATTGAATTGAAAAAAGCATACTATGATATGCTTGTTACAATTCAAAGATTAAGAAAAAATATAGATGATCCCGTAAATACAATTAAAGATATTTTGTCGCAACCTTGGGCAAAAGGTCTTGATATAGAATATATACTTGCGCAAATTTTTATGGAATCATCAGGCAATCATTATATTGAAAGTGGTGAAATAAACACAAGCGACACCGGTTGCGTCGGTTTAATGCAATTAAGTAAAAATGCACAAACAGATGCTAATGCTTTATATTTCCCTGATGATCCGCAAGACAGAAATGATCCATTGGGTAATTTAAAACTTGGAATTGCTTACAACAAATTTATTATGGACAATTACTTTGAAAATGATTTATTTAATACACTTTGTGCCTATAATGCAGGAATTACAAACATATTGAACGGTAATTACAAAAATTCCGATGAATACGCACTAAATATTTTAAAATATAGAGAAATATTACAGGCACATCCTAATTACACGCAAATGCTTTTAAACGGCGATTTGGATGAATATATGGATGAATTTGCATATTAATCTTATCTGCCTATTTCAATAGCACGACTTGCCATGGATTTCGTAATAGACATAACCCCTAAAGAAGCTTCGTAAGCCCTTTGTGCAAGTGTAGCATCTGCAATATCTACCATAGGATTAACGTTAGACATTCTGACATATCCTTCAGAGTCTGCATCAGGGTGTCCCGGACGATATATTTTTTCACCAGGAGTAGGATCTTCTACTACTCCGCTAAATTTAACTCCACCCTCTAAAAACGGAACTGTCCCGACACTAAAAACATCTTCTTTCATAGTATTTAAAAGTCCTGCAAAAGAAATATCTTCCGTAGCGTTTAAAACCGGAATTTTTCTAACATAATTAGGTGTATCCATATTTGCAACGTTTCTTGCCGCAATTTCTATTCTTTTACCATGCGCCCTTAATCCTCCGGCTCCTACTTCAAAAGCATCCATTATTCCCATTTTGCAAACCTTTCAATTATTTTCCTACGTTTATTACAGTTTTTAATTCAGTTATCGTATTTGACATTTGACGTGCAGCAACTGCATACAATATTGCGTTTTTCTGCATTAATGCAAGCTCGTCTTCTGCACTGAGTGTCTGACTTTGTGGTTCCATAACTCCTGATGGCCCCAATTTTTGACTTAATTTTGTTTCAAGATTTGAATTCATAGTATTTAAGTACTGCGAAAAATCAATGTCTTTTCTGACATAATTTGGTGTGTCCATATTTGCGATATTTGCTGAAACCGCCTCTTGTCTTGCAGCTATTAAATCCATTAAAAGTTGTGATTTTTCGAGTGAATTTATTGGTGAGTACATTTTTTATTAATCCCTTATATTAATTGCCTTATCATACATATCGCTAACTGCCTTCATAAGTGAAGTTGATGCCAAAAGTGAAGTATTCAAACGCATTATTTCATCAACAGATGCAAAAATATCAACATTTGATCTTTCTATACCATATTGTGCAATTCTATCATGACTTTCGACGAGAACAATTTCGCCTGAATTTTCTGTAGCTCGATAACGATTTTTCCCAACTTCTTCAAGTCCTTCCGGATTTGCAAACTGAACAAGCGGGATTGTTCCGCAGTATTGCCCTTCGTCTGAAGGGTCTTTATAAGTATAAACTTCACCATTTGGTCTTATTTCTGTTTTAACACTTGTTGCATCAATTCTTATTCCACCACCTACTAAATCGCCTGATGTCGTTATAAGATAACCGTCTTTATTCAAAGTAAAAGAACCGTCACGTGTATAATAAATTTCGCCGCCAACCGATGTAACAGGTATATATCCCGGGCCCTTTAGGCCTATATCAAGTGGGTTTTGAGTTAATTGGAAAGAACCTTGTCCATGGTTTGTGCGTATAGCACCAGAAACATATCCTTGTTCATCCAAAACATCATCAAAGCGCACTGACTTATAGCCATGTGTATTTGCATTTGCTATATTTTGCGAATAATAACCGAATTTTTCAAATTGATGCAGAGTATTTATTGTGCTTCTTCGCATTATACCCTGTAGATTATAACCACTGTACATTTATTTACGCACTTCCTAGTTCTTGTATTGCTCTTGATAATTTACTGTTTTGCAACATAAAAAGCTGCCTGTTTGCATCAAAATTTCTTTTAACGGGAACCAACTCCATAAACTCTTGTTGTAAAGATACATTGGAATATTCTAAACACTGTTGTTCGACACAAGGCTCCGTTATAAGTGCACCTTCAGAAGATACAACAGCGATTTTTCCGGCATCTATCATTTTTCTGGAAGAACTGTCAAAAACTGCTATAGAACCGTCTTTCGAAATTTTTACATCTTTTAACTCATCGGGCATTTTGGGCAAAATTATCGGTTGCCCACCGGCAGATAAAACATTGTAACCTTTGACACTTAATAATTCTCCATCCTTATTTAAATGAAAACGCCCATCACGTGTCAATTCTATTGTACCATCTTGATGTAATAATTGAAAATAACCTTTTTCGCTAAGTGCAACATCCAGCGGGCTTTGTGAGACAATAATTCTACCCACTTGATCATCAACTGCGGTTGAAAGCGCATGCACACCTATATATTCCGCAAAAGATGATACAACAGGCTCTTTTCTTTGATAACCGACTTTGTCTGAACCAGTTATATTTTCGGAACCTATGCCCATTAATTCCATACCAAGGTGCATGGCTGAAATTGACATTCCAAGCCCTGATTTTGAAAGACTAACTCCGCCTTGCAATTTCATTTGTTTTGCTCCTTTTTTAAGTTACGTCGGCAATATATAAATTTTACACAGGGGAACCTTCATAAAATACATTAAATGACCCAGATATTTTTTAATTATTATTTTTCAAAAGTCAAATTAGAAAAATCTTTATCTATTTTAAATACAATTTTTATAACCGCATGTGCCATTAGCATCAATTGTGGCGAAACACAAGAGGAAGCAGAAATTTCAGCACGGGTCTTTTTAACTTCATCTTTCGGAATTTCTTTTTTTGTTGTTTCGATAATAAGTCCTGATTGAATATTCAGGTTTTCGGATTCTTTTTTCAAGATAGTCAGAACTTTCTCACGTGGAAATGACTCGATACAATTCATTAAAATTTCCACTTTGGAATTTTGAGACATCTCAAGTATTACTTTTATGTTTGAAAAATTCATAGTCTGAATAAGTATTGTAATACTTTGCAGTTCGGTATTTTCATCAGCACCGGTTTTATCAAAAACATCTATATCAAAGTCAAGATTTTCACCTGCGCTGTTAAGTGGCAACCAAGGCAAATAAAGCAAAATAAAATTTTTAAGTGCTGAAGCGCTATCTGTTGAAGAAGTACTTACAAGCCCCAGAGTATTAATAAGGTCCCTCAACTGGGTTGTGTCAGTAATGCCCATTTTTGATGCTTGTGAAAGAGTTTGCACAAGTTTTTGCATTGCTACTTTTGTATTATCATTTAAAAAAAGTGCAAGTTGATTAAGGTCAATCTTGCCACTCGAGATAAGTAAAAGCAACTGCATGTTCTGTGCTGTAGTCATAGTTTTATTTGTAACCATTTGACTTACTGCTTGTGCTATGTCTTTTGGCAAATCCAAAAGCTCTTTTACATATTTTGAAGTTTGCTCAACCTCCATAGGAGTCATTTTTAACTCCGGCGAAAGTGTTTCTTTTTGTTGTGTTTTGGGAGTATTTGTAAAAAGTGAATTTGCAAATGTACCTGCAGTATTTAATTGTGTCTGCGGTTTTATTTGATTATTAATAATGTTTCTTACAAGCCTTGTTAAATAACCAGAAGGGTTAAAATTATTCATCTTGTACCTTTAATGTTTTTTTAATTAATGTCAAGCCAATTTTTTACAATATCACTGACATAAGTAAACGAAGGTAATACACCAATGTTTTCACCTTTTAGGCTTTTATTATACACCAAAATAGGCACCATTTCACGAGTATGATCCGTTCCCCTAAATGTTGGATCACAACCATGATCTGCTGTAATTATAAATAAGTCATCCTCATCCAAAGATGGTAAAATTTCATTTAAATATAAGTCAACCTGCTCTATTGCCCCTTTATAACCAAAAGCATCTCGTCTGTGACCATATAACATATCAGTGTCGACAAGATTTGTAAAAATTAAATCCCATTTTTTTTCTTTTATGGATTTTAAAGTTGCTTCAAGTCCTTCTTTATTTGAGCCTGTGGGAATTGCTTCACTAATCCCGGAATTTACAAATATATCTTTAATTTTACCTATTGATAAAACTTTTTTACCACAATTTACAATTTTATTTAGAAGCGTCGGCTCAGGTGGCACAACAGAGTAATCATGCCTGAATTTACTTATACGAGTTGGCTTAGAATTAATTATTTGGTAGGGTCTTGCTATAACACGAGAAACACCCCAATTACCATCATCAAGTATTTTTCTTGCAATTTTGCACCAGTCATAAAGTTTATCAAGCGGAATAATATCAATATCGACTGCAATTTGAAAAACACTATCGGCGCTAGTATATATTATTGGAAATTTCGTTTTTTTGTGTTCATTGTGCATTTGTTCAATAATTTTAGTACCCGAGGCGGGAATATTACCTAAAATTCCCTTACAGCCTGTTTTCGAAATAAATTCATTAATTAATTCGTCGGGAAAATTTATATAAGTTTTAAAAGGGTTCTCTAAAACAAGTCCCGCTATCTCCCAATGTCCTGTAGTTGTATCCTTACCTTTAGATTTCATTTTCATAATTCCATATTTGGCAAGGGGTGTATCTGTCTTTTTAACTCCTTCAATATCTTTTATATTACCTAATCCTAATTTCTCAAAATTTGGCACATTTAAACCACCGGTAACTTTTGCAAGATTGCATAATGTATTGCAAGTTAAATCATCACCATAATCTAAAGCATCCTCTATTGCACCTATTCCCATAGAATCTATTACAATTATTGAGGCTCTTTTCATTTTATTACTCCAACATCATCACCTAAATGCTCTAAATGCCAATCTTGTATAACTTCTCCTGGATATAAAATACCAATACCTGGCGGATAAGGTACAATCATTTGAGATGAAAGTTTTAAAAGGGCATTTTCTTTTGAAACAAAAGCATAATCTCTATAAAAAGCTTCAAAAGGAAGCATTTTCACAAATGGAAATGGCTGAAAACTAACTTCGGGTTCGCTTTTTTGTTTAGTAAGTTTAACTTTTTTAATTGCATTTTTAAGTTTGTCTAATTTTGCTTTTGTCGTACCTATCCCACATAAAAACAGCACACCTTTATCAGATGCCATTTCATCTTCAATATGAAATTCCTCAAATAATTTTTTAGATAATTCCAAACCTGATACATCCGGTCGTTTAATTAAAATCTTGGTAGGGTCAGAATTTTCATTATCATAAAATTCCCAGCCCTCTTTTCTTAAATCTCTTTTGAAATTTTCAATATTATTAATTAATTCATCAATCGTCCTTGCACCTTCTTTAGAATGTAAAAAATTTATTGTAGCTTCAATAGTCGCTAAAAGTGGATATGACGGTGATGAAGTGTTAAAAAGATTTATTGCGCGCTGAACTTGACGCCATTCAAAATCTTCTCTTATTTCATTTGAAACATGCAAAAGTGCACACTGATTAAGTGCACCTGCATTTTTATGCAACGAATTTATTACGAAATCCGCTCCTTGTTCAAGAGCAGTTTTAGGTAAATTTTGTGAAAAATTGTATAATGCGCCATGGGCTTCATCAACTATTAAATACACTCCGTACTGTTTGCAAATTTTTGAAATCGATTCAATGTCAGAATTTACACCTTCATAGGTCGGGCTTGTAATAATTAATGCTTTGTACTGGTTAAGTTTTAAATTATTTTCAACTTCTTCTGGTTCTATTTCTCCATAAATTCCAAAATAATCATTTTTACTTGGCATAAGCCAATCTACACGAGCACAAGTCACGACAAGTCCATTATAAACTGCTTTATGGCAATTTCTTGCAACTAGAACTCTGTCCCCTTCTTGAATAACAGACTTCATTGCTGCCAATATTCCTAAAGTTGCCCCTTGGGTCAAAAAGAAAGTATTTTTCGCCCCATAACAATCCGAAGCTCTGCCTTGGGCCATTAAAATTGCACCAGATGGGTCACAAAGATTGTCAAAGCCTTCAATTTCAGAATAATCCCAATTGTAAAAACCTTCTAAATTAGATAAATACGGACTTTTTTGCCCATGAGAAGGTGTTGTAAAAAGTATGCGTTCTAATTTTTTATTTAATAATTTTATTATACTCATTGTGTTTTTATAATAGAATATTTGATATGGATATACAAGAAAAAATAAAAAAATTACGCAAAGAGATTGAGCTTTACAGTTATTATTATTATGTAGAAGATAGTCCAAAAATTGAGGATTATGAATACGATACACTCTTTAGAGAACTTCAAAAACTAGAGAACGAACATCCTGAGCTTATAACGCTTGACAGCCCCACACAAAGGGTAGGCGGAATAAGTGAAAAATTCGAACAAGTGCCACATAAAAACAGACTCTACAGCCTGGATAATGCCAATAGTGATGAAGAACTTGTAAAGTGGTATGAGAGAGTTTTAAAGGATACAACTGATTTCGAAGGACAAATGTCTTTATTTACTCCAAAAATACCGCTTTCTTGTGAATATAAAATCGACGGACTTGCAGTCAGCCTGACTTACAAAAACGGTGTTTTTGTACAAGGTTTAACACGAGGAGACGGAATAGTAGGAGAAGATATTACAAACAATTTAAAAACCATCAAAGCTATTCCCCTAAAACTTTTTGAACCTGTTGACCTTGAGGTTAGAGGCGAAGTTTATATGCCGATAAAATCCTTTGAGAAACTTAATGCAAAACAAATTGAAACAGGTCAAAAGACATTTGCAAACCCAAGGAATGCCGCAGCAGGAACTGTTCGACAGCTTGACCCGAAAATTACCGCAGGCAGAGATTTATCAATTTTTATTTACTGGGGAAATTTCTTTAACAAAGAAGATGCCCCAAAAACTCACAGTGAAACAATCAAAAAGCTCTCTAAGTTAGGTTTTAGAACAAGCAAAGTTAAAGTAGTATCAGGAATTGAGGAAGCTATTGATTTTTGTAAAAAAACAGATGAAATCCGCCATACGCTGGATTATGGAACTGACGGAGTTGTAATTAAAGTTGATGAAATTTCAAAACAAAACGAACTCGGTTTTACATCTCGTGTGCCAAAGTGGGCTATAGCTTTCAAATTTCCGCCCGAAGAAGTTTGGACACAGCTTAAAGAGATTGAGATTTCCGTCGGAAGGACAGGCATAGTTACCCCTGTTGCAATTCTTGAACCAGTAAACCTTGCAGGAAGCGTTGTTTCAAGGGCAAGTTTGTATAATTTTGATGAAATTAAACGTTTGAATATTCAAGTTGGAGACAGAGCCCTTGTCAAAAAGGCGGCAGAGATTATCCCAAAAGTTATAAGAGTTGAAAAAACCGAAAAATCAGAGCCTTTTGAATTTCCAAAAACCTGCCCTTGTTGTGGCAGTGAACTAAAAGAGGTACAAGGTGAAGTAGCACTGTATTGCCCTAATAAAGACGGCTGTCGTGCTCAGATTAAAGGCAGAATTGAATATTTTGTATCAAAAAATGCCATGGATATTGACGGATTGGGCGAAAGTATAATTTCCCAACTTGTTGAACGTAAAATGGTACACACTTATGCTGACTTGTATAAATTGACTTATAAACAGCTACTAGAACTTGACTTAATTGCAGAAAAATCGGCACAAAATTTACTTGATGCAATTAATTTATCTAAAAACACTAAACTTTCAAAGTTTATAAATGCACTAGGTATAAGACTTGTAGGCAAAGAAAGTGCAGAGATTTTAGCCCAAAACTTTAAAGACATTAACACTCTCAAAGAAGCAAATATAGAAGAATTAAGTATGATTGACGGCATTGGCGAAAAAATGGCAAAAAGCATTTATGATTATTTTCACAATGAGCAAAATTTAAAAATTTTGGATGAAGCTTTAAAGCTTGGTTTAGTACTTAAAAATAAATATAGAAAAGAGGAAAATTTAAAATTTAAAGGGCTTTCATTTGTCTTAACAGGCACCCTTGAAGAATTTTCACGTGATCAAGCTCAAGAGATTTTAAAATCCTTAGGTGCAAAAACTCCTAATTCTGTTAGCAAAAACACTGATTATGTTATTGCAGGAGAAAATGCCGGTTCAAAGTTGACAAAAGCACAAAATTTAGGTATTAAAATATTAAATGAAACGGAATTTAAAGAACTCATCAGTAATAAGGAGGATTTATGAAAAAAGCTTTAATTTTCACATTAGCTCTTTATATAGCTTTAAGTACAACTTGTGCTTTTACGGCTGAAGAAGATCGAGGCTATATTGGCATCACAACAAGAGCAGAACAAGAATTTGCTCCAAATGTGGCAAACTTTAAATTCTACATTGAAACATCAGATAAAGATTTAGATATGGCCACCGAAAAAAATAAACAAGAAACTCAAAAAGCCCTTGAAGCAGTTAAAAAAGAACTTGACGGTGCAAAAGGCGACAGTATAAAAACAATTAATTTTAGCGCAAATCCTGAATACAGATATAAAAATGGCAAAAAAGAATTTGTCCAATATAATGTTACAAATGGCTTTCAAGTCACTTTGAAAAATACTGACAATTTAGGAAAAATAATAAGCAAGGGACTCCAAAACGGAGCAACCAGAGTTGATGACTTAAATTTCTCACTTGATAATACGCATAATGCTTGCAATAACTTAATTAAAGAAGCAGTAAGTCTTTCAAAAACAAGAGCAAATGAAACTGCAAAGGCTGCAGGGAGCTATATTACAGGTATAAAATCAATTAATGCAAGTTGCTCTGGTGATAGCACATACTATCCGCAAGCAAGACTTATGAATAGTGCAAAATTTGCAACCACAAGTGCAGGCGATACTGCAGAATCATCTGTTCCTACAGAACTTGGCACTATCAAAATGTTCTCAACAGTAAATGCACAATATTTCGTGAAATAAATATTTCGAAAGACTAAAAAAGCAAGGGTAAAAAAACCCTTGCTTTTTTTATAAATTAATGTTATTTTATCAGTGTAGTTGTTAAGCAATTAGATAACCTTTTAGGAGAATGGCTTTTTAAGGTTTTACGGTTTAGCTTAATAGCTTGATGTTAGTTGAAGTGAAGTTTTAGCTTTTAGCATTTAGGCATTTCGTGAAGTATAAATTCAACAATAAATTTTTAAAAGATAACTCTAAACCGGGCAGTTGGCGTCGCGGATACGAGTACTTTCAAAAAGGGCAAGTAGAAGAAATTACCCTTAAAGATTCAACCGTAAAAGGTAAAATCAAAGGAAATTATAAATCTTATTATGAAACCTCAATTAAGTTTAACAAAACAGGAGTGAAGCCTTCCTGTACCTGCCCTCTTGATGAACCTTGGTGCAAGCATGCCGTGGCTCTTGGCCTTAGCGCACTTAAAAATCATCTTTGGGATGAATATCTTTACGAAAAACACAATGTAACTCCTGTTTTCAAGGATGAAGACCTGCCAATGTGCGAAAATCCGCAAGGCGGATATATTTTCCACTTTAACCCCAAAAGAAGGCAAAATTTCTTCTCAATTCTTGTTATGGACAGGAATACAAAAAGAGTTATAAGGGATTTAGAGGGAATATTTAAAGCTGTTCTTGAGGCGCAAAAAAATGACCCCAACTTCCAGCTAAATAACGCTCAAAAACTTGAAGCAATGATGTTTCAGATGCTTTTAAAACAGTCAAGATTAGATAAAAAATCAGGCTGGTATGATGTTCAAATAAACAAATTCGACGAATTTTTTAAAATGCTATCCAAAATGGAGGATGTAATTGATGCCAAAACACACAAAAAAATTCGTTTTGATGATGAAACTTGGAAATTGTGCCTTGCGGTAAATATTTCATACGTTGGAAACGTTCTTTTGTCCTTGTATTGGGAAAGACCCGACGGGAGCGAAATTTATCCATTTGAAGAAATCAGGTATTTCTCTCGTCAACTAAAATGGGGCAGATATAAAGATGTAATTTTTAGAACCGACACACAAGTGTCAATTTTACCTCAGTATCTTACAAAGGCATCTTTTACAGACATCAAAGACGCTGAAGGTGGAAAATTTATCTACGAAGAATTGCCAAAATTAAGAAAAATGATGAGCGTTTATCTGAGCGAAGAAATGGAAAAACTCGCATTTGAAAAACGCCCACCAAAATGCATAGTGGAGTTGAGCATAGATTACGACCTATCACTAAAAGCATCTTTGGATTTTGAATACGACGGCGTAAAAGTTCCTTATGCCAAAACTCCAAAAAGCCCATATGTTACAATTAAACAACCTGAAAAAGATCTCTTATACTGGGTTAAAAGAGATACACAGTTTGAAGAAAAAGCATATCAAATGCTTCTGGCATGTCGTTTTGCACCAATGCAAACAAATAACCTTGCACTTGAAAAAGAATATGCGATTGATTTTTACAACTATTATATCAACAAAGCAGGTGAAGGTTGGAAATTTATAGAAAAAGACGACATGAGTCTTTATAAACTTAACTCTAAAGGTTTTGAATTAAAAGCAACAATTGACTTTATAGAAGACTCAACTGATAAATTTGAAATAGAACTCCATGGAGAAGTCGACGGAGAAATTATAGAATTTGATAAAATTCAAGATTTAGTTTATGAAGGAACTAAATATTACAATACAAAAGGCAAGGGACAAGCAGCAATTCCTTGTGATGATATTTTATCTCTCTTAAAATCCTTTAACACTTATGACGTTTACAAAAACGATGAAGACAAATTTATTGTAAAAACCTACCGTGCAGGGGTGGTTTCAGAGCTTGAGGCAATGGGTGTTAAGCTTAAAATGTCAAGAAAGTTCTCCAAATTTTGGAAAGAAATTTCAACTTTTTCAAATATGGAAAATACCCCCTTGCCCAAAGGAACTGTTGCAACGCTCAGGGAATACCAAACAAAAGGTTACAGCTGGCTTTGGTTCTTGTACAAATATGGCTTAAACGGTATTCTGGCGGATGATATGGGTCTTGGTAAAACGCTTCAAACCCTAACACTACTACAAAAAGCCAAAGAAAAAGACGGAAAAGAACCTGCCTTGGTAATTTGCCCGACATCAGTCGTATTTAACTGGGAAAATGAAATAGAGAAATTTGCTCCAAACCTTAAATACCTTGTATTATCAGGTATTGAGAGAAGATCTCAATTTAAAAATATTCCCAAATACGACGTTATTATAACCTCCTACGCGCTTGTAAGACGTGATATTGCAGAACTTAAAAAATATGAATTCAGATACGTTATTTTAGATGAATCTCAAAACATTAAAAACGCAAGTTCTCAAACTTCTCGTGCTGTAAAAGAACTTAACTCGAAGCACAGACTGGCGCTTAGCGGTACTCCGATTGAAAACAGACTTGAAGAGCTGTGGAGTATTTTTGATTTTCTTATGAGCGGATTTTTATTCGATGCAAATGAATTTAACTATCGCTATGTTAACCCGATTGTTGAAAAAGAAGATAAAGCGGTTGAAAAACGCTTAAAAGGGCAGATTTTTCCGTTTATCTTACGCCGTATGAAACGGGATGTTGCAAAAGACTTGCCTGATAAGATTGAATCTGTTGCGTACTGCGAACTTACACCTGAGCAAAAAGACTTGTACTTACAGGTTCTTGACTCAACTAAAGAAGAGTTATTTAAATCTATTGAAACGGTTGGTCTTGAAAAGTCTAGAATGTCTATTTTCTCTGCACTTTTAAGACTGCGTCAAATCTGCTGCCACCCAAGGTTGTATGACAAAGAAGGAACTTTGGGCATAAACGAATCGGGTAAATTTGAACATTTACAGGAAATGCTTGAAGAAATTATCTCGGAAGGACACAGAATACTTCTTTTCAGCCAATTTGTCGGTATGCTCGACATTATCAAACAATGGCTTGAAACAAAAGGCATTAAACACGAATACCTATCAGGTGCTACTAAAAACCGTCAGGAAGTGGTTGAAAGATTTAACAATGACCCGACTATACCGATTTTCCTTGTATCGCTTAAAGCAGGGGGTACAGGTCTTAACCTTACCGGAGCTGATTATGTTATTCACTACGACCCATGGTGGAATCCAGCTGTTGAAGATCAGGCAACAGACAGGGCATATCGTATCGGCCAGACAAAGAAAGTTTTTGTTTACCGCTTGATTACAAAAGGTACGGTAGAAGAAAAAATTCAAAGACTAAAATCCAAAAAACGTTCGCTTGTGGATAGTGTAATCTCAATCGACAGAAATATTGCAAAAACGCTTACATTCCAAGATATCAAAGATATATTCAGTGTTTAATTAAGCGCAACAACCTCGACATCAAGCTTATCTTTAAATGCTTTTTTTAAATCATTCTCAAGTTGTGGGTCATTTTTCACCCAAAGATTAGAATTTGTAAGCATTTGCACTCTTTCATCGTTATCATCGGCAAAATCTATTACAACAGGGTCCTCGCCTTTATATTTAGTAAGCACTTCTTTTAAATAGATATTTTCTTCAAAAGCTAAATCTTTTTTATACTTAATTTTAAAAAGATTTACATTTCCAATCGGTTTAATATCTTGCACAATAAGATTAATTTGTTCCTCGCGGTTTTGAATTTTTGCTTTTATAATAACCCTTTCTTCACTATTCATATATTGTCCGCAAGTTTCAACAGTTTTAGGAAACATTACAACCTCAACACGACCTGTCAAATCCTCAATAATACCTGTTTTTAAGAACTTTGAAGGGTCTTTTCTTGTTGCTTTTTGAACAACCTGCGACAAAAGCCCGCAAATAGTAACACTTTTATCATTTTCAGGATTTTCCAAAATATCACTTACTGTATCTGTCGTAATATATTTTAAGGTATCTTTAATAGACGAAAGAGGATGCGATGTTACATAAATTCCCATTAAATCGTGTTCGAACTGTTGAATTTCAGAGTCTGAAAACTCGTCGTCCGATGAACCCAAAAGTTCAAAACTGGGTATATTAAGCTCCTGGGCTTCTTCGGCAAGTGCAGCAAAAAGACTAACTTGCCCGCTACTTTGTGTTTTTTTATCTTTATGAACTTGCTCTACAACATTATCTATATTATCCAAAAGTTGTTTTCTGCTTTTTTCAAGACTTACAAAAGCACCTGCCTTTATTAAACTCTCAAGAGTTTTTTTATTTAAACATTTCGTATCTACACGTGAACAAAAATCAAAAAAACTTTCAAACTCTTTATTTTGACGCTCTTTTTCAATTTCATCAATAACAGCACCTCCTACATTTTTAATTGAGGCAAGCCCAAAGCGTATATTATCACCGTCAGGGAAAAATTGTGATGATGATTTATTTATATCTGGTGGTAAAACTTTAATTCCCAATGCCTGACATTGCAAAATATACTGTTGTGTTTTATCTTGATTATCAGCTTGAGAAGTTAAAATCGAACACATATACTCAACCGGATAATGCGCTTTTAAATATGCTGTTTGATACGCAACAAAAGCATAAGCTGCACTGTGACTTCTGTTAAAACAATATTTTGCAAAACTTTCAATCTGCTCAAAAAGCGCTGCGGCATCTTTATCTGACATTCCATTTTTAGCGGCTCCTTCGATAAAAATACCCTTTTGTTTTGCCATTTCGTCAAGCTTTTTCTTACCCATCATACGACGAACCATGTCTGCACCACCAAGAGTATATCCCGCAAGTGTTTGAAATATTTGCATAATTTGTTCTTGATAAACAATTGTGCCATAAGTGTCTTTTAATATTTTTTCTAATAGCGGATGAGCATATTCAATTTTTTGACGTCCATGCTTTCTGTCAACAAAATCTTTTACCATGCCTGATTCAAGTGGCCCGGGGCGAAACAATGCAACTAATGCGCCTAAGTCTTCAAATACTGTAGGTTTTAAATCTTTTACGAGTTTTTTCATACCACCTGATTCAAGCTGAAATACACCGTCTGTGTCACCTCTTTTTAAAAGGTCAAAAGTTTTAGGATCATCAAGAGGTATTTTATTAATATCAAGGTCAATACCATGGCGCATTTTAATTAAATCAAGGGTATCTCTAATAATTGTAAGTGTTTCAAGACCTAGAAAATCCATTTTTAAAAGCCCGAGCTTTTCAATATGTACCATAGGATATTGCGTAGTTGTGGTTTTTTCTTTCGAAAGAGCAATTGGAATAATCTCATCCAGCGGTTTGTGTGAAATTATGACACCTGCAGCATGTGTTCCCACTTGGTTTTTAAGTCCCTCAAGATGTCTTGCTTCATCTACCAGACGTCGCACCATTTCGTTTTCATCACAAAGTTTTTTTAGCTCCATACCATCTTTTAGTGCATCGTCAAGCTTTGTTCCCGGAGCTGAAGGAATCATACCTGCCCATTTATTCGAATCAGAAAACGGAATATCATAAACCCTGCAAACAGCCTTTAAGGCAGCCTTTGCAGCAAGTGTACCAAAGGTTATAATCTGGCAAACATGATCCTCGCCATATTTTTTTGTGACATAATCTATAACCTCGCCACGTCGGCGCTTACAAAAGTCAATATCAACATCAGGCATTGATATACGTTCAGGATTTAAGAACCTTTCAAATAAGAGATGATGCCTTATGGGGTCAAGTTCCGTTATTCCTAGAACATAAGCAACTATACTGCCTGCAGCAGAACCACGCCCAGGACCTGTTGGAACACCATGTTCTTTAGCCCAATTTATAAAATCCCACGTGATTAAGAAATATGCCGGAAAGCCCATTTTTTCAATTACACCACGCTCATATTCATATCTTTCCTCTATTTCTTTCGGGTAGTTTTCACCATACCTTTTTTTTAACCCTTCACGACATAAATAATCAAAATAAGAACTTATTGTATACCCTTCAGGCACAGGATAAGAAGGCAAATGTGATTTACCAAGTTCTATATGCACATCGCATTTATCTGCAACTTCTACAGTATTTTCAATACATTGATTAAATGTATCCTCATCCATCCAATCAAAAGAATGTCTTAGTTCATCAACGGTTTTAACATAAAATTCATTTTTTGAAAACCTAAAACGATTTGCATCTGATTTTGAAGACTTTGTTTGTTCACATAGCAATGTATCATGCCAAAGGGCGTCTTGCGCCCTCAAATAATGCGAATCATTTGTTATCACCATTTTTAAATCCAAGTCTTTGGCAATTTGAATAAGTTTTGGATTTGATTCTTTTTGCTCTTGCAGACCGTGATCTTGCAACTCAATATAAAAATCTTCACCAAAGAGATTTTTATACCATTTTGCCTTTTCAAGTGCTTTTTGCTCATTACCGTCAAGTATATTTCTTGCAATTTCACCCTGGATACAAGCACTTAAACAAATAATACCTGATGAATATTGTTCAAGCATTTGGTGATTAATCCTAGGCTTATAGTAGTATCCTTGAGTTGAGGCAATTGAATCTAATTTAATTAAATTCTGATATCCCTGGTTATTTTTTGCTATTAAAACAAGGTGGTAAAGTGTTTTCTTTGTTGTTTTATCATTTATAACATCACCCTCGCAAATATAAAATTCACAACCTATAAGAGGTTTGACTTCAGGGCATTCCTTTGCATTCAATATCATATCAATTACACCAAACATAACACCATGATCAGTAAGTGCAACCGCAGGCATATCGTTCTCTTTGGCAAAATTAAATAAATCTTTTACCTTTATTGCCCCGTCTAGTAAAGAATATTCCGTATGTAAATGCAAAGGAACATATTTCATACTAATAATCTAGCATAAAGTAAATATAAAAAAATCAAATGTTACCATTTTTTAAATATAAAAAATGCGGCAAGAATTATAAATAAAAAACCTACCAGGTAATTCCAGCGAAATTGTTCCTTTAAATACAAAACAGAAAATATACTAAAAACTACAAGGGTAATTATTTCCTGTATAGTTTTTAACTGTGCTGCACTGTAAAAATATGAGCCAATACGATTTGCAGGAACTTGAAAACAATACTCAAAAAATGCTATCCCCCAACTTACGAGAACTACAAGCCAAAGTGCACTTTGTTTGTGGCGCAAATGTCCATACCATGCGAATGTCATAAATATATTAGAAACAGTTAATAATATTATAGGAGTAAGTGATTTATACATAACTTTTTAATTATATAACAAAGAAAAATATTAAAAGTTGTAAAATATATTTACATATATTTGATATTTATATATAATATGAATATTGTATTTGTATATTCAAATAATTATTATAATTTGAATATTAAATAGATTTGCCTGTCGTGCCAGACATCTCAAGGCAAAGGAGATCGCCTTATTTTATGAGGCGATTTTTCCATCCTCATACGTTATATTGTTTAACAAATTGTTGTGCAACCCTGGGAGAGCGCGAAGCCTTTAGTAATGCAAATCTTTCAGCTTTTATGTCAAAATCATTATTAATTATAATATCCTTATCTTTGGCAATTTTTCTTGCTATTTCAATATACTTATCTTTATTAGGAGCAAGAAAAGTTAAAGTTATACCAAATCTATCTGACAAAGAGGCATTTTCATCTATAGTATCAGATAAATGAACTTCATTACCCTCTCTTGATGAAAATGTTTCTTTTACAATGTTTCTTCTGTTTGTTGTGGCATATATAATAATATTTTCACTTCTTTTTGAAATTGCACCCTCTAGTGCAGATTTTACAACACTCAAATTTTCATCTTCTTCATTAAAAGACAGATCATCAATAAACACAATAAACTTTAAAGGAATTTTTGCTAATTTTTCCAAAAGTTTATCTAGTGCAGATAAGTCTTGTTTTAAAATTTGCACAATTTTTAAACCTTGATTTTTAAATTCATTATAAACCGCTTTTACACTTGATGACTTGCCACAACCTCTATCACCGTATAGCAAAATATTGTTTGCCGCTCTACCTTCCATCAATGCACGAGTGTTCATAATTAAAGTATTTTGTTGTGTTTTATAATCTTTTAAATCTTCAAACGTAATAACATCTGTGTATTTAACAGGGTTAATTTTACCTTCCTTATAGAAAAATGCACCATATTTTGCATAAACTCCGTAGCAATTTTCCTTTAAATAATCACACAAATCAGTAAAATCTATGCATTTTTCACTCTTGTCAAAATTGCCTAATAAATTTATTATTTGCTCGCCATGTGCAAATTGAGCTCTTAATATTTCTTTGATTTTATCCATGTCAAGCAAAAACAGCTCATTTAAAACCTTGAGCTCATTTTTTGCAGCATTGATAATGTTTTCATTTAAAATAACATCTCTTGCAATATTCTTTGTAAAAACATTTTCATCATGTTTAATTAAATCATTTAAATATTTAGAAAAATCTCCACGGTATTCACTTTCATATATTAATTTTAAAAATTTACCCGCGTATACTAAAGACTCACTTAAAGACTCTGTACAACTTGAAAACAAACCCATAAGCGAACTTATCGCAGGGTCCTTTAGAACATTGCCAAATATACTAAAACTCAACAATTTATAATTTAATAATAAAAGTTCATTCATAGTTTTAATATATCACAAAAAAGATTGACCATAACATATTTTAAGGCTACACTAAAGTAAAATCCATACTAAAAAGGAGATTAAGATGGCAAAAATTTATTACGCAAAAGACTGCAATTTAAGCTTACTTAACGGCAAAAAAGTTGCAATTATCGGCTATGGCTCACAAGGACATGCGCATGCACTTAATTTACATGAAAGCGGAGTTGATGTTATTGTAGGACTTTATGATGGTTCAAAGTCTTGGAAAAAGGCTGCCGATGCAGGCTTAGAAGTTACAACCGTTGCACAAGCCGCAAAAGCTGCAGATATTATTATGATTTTACTACCTGACGAAATCCAATCAGATATATATAAAGAAAGTATTGAACAAAACCTAAGTGCAGGTAAAGTTCTTGCCTTTGCACACGGTTTTAATATTCACTTTAATCAAATTATTCCACCAAAAGATGTCGATGTCATTATGATAGCCCCAAAAGGTCCTGGGCACACCGTAAGAAGCGAATATGTTGAAGGCAAAGGTGTTCCCTGCTTAATCGCTGTTCATCAAAATGCGTCGGGCAGAGCACTTGATATCGGACTTGCATATGCTGCCGGCATTGGAGGAGCTCGTGCAGGTGTTATGGAAACAACATTTAAGTCTGAAACCGAAACAGATTTGTTTGGTGAACAAGCAGTTTTATGCGGTGGTGTTACAGCTCTTATGCAAGCAGGTTTTGAAACCCTTGTTGAAGCAGGTTATGCACCGGAAAATGCTTATTTTGAATGTATTCATGAAATGAAATTAATTGTAGACCTTATTTATCAAGGCGGATTTAAGAAAATGAGATATTCAATTTCAAATACTGCAGAATACGGCGACTATTGCACAGGCAAAAGAATAATTACCGAAGAAACAAAAAAAGCAATGAAAAAAGTTTTGGAAGAAATTCAAGATGGCACTTTTGCTTCTAACTGGATTAAAGAAAATAAAGCCGGCGGCAAAGCTAATTTCTTGGCCACAAGAGCACTTAAGGCTGACCATCAACTTGAGGCAGTAGGCAAAGAATTGAGAAAAATGTATTCTTGGAATGAAGAATAAGCTAAAAGCATAAAAACAAAATAAAAATACTTAAATAATATAGATTAGTATTAATCTATATTATTTTTGTTGTTCGATAATTTCTGTTATTTTAACACCGTAACAATTATCAACTGCTACAACCATGCCACGTGCCACAAGGACATTATCCACAAAAATATCAACAGGTTCGTCTTCTTTATTGTCCAGCGTAACTACAGCACCTTGTTCATATCTCAAAATATCTTTCAGAGGAACTTTAGTTTTTCCTAATTGTGCAGTTAACCTAACTTCTACATTTGCAATTTTTGCAAGATTTTCAAAGTTAAAATCAGGATATGAGTTTTTCAGTTCTTTTAAATTTTCGCTCATAATAATATTTTACAACAACATGGTAGTGTTTGTCTAAAGAGAATATCTTATTTACATTTTTTAATATTTTTTGGCAAAAAATTTTTTTCAGGTATTTTTTATATATTGTTGTTAGTATGTAAGAGAGGGTAATATGCTAAAAATCCAGCCATTAAGGCATATAGCAGATATTTCTTTTGGCACAAAGAAAAAAGAAAACATTTCAGGTGATGTTAGGGAACAAAAAGAGCAAAACATTATATCATCAGCTGATGCACTTTTAATGTATTGCGCAACAATTAATTCAAAAACAAGAGAAATTTTACAAGAATTAAGAACAATAGCAGCCAAAGGATACCCTATAAACGAATTAAACGAACTGGAATACAAAGCAATAGAGGCGGCAAAAGACTTACCTGTTGTAGTACATTTTCCAAATCATCCGATAAGTATATGGGGCGGATTATACCTTAATTTAAAAGACGATTTAAAATTGCCCTCAAGCACAAAAGGTATGATAACTCGTGATATAGCAAAAGTCTTAAACGGAGAAACACAACCGGATGCTGTTACAAATCCTGATGTATGGTCAATAAGTTATGAATACACGAATCCGGTAGGAGGTCAAACCGATATTGCACGTGAATTGCCACAGGCACTTGAAAAAGCAGGAGTTAATACTTATGCGATATCACCAATGTTTAATATAAGTGTCAACGGAAAGAAAATCAACTATCTTGAAAATGACGCCGATGGGAACACATATTACATAACCCCAAACAATAAAACAAAAGTAGAAAAAATATACGAAGGAGATTTACAAACAGGTGACAAAATAGATAAATTTAGTGTCTATTGGGGAGAATTTGGCCCAAACAGACAAAAAACTATATTTTTATATGATGACGACATGTTTAATTTTGGCAATACAACAACTCCTATGGTTTATCAAAATTTACCACACAGCAATGAAAGAGCACGTATGGCACAATTTAACAATATGACATATGAACTTTTAGCCCAAGCAAAAGAGGGAGAAATCAAGCTCCCAAACGGTGAAAAATTAAAAGCACCCGATAAACTTATTGCACATGAAGCTTGGCAGTCAGGTGGATTATTGTGCAAAATGCGACTATACTCAAGAGCTGAAGATTCAATCCATTCAAGAAGAAAAACTACAACAGATTATTTAAGAAATCTTTCAAATAACACCTCGGTTATTATTCATAATCTTGGGGACGGATACCAGGGGCAAAGCTGGGATAAAGGTGTTATGGAAGAATATTTTAATATCCTCTATGGTGGTTTTGCAAGAGATATAATAGCAAACAGTTGTATAGCAGATGTAGGCAACAGACAATTTTTACTTTTTGGCTCACCTTCACAAAGGATAGGTTTTTACGAAGATGTCTTAAACCCTGCACAAGCATCATGTGTCCTTGCAACAAGTATAGGCCCGGTTTCCGAAGGATATAAAGATGAACTGGCGAAACAAGGTTTGTCTTCAAAACTTGACACAATAATTAAAATAAAAGATTCAAAGGGTGCGCTTGATGTCTACCCAAACGGGGTGGATAAAGCACCTCTTGCGGCAACAAGAGCAAATGTTGAAGTTGCAAACAAAGAGCTTGGCGACAGACTGAATAAAATTTTTGGAACAACACAAAAAATTATGCCATACATTGAAAACCTAAATGACGATATAAGTTCGATAAACCGTACAACTTTTTCAAGAAGAAAAACTCATAACAAAAAACTATTTATAAGGCTTATTCAAGATGCTGCAAAAAACAATGGCCCAACACCAATAATACATATGAATAAACCTGCTGATTTTTATGAGGGTAAATATGGCATAGACATTAATTGTATAACAACAGATACACCAATATTTACTATGGCAAGCCGTCTTGATTCACAAAAAGGTTTTGATACCATAATTGATGCATATGCAAAACTTGTCAAATCATACAATCACCCTACAGGAACAACAATGCCTGTTCTGTTAATTTCAGGCGGAGGCGATGAAAATATTGCAAATTACATAAAAGCCAAAAAAGACGAACTTGGTAAATACGGAAGAAGAATACTATTCACGCAAAATCGTATTTCAAATTCAGGTTTGCTTTTAATGAATATGACGACAAGAAACTGTATGCCTTCTGATTTTGAACCCTATGGAATTTCAGAACTCAAAGG
Source organism: Candidatus Gastranaerophilales bacterium (assembly GCA_944324865.1). Classification (GTDB taxonomy): domain Bacteria; phylum Cyanobacteriota; class Vampirovibrionia; order Gastranaerophilales; family Gastranaerophilaceae; genus Galligastranaerophilus. The sequence continues at coordinate 6,636 of CALUXW010000013.1, read as the reverse complement.
ACTATACGCAGGCTCTCATGTTATAGCTACAGAAGTCGGAGGAATGCGCTCTCAGGGAGAAATTTCAAGAAAAATATACTCTTATGACGATTACGGAGCAGATAAAGCAAATGCTATAACAGTGAAAGACTATGAATTTATATGTGTTTCACCTGATTGGGACAAAGAAGCAAGAAAGGACAGAAACTCTACAAAATTAGCTGAAGCAATGAAAAAAGATATTAAGCTGAGCAGGGAAGAATCTCTTAAAATGGATTTAAATGCACTTAAAACAGATGTAAGCTGGGACAAAGGTGCTATACAAAATTATATGGAGCAAATGAAAATTAAGGTTGCGAAATAAATAAACCCGCCAAATAGGCGGGTTTTAATTATCTAAGTACACGACGAACATCTGCGCAAGGCATTGCCGTTGTGTAAATTACAAAATCATTGAGAGGGGTCATGTACTTTCTTATGAAATCTTTATTTTTAATGGGTTCATAACAAATTGTAGAAGGTAAAACACCTTTTAAATACTCAACCAGCTCTCTTTGATCATCTGACTTAGAATAATCATCGAGTACTTTTACAATATTCATAACATGCTGAGTTTAACGCTTTTTTTATACAATCTCATCATGTTTTGGCAAAAATTTTACAGTTCTTTATAAAAAATTACAAAAATATATATTTAGTTAATAACAGCTATAACTGTGGCAGCAGCAAACGTATCCGTGTGTGATAATGATAACTTAAAAGTTAAGTTATCACCTCTTTTTGGTCCTATAAGATTAATTTGCGGAACTCCGGAAGGCAAGTTTTCTACCTCAAAATCACGACAAAAATACCCATCAACTCCAAGCGAGTGTAGAGCTTTAACACAAGCCTCTTTTGCGCAATACCTTGCACAAAGGTGTTGCGCAAAATTTTTTGTCTTGTAAGAATATTCAATTTCTTTTTTTGTAAAAATTTTATTTACAAAAGGATTATCCTTTTGCGCATATTTCTTGAAACGTGCAACGTTTTCTACATCTATACCAAGTCCAATATTTTCAAGTTTCATAAAATATTTTTACTCTAGATTTTTGATAATTTCATCCCTAAACTCGGTAGTTTTTGCACTACCACCTAAATCAGGGGTTAAAACCTTGCCCTCACTCAAGACTTTAAATAAGGCAGTTTCGATATTTTTTGCAATTTCAAACTCGCCCAAATATTTAATCATTTCAATTGCACTCATCAAAAGTGCTGTCGGGTTTGCTATATTTTTACCTTTAATATCTGGAGCACTGCCGTGTACAGGTTCAAATACCGCACAATCAAGCCCAATGTTAGCTCCTTGTGCCACACCTAAACCACCTATTAAACCTGCGCAAAGGTCAGAAACAATATCACCATACAAGTTAGGTAAAACTAAAACATCAAACTGCGAAGGGTTCTGTACAAGTTGCATACAAAGATTATCCACCAGGATTTCTCTTGGAGTAATATCGGGGTACTCTTTTGCAACTTCTCTAAAACACTCTAAAAACAACCCGTCAGAAAGTTTGCAGATATTAGCCTTACTAACTGCACAAACTTCACTTCTGTTATTTTTAACAGCGTAATCAAATGCCCATTTACATATTCTTGTTGAACCTTGACGGGTGATTAATTTTATACCTTCAACTCTGTCTTTATTGATTTTATTTTCAATTCCTGCGTATAAATCTTCGGTGTTTTCCCTTACAACAACTAAATCTACATTATTAAAAGGTGTTTTAATTCCAGGAAGATTTTTTGAAGGTCTTAAATTTGCAAATAAATCAAGCTCACGCCTCAACTGAACATTTACAGAGCGAAAACCTTTACCAATGGGGGTAGTAACAGGAGCCTTAAGTGCAACTTTATTTTTCTTAATTGACTCAATTACCCTATTTGGCAATGGCACACCGCCTGCTGCAACGACATCAGCACCTGCCGTCTGCAAATCCCAATTAATTTTAATTCCTGAGGCTTCTAAAATTTTTACAACAGCATCTGTTATTTCAGGGCCTATACCGTCCCCATTAATTAAAGTAACATTATACAAGGTCAAAATCTCCATGTTTTTTCAAGTGTTCAATTAAGCCGCCGTCATTTAAAAGTTTAATCATTACATCAGGTAATGGTGTAATTTTAAGTATTTGGTCTTTTGTAATATTTCTCAAAGTGCCGTTTTTAATATCAAGCTCAAGTTCATCGCCTGCATCAATATTATCAGTGTTACACTCAATTGCCAAAAGTCCTATATTTATTGCGTTTCTGTAAAAAATTCTTGCAAAACTTTTAGCAATAACTGCACCCACACCTGCGATTTTAATAATCTGCGGGGCATGCTCGCGAGATGAACCAAGCCCGAAATTATTTCCCGCAACAACAAAATCACCTTTTTGCATCTTAGATGCAAATTCAGGATCAGCATCCTCTAAAACATGTTTTGAAAATTCTTCGAGATTACTTCTCAGGTGAAAAAGTCTACCAGGGGCAATGTGGTCTGTTGAAATATTATCACCAAACTTAAAAGCATGCCCTTTTTTAATTAATTCCATTTTCACCTCCAAAATACTTTAATTTTCTTAACTATTATAATACAAAAATTAAAATTTATACTATAATATATGTTATGTTAAAAATCGCAATTATAGGTTTAGGGTTGATAGGCGGTTCAATTTTGAAATCGCTTAGTGAAAGTGACTGGGAAGTTGCTGCAATTTCAAAGTCAAGTTATGACAAAGCAAAAAGCTATACTCCTTTTGTTTCAGATATGATTGAAGATGTCAGAGGAGCTGATGTTGTCTTTGTTTGCAAGCCGATGAACGAAACAAAAAATGTTTTAAAAAGACTTGAAAACATTGTTTCTCCTAAATGTATAGTTTGTGATGTATGTTCATTAAAAGACTTTTTAGAAGGAGGATATAAATTTAACTACATTGGAACTCACCCTATGGCAGGAAGCGAAGAATCAGGTTTTGATGCATCAAAAGATGATTTATTTCATGGTGCAAAATGGGTTATAACAAAACGAAATGCCATACTGGAAGAAATTATAAAATTTATGGGTGCAACCCCTGTTTTAATGGAGGCAAAAATTCATGATATGGCTGCAGCACAAATTTCTCATTTGCCAATGCTTTTATCTTTTGCACTTTTTAATTCAGTAAAATCAGACGAAGCCAAAATAATAGCAGCAAGTGGATTTCGTGATACTACAAGATTAGCTTTAACAAATGAAATTCTTGCTTGTGATATGCTAAAATTAAACAAAAAAAATATTGAAAAAAGTATAGATTTGTTTATTAAAGAACTTAATTACTTGAAAAACCTAAAAGATGATGAGAGAATAAAAGTGCTTAAAAGTATAAGTCTAAAAAGAGCACAATTGTATGACAAAAAAGGCAAAAATATATTCAACCATTAAAAATATAAAAAATTATATTTATCAAAAATACCGTCAAATGCCAATTTTAGACAAGTATATCCTAAAACAGCTTTTGGAAGTATTTTTAATGGGTGTGATTATTTTTACATCAATTATTTTTGCCTCAGAAACTTTTACTCAGTTAATTAAACAAATAACATTGTATGGCATACCTTTTAACATTGCTTTTATGATGATTGTTTTAAACTTGCCGCAAGTTTTTGTTATGACAATACCAATTTCAACACTTTTTGCAACAGTAATGACTGTTAACAGATTAAGTTTAAATTCAGAAGTTACTGTTCTAAAAGCTTGCGGGATAAGCATTTCAAGAATTGCACGTCCAATATTTATTTTTGCAATTATTATGACTTTTGTCAGCTTTTTTATAAGTGAAATAATAGTGCCGGCTACAAGCATGACATCTAAACACTTAGCAATTTATTCACTACAGAGCAAACATGTCCCCGAGGGTAGGATGAATTTTACAATAAAAGATGCCGATAAAAATAATGTCCTAAAAAGACTTATTTACATCGAGGAGTGTAAAAACAAAACTTTAAATAACGTTACTTTGGTAGATTTATCAGACAAGGATGCAATACAAATCGTACAAGCAAAAGCAGGCAGAACTGGGCAGTTGGGCTGGATTTTTAATGGCGGTGTAATTTACACAATTTCAAAAAGCGGTAAAATTTTTAATACAAGTCTTTTTGATGATTCAACTGTAAGCTTTGGCATTGAAAATGCAGAAGGGCTTGTAAAAGAAAATGCAAGTCAATACAATTTCTTTAAACTGTTAAAATATATAAATAAAAATAAAGTTAACAAGGAATTTGTTGAAAAATTAAAAATCAAATATCAAGTAGACCTATATGATAAAATAGCTCTGCCGGTTACAACAATGGCACTTACACTCGTTGGAATTCCACTTGCAATTACACCTCCTCGAGTCAGGTACAATAGAGGATTTTTATTTAGCGTTATTATAATTTTTGTATATTACTTAATTCGGGCTATTTCTTTAAATTTAGGCGAAACAAAAGCGGTTTCTCCTTTTATTGCAGCTTGGCTCCCTGTAATATCAATATTCTTGATAGGTTCATTTTTATATTACAAAAAAGCATATACAATAACTTAAAGTGCTATTTTTGAAAGTATGTCCGGAAATTCATCTATTAGCACTTGTGCAAAAACAACAGGGTCAATTTGAGTTGCAACCACCTGCAGCAAATCAGGAGGAAGCTCTTGTACCATAGGAACTAAAAATTCGGGATCTAAAACCTCCATACACTTAAGTATGTCATGCTTTTCCAATGTCCGCATCGGATTTGACAAGGTTTGAGGATTTATTTCTTCAAGTAATTTGGGGTTTTCCTTACAAAGGCTCACCATAAGAGAAACCTTGTCCTTTTTTTTCATACCTTGCAGCATTTTTACAAAATCATCATCTTTTAAAGATTCCATAAATTTTAATTGATCTTCTTGCTTCTTATCTTTCATAACAGTTCCGAACTGTTCAACCAGGATTCGCTCAAGCTCTGATGGATCAAGGGATTCAAAATATTTCATTACATCCTTTCGTTCAACTTTTTCATTTTCAAAAAATTGATCCATTTCTTCAGTAGGCATAAGTAAAAAGATATCTTTTAGCGTAAAACGCTGTAAAACAACGCTCATAAGCTCCTCTGTAGGAAGCTTATTTAACATTTCCATAATTTTATCAACCCTAAAATACCTTAAACCCCAGAGCAAATCATCTTGTTCAAGATAAGGTATTAGTTTATCTAAATCATTTTCAGACAAGTTTCTTATTATTAAATATCTGTTTTTTGGGTCCATCAGCTGCAAAAGTTTTGCAAGCTTTTGAGGGTTTTGCATAGCTGAGGAAATTAATGCAGCATAATCATTACCTTGCTCAAGCTCAAGCTCCATAATTTCATCAATACTTTTTGAAGCATACTCATTTAATCTTTGAGTTGTAATTTCAAAGTATTGATTAAAATAATTCAAATCTAAATTGAGTTGAATCACATTGACCCCGTAAAAATTTTGCTGTTATATAAATTAACAAAAATTTTTACGTTAAATTACGAAAAACAAATAAATTGTAACATGCTTTAACAATTTATTGCATCTTGGCAGTCCTTGCAAATACCGTCGGAATTAAGCTCACGATATTTCCAACAACGTTCGCACTTGTTTCCTTTAGCTTTTTGAATTTTAACTTTATAACCGTCTTGTTCAAATTCGCTAATAGCTTCAAAATCAGCTTTTTCATCCACTATTGCGTGCGAGACGATGTACAAGTCGCCCAAATCATCTTTGTATTTTTCTAAAAGCTTTTGATTATCGTTATTTTCGCTAACAATTAGAACATCAACCTCAAGAGAGCTTCCAACGATTTTTTCATCCCCACTACGCAAGGGTTCGATCGCATGAGATACAATATCACGAGTTTTCAGAAGCTCGCTAAATTCTGCCTCTAATTTTTCATTATCCCATTTAGCATTAGTTTTTGGCCAATCGGAAAGCAAAATGCTTTCAAGCCCGCCTCTTTGACACTCGGGCATATTTTGCCAAATGTCTTCTGCCTGATGAGGCATAACCGGAACCAAAATTCTTGTCAGCGTTTGCAAAATCTCATACATAACACTTTGGCAAGCACGACGTGACAACGACTTTTTACCTGAGGTATAGAGTCTGTCTTTAACTATATCAAGATAAAAAGAGCTAAGATCAACTGCTGCAAAGTTTTGAAGATATTGGAAATATTTATAAAATTCATACTTTTCAAAAGCTTCATCAACATTTTTAACCAATGTATTCAACCTTGAAAGTGCAAATTTATCTATGCTTTTTAAATCTTCATATTCAACATAATCGCTCTTTGGATTAAAATCAAACAAATTGCCGAGTAAAAATCTTGCAGTATTTCTTGTTTTTTTGAATATCTCAACAAGCTGTTTTATTATGTTTTCACCAATTTTAATATCGTTTCTGTAATCAACACTTGCAGCCCAGAGTCTTAGTACATCTGCACCATAGACTTTTGTAACTTCTTGAGGTAAAACCACGTTACCCAATGACTTAGACATCTTACGACCTTCACCGTCAAGAACAAAACCGTGAGTTAGGACAGTTTTATATGGTGCAATTCCACGCGTTGCAACACAAGTTAAAAGAGAAGATTGGAACCAGCCGCGGTGTTGGTC
>CALUXW010000012.1 GCA_944324865.1 Candidatus Gastranaerophilales bacterium | reverse complement strand
TTTTCTACTTTGGCTGATGCAATCATTAAAGCAAAACCTTCAGCAGCTAAAGGTACTTATATTAAATCAATGTATTTAACAACTACAATGGGTCCTTCAATTAAACTTGAACCCAAAGATGTAGTTAACGAAATCAAGGAATATGTTGGCTAATTTAATTACAAGGTTCAAAAATAGCACAGTGGGGAGTAAAATCCTCTCTGTGCTTTCAAATGCATTTAATTGGATACATAAAAAATCTTTCTTTGGGGTTTTTAGCAGAGTAGACAGGAAATTTATGAAATTTCTTTTTGTTGGTGCACTAAATACCGCTTTTGGCTATAGTGTTTATGCTATTTTTGTTACCTTACATGCCTCTCATAATATTGCTTTGACAATACAGTATATACTTGGAGTTTTATGGAATTTTAAAACAACAGGAATTATAGTTTTTAAAAATCATGATAATTCAAGGCTGATAAGATTTTTTATGTCTTATATAGTAACTTATTCCATAAATCTTTTCTGTTTAAATATTCTTATTGGGTTTGGAGTTGGCAAATATCTTTCGCAAGGTATAATGGTTTTACCAATGGCAATTTTATCGTTTTTAATATTTAAAACTTTTGTGTTTAAAGAAAAAAAAGGAATTAAAAATGCTAATAATGCGTTATAATGGCGGTTTAGGAAATCAAATGTTTCAATACGCAGCTGTTGCATCTTTGGCAGATAAGCTGAATGCCGATTTTTATTTTGATTGCGATTTTTTTAATCATAGTTATTCAAGACCATATCAAATAAATATTTTTCAGCAAAATTCTAGAGAGATAAAAGGCTTAAGATACAGAATATTATGGGCATTTAGGAAGTATATTAAAAATAATTTTTTGGGCATTAATGTTTACGGTGAAAACGATTTTGATTGGGAAAAAAGATTTGAGCAAATTCAGGATAATACATATATTTTTGGCTTTTTTCAAAGTCATAAATATATAAATGAACAACTTATAAAAAAACATTTTGTTTTTAGGTTTGAACCTGATGCACAAAATTTAAGTATAATAAGAAAAATGCAGGATGAGGATTCAATTTCTATGCATATTAGGCGTGGTGATTATGTTCAGAAAAAACGTTATGCAAGTGTGTATAATCATCTTGATTTTAATTATTATTCAAAGGCTCTTGAAATTATTGCAAATGAAGTCCAAAAGCCTGTGATATATGTTTTTTCTGATGATATTGAATGGGTAAAAGAGAACTTAAATTTGGAAAATTGCCCAAAATGCAAGGAAAAAGGCGCAAGAGTTGAATTTATTTCTCATAACCAGGGTGATAAATCCTGGGAGGATTTAAGACTTATGTCTAATTGCAAACATAATATAATTGCAAACTCAAGTTTTTCCTGGTGGGGCGCTTATTTAAATTCAAACCCTAAAAAAATTGTTGTAGCTCCGGAAAAATGGTTCCAAAAAATTCAAAACAATCCTGATGATCTTTACCCTAAAGATTGGATTAGGATTTAAAATTTTACTGATTTTATGTAGTTTGCTGTTATTTGTTGATTATATTTTTTACACTCGCGCATTGAAATAACTACTTTTGTTGTTTGCGGTTTGTCTTTTTTGCTTATATTGAGGCTTTTGTATGCACCGAGTGTACCTTCGACAGTCTTAAAAGGTACATTTTTGACATCAGCTTTAAAATTTACAAAAGGAATAGCTTTCCCTTTTGCAATAATTGTTCCGCGCCCAGTAATTTCAAGATTTTCAAGTGTAATAAGTGAGTCTTTTAAGTTATCTAGTGCATCGTTAATTTTTGAGTCTATTTTTTTTGTACTAAAATCTTCGGGCATTATTATATTTTTATTTTTTAAGTCAATAATAGTAATTTTTTGTCCAGTTGGCATATATTCGGCATTAAATTTTCTGTAACCGAAAAGATTTATTGAACGTGTTAGTCTGTAATCGCTAGAAACACCTGAAAAATCTCCAAAATCTTTTGATTGCTCTAAAAGCTCTTCTCTTGGTGGGCTTGTAAATTCATTATATTTTGTCATGACAAAATTACATCCGCCAAAAAAGAAAAAAGCTATTAAAAGTGCTATAAATAATATTTTTTTAACTATACTTTTTAAACATCCCATGGTGCAGTCTTTCTTATTTAATTTTTGTTAATTTTATTTTATCATATAAAAATGAACGATAAAATTTTAACAAATTCAAAAAATGCTGACTACAACAAAGCAACAAAAAGCATGCAAGCTTATCTAGAGCTTAAAAGAGAACATGACGATAAAATTTTGTTATATAGAATAGGTGATTTTTACGAAACATTTTTTGAAGATGCTGTTTTATTTTCAAAAATTTGTAATATTACTCTTACATCTAAAAAATATGGTGAATTAGGTAAAGTTCCCTTGGCAGGCATACCACATAAAATTGCCACGGTTTATATTAAAAAACTTCTTGATAATGATTGTAAAATTGCTCTTGCTGAACAATTTCAAGATGCTAACGGTAATTTTTACAGAAAGGTCGTAAGAGTATATTCTGCAGGTACTGTTTATGAAAGTGAGCTTTTGGAACCTGATAAAAATAATTATCTTGCTGCAATTTTTAAGCTGCAAAAATTATATGGTTTTTCCTATTGTGATGTTTCAGAAGGCTCTTTTTTTGTTACATACGGAACAAAAGAAGATATAAACAGGGAAATAATTAAAATCTCACCAAAAGAAGTGCTTTTAAATACGCAAGAAATGGTTTTTGAGTTTAAAGAATCTTTTGGTGATTTAAAATCGGTTTATGTATGTCCTGGCTATTTTACAAATGAACATATTATTGTGCCTAATAGTGAGTTCAAAGAAAGCTATATGTGTGCAAATGCAATTTTAAATTACTTGAAAGAGAACCAAAAAGAATTTGCGCCAAAGTTGGGCAATATCAACAAATATAGCATTTCAAATTTTTTGTCTATGGATTATGTAACACGTAGAGGACTTGAGCTTACCAGGGTGCAAGCAGATTTTAAAAAACGTGGCAGTCTTTTTTGGTTTTTGGATTTTACGAAAACCCCCATGGGTAGAAGACTTTTGAGAGAATGGATGAGCGCTCCTTTAAATAATTTGGAAGTTATTCTAAAAAGACAAAATATATTAAAAATATTTTGTTCAAAGCCATCTTTGCTAGATAAAACGGATAATTTTCTAGATGATTTTTGTGATCTTTTAAGATATAGTGCCAAGATTTCAAATAAAACAATTACATATAAAGAATTAAGTGAAATTTCTTTGGTGCTTTCAAAGTCTTTAAAAATAAATGAAATTATTTCGGAAATAGAATGTGAAAGTATGGAGATTGACAGGGAATGTGTTGAAATTTTAAATGATTTTTCAAATATCATTCTGCGTACTTTTGATAATGATGAAAATTGTCGAAATTATGAGTATTTGCCGGTAAAGCACGGAGTCAATCCTCGTTTGGATATACTGAGAAACGAATTGGAAGAATTAAATCGTGAGCTTTTCAGATTAGAAGGAAATTTAAAAAATAATCTTCATAAAGATGCAAAGATAAAGTATACAAGTAATTTAGGCTATTGTATAGAATTGCCTATTAGCGCTATTGGAAAAATAAGTGCTGATTATCTGATAAAGCAAAAATTGGCCAGTGTTGTCAGATGTTCTAATCAACCTTTAATGGAACTTGAGGAGAAAATTTGTTCTCAAAAATATGCGATAAGTGCGATTGAAAAAGATATTTTTGAAAAACTGAAAATTTATTGTATGGAATTAACCGAAAAAATAAGAATTTTTGCAAGAGCCTGTGCATATTTGGATGTTGTGGCTTCCCTTGCAAAAGTTATTTTAGAAAATAATTTTTGTGAGGTTAATTTTAATGATAAAGGTATTTTTGAACTTAAAGATTGTATGCACCCATGTGTATATAAGCTAAAAGGAAATTTTGTAAAAAATGATACAAATTTAAATTTGAACAAGATTTTGCTTATCTTGACAGGTGCAAATATGTCTGGAAAGTCAACTTATTTAAAACAAAATGCAATAGCTGTCATACTTTCTCAAATGTGTGGTTTTACATGTGCAAAAAGTGCGAATTTAAATTTATTTGATAAAATTTTCTTCCATTCTTTGGTGAATGATAACTTAAAAGAAGGTGAATCTTCTTTTTATGCGGAAATGAAAAATATTTCGTATATTTTAAATAATTCTACAAGTTCAAGTTTTATACTTTTTGATGAACCGGTAAAGGGAACTCAAAAAGAAGATTCTGAGGCATTATTGCTTGCAATCTTAGATCATATTGAACAAAAAATTCACGCAAAGACAATTAGTGCAACGCATTTTATTTCAATCGCGACAAAAAAAGAAAATTCTAAGGCAACTGAAATTATTTTTATAGATTCGGAAACAAAAAAAATTCAAAGGGGTATTTGCAAGTCTTCTAATGCATTTGAAGTTGCACTTGAAGCAGGAATAGATGAAAGTATTATAAATAGTGCAAAAAACTATGCTTTAAGATGATATAAAATACTTTTTTTGACGGATAATAAAAAAAATAAATACTGCCATAATATTTTTATGAATCAAAGAAATTTTATAGCATATATTTGGAATAATTTGCACCCAGTTACTCACTTTTGGATTATCATAAGCACGATAGGTTTTATGTGTCTTTGTGCTTTATTTAATGTTGGTTAGATAAAGAATTGGGTTAAGAAGTAAATTCCGCTTTTATTTATGTTTGTTTTTTCATTGTTTGAAAAGACATAATTTAAAGCGAATTTTAGTCTTTGTTTGAATACAAAATAATTTACTCCAATGCTATACTCATGATTTACATCATTTGATTGGTCAAGATTTGTATCAAAATAGTCATAGCGTGCCAACAATTGAAGTTTTGGTGTAAAATTCCAACCTACGGTTGTAAAAAACCCTTGACGTTTTCTTTGGTCAAAGTAATCTCCATTTGATCCGTCAGCAAAAGCATATTCAAAATTCATAAGAAATTTTTTGTACTTGTAAGTCATTGCAGCAGAATAAACACCATAATTTTCTCCTCTGTGGCCTATATCTACACCTGTGTATAATTTAAGATTTCTAAAATAGCTTCCTTCTTGATTATAAAAAGGTTTAACCCCGACTCTGCCAATAAATTCCGCACCATCTTTAAATCCTTGTGTAAAGCGTGTAGAAGTATATCCTCCAAGATTGTACTCAAAAGGACCTTTGTTACCTATAAAAGATACCCCTGTAGATATGGCATCTGCAAATTCTCTTGAAATTTGTGCTCTGCGTGCAAAAGGAAGTGAAAAAGAGCTCATTGAGCCTTCAAGTCCTATTGGTGAACGAGATACACCTATGCGCATTTTATGATTACTACTAAAATTCCTTTCAATATATAGATTTGAAAATTTTCCGAAAAATTCATTGTCTAAATCACTTACATCTCGAGTAAAAGCATATTCTGTAAAAAATCTGTATTTATTATCTAAAAATCTTGATTCTATTACTGCATTGATATCGAAAGGGTATGTTGTAGTTAAATCGCCTCTTTTTTCTTCAAAGCTTGCAATTCCCTGAAAACGCAGTTCCCCAGATATTTCATTAATATATTTGTTATCAAATTTTAGTGATTTTTTTTGTGCAAATGCTTTTTCACTAAAAAGTTTAAAGTCTAAATCATTATCATCGTCAAATTCAACATCAGTTGTAGTGTCTCCGTCAATTGTTTCATCAAGTGTAATTATTTTGTCTTGTAAAACTTCATATTTTTCGATATTGGGAATAAAACCCTCATTTTCACTTATTGCCATGGCTTCTAGAGAGGGTGAAATGCTGAAACAACACATTAATGTAAATAATAATCTTCTCATACTTTTATATTGGGGTTAGATATTTATTGTAACATAAAACTTAAAAAAATGTTTGTTTTTCTTACTTTTATGATATACTTAACATAGTATTTTTAAAAGAAATACTCGGATTATTTAAAAGAAAATTCCGGAGCGGCTTTTTAAACCGTTCTTTTTTTTCAAAAAAACAAGGTAGAAATGCGCGAACACTTTAATAAAAAAGAAATATTGGAAAAAATTATACCGGTTGTTGAAAATACAGCAATGCGTTATAATTTGATACCACTTGAGGTTTCTTTTGAAAAAGAAAATGCTCACTGGTTTTTAAGGATTTTTATTTATTGCGCAGATCATCCGGTTTCACATCAAGATTGCGAAAATATTACAAGAGGGTTGGGCGATTTTTTGGACGAATTAATACCCTTTAAGTATTATCTTGAGGTGTCTTCTCCCGGGCTTAACAGAAAAATGAAAAGTACCAGGGAGTACATAATTTTTAAAGGAAAAGACATAATTGTAAAAGTTAAAAATCCGATAAAGGATATAAGTACAAAAGTAATAAAAGCTGTTTTGATTGATTATAAAGAAGGACAAGGGCTTGAGATTAAAACAAAAGATGATGGTAAAACATACTGTTTGGCACTTGATAATATTTTTAGTGTCAAACTTGATGAAGATATAAATATTAAACAAAATAAAGGAGAAGATAATGATTAAAATCGGAACTGCGCTTTTTGAGGCTGCTGAACAATTGGAGCGCGAAAAGGGAATATCAAAAGATATTCTTGTTAGCTCTCTTTGCGATGCTCTAGTTGCTGCTTATAAAAAACACATTAGAGATAAAGATGCTGAAAATGTAGAGGCAATATTAGATGAAACAACCGGCGAAATAGGTGTTTTCAGAACAAAAGTCGTTGTAAGCGAAGTGCAAAATGAAGATTTGGAAATTTCTCTTGAAGATGCAAAAGAAATTGACGAAGAAGTAGAACTTGATGATGAAGTTAAGATTGAAGTAACACCTGAAAATTTCGGTAGGATTGCTGCACAAAGTGCAAAACAAGTTATTACTCAAAGAATTCGTGAAGCTGAGAGAAAGCTTGTGCTGGATGAGTTTATGTCTAAAAAAGGTACATTAATTACAGGTATAATACAACGCAGAGATGATAGAAATGTTATTGTAAATATAGGCAAAACAGATGCCGTTATGCCATCTCGCGAACAAATACCGGGTGAATATTACAAACCGGGTAACAGAATAAGAGTTTTTGTTTTAGATGTAAAAGAAACATCAAGATTGCCTCAGGTAATTGTATCTCAAGCACATTCTGAAATTGTAAGAGAGCTTTTTGAACTTGAAGTACCTGAAATTGAAGATGGTATCGTAGAGATAAAATCAATAGCACGTGAAGCAGGTTTCAGAACAAAACTTGCAGTATGGTCAAATGACCCGTCAGTTGACTCTGTTGGTGCTTGTATTGGTCCAAGAGGTTCTAGAATCCAAACAATTGTAGGTGAATTAAAAAATGAAAAAATTGATATTGTAAGGTATTCTGAAGATCCTGTTGAGTATATAGTAAATGCACTTTCACCTGCAAGAATAATATCAGTTGACATTTTGGCAGATGACGAGAACAGAAAAGAGGTTTTTGTTATTGTGCCTGATGATCAATTATCCCTTGCGATTGGCAGAGAGGGTCAAAATGTCAGACTTGCACATCGTTTAACCGGATGGAAAATTGATATTAAATCAGAATCACAAGCCAGGGCATTAGAAGACGAGCGTGAAAGACAAGTCCTTGAAGAAATAAAAGAACAAGAACAAGTTCAAGAAAATACTGAAGAAGTTGCAATGCAAGTACAAGAAACGCAAGAGGAAAATGCTTAGAGTTCTTGTCGTAGGATATGACAAAATGCTAAACGCTTTAATCTCGGGTAGTGTATATGCGGGACATAAGGTTGTTGGAGCTATGAGAATTGACAGGGTAAATTATTCTAAATTTGCCCTGTTTTTAAAAGATATATTCTCACCTACTCACGATTTGGCAATTATAAGAGCTTTTGGGGCAAAAGATATTAATGCAAAATCAATTAACTCAAAAGAATTTGTGAAAGAGTTTGAAAAGTTGAGACCGGATGTTATTTTGGTCGGTTCTTGGAGCGAGAAAATTGCTCCTGAAATTGCAAAATTGCCACGTCTTGGTACTATTAATTGTCACCCCTCACTTTTGCCCAGACACAGAGGTGCAAATCCCTATTTTTGGACAATTTTTTCAGGTGAAGATTTAACCGGGGTAACTTTTCATTATGTGAATGAAAAGTTTGACTGTGGGGATATACTTATGCAAGAGGCTGTTACCATAGATTTAAATATGACATCCGGCGAGCTTCGCAACAGATGTTCAAAATTTGCACAAGGTATGGTAGGAGAACTTTTAGATAAACTTGAGAAGGGTGAAATAATACCACGGAAACAAGATGATTGTCATGCAACATATGAATGTCAGATTGAGTATAAAGATACGATTATTGACTTTAAAAAATCAAAGTTAAATATTCATAATCATATTCGTGCACTAAAGCCTTGGTATACACCAATTTTTAAGAATAATAACAGGCAAATTGCAATTAAAAAACACAGATTACTTGCCTTAGAAGATAAATATCAAAATGCACCAATAGGATCGATTGTGTTTGAAAATTCTAAAACTATTATAGTTCGGGCATTAGACTGTCTTGTTGAGGTTTCTAAATAATATTTCCAATTACTTCAATAGAACTTCTCGCTTTATTTAAAGTGTAAAAGTGTATACCTTTTATACCAAAGTTAATCAGTTTTTCACATTGTATGCTTGCAAATTCAATCCCTGCTTTAATGGTATCTTCTTTTGAATTTTTATATTTTTCAAAGTATTGTATTACTTTTGGATTAATCTTGGTTCCTGAAAGTTCAACAATCCTTTTTAGTTGATTATAGTTTATAATAGGCATAATGCCGGGAATTATGGGAAGTGTTATGCCTTTTTTTGTGCAAATATCAAAAAAATTATAAAAACTTTGGTTATCAAAAAAAACTTGCGTATAGGCAACCTTTGCACCAAGGCTTTGTTTTTTCAAAAGTATGCCAATATCTTGATTTAATGATTTTGCCTTTGGATGTTTTTCAGGATAGGCTGCCACAGCATATTCAAGTTCAGAATGTTTTTTCAAATATTTTATTAAATCTAAAGCGCTTTTAAAATCTCTGTAACATACTTCAATTTCTTGTGGTTCATCACCTCTTAAGGCCAAAATATTTGTTATTCCGAGATTTTCAATTTCTTTTATATAATTTTCAATATATTCTTTATTTGAGCAAACGCAAGTAAAATGAGGCATCACAGGCTGTTTTAAATTATTTTTAAGTTCTTTTACAATATTAAGAGAGGTATTTCTGTTTGAACCTCCTGCACCATATGTTACAGAGATTAATGCAGGTTTTTGTTCGTTCATTTTTGCCAGTTCTTTAAAAAGGTTTTGAGTATCACCATTTTTTGGGGGGAAAACTTCAAAAGAAAAAGTAAGTTTGCTCTTATTCGAATATATTTCACTTAATTTCATCTTTTATTTCCTTTTCAATTGCCCAGAATACTTCCATACCACTGAATTCTGATTTTAATTTTAAACTCAAAAAACACACATCTTTAATAAACGGTGCAATTTTTACCTCATCTTTTTGCGTTGTTATTATTATATTTGCACTATTTTCTTTTGCTTTTTTAATTAAATAATCAATGTCATTTTGAGTATATGCATGATGATCTTCAAAAGTTTTTGTAAAAACAATATCGAAGTGATTTTTTAAATATTCGTAAAACTGTTTTGGTTGACCAATGGCACAGAAAGCTATAGCTCTTTGGTTTGAGGGTATAATTTGCATTTTATTTTTTATATTGTAAAAATAATCTTCAGTAAAATTGCAAGTTGTTATTTTTTTTGTTTGTAATTTTCTTGCAATTTTTTCTTTTGTTTCATCTTTTTTTATATGATTTTTATTTGTAATTATTAAATAGTCTGCTCTTTTTGCCTGAGCCAGAGGTTCCCTTAAGGGACCAAGCGGTAACAGGTAACCGTTTCCAAATTGTTTTTTTGAATCAATTACAAGTATACTAAAATCTTTTTTAATCTTTCTGTTTGAAAAACCGTCGTCAAGTATTATTACTTCAATCCCATAATTATTATACGCAAAATTTGAAGCTTTTTGTCTGTCTTTGCAAGTTAAAATAATACAGTTTTTTGTATTATTTGCACACATTAAGGCCTCATCTCCACAAATGGTGCCGTTAGAAAAGTATGTTTTTTTGTAATCTTTAATTACATTAACATTTTTGTTGTTTAATTTTGCACCGTAACCTCTTGATATAATGGCGGTTTTTTTATTTAGTTTATTCGCAATATAATTTGCAATTTCACATACTATAGGTGTTTTACCTACTCCACCGGTTGTCAGATTTCCAACACATATAACAAAAGGCTTAACTTTTTTTTCTTTTAAGATTTTTATTTCGTAAAGAAAATTTTTTAAGGTTATTACGAAAGAATAAAAAATAGCTAAAAATCCAAGAGGTAAAAATAATAAACCTTTAGGATTTTTTTTGTAATGGTATTCATTTACTAGAACTTTAATATTTTTCATATCAGAACATTAATCTAAACAGTAAAAAGCGCTTGTTTAATTTTTCCGAAAATTTCCTTAAATTTCTTGATGTAACAACAGTGTCAGAAATAATATTGTCCACACTTGCTTTTTGGCATGAATCCAAATTATTTAGATTATTTAAAGTTTTATTTATATTTGCTGAAATTTTGTTTATGTTTGACACAGTAGATGAAATATCTTTTTTAAGTTTATCATCTTTGGTAAATTCATTCATGTATGAAGAAATATCTGCTAAATTTCTGGAAATTTCGTCTAAATTTGTAATAATTTCTTTTGTTCTTTTATCTTCCAAAAGTGTATTTACGTTTTTAGATAGTTCACCTACAGATTTTGTTGTTTGAACTATGGAATTTTTAAGTTCATCATCATTAGTAATTTCATTTAAGCTATCTGTCAAAACTATTAATTTCGAAATAAGTTTATTTGATTGTGCAAGTACATCTTCTAATTCATTTTTTGAGGATTCTATTAAAAGCTGCGCTTTGTCAAGAGTTGTTGACGCACTTATCGTTAATTCATTTATATTTTTAATACTTTCTCTTAGTTCGCCTACCATTTCATCAGATAAGATTTCTGAAATTTTTTCATTTGTTTCGTTAAGTGATTTTGATGCCTTGTAATTTATTTCCATAAAATCACTAATTCTCATAGGTTCTATCACTGTATATTTAAGATTGCTGTCTGGGACATAAAGTTTTTCACCATCAAGAGTATAAAAAATTAATTCGTTGTTAATTATTTTTGCTCCAATGTCGTCATTGTCAAGAATTAAACCGGGCATTGTGATTGTGTATTTAATCCTTAGAGTATATTTTGTTTTTATTTTATTTTTTAAATCAAAAGGTATTTGACTTGTAGGTAATACCAGACATTCATCAACATTGCCTATTTTGTATAATTTACCAGATAACTCCATAAGGATTTTTTGACCTTTTTCTATAGCTGTGGTGTTTTTTAATGTTTCAACAAAAACAGTTTCTATTTCTGGTGGAGTTATTTCTAAGAATTGTTCTCCTATAAGCCCGGATTGCTGGATTGAAATTCTTGATGCAGGTGGAATATCAACATCTTTTTCAGTTATGACAAATCTTAATTTAATATAGCTGTCTTTACCATTAATTATTGGTGTAATCTCTTCAACTTGTCCAATTCTTAAACCCATCATTTGTACACCTGAACCTGCACGCATTCCATTGATATCTTTAAAAATAACATCAATTCTCTCGCCAGATGAAAGACTTCTGCCCTTTATCCACAGGACTGTAAATATGAGAATAAATATGGCACTAAGTGTCAATATTCCTACTTTTAATGATGATGATGATTTTTTAGGTTCCATAATACTTTCCTATTATACATTAAAAATTTTACAATGACTTAATTTGCATAGGACCTTTTATTGATGCTGTTACAAATTGATGTGTGTAGGGATTTGCACCCTTTAACAGTTCCAAAGTAGACCCTTTGAAAACAATTTCGCCTTCATAAAGCATAATTGCTTTATCTGTAGCACGCCTGATTGTTGATAGCTGGTGTGTTACAACCAGACAACTCGCATTTAATTCTTTTTTTAATTCAACAATGTAGTTTTCAATTAATGTGGATGAAACAGGATCCAGTCCTGCAGTTGGTTCATCATAGAGTATAATTTTTGGATTTGTTACAATTGCGCGGGCAAAACCGACACGTTTTTGCATACCACCTGAAAGTTCAGACGGGTATTTGTTTTCTATACCCTCAAGCCCTACTATTTTTAACTTTTGTGCAACTATTTCCTTTAGTTCTTTTTTGGTGTATTTATTTCTAAATTCTTTTCGCTCAGTAAGTGGAAAGGCAATATTTTCAAAAACTGTTAAAAAATCAAAAAGTGCGCTATATTGGAAAGTCATTGCTATATCTGCATTGTTTGGTGTTGTGGTAATTTCACCGGAGTTAGGATATAAAAGTCCGCAAATAATTTTTAACAAAGTGCTTTTCCCGCTGCCGGAAAAGCCTACCACTCCAAGGGTTTCTCCGTCTTCCACCTTAAAATTTATGTTATTTAAGACTTTTTTGCCGTTAAATTCTTTTGTTAAATTTTTAACTTCTATACCCATTTTATACCTTACAGATAAAATATTGATGCAAAAATGTAATCCCAAACTGCAATAGCGACAAATGACCATACTACAGCTTTGGTTGTTGATGTACCAACTTCAAGCGCTCCTCCTCGTGTTGAATAACCGCATGAACAGCTTATTAAGGCAATTGTACCACCAAAAAATGAAGATTTTAACAGTGCTACAAAGATATCTTTTATAAAAAGCCCATGCCACATTGATGTTATAAAGTTTAAATATGTGATTTCTGCAGTGACGTTTGAAATAAAAGCTGCGCAAGCTAATCCGCAAAATGTTGATATGACAACTACAAAAGGCATCATTATAATCCCTGACAAAAAACGTGGTATTATTAAATATTCTACAGGATCTACATGTAGTACTTTCATGGCGCTTATTTGATCGGTTACTGCCATAGATGCTATTTCTGATGCGTATGATGAACCTATCATTGAAATTATTGCAAAACCAGACATTATTGCGGATAGCTCTCGTACCATAACCAGTGCAGAAAGTGAGCCTACATAATTACCCGCCCCTTGTTTTGTAAGTTCAGGTGCAATTTGTATCGCAATTATTACAGATGTCATAGCGACAATGGTAAGTGTTATAGGTAACGAGTCTACAGCAAATCTAGAACATTGCTCTACAAGTGCGCCTTTATCCATTTTTAGTACCATCAAGGATTTTAATACCCGTATAAAATCTTTGCCGATATTACCCAGTGTTATTAAAAACTCCTTTAGTTCGTATTCAAGCAAATTTAAAAATTGCCAAAACAATGTCTTTTTAATATTTATCATTCTATAATTTTATATTAACAACATTTTTTTTGCAAAACATTGCATTAAAAAGCCTGCTCATTAATGAGCAGGCTTTTTAATGTTTGTATTTATTGCTTAATCAACAACATCGAATGGAATATTTTCAAAAGCTTCTTTTGTTTCTTCTGCACTTTTTTGTCCTACTTCTTCAGCTTTGCTGAAACGACCTTTAATATTTTCAAAGATTTCTACAGCTTTGCCTTTAACTTTATTATAGATGTCTGTTGCACCTTTTGTTAAGTATTGCAAAGTCTTTTTTGCAAAATTGCCTTCGACATCTCCGGCAATTTTTTTACCGTGCAAACCGGTTGCTACAGCTGCTGCTGCAACTGCTGCTGCGCTAATTCCTGCAATAGCTGCAGCTTTTTTAGTACCTTTTTTTTCAGTTGTTTCTTCATTGCCGAATGCAACATGTGGAGTACTGTAAGATTTAATACCGTTCACTTGCATATATTTTCCCTTTCCAAGTATTATCAACTTTCCTTCTGATTGTATAAATCATCTAAAAATTTAAAATTGCCATGAATTGAATTTTAAATTTCAATTTGTTACATAAATTTACATTAAACCTAACTTGCAATTTATTATACCATAAAAAAACTCTCGAAGGAAGTCTTCGAGAGTTTTGTTTTTTTAGTTTAATTTACCCAGAATTGAATCATAATTTTTCTTGTAAGTTTGTTTACTAAGCTGTTTTAGGATTTCATTACCCTTATCAACAACAACATCTTCATAATTTTTAACTGCTTGATTAAAAGCATTTGTTGAATAAGGAGCTTGACTTGTTTTAATTACTTCATTTGCAGCATTTGTCAATTCTTCGTTTACATTGTTATTATTGTTAAAAATTTTCCCAATTTTATTACTGATTGTTTTGCCAATTTCGCTTAAGCCGGTTTTTAGATTTTTCCAAATTGAAGAATCAGTACCATTTACACTTTTACCTTTTTTAATTGCATAAATAGCCCCTCCGAGTGCTGCAAGCCCTACACCAATTGTGGCAATTGTATTAAGCGAGCTTTTTTCGTCTTTCTGGCTTGTATTGTCTGTATATGTGCCTTGAAAATTCGTTGCAGTTGTGTTTGCATAAGTATTATTGTAAGCGTATGGGTTATATGAGTACCCAGTAATTCCGTTCATTGACATAAAATAACCTACCTTCCATAAACTTCACCTATGTTTATATAAAAAAAATTCTGCCTGTAAAATTGACAGAATTTTTTAATTTGTTAAGATTTGTTAACTACACGTTTAATCTAATATAATTAGATTCATATATACCATTAATTTTGGCTATTTTATCCAGAGTATTTTGCTCGACTTTGTCATCTGTATTTATAATCATGATGCTTTTTTCATCTTGTCTTATCTCGCCTTTTGCGTATGATTTTTGGGCAACTTGCATACGAGAAATATTTACACCGTCATCGCCTAAGACTGTCGCAACGGCTGCAATCATGCCCGGTTTATTTTCATGTGGCACAAGTAGCATGTGTTTTTCAGGCTTGATGGATGTGTTGTAATCATTAATCTTAACAATTCTTTTTATGTGTTTTGCAATTAATGCTCCTGAAATACTTGTACAATCCTTATCTGTAGTTAGGTTAACTGTTATTGAGCCAATATAATCTGTTGTTTGTTGAGATTTTTTTGTTGAGATTTCAATGCCTCGTTTCTTTGCCAAAAGGGGTGCATTGACATAATTTACTCCTGTTATATTGCTCGAGAGTACACCTTTGAGAATCGCTGTCTCTAGAGGAGATGTGTCAAGTTCTGCCAATGTGCCTTTTACCTCTATTTCAATAGATTTTAAGCTTCCTTTTGAAATTTGGGATGCCATTTGTGCTATATTTTCAGCTATGGGCATGTAATCTTTAACAGGTTCTAATTTTTGCGGTTTTAATGATGGAATATTAACCGCACTTGTAGCATCAGAACCAGACAGTACTGACACAACTTGATTTGCAACATCAAGAGCTACGTTGATTTGCGCTTCATCGGTACTTGCTCCTAAGTGCGGTGTCAAAACAACATTTTTGCCAAACCTTAAAAGCAAATTATTTTGTATATTTTTTTCATCTTCATATACGTCAAGTGCACATGCAGCAACTTGACCGGACTCAAGTGCCTCTTTAAGTGCTGCTTCATCGATAATACCGCCACGAGCACAGTTTATAATTCTTACACCTTTTTTCATCCTATTGATTGTGTTTTTGTTGATTAAAGATGTAGTTTCTTTTGTTTTTGGAGTATGAATAGTTATAAAATCACATTCTCCCCAAAAATCATCAAGATGCTCGATATACTTTGCACCAATGTTTTCAACTGCTTCACGTGATGTGTATGGATCAAAAACGATAATTTTCATTCCAAGAGCAAGTGCAACTTGTGCAACGTGATGACCAATTTTACCAAGTCCGATAATACCGAGTGTTTTACCATATACTTCTACTCCTGTAAATTTAGAGCGTTCCCATTTACCTTCTTTTACTGATTTTACTGCTTCAGGAATATTACGTGCCATAGAGAGCATCATAGCTATGGTATGCTCTGCTGCGGCATTTGTATTGCCATCAGGAGAATTCACAACAATTATTCCTTTTGCAGTTGCTGCATCAAGGTCTATGTTATCTACTCCGACCCCTGCTCGACCAATAATTTTAAGATTTTTACCCGCTTCTATAATTTTTGCGCTGACTTTTGTTTGACTTCTGACTAAAAGAGCATCATATTCGTCTATAATTTTACATAATTCGTCCTCATCCATTGTCGGGAGGTTATCTACATGGGCCGCTTTTTCAACAATTTTAACGGCGGTTTCATTTATTTTATCCGTAATTAAAACTTTTGCCATTTTTTGTTTCCTTATTTTTTAAGTTTATCTATTGTTGCTTTCAAGCTTGCTAGGGCTGTTAATACATCACGCTCGGATACAAAACCCAAGGTACCCATTCTGAAGATCTTATCTTTTAAGTCGTTTTGACCGTTTGCTACAACAATATTATAGTTTTCTTTTAGTGTTTTTCTGATATCAGGTACACTTATACCTTCAGGTGGTAAGACCGATGTAATTGCATAACTGGCAATTGATTCGTCTTCAACAAAAAGCTTAAGCCCCATATCTTTTATGCCTTGTCTTAAAAGCAGGGCATTATGCTTGTGACGTGCGAAAATATTTTCTAGTCCTTCTTCTCTCATTAACTCAAGTGCTTTATCTAATGCTATAAATAGATTTACTGCAGGTGTCCAGGGAGTTGTATCCTTATCTAAATTTTTCTTATAATCATCCCAATTAAAATAAAAACTCGGGTATTTACACTGTTTATGAAGTTCCCAAGCTCTGTCATTTGCAACTAAAAATGCAAGTCCGGGTGGGATCATAAAACCTTTTTGTGAGCCTGAAATAAGGACATCAATACCCCAATCATCCATTTTGCAATCAATTGCGCCAATTGACGTAATACCGTCAACAACAGATATCGCGCCATGCTCACGGATAATTTTTGCAATTTCTTTAACAGGGTTTGTAACACCTGTTGATGTTTCATTATGAGTCAATGTTACAACTTTTATTTCTTTATTTATATCGTTATCAAGTATTTTTTTGAGCTCATTTGGATTAATAGCTCTACCATATGGAACTTCAAGCTTTTGTACATTCGCTCCGCGCATTGTTGCTATTTTTGCCCAGCGTGCACCAAAATTACCAATTATAAGTGATAAAACTTTATCACCTTCATTTACGAGATTTGATATGGCCGATTCCATAGCGCCTGTACCGGATGATGTGTATATTTGTACATCATATTTTGTTTGAAAGACCCATTTTAAGCCGTCTTCTACTCTTCTTACAACTTTTGAAAATTCGCTGCTTCTATGCCCAATCGGATGTTTTGCCATTGCTAAAAGCACACTTTCAGGTACCGGTGTTGGGCCCGGAATCATTAAAAAATCTTTGTCTTTCATTTTTTCTTCCTTTATAAAGCTAAACTACTGTCCATACTTTTTGGTAAATATGCTTGCGGGTAGCTGTATGATCGAACAAAACCCGCATCTTTATACATTTTAACGGCGTTTATATTGTCAAGATCAACACTTGCATTTAGTTCTGTAAGGTTTACAAGTCCGGATTGATTTAATTTAATTACATCGCCGACAACCGATTTTAAAAGTAGTTTAGACAGACCCATGCTGCGGTGTTCCTTTAAAATTCCAACAAGCGGGATGTTACCTATACGCTCTGCCGTGACATTAGACAGGCAAAAGCCTATTAATTTATTTTCGTGTAATAAGACTTTTGACGAGTGTGTTAGAAATCTTCCATATACCGATTTTGTAATTTTTTCTACTATATCTTTGCAACCTTCGATTGAGCCGAATCTTATATCAAAATTTATATCTGTTGAATCACTAAAACTTTTTAAGATTACACCCGCTAATTCATCCGCATATATTTCACTGTAGGGAACGATTTTATATCCTATGGGAATTGAGTATAAATTAAGTTGCTCTATTTCTTTTATTAATTTTTTATCATTAACATCAAATACCATAACACCTAAATCAACAAACTTAAATCCAAATGCTGCAACCTTCTCTTTGTATTCGGTTTGAACACCCAACATGGGATAACTGACAAGAGCTTGCTTTCTTCTCTCGCAAGTTTCAAGCATAAATTTTTCCATTAAACTGTCACGCTTATCATCAATGTTTTCGTTGCCTAAAACGTGTATTAAAAAAAGTTCAATAACGTTTGGACTTGCATTTGAGTATGCCAAGAAACCTGTTGGGATGTCATCTTCCAACAAAATTATACAGTTTATAAGCTTTTTATTAAAATAATCAATAAATTCACTATATTCTAACGGGTCTATTTCAAATTTATAATCTTCGGCACATTTTAATCTAAAGTCATTATAAACGCCTGCAAAAATTTTAAAGTATTTTTCACTCAAAACCTGTGTTTGGTACATCCCTAAGCTTTCCTTAATTAATTTGTTGCAATTATATCACAGTGATGGTCTGATATCAAATGATGCATTTTTTCTTTTTTTGTCATTATGTATCGTTTGTTAAATTTGTTTATATCGGGTTCTATTGCAATTCTTTGTTCTATTTCAATTCCATAACCCTTTAAAGCTACAATTTTTGTTGGGTTATTTGTTATTAATTTTATTTTTTTGTATCCCAAGTCGTATAAAATTTGTGCACCTACACCATAATTTCTCATATCACTTTTGAAACCAAGTGAAATGTTTGCTTCTATTGTGTCTTGTCCCTTGTCCTGCAAAGCGTAAGCTTTGAGTTTATTTACAAGACCAATCCCACGACCTTCATGATCCAGTATGTAAACCAGCGCACCTTTGCCATAGTCATTAATCATTGTAAGTGATGAGTGTAATTGTTGGTTGCAATCACATTTTAAACTGTGAAATACATCACCTGTTAAACAACAAGAGTGCATTCTGACAAGTGGCGTTTTATTTGATCCGTCATCTTTTACAAGTGCCACATGTTCTTTTTGTGTTAGTTCATCAATGTAACCGTATATTTCAAACTCACCAAAAAGAGT
Organism: Candidatus Gastranaerophilales bacterium; assembly: GCA_944324865.1. Classification (GTDB taxonomy): domain Bacteria; phylum Cyanobacteriota; class Vampirovibrionia; order Gastranaerophilales; family Gastranaerophilaceae; genus Galligastranaerophilus. Next base: position 22,288 of record CALUXW010000012.1, on the reverse strand, counting down.
TGGCAGGGAGGTTTTTATCTCTCTTTTTACAAATCTTTCTTCTTTTAAGCGATATTCAATAAGTTGGGCAACGGTTATAAACTTTAAGTTATGTTTTTTTGAAAATTCTACAAGGTCATCTCTGCGTGCCATTGTACCATCTTCTTTCATAATTTCACACATAACTGCTGCAGGTTTTAAATTAGCAAGTTTTGATAAATCAACCCCTGCTTCTGTATGTCCGCTTCGTTTGAGTACTCCGCCTTCTCTTGCAATGATTGGAAAAACATGGCCGGGACGTCTTAAATCTTCCGGTTTTGAATTTTTGTCAAGGATAACCCTTATGGTTTTTGCTCTGTCATAAGCGCTTATGCCTGTTGTAACACCGTATTTTGGGTCTGCATCAACGCTTTGTGTAAAGTTGGTACCTTTTACATCGGTGTTATGTTCTACCATTGGATTTATTCCGACTCTATCTGCATATTCAGCATTAACTGCAAGACATATAAGCCCTCTGCATTCTTTTGCCATAAAGTTAATAACTTCAGGTGTTACAAAAGATGCAGGAAAAAGCAAATCACCTTCATTTTCTCTATCTTCGTCATCTGCGACGATTACACCTTTGCCGTTTTGAAAGTCCAAAATGGCTTCTTCAATGGTATTAAAAATTATTTTATTCATAAATATCCCTTTTTGTTTAAAAGCCGTTTTCTCTAAGGAATTCTAAGCTTATTCTTTTTTCTTTATTATGATTTGCTGACAAAAATTTTTCAATATATTTTGCAAATATATCAATCTCTATGTTTACAAAATCTCCATATTTTAAATATTTTAAGTTTGTTCTTTCAAGAGTTTGTGGTATTACACTTATACAAAAAGAATTTTTATTAACCTTGCATATAGTAAGACTAATTCCGTTTATTGCAATAGAACCCTTATCAACAATATATTTTGTATCATATTCAAATTCAAATATTTCAGAATCCCCCTGTTTTTTTGAATTCAAAAACTTTGCTGTTGAGTCAATATGTCCTTGTACTATATGACCATCAAGCCTTTGCCCTAATATTAACGCTCTTTCGAGATTTACATATTCTCCGACTTTAATTAAATCTAGATTTGTTCTGTTAAGACTTTCTTTCATACAAAAAACACAAAATGTATCATCTTTTATTTTTATAACAGATTGACAAGCGCCATTTATAGCAACTGACTCTCCTATTTTTAATTCTTTTGAAAATGTTGCAATTATTTCAAAAATTTTACCTTCAGCCTTTGACTGAATATTCTTCACTATTCCTACTTGTTCAATTAATCCTGTAAACATGATAACAATAGAATATCATAAAAATAAAAAACACAGAGGGGTTGCTTTCTCTGTGTTTTTAATGTGTTGTTAATGCTTCGTCTAAGCCAATACATCAAGTTTTTGCCCGTTAACGCTAAGTTCGCGTCCTCCGCAGCAGTTGATGTTTAATTTTTCACCTTTCTCAAAACGATTCATTGCACTTTGGTATTTTTGTCCTGCGCCAAATGTTATCGGTTTTGAGCATTGTGTTTTTGCGGCAATTGCTTGAATAGGTCTTATCATTTTCCTTGCCCTTCCCTAGCCTGTCTGTCGGCTATCGTTCTTCAACGGATTTTTATTTTATAACTCTAAAATTAATGTGTCAACCCTGTTTTTAAAATTTTAATATCATCTTTATATTTTTTGTTTTATAATTTATTTTATGAAAGAAAAAATTGTAGCAATAGTTGGTCGTCCGAATGTTGGTAAATCAACGCTTGTGAATCGAATTGTCGGTGCCAGAAAATCCATTGTTGATGATATGCCAGGTGTTACCCGTGACAGAATATATTTTGATGCAAATTGGCAAGGCAAGGATTTCATAATTATTGACACAGGCGGGATTATAACCGATGATGATGACGAATTTGTAAATAATATTTTATCTCAAGCAAAACATGCGGTAGATGAAGCAGACACCATTATTTTTCTTGTTGATGCAAAAAATGGCCTAAGCCCTTATGATTATGATATTGCGAATATTCTTAGAAAATCAGGTAAGGAAGTTTTACTTGTTGCAAACAAGGTAGATTCAAATTCGCAAAAAAATGATTTAAGTGAATTTTATGCTTTAGGTTTTGGTGAAGCTCATCCCTTAAGTGCTTTACATGGATGTGGCGGGGTTGGTGATTTACTTGATATAATAGTAAATGATATCGAGCCTGTAAGAGCTCCCGAAGATGAAAAGGAAGTTATAAAAATTGCAATAGTCGGCAAGCCAAATGCTGGCAAAAGTTCTATTTTAAATAATCTTTTAAATGAGCAACGTGCAATTGTTAGTGATGTTTCCGGTACCACACGTGACAGTATAAATTCTCGTATAACATTTCAGAATCAAGAATATGTTTTAGTAGATACTGCAGGCATAAGAAAAAAGTCAAAAGTTGATTATGGAATAGAGGCATTTGCGGTTGATAGGGCTATTAGAGCCATAAGAGAGGCTGACGTTGCACTTTTGGTAATTGATAGTGTTGAAGGACTCACCGATCAGGATAAAAAAATTGCGCAAATTGCAGAAGAAGCAGGCTGCGGTTTAATTTTAGTCTTTAATAAATGGGATCTAAAAAAAAGTGTTCAAACTCATTTGTACGAAAAAGAAGTAGAACAGGAGGCACCTTTTTTAAACTATGCAAAAAAACTTTTCGTGAGCGCAAAAACAGGGCAAAGATTGAACCGAATTTTTGATATGGCACGTGAAGTTGCATATGAGAGAGCAAAAAGAATTTCAACAGGACTTTTAAATAAAGTTATAAATGAAGCTTTTGCTCTTAATCCTCCTGTATCAATAAAAGGTAAGATGCTAAGGGTTTATTATACTACTCAACCTAAAACAAAACCGCCAACTTTTGTATTGTTTATAAATAATAAGGATTTGGTTAAAGATTCGTATAAAAGGTATTTGTTAAAAAAAATACGTGATGCGTTTGGGTTTTTCGGAGTTCCGATTAGAATTTCTTTCAGGCAGAAGGGAGATAAATAATGGAGTTTTTACTTAATGCATTTTTGTCATTTTATTCAATGGAGTCCCTAAAGTTTTTGGCGGGTTTTTGCATTCTTGCCTATTTGATAGGTTCAATTCCTACAGGCTATCTTATAGTTAAGCTAAAAACAGGCCAGGATATAAGAGAAATAGGCTCGGGTTCAACTGGCGCCACAAATGTAAAAAGAGTACTGGGAAAAAAATGGTTTTTTATTGTTATGGTTTTAGATGCACTCAAGGGTGCCTTGCCTGTTATTTTAGCGAAAACATCTTTGCAGGCAGGACTTTTACTTGATCCATATGGAATATATGCTGTTGCTTGTGCAATTTTTGTTATTGTTGGGCATTCAAAACCTCTATTTTTAAACTTTAAAGGTGGTAAGTCAGTTGCATCAGGCGTGGGTACGATTTTGGCGCTTTCTCCTTTTGCCGGTTTAATTATTGCTTTAATTTGGGGCACAGTAACTTATGTTAGCAAATACGTATCGTTAGGCTCTATTGTTTCACTTGTTTTATCGCCATTTATAATGTATTTTACCGGTGCACCTGTTGCATATGTTATTTATTGTGTCATTGCAGCAATTTACATTGTTTATTTGCATAGAGAAAATATTAAAAGGTTGCTAGCAGGAAATGAAAATAAAGTAAGATAAGTTCTTGCAAAAAAAATATCAGCATGTATTATTAGAGATGTCAGAAAAATTCCCGACATCTCTAATAGTTAATTAAGCCTTTATTACAAGGTTTGTTTCTATTTTTATTTTTAAAGGGAAAATAAGGTTATTATATATAATTTGAAAGGTATAAAACGTGGAAGAAAAAGAAGCAATCCAAAACGAAACAGTTGAAGAAGTTGTTGAAAACGTTGAAACTGACGTTAGTACAGATGATGTCGTTGTAGAAGAAAAAGAAGTAGAAGTTGAAGTTCAACAGTTAAAACCTCAAAGAAGAAGTCAAAGAAGAAGAAAAATTGAAACTGTTGAGCCTGCTGAATCAGAATGGAAAGAACAGGTTGTTCAAATCCGTCGTGTTACAAAAGTTGTAAAAGGTGGTAAAAAACTTAGTTTCAGAGCAATTGTTATTGTCGGTAACAAAAAAGGCCAGGTTGGTATGGGTGTAGCAAAAGCTGCTGAAGTTATTATTGCTATTCAAAAAGCTGTTGCAGATGCAAGAAAAAATCTTATTAGTGTGCCTATTTTTAAAACTACAATACCCCATATGGTAACAGGTCGCTCTGGTGCGGGTTCGGTTGTACTTAAGCCTGCTTCTCAAGGTACCGGTGTTATCGCAGGTGGTGCAGTTCGTGCAGTGCTTGAATTATCAGGTATTGAGAACATCTTATCAAAATCATTAGGTTCAAAATCACCTCTTAATGCAGCAAATGCTACACTGGATGCTCTTAAAAGCTTAAGAACATTTTCCGATGTGGCTTGTGCTCGTGGAATTGATATGAAAAAAATGTTAGGTTAGGAAGCAGGTAAGAAATGGCAAAAAAAGAAGAAAAAATTAAAATAAAATTAGTAAAAAGTACTATTGGTGCACCCGAAAAACATGTTAAAATTGTACGTGCATTAGGTTTGACTAAAACTAATCAAATTGTTGAACACCTGCCCTCTGCAACAATTATGGGTATGGTCAATAAAATCCCTCATTTGGTACAGGTAGTAGAATAGAAAGTAAAGGTATATAAATGATAACATTAGAAGATTTAAAACCGGCAGAAGGATCGGTATCCAAATCTAAAAGAGTAGGTAGAGGCCGTTCATCAGGTCATGGTAAAACTTCTTGCCGTGGTAATAATGGCGAAGGTCAAAGATCAGGCAGGAGTTCAAAACGAGGTTTTGAAGGCGGACAAATGCCATCTTATCGCCAAATGCCTAAATTAAAAGGTTTTAAAAATAGATTTGCCCTCAAATCTGCTGAAATTAATGTTGGTGATTTAAATGAAATCAATGTTGATACAGTTGATCTTATTTATTTGATAGAAAATAAAAAAGCTCATCCATCTTGTGTCAATTTAAGAGTTCTGGGAAATGGTGAAGTTAAGAAAGCGCTAACGGTTAAAGCAACTTATGTTACACCATCGGCAAAAGAAAAAATTGAAAAAGCAGGCGGAAAGGTTGAATTAGTTTAATGCAACAACAAGTAAATAGCCAGCAAATGCTGGAGAGCTTAGTGTCAAATTTAAAGGCAAGCGGATTAAAGCAAAAGTTAATTTTTACTTTTGCTATAATTGCGCTTTTCAGGTTTGGTACACAGTTACCTATATACGGTATTAATAATGAAGTTTTTCAAGCAATGGCAGCAGGAAATAATATGATAGGTTTTCTTGATTTATTTTCTGGCGGTGCCCTAGGTAAAGTTTCAATATTTGCCCTTGGCATAGGGCCATATATTACTGCATCAATTATCATGCAGCTTTTGGCGGTAATTATTCCTTATCTTGAAAAATTGCAAAAAGAAGAAGGCGAAGCCGGCAGGCGTAAAATACAGCAGTTGACAAGACAATTTACGGTTGTACTTGCATTATTTCAATCGTTTGTGTTTGTAACAATACTGTCTAAATTGCCAAATTCAATAATTCATACAGTTAGTGCACCATTGTTCTTTTTAGGTTCGATGGCTGCCCTTACGGCGGGTTCGGTTTTTGTAATGTGGCTTGCAGAGTTGATTACCGAAAAAGGTGTTGGTAATGGAGGTTCACTTATAATTTTTATTGGTATTATATCGGGTATACCTCTTTATGTTTCACGAACTGCAACTCTTGTTTCTCAAGATTCAATGTTACAGTTAGGCCTGGTTGGTTTACTTGCAATTTTTATTGCTACAATAATATTTATCATAGTTTTTCAGGATGCAGTAAGAAAAGTGCCGATTGTAAGTGCAAGACGTCAAGTTGGTAATAAAGTTTATGGTGGTGCAAATACAAACATACCATTTAAATTAAATCCGGGTGGGGTTATGCCTATCATCTTTGCTGTTGCCATATTACTGTTTCCGGCAACAATTTTAAGTTTTGTGCAGCAAATGAAGCTTCCTGAGGGAGTTGTAAGAAATATACTCGAGCAAATGAGTTTATTTTTAAGTCCGTCATCAATAAGTTATTATGTTGTATATTTTTTGTTAATTGTGGCTTTAACGTTCTTTTATGCATCAATTATTCCTTCTATGCAACCAAAAGAAATTGCCAATAATCTTAAAAAATATGGATCGGCAATTCCTGGTGTTAAACCAGGCAAACCAACTGCTGATAAGTTGGATGAAATTTTAAGTAGAACAATATTTATTGGTGCCATATCTTTGGGTATAATTGCGCTTATTCCAACTATTGCCAGCAAAATAACAAATATTACTACCATGCAGGGGCTTGGTGCCACGTCGTTGATAATCATGGTTGGTGTTGCACTTGATTTTATTAATCAAATTAAAACACATATGTTAGCTAAGAATTATGAAAGTTTTCTGCAACAGTAAGGATGGATAAAATGAAAAAAATATTTATATTCTTAGGCCCTCCAGGGTGTGGGAAAGGTACACAGACGACAAGACTGTCTCAAAAGTTAGATATTGTACATGTTGATACCGGCTCACTCTTAAGAAAAAATATACAAGATAATACGCCATTTGGAGTTGAAGCTAAGCAGTATATTGACAAAGGGCAACTTGTACCGATCGAGGTTGTGCAGAATGTCATAAAAGATAGAATTAAAAAAGATGACTGTAAAGAAGGCTTTATTTTAGATGGTTTTCCTCGTTCGGTTGAACAAGCAGATGCGCTAAAGCTCATCTTAAAAGAGGTTACAAATTTTACTTTAGAAGATGATGCTATTGCAATTTATTTTGATATAGCAAATGATGTGTTAATTCAAAGACTTGTAAATAGACGTTCTTGTCCCAAATGTGGAATGATTTACAATTTAATTAGCTCACCGCCTAAAATTATGAATTATTGCGATATTTGCGATACTCAGCTTATTCAAAGAAAAGATGATAACGAGCAAACAGCAAGGCTACGTTTTGAAACTTATGAAAAAGAAACAAAGCCCTTGCTTGAATATTTTGAAAATATGGGAATATTGGAAGAAGTAAATGCCGATGCTCCTATAACTGATGTTTGGGAAAGTATAAAGGAAATTATTTTAGAAGAAGTGTAGGTAGATAAATTGATTTCAAGAAAATCTCGTGAAGAAATAAAGCTCATGCGCCATGCGGGTAATATAGTAGCCCTTGTTCATCAAGAGATGAAAAAAGTAATCTGTGAAGGCATTTCAACTTTTGAACTTGACAAAATTGCACACGAAATAATTAGAAAAAATAAAGCAATACCAACTTTTTTGGGTTATCATGGTTTCCCGGGTTCAATCTGCACTTCGATTAATGAACAGGTAGTTCATGGCATTCCTTCAAAAGACATTATATTGTGCAGTGGAGATATAATTTCAATCGATGTCGGTGCAACATTTCGTGGTCTTGTTGGGGATGGTGCTTGGACTTATCCTGTTGGAGAGATAACTCAAGATAAAAAGATGCTTTTAGAAACTACTGAAAAATCTTTAATGGCTGGTATTTCCAGAATGATAGATGGTAATTTGCTTGAAGAAGCTTCTGCTGCTATTGAAGATGTAGCACTTTCAAAAGGACTCGGGATTGTTCGTCAATATGGTGGTCATGGAGTAGGTCGCAGTATGCATGAAGATCCTTTCGTATTTAACTATCGCACAGGTAATAAAACAGTGCTTAAAACTGGGATGACAATTGCAATTGAACCTATGTTAAATTTGGGCAAAGACGATGTATTTGTTTTGGATGATGAGTGGACAGTTGTCACTGCAGACGAAAAGCCTTCCGCACATTTTGAGCATACAGTACTTGTTGGTGATTGCGGTCCTGAAATTTTAACAAAATTAAGTTAGATATCTTTGTGGTAATTTTTGTATTATGCTGATAATTTTTCCAAAGTAAGAATCTTCATCTTGAAATTTTGCTTGTGCAGTGTTGTGGGTTTCAAGTGAAACGTATTTTATTGTAATTTTTTGTGTATTAAAAATTTTTGATGCACAGTATAAATAAACAACACTTTGCAAGTCGTTTTGTGGGTCTTTAGGTAAATTTTTTGATTTCCAGTCATATATTATATATTTGTTATTATCATAAAAAATAGCATCGAACCTACCTGTAAGATAGAAGTTTGTATTTTTAATTTTACATTTTATTAAAAATGGTTCTTCTGATTTTATAAATTTCTCTTTTTCTTTAAAGATTTCAAGCGCAAGAGTTTTTTCTAGGAGTTTCTTTTCGTCTAAAGTCATAGAGTTTTTTATTTTTTCTATATCAAAATTCCTTAAATAATATGAGATCATATTATGCAGACGTTCCCCACGTTTTGCGTTTATGTCTGAAGATAAAAAATCAAGGTGTAGAATATACTTATCTATAAATTCTTCGCTGTTTTTATCTAATAATTTAAGGGAATTTACGCTAAAAGTATTCATTTTACCTCCTCGTTTATGAAAATTTCACAAGGTTTTTGAGTTTTTTCTTTGTTATATATTTTAAAAGTTTTAGAACAAGTTAAATATAATTTTATTTTTGCTCTTGTAATACCTACATAGAGCAATCTGTAGTTTTCTTCAAGTATTTCTTGTTTTAGAATTTCTTTGCTTTTAGGTTTTTCTTTAATAGATTGCAAAAATTCCGTATTGTCTTTAAGTTTTATGTCTTGTATTTCGAGTCCTAAATTATCTGCACTGAGTTCAGGAATAAATACAAAATCAAATTCATCCCCTTTCGATTTGTGTAAAGTCATAATTTTTACACTGTCTTTGTCTTGAATATTTTTCTCGGTATAAAATTTTGTACTTTTGTTAATTCTAAATGCAATTTCATTCATCCTTGCTACTGTCTGCTCAAAACTTTTGTGCGTTTGATAAATCTTTTCTGTAATCGAGTAAATCATTGAAACATTTGCAAATTCAAGAGTGTTTTTAAAGTAAAAATCTCCTATTTCAAGTACAAGTTCCATCGGAGTTGCTGTCCCTTTTAAAAGAAAATATTTTAAATCCCACCATAATGAGTATTTTGCACCTTTGTCTGATAGAAAATCGTAATCTTGAATAAAGTTTAAAATTCCTTTTTCATCTTTGTATTTTGGTATTTCAAGCATTATCTCAAGACATTTCTTAAGATTATTTTTGTTTTTTGTATCAAGAATAAAATTGAAAATTGTCAGGACAATTTTAAACACCGGGTTGTTATATAAAATATCGATATTTTTTTGTGTTTTGATATTTTTATTTTCAAGAAAATCGCAGAAATTATTTATTTGCCTATTACTTCTTAGTAGTATACCTATTGTTTTATCGGGATATTTTTTTTGAATTTTTGTTATTTCTTGCGCTATATAATCTTTTTCGTTTTGCGATTTTTCGAAAAGTTTAATATTAATTGCATCAGTATTTTGCGAGTTTTTACCTTCGACAGGTTGCATTTTAATATCCAAAAAAGCCTGTGGTGCAATGCTTATGGCATTATCAATAATTTTATTTGCTAAGTCAATAATTTTTAATGCGCATCGTTGAGATTTATTCATTTTTATATTGTAGTTTTCTTTAATAAATTTCTTAAAGCCTTTGACATCTGAATTCGAGAAAGTTGCTGTAATAGCTTGGTTTACATCTCCACATCTTATTATATTGCCCCATTTAGAACCTAATAAATTAATAAGCTCTTGTTGGATTGGTGATGAATCTTGTGCTTCGTCTTCGACAATGACTCTTGCCAGGTTTTGGTAGTAGTTAAGTACTTCTTGATTTTTTCTTAACAATTTTAGTGAAAGAATTAAAAGATCATCGTAGTCCAGGTAATTATTTTCCTTCATTTCTTTATCGTAGTCAGAAAATACACTTTTAAAACTCGGACTCTTAACTTTTTTTATGTCCGAATTTTCGTTTTTAAAGTCGCTGATTGCACGTTCATATAAATCTGTTTTATTATAGTCAAGCCCATTATTTACTGTAGCATTTGCTATAATTTCCCTTCTCCTGTTTTCGTCAATAATTTCAAAGTTATTATCTAATCCTAAAAAAGTGTAGTTATTATTTTCTTTTAAGATTCTTAGTGCAAGACCATGAATTGTTGAAATTTGTGGCAATTCAACCATATCAGGATAATTCTGTTTAATCCTTTCTTTAAAATTTCTTGCAGCAGAGTCCATAAAAGTAAGAACAAAAATATTTTCACTTTTTATGTCTTTTATGATTTTGCCTTCCAGCAATTTTAAAATAAGTGCAAGCATTATTGTCGTTTTGCCAGACCCTGCAACAGCGCTTATGGCCATTTTCCCGGATTTATATTCAAGTACCGGCTTTTGATCATCACGCGGCTTAATTTTTACAAGTTTATTTGCCGGTTTTATTTGTGATGTTTTGAATAATTTATCTATTGCGCCAAAGTTCTCAAGACCAAGTGTATCGTAAATGCTTGAATATACGTACATTTGTTTATTTTTGCACAAGTATAATTTATATAATATTCTTGCTGTTCTATCAAGTGTAAGGGCAATATTATCTTCGGAATCAAATTGCTCTTTATCCCAATTTTTTTGGAAAACCCAAGAATTGTATAGCATCCCTATGTCTTGTTTTATCCAGTCAGAATTGGAACAATCAAGTAGAAATAAATATTTTGTACATATTTCACTGTCTATTAATTTTTGAGCACTTGCTACAATTATTGAATTTTGTGGAATTTCCTCTTCGCTAAGCGGATTTTCTGCAATAATTGTATTTTCAAGTTGTTCAATTAAATTTAATTTTTCGAAACCTTTACCGAAAATTTCTTCAAAGTCTGAAATTTGCTTTGCTAATTTATTTAACTTTAAAATATTATTACGGTTTTGCATACTTTTTTGTGTATATTTTGTACAAATTTTGTTAAGTTGTTCGCTTAAACAGAGTTCTTTTATATCATTAAGAAAATTTAAAAATTCTTGAATATGTGAATTTTTGGTATTTTTTAAGTATTCTTTTAGAAGTTTTTTGTATTGTTGGTTTTCTAATGCATAATTTTGATAGATGTCTATTGCTTCATTTCCTTGTACTTTTAATACTTCAAGTAAAATTCCCTTTAATGTGTATGGGCTAAGATAGCAATCCTCGGTGTTTGCAAGTTTTAAAACTTCTATAATTGCACTTACATGGGGATTTTGATTTAATTTTTCATTTCCAGAAAGAAAAAATATATCTTGATTTATTTTGTTAAAACAAAAGCGCAGATACCTGTCGCATATTGGCGTTACAATAGCAATTTCATTTGGTTTTACCCCATTTTTAATAAGCTGTTTAATTTCTTCAATAGTTTGAAAAATCATCTCATCGCGTCGTACAAAACTTTTTATAACCGTGTCATCAGGTAATATTGGAGTTTTGTTTTTTATATTTTCAAATATACTCAGTGCATTTAATAATTTAGGGGTTTTTTTTCTCAGGTCTTGAGCTTTTTGGTTTAGAAATTTTTCAAAATCAATGTGTGTGGCACTTAAATACCCTAGACGAGATGAACCGCATGGATCTTGTGCTATAAAAAACTCCACTATGTCTTTTTTTATGTATTTTAAGTATTCGAAAATGGCAGGTGTTATTTCGTCTCCATCGTCTAAAATGACGTATTTGTAAGGATTTTTTACTTTTTTATATAAGTATTCAAAAATGCTTACCTGTCTTAGGTAATCAAAAGCCCTTAATTCAAGAGTTTTTAGTTTATATAATTTAATTGCTTTTCTGACTTCGCTGCAATATGATTCATGTAAAATTTTTTCACGAATTTGAATTTCTTCTTCATTAAGTGAATTTTGTACAATTAGTGAATAACGTCTTAAAAGTTGGTGTAAAAGGTTTATTTTTGAGTTATATCCCTTAAATTCAATTTCTTTTATACAATTTTTAAATATGTACTGAGATGTTTCAAGCCCGCAAAGGTGCCCAAAAACAGGGGAATTTGGATATTTTATTATATTTTCTACACAGACCCAATTTTTTTCAATAAAGTTTCTTGCTAGTCCGAAAAAGCTAAATATATTAAGATTTCCTATGTTTCCAACAGGAGAATTATTTTTAACTTTTTCAAGAAAATTTTTCTTTTTTTTACCATTCTGTACAAGTACAAGAATTTCATCTGCTTTTGCACCATTTTTTATAAGTTGCAAAAAAATTTTAACGAGAATATCTGTTTTATTTGAATTTATAGTTGAGTAAAATATCATAAAATATCGCTCGGATCTACATCTACAATCATTTTTATATCGTTATGAAGGCTTATTTTTCTTAAAAAGCTAAGTATAATGTTGTGCCCTTTTTCTTCGAGTTTATTTTTTATAAGTATGTTGTATCGGTACTCCCCTCTAATTTTACCTATTACACAAGCAACCGGACCTAATATAATTATCCTCTCATCAAGGGATAATTTTTTTACATAATTTTTAAGGTGGACCGCTATTTCGCAGCAGGCATGTTCTGCCATATATTCTTGACTTGAGCTTAAAATTATTCTTATAATTTTTGAGTATGGTGGGTAGTCATATTGTTCTCTTAATTCTCTCTCTTTTTCAAAGAAACTCAAGTAATCTTGTTCTTTTGCTTTTTGTAAAAATAAATTATCTTCATTATATGTTTGAAAAATTACCTTCCCTTTTTGTGCTCCCCTGCCTGAACGTCCTGCAACTTGTGTTAGTAATGAAAATCCGCGTTCTGAACTTCTGTAATCGGGCAAGTTAAAACTAAGATCGGCATTAATAACCCCGACAAGTGTTACATTTGGATTATCAAGACCTTTTGCTATCATTTGAGTGCCTACTAAAATATCAATCTTGCCCTGTTGAAATTTTTGTAAAATTTCAATGTGTTCGTTTTTTTTATTTAAACTATCGCTGTCAAGACGGGCTATGTTCATCCCTTCAAAAATTTTTTTTGCTATTTCTTCAACTCTTTGTGAACCAGTGCCGAAATTTTCAAGTTCTTCACTTTTGCAATTTTCGCATACAGGTTTTTTTATTTCATAGCCACAGTAATGACATTTGTATGAATTGCTCTGCGAATGATAAATTAGTGGAATTGCGCATTTTTTACACTCTAAAACTTGCCCACATTCCATACATTGTGTATAGCTTGAAAATCCGCGCCTATTGATTAAAAAAATTACTTGCTCACCGTGTTTTATTGTTTCTATTGTTTTGTTAATTAAAGTGCGAGAAAAAATGCCTAAATTTCCATCAAGACGTTCACTTCTCATATCGATTATATTGACATCAGGAAGAGATGCATTGTTATAACGATTTTTAAGTACAAAAAGTGAATTTGTATTTTGCGCCTCCCAATAACTTTCTACATCAGGTGTTGCGCTACCTAAAATTACTTTTGCACCATGTAGTTGTGCTAATTTTTTTGCAACATGTTTTGCGCAGTATCTGGGGTTAGGCATTGTTTGTTTATAGCTTGTATCGTGTTCTTCATCGATAATTATAAGTCCCAGATTTGAAATTGGTGCAAAAATTGAAGAGCGAGCACCAAAAAGAATTTTTATTTCATTATTTTTAAGTTTTTCCCAAACGCTGTATTTTTCCGCCTCTGATATTGAAGAGTGCCATATCGCTACATTTTCAGAACCAAAATGTCTTATTGTACGCATTGTGAGTTGAGATACAAGTGCAATCTCAGGCGCCATAAAAAGCACGTTTTTACCTTCTTTTATAGTATCTTCAATTAGCTTAAAGTATATTTCAGTTTTACCTGAGCCAGTAATGCCGTATAAAAGAGAAGTCTGTGCATTAACATGTTTAATCTCTTTATAAACTTTCTCTTGTTCAGGGCTTAATTTGTGCTCGATTTTTTCAATATTTTCTTTTAAAGCCATGTTTTCTTTTTTGGGTTTTCTGTAATTTTTAACATTTTTTTCAAAAAATTTTTGTGGTAGTGCTGTTTTTAAAACAGTTGGTAAATCGCAAAAATAGTAGTTGGCAACCCACTCGAGTAATTTTAAATATTCAAGGTCAAAAAGTGGTTCACTTTCTAATATATCGTCAATGTATTTTGCTTTAATTCCTTGTTCAAGATAATTTGAAAATCCTACAATATAACCTTTTATTTTTCTTTTTGGTCCAAAGGGAACGACTACAGCTTGCCCGATTTTTATTAATTTTTTGTAAAAATCGGGTATTAAATAACTGAAAGTTTTAGTACCAAGTTTTGCAACATCAACCAATACTAGTGCGTATTTGTACATCATAGAACCTTTTGAGGAGTATTTTTAATATTTAAATCAATTATGTCAAAAATTGTCTTTTGTACGCCGGTTCCTTGCGAAAAATCGCTATTTGCCGGTAGGATTTTTATGCTTGAACTTGTTGTACCTTCTTTTGAGATTGTTGCAATATATTGTTTTTTATTGGTAGCTTCAAACATTATGTAGCCGCTTTTTGATTGCATTTCAACAACTTCAAATTGCCCTTGAGAGTTTAATGCACTTAATGTGAGCATATAAAGATTATCAGCATTTATCTGATAATTTTTATTACAGTTGGATAACATGGATTCTTGAGCTGAAGCATTTGAAGCAAGAAACATGATGCTAAATAACAATAATATTTTTTTCATTTAATCTCCTTCTTTCCAAGTTTTTCCATATTTTGTATCTACTCTAAGTGGTACTTTTAAGGGTTGGTTTAATTCCATAGCATTTATTGTTAATGCTTTTACTTCCTCAAGTTCATTTTTTGGCACTTCAAGTACAAGTTCATCATGAACTTGAAGAATAATTTTGGATTTATATTTTTCTAAATTTTTGTGTAATTTTACCATTGCCATTTTAATTAAATCTGCGCTAGTTCCTTGGAGTGGGGCGTTAATTGCAGCACGTTGTGCAAATTCTCTGATTTTTGCGTTTCTTGAATTTAATTCTGCTCCCAAATAACGCTTTCTTCCGTAAAGTGTTTCCACATAACCTTCCTGGTGTGCTTTAATTAAGGTATTATTCATATAGGTGTTTATTTTAGGATAAGTTGCGAAATATTTATTAATAAATTCTTGAGCTTCAAACGGAGTAATATTAAGAACTGAAGCCAGCCCGTAGCGTGTTTGTCCATATATGAGACCAAAATTTACAGCCTTTGCTTTTCTTCGCATTTCTTTTGTAACTTCACTTTTGTCGATTTCAAATATTTTTGATGCCGTAATAAGATGAATGTCTTCGTTGTTTTTAAAAGCATCTATAAGTACCTCATCATCTGAAAAATGGGCCAGTAAGCGTAATTCGATTTGAGAATAATCTGCAGAGAATATAAAAGAATTTTCTCTGTCGGTTGGTACAAATGCAGCACGAATACGGTTCGAAAATTCTGTTCTTATTGGTATATTTTGTAAGTTAGGGTCGGAACTTGAAAGTCTGCCCGTTGTTGTTACTATTTGATTAAAATGTGTATGAATTTTCCCATCATTTTTAGTCAACTTTGGCAAATTATCTATATAAGTAGTTTTTAATTTCATTAATTGCCTGTGTTCCAAAATGTCCCGTGCTATTTGATGCTCGCTTGCAAGGTCATCAAGAATCTTTGCTGATGTTGAAAAACCTGTTTTATTTTTTTTGGCAGGTTTTATTTTTAACGTATTAAAAAGCACGTCCGCTACCTGTTTAGGTGAATTTATGTTAAATGTAACGCCTGCCTGATTGTATATTTTTTCTTCGTAATTAATAATTTTTCTGTCTATTTCATCACTTAAAATTTTTAAATAATCTTTATCAAGGCTGACTCCTGTGTCTTCAATTTCTTTTAGTACGTAGGCCAGAGGTAGTTCTGTTTCGTTTAATAATATTCTCTCTTTTTCATCGAGTGATGCTTTATAAAATTCGTGTAATTTTAAAATATTTCTTGTAAGTTTGTAACCATCATTTTCATCAGGCATAAAATCCAGATAATTCTGAATTTGTGATATCAAATCATGCTTTCTTGAGGAATCTTTGATGTAGCTTGATAGCATTACATCTTCTATGACACCTTTTGGGCTAATATAGCTTAATTCTTTTTTTATGTCATAAACAACTTTTTTAATTTTTTCATTTTCAAGGATTTTTTTAATTTGCTTATCATTACTTTCTAAAAGAACACAAGTGTTGTTATGTGCTAAGTATATTGAATTTGGACTTTGTGTCAAAACAGCAGAAATTGCCACTGTATCATTTTCTTTTATTGTGTTTAAAAATCCTTCTATCTGTTCATTGTTATTTAGTTTTATGATATCTTCATCATTTTTTGTTTCTTTTGCAAAAAGACCAAGCTGAATTTGTCCTGGTTGTAAATCTTCTTTTATTTTTACAAAATTTGTTGTTTGTATATTTTTACAACCTGTTTCAAATGGGCTTAAAAGATTATCTATGTTTTTTACAAAACTGTAAAATTGTACGCTTTGGAAAAAATCAACAACAGCTTGTTTATTGGGTATTTCAAGACAAGTTCTCGAAAAGTCAAAATCAATGTTTACATCCTTTTTAATTGTTGCAAGAAATTGGGAAAGATAAGCCATTTCTTTTTGCTCAATCAGCTTTTCTTTGATTGATTTTTTGGTAATATTTTCAATATTGTTGTATATGTTATCTAATGTTTGATAATTATTAAGTAAACTTTGAGCTGTTTTTGAACCAATTCCTTTTATGCCGGGAATATTATCCGATGTATCACCGCAAAGTGCTTTATAATCCACGATTTGCTCGGGGTATACACCCATATTCTCATAGACTTGATTCCAATCGTAGCAAGTAAGTGTTCCTTTTTGTGGTATTAAAACATTGATAAAATTTTCTTTATCAATTAATTGAAAGCTATCTTTGTCGCCTGTCAAAATATAGGTCTTGTGTCCCATATTTTTTGCTTTTGTTGATATTGTGCCTATTATATCATCGCCTTCAAAACCTTCTTTTGTGTAAATTGGAATATTTAAAGCTTTAAGTCCCTCCATAATCAGTGAAAGCTGAGAGCGTAACGTATCAGGCATAGTTTGCCTATTCGCTTTATAATTTTCGTATTTTTCTAAACGAAACGTGTGCCTTGATACATCGAAAGCAACAGCAAGCGAATTTGGTTTAATATTTGCGCTACATACTGAAGAAGACATTAAAAGATCAAAAATTGCTTTGAAAAACCCATAAATTGCCCATGTGGGTTGGTGTTTTGTTGTTTGCATATTTGTGCGTTCAAGCGCAAAAAACATTCTGAAAGCAAGCGCATGACCATCTATCAAAATTAATGTTTTTTTCTCCTCGCTATTCATATGCCTCACCCTTTTTTATTTTACATTAAAAATCATTCTTTGTAATCAGTTTTACGTTATTTAATACTGTTATTTTAAAGCTGTAGTCTGTTGCATTTTGTGAATTTGAATATAACCTTAGATGAGTTAAAACATTTGTGTTGGTTTGTTCTTCACAATCTTTTCCAATATCATACAATGCTTCATTTGATTTAATTAGTGTATAATTATTTAATCCTTTTTGTATTGATGTCTTTTGTGCATCTGTTTTGCAACCAATATCTGCCCACATTAAAACATTGTCTTTATTTTTCATTCCGGCAAAAATAAAATAGCCTTCCGGTAAATTTTCTGTTTCAATTTTTATATCATAACCATTTTTGTTTGTAACCAAATCATTTAATTCTATTGTATCTGAGCTTTTTTTATCTTCTATTATAAGTTCATAAGTTTGTGCATAAGAGTTAGCCTTAATATTTATTTTCCCTACTCCCGCAAATCTTAAAAAGAAAGTCGGACTGATTAAACTGGTTCTGATTTTAATTTTTTTAATACCTTTATCTTCGTTTTTATAAACAACTTCATCAAGTTTCGCATTTTTCATGATGTCAAATTTTGATTTAAAAAGGTTGAAAAAAATTTCACTTTTGTCAATGCCACTGTTTTTGTATTCGCCAACACTTGCGAGGGCTGTTGTTTCTGTTGCTCTTTGTAATTTTGCGCGGTTTAGTGTTACATATGCCATATCAATACCAAAAGCACAAAATGCAAGAAATGATACACTAAAAACTACCACCATTATTGAGATATTAGCTTTTTTATATTTTTTAAGGGTTTTCAAATTCATCCCCCTGTGTGCTTTGCACCTTTTCACTAGTTGAAAAATCATAAATTAAATCGTCGTCATAAATTTTGTAATCATTTGGTAAAAACAATGATTTATTTGTTATTATTACGCTTTTAAAATAAAATTTGTCAGGAATTGCAGAAAAGAACAGATTTACAAGTTTAAACGCATACGTATAATTATATGAACCAATTGTCACGTAAAATCCTTCTGTATCAAGTGTTTCAATTTTTAAAGTATTTATATAGGGCACTTTTCTTGATTTTAATATTTTATATGTATTCTCATAAATTTCTTTTTCTATGGTTTCTTTTGAACTGTTTTCCTGCGTTCTATAAATAAAAGATGCATCAGAAACAGCGCTACTTAGTGCACTGTTGAGCTCAATTCCAGTATTTAGTCCGTATGCAATTTCTGTCAAAACCCCTATAATCCCAATTAAAAAAGGGAAAAATAATACAAATTCAACAAGATGTTGAGCCTTTGAGCTTTTTGACTCAAAGGCTTTTTTATCTCGTTTTTTATTAGTCGTCTTCTTGAACGCCATTACCTTTAACCATAAAGCTGTATGTTAAATCTTTATAGTCTATTTTAATTGGATATACTCCGGGGTCTTTTACAAAAATATAAAAGAACTTATTTTCTTTTGGACCGACAACAGCTGCATTATTGATTGTATGTTCGCTAATCCCTTCAACAATGGTGCTTATTTGTTTATATGCACCGTCATCCGAGCTTACACTTGAAGGTTCCGCAATAGGACTTGTTTGGTTTAAGCGCTGATATGTATTGGCAATATTTGCAATATTATTAAATGCCCCCGATGCTTGAGACATAGATGCAAGAGCACCGGCTTGTGAACTTTGGTATGCCCCAAGATAATTTGAAGAACTAATTATTGATACTGGAGTTTCATTTGCACTCATTACAAAATCTTTTGTATAGAATACATAATCATTTGTTGCTGAATTGTTATTTATTTGTATGTATGTTGCAAGAATATCTGGTACTGGAGTTTTTGAAACACCTACACGCATAGAAATATCTTCGCTTGCAGATGTCTTATTGTATGTTGAAAAATAAAACATTTCGTCAGTTTGAATAAATGCAGTATTTTTCGCATTGTAATCATCTCCAACATAAGATAGTGTCGAACAACCGCCCAGTGCTAGTGCACCAAGTGCAATAGCGCCAAGCATTAAAGTAGTTTTTTTAAGCCTATTGGCAATTAGCTTTCTCTTCATCGCTTACTCCTTTGATTGTAAGGTTAACTCTGCCTTTATCATCTATTTTTATGACTTTGACAATTACCTCTTGACCAATTGATAAGTGTGGTTCAATTGTTTCTATTCTTTCGTTACATATTTGTGAAATATGAACCATGCCATCTCTTCCAGGGGCAAGTTCAACAAAAGCACCTATTGGAATGATTCTTACGACTTTGCCTTTAACTACCATGCCTACTTCGGGCTTGAAAGTGAGGTCTTTAATCATCTTAATCGCGATATCTGCACCTTCTTTATCATTTGATGTAACAGTTACCGTACCGTCGTCTTGAATATCGATTTCAGCACCTGAGGCATCAATGATACTTCTTATCATTTTTCCGCCTGGCCCGATTACTGTTCCGATATCATCTTGAGGAATAGTCATTGTAAATAATCTCGGTGCAAAAGGCGAAAGCTCTTCACGAGGAGCACTGATAGCTTCTTTCATACATTCCATAATGTGTAATCTGCCGTCTTTTGCTTGGTATAATGCTCTTCTTAGAGTTTCGTTAGATATGCCTTTAATTTTCATATCCATTTGAAGTGCTGTGATACCTTCAGAGTTACCTGTAACTTTAAAGTCCATATCACCCAAGAAGTCTTCAATACCTTGAATATCGGTTAGGACGATATCTGTGTCGCCTTCTTTAATAAGACCCATTGCAACACCTGAAATCATACATTTAACTGGAACACCTGCGTCCATAAGTGCCATTGAGCTTGCACAAGTTGAACCCATTGATGTTGAACCGTTTGATTCCATAACGTCTGATGTTACACGAATTGCATAAGGGAATTCTTTTTCATCCGGAAGTGCGGGAACGTTAGCACGTTCAGCCAAGTTGCCGTGTCCTACTTCACGACGTCCGGGGCCTCTTAAGGGTTTAACTTCACCAACAGAGAAGCCTGGGAAAATGTATTTGTGCATATATGATTTTTTAAGAAGCGGGTCAACGCCGTCAAGCTCTTGAGCCATATTCGGGCCTGCAAGAGTTGCGCAAGAAAGAATTTGTGTTTGACCTCTTGTAAATACCGCAGAACCGTGAGCACGGGGTATAACACCAACTTCACACCAAATCGGGCGAACGTCGGTAATTTTTCTGCCGTCGGCACGAACACCTTCGTCTTTAATCATTGCACGCATTATTTTCTTTTCTAATGCTTTAAATTCTTCAGCAACAAAGTCGATGCCTGTTTCTTCCATCATAGCTTTGATTGCGTGATCTTCAGGCAATGCTTCGATTTTTTCTTTTACAATGTTTTTAGCTTCTTCAAGTTTGTTTTGTCTGTATTCACGGTCAAAATTGTGATAAGCGTCAACAATCATATCATAAGTGTTGTCTTTAATGATTTGAGCTAATTCTGATGTGTCATAAGGATTTACGAAGTTTTCTCTTTCAACTCCGCAAGCACGGGCAAATTCAAGTTGAGCGTCGCACTGTTTTCTGATTTCAACTTGTGCAAATTCAACCGCTGCCATAATATCGTCTTCAGTAACAAATTTGCAGCCTGCCTCAACCATAATAACACTGTCATGCGTACCTGCTATAACGATGTCCATATCGGATTTTTCGCACTCTTGGTGTGTCGGGTTGGCAATCATTTGACCGTTAATTCTACCTACTCTTATAGCACCGACAGGTCCTTCAAAAGGGGCTCCTGTCAGCATAAGTGCAGCTGAAGCGCCAAGGATTGATAAAACGTCGGGTTGATTTTTTTGGTCATAGCTGAATAGTTGAGAAACAATTTGTACATCATTTCTGTAACCTTTTGGCCATAGAGGTCTTATTGGCCTGTCTATTAATCTTGAAACTAAAATTGCTTTTTCGCTTGAGCGGCCTTCTGTTCTTGTGTAACCGCCAGGGATTCTGCCGATTGCAGACATTCTTTCTTCGTAGTCAATTAATAATGGGAAAAAGTCGATACCTACACGAGGTTCTTTGCTAACAATGGCGTGAATAAACAGCATTGTGTCTTCGCAGCGAACAGTAACTGAAGAGGTTGCTTGTTTGGCGTACTTTCCTGTTTCAATTACAACGTTTTTGTCGCCGATTGTAACTTCCATTCTTTTTACTTCCGGTTTGTTTGTCATCTTTCTTCTTTCTATGTTTTACACTTCTATATCTCAATAGAATTTTATAATAAAAAAAAGCGCTATGCAAATTTTGCAAAACGCTTTTTTTCATTCCCTTAATTCTTTGTCCAATAGATGTAAACATATCCGTCTTGACCCTTTGCACCTATTCCAGGTGTTGGATACGTTACAGTATCACTACTCCAGCCTCCGCCTCCGCCTCCTGCGCCAGCAGAGCCGTATTCGGAAGTCTGATTAATATTTTCAGGTTCTTTAAACGATACTGAAATACCGTTTATATCGGAATTTGAGCAGAATAAAATATTTGTATACAGCCCCCCACAACCACCTTTTATTTTTATTGCAGATTCTCCGCCTCTTCCACCCCAAGAGCTTCCACTTCCGTCGGTGGCATTTGTTCCATCAGAACCTGCTTTTCCTGCTTTGTATTCACTATCACCTTTATTTGCATTATTAGTACTTACACTTCCACCATCTCCGCCAAGACCATGAACTACACTTGTTGCATTAGAACTTCCTGCTTTGCCACCCTTTCCACCTAATGCACTAAATGTGAGCGCACCAAATGTAACCGATGAATCTCCTCCGTTACCCCCACTTGTGGCTATAGTACCTCCATCTCCACCACCACCAACTCTTACAATATATGTTGAACCTGTGGTTACAAGAATATCTCTTATCTTTAAAAACGCACCTCCTCCACCACCACCTCCTGCAGCAGCTTGAGAATACAAATCATAACTAATCTCCGCTATACCATT
>CALUXW010000011.1 GCA_944324865.1 Candidatus Gastranaerophilales bacterium | reverse complement strand
TATTTTGTTGTTGACATCTAAGTACCTCTAATATATGTAATTACAATTAAATTTTAAAACAGCTGTTAATGGTATATATTCTTTCTTGAGCTTATAAGTTTGCAAAAAATGATTTTATCCCATCCTGCAATATCTTAGTCAGACTTATTCAATAATATTCGCTAAAAGACACCAGTCAAGAGTAAAATTTTACATATCTTTACATTTTATGGTAAAATTTAAATATAAAAAAGGAAATTTTATGAAAAAAATTATACTTACAATAATATTTTCACTTATTTTCACTCTAAAAGCAAATGCAGATGTCACTCCGCAGTATCTTTCATCTGTTGCTCATTTTGGGATTGGAATTGCGCAAAATGGTAAAAACATAAAAATATATGAAAATCCGAATACAAGTTCGAAAATTAAAGCACAAATTTCTTGGGATGAAACAGGAAATTTAAAGTGCAAAAATACTAAAATGAATTGCGAAGCGCAAGAAATATTCATTGGATTTGCGCCATCAAACAATGTTGCATTATTCAGCGTTGAAGATGAAAATGATGAGTGGATTAATGTTTGCTATAATCAAAAATACAGACTTTTTGGATGGATAAAAAAAGACGAAAATACAAAATATTTAAGTTGGGGTGAGTTTTTAATAAATTATGGTAAAAAATACGGCATGTATTTATTTCGTGATGTTCCAAAAGAATACAAAATCCTTTATGCTTCACCAAACAACGGTAGTCCAAGCGTAGACAGTTTTTTCCTTGCAACACACATTAACCCATGGCTTATAAGAGGCAATTGGATACTTGTAAAAGTTGAAAATTATGATGACAAACAAAAAACCGGCTGGCTTCGCTTCAGAGGTGAAGATGGCAGGTTTTTTGGCTTTGTAAATTTAAAATAATTATTTATGAACATGAAAAAGTTGCATTATATCTTCATGAGATTTTTTAGCCTCAGTAATTGGTTTATAAAATGTTGTAACAGTATCATTAAGAACAATGTTTTCCCCATCCGCACGCCTTAATTTACCATCAATTGCAACATAATCAACAGGTTTATCATAAGAATCCACTTCATCTATAAATTTAGCTTTTTGTTTATCATATATTTTTCTTCTAAAATGTATTGCTTTTCCGTCATCGCCTTTTATTAAATACCCCACATTATTCTCGTCTTTCAGGCTAATATAAGGGATTTCTCTTGATACATCAGGGATTTCTTCATAAGAATCAGCACTAATTCCTGTACTTGAAAAGACATGTATAACATTAGAACCCTTTTTGTCATATTTAAGAATTGCATATAATTTAGAGGGGTTTTCTTGTGGTAATGATATTGGAATACCACCTGCCATTGCAGACAAACCGGGCTCCTTATATAATGCACAGCTGGCTTGAAATCTATCAAAATATTCACGTATTTGAGGTTTATATTCATCTGAATTTTTATCAATCCATTCACGTTTTAACAGATTTCTGTTCTGCTGTGTAATATTTTTTGTAGCATATTCATAACCGCTAAGACCCATATTATTACCTGCATAAAAGAAAGGGATTCCTGTAATTGAATTTAGAAAATCTGTCATTTTTATCATTTTAACAAGAGGAATTCTTAATATTTGCTCAAATACCTTATCACGCACTTGTTTTGCTTCATCTCGATTGTACCAAGCTTTTCCTTCATTTTGTGCGATATATTTTGCCTGTTCCATAATATCATTTATTGATATTTCAAAACCGGTCTGTCCAAAAGCTTCTGCACGAATAAAATCCGGATTTGTCTTGTTTTTAAACTTGCCTTGTGCCAAATCTTTAATGGCCTGATAAAAAATTTGGAGTTTTTCATTATCACTTCCAACAACTTTTTCAAAACCTTTTCTGTACATATCTCCAACAGCTACAGCCTTTGAACTTATAAAATCGTAGCTCATTTCATCATCGGTTATTTCTTTACCGATAACTCTATAGGCAGCTTTTTTTGCCCTTTTGACATCATCCTTGTTTATCGGTGTGTCTTCAGTATTTATACCAAACCTTGATAGGAATACACCCATATCCAATGCCAACCCGTGCAAGCCTCTGGGTTTATCATGATTATCCCAAAAAACATGGCTATGTGTTAAACTTAAAAGCGGTCCTGATTTTAAGAATCTTTCCATATTTAACTTTAAAGAATCCATATTGTCGAAATCACCACTAAGGGCACCGGTTTCAAAATTTCTTGAAAATAAATTATTTGAAAGACCAAAAAATGTAGAATACTGAGAACCTGTTGTAGCACCTGTTTTCTCGTATAACATACGTTCAGCAACATCCGGATTGATATATTTGCCCCAGTCCAATTTTCTTATAATTTCTGCTCTTTTTTGTATATCAGCACTACTGGCTCCTTTTGCAAGATCATTCTTAGCTTCGTACCTGTAAATATTCATATTATTATAAATAGGCCACAAATCGGTTACTTCTGCCACTATATAAGCAGAAGGATTAATTTCTCTTACATTTTGTACAAATTTACTCCAAAATTCAATAACATCATCCCAAGAATCCTTAAATTCTCTCATTCCATTTTTGGTAGCGGTCAAATCTGCAACATCTTTTGCAGCATCAAATCGCCAATTTAAACCAGCACGAGCCTTTTTAACAAATTCTTGCGCAAATTTTATACCTTTGTATGAATATTGTTTTAAATCCATCAATTCAAGTGCATTAGCCAATTTCCATTGATTACGTTCATTAGTTTTTTTGTCAGAGAAATTCCTCATAATATTTTCCGACAATTTTTTTGCATCATCATTTGCATTTCCTATAGAAACAACACCTGTTTGATAAAGAGTTGCATTTTTAAGTGTTTTGGAACTTCTGAGGGTACCTTGATTTGAATCAATTGATACAATTTCGTTAGGATAAATTCCCTTTAAAACTGCATAACCTATAATGGTTGGTGCTAGCATTTCTAAAACAGCCTTACCATATGGGGTCAATTTTATTGATTCAATTTTACCAGATAAATCAGAAGAAGCATTTTTCAATCTTTTTTCAGGAAAGTTTTGTTCATATATTCTTTTGAAATCTTCACTCGAAATTACATCGTTTGATTCGCTTGAAGACTCAATTATATCTTCTTCAAAGCCTTTTGTATCTAATTTCATTAAAGCACCCACAACAAAGTTAGCAATAAATTCTTTTATTTGCGGATTATTCATATATCTTCTAAATGCAGGTGTTGAAACAACAACCTGAAGTTGAGGTGAAAGGTCTAAGCCTTCGTATCTGAAATCATCCAACATTTTAGTGACTTCAGCTCTGGCATTTGAAGATGTATCATTTTCATTTTCGTTTTCGTTATTTATATTTTCATATAATTGCTTTAGATCTTCTACAGATAAATCATTTGCCAAGGCAACTTTTAATATTTCTTCCTTACTTTGTAAATCATCTTGTGTAAAAGTTTTTGCAACATAAGACACAAGAGCATTGTATGCAAATTTTGTCCAATAGGTTGCAACATTATATAAATAATCTCTTACATCGCAAAAACCTTCATAATTTTTAAAATCCGGTGTATGATTTGAAAGATTTAATTTAACAAGATCCACACTGCCATCCCAAAAATCAGCACCAGCAGCTCTACCTTTTCTAACTAAGTCATAATTCGCAAAAGAGAAAAATCTTTCAAAATTATCTATTATTCTATTTTTACCTTCATTGAAAAATCCATTGTACATTTTATGGGTATCTGTCAGCATTTTATGAGTGTACCCGCTAAACCTATCTCTTACGCTTTTATCAGAATAATCCAATTCAAAAAAGTACGGCTGAATTGAGTCTTGATGAGTTGTTATATCGTAATGGTCTTTTGTTTGAGGGATATCATAATTTACAATTAAATTTTTTGTGTCATTTTGCTGTCTTACACTTGCAAGTCTATCGTCAAAAAATTGGATGTAGCTTGGTTTATTATGGTCATAACCTTCTACGCCCATAGGGTTTATAATTTTAAAGCCTATATGTTTATATGGGTCGACATGTTGGCTATTTGAACTAAAAATTTTATCCGGGAAAACACCTATTTTTAAATCACCTTTTATTTTAAACCAATGATAATAAGGGGATTTTTTACCATTTTTTAAAACATCCTGGAAAAATGGACTTTGAATACTCTGTGAAGTAAGTGCACCATCCGCAACATAACCCTTGCCATCTTTAAAAAGCTCTACAAGAACTTTTTTAAAAACAGAAAGCGAAGGTACTCTATAGAAATTTTCACCCCAATATTTATGAGAAGATTTAGAATCCGCACCAATATAAGGATTAGACATAACATAACGATAAGGAGATAACTCTTGTCTTTTATTAACCAAAATACCATCCAGGTCGCCCAAAGCTTTATTAAAGTGATTTCTTACAAAATTTTTACGATCTATACCTCTACCGCTTGTATACGAATCATAAAAGACGTGAATTGCAGAGCCTGACTTTGGAGTAATGCCCATTCTATTTGAAATTACAGTAAAATCGCCAAATTCATCATCATGTAATCTTGTTCCAGGATCATAAATATACTGTTTGGTATCTATACTTCCAAAAACATTATTCTGATTTTGCGCATCAAGATTTTTATAAGCTCTTTTGGCATCTTCTTTATCGACAAGTCTAAACCTGTAGCCCATATACTGACTATCCAAAGGGTCACTTATTGGTGTATTTCTGGGGTAAGTTGTTGAACCGTAATTTCTAAAATTATTATATGATTTATTTATTGTAATCGGTGTACTTATATTCCTATCGATTTTAAATCCTCCGTTACCATCTTCAATAACAGGAGAAACCTCAAGCAAAATATCATATTTGTCTTTATCATATGGCGGAACATAAAAAACATATTCATCATCTACGCTAAGTTCTAAACCCTTAAATGAGGGTTTATTAATATTTTTATTCTCGTTTTGTAGCTCTATTGCAGAAATTTTCACAGTAATTACCCTTGTTCTTCCCTTCAATTTTTATAAAACATCTGAATTTATAAAATTGCCTTTTATGTATAAATTTATTTTACAGATGTTAATTTATTTAAGCCGCTTTTGTTGGAAAATTTTGCCTCATTACATTTTCAGCTTTTGAATAATACTCTATATCAGGAGTATCTATTTCAAAAACATGTGCCCTCAGCGGACCTAAATCTACAGTCAAAACATTATCTTCTTTTTGGAAATAGCTTGGTTGAGAATATGTTGGTAAAAGATTGTCAAGTTCTTGGTTTACCTTGAAACCAGGTATTTTTATTTTTGCACTTGCCCTTAAGTTAGCATTTCTGTTACCAACAAAAAGTAATGTTTTTCCATCTTTATGTCTTGCATAAGCTATAATTTCAGGATTATTTGTTTCTAATCTTATAAATGAACCATGCTGTATTAAATCTTTATACTCAGGTTTTAAACTACCATTCCTTAAACTATGAGCAGATTTTATAAATTCTTGAATTTGTGGAAAATCGCCGCCGGGTTTTCTGGAATAGTTAAATATATCCAACCTGCCTGTATGAACTGTACATTCATCATTATCTGTTTGAGAATTTGGAGCTTTTGCATGATCATAAGGATACAAGAAATAATCTCCTGTTTGGACACCGTCTATATAATAAGGGTTAACCATTGGAAGAGTATTTTGTAGAGCAGTTGTAAACATAACCCATGGAGCACCACCAAAATACATAGGACTTTGATCATCATGTGTTGTCATAGAACCTATTAATGACTTAGGCTCGTGTAATCTGTTAGACATTTCTATGTTTTCTTTCATATAATTAAATAAATCATCTGCCTTTGTCCACTGATTTAATATATGAAATTGCCCATAATAAGAGTTAAAGCCACCTCTTAATTGGTCTTCAGGTCTATCATAAGGCATATTAAGCTGCGGAGAAGCATCTTCATGAGTATAAGACTCTGCAAGCCAACCAAATTCAGGGTCTAAAACATGTGAATATGGAATTATAATATTCCAAAACTCAATAGGTTTAGCACGAGAAACATCAGCCCTTATACCGTCTACACCAAGCTCAACACATGCTTCAATGTATTTTTTGTGCATATCAAGCAATTTAGGGTTTAATTTTCTTTCGCTTTCATTATCCCACACTCTGAACATTCTTATATCTTGCCAACCTTGAGGAGTTTTGTCTTGTCCATCTTTCTCTTTAGCCATTAAGTCCGGATTTCTTTTAGCAAAATCAAGGCTAGCACAAGAAGGCAAATCTAGCATAACCGAAATACCACATTTATGACATTCATCTATGAAAATTTTAAAATGGTCCCAGGCACTTCCTGGCGTATTAGGGTCTTTTAAATTAGGATCTATAGCTAATTTACCATTATCCTCGATGAATTTATCCGGAGCATAAAGAGAGCCTGCCGTGCCCATCGCCAAAGTTTTGCCTGTTGGATGAATCGGAAGAACATGTAGCGTATTTATACCCATATCTTTAATTTCATCAAGCCTTTCTATAGCATTTATAAAATTGCCGGATTCTTCTCCAATTTGAATAAGGCCGTTACCATCTAAATCTTTTGCGTTCATTGTTCTGGGAATAACGCCCAAAATTGTAGCTTCATTATTTATCAGCATATCTCTTAAATGGTTTTGCCAATTAACAAAGCTTGTTTTTGTTGTGTCTTGGACAGCTTTTATATTTTGAGCAGGAAGAATTTGACTTGCCTGTTTAATTATATATTTAGAAAGCATAGGATTAAACGGTATTTCTTGTTCAACATCGTGTACTTCCGCTTCGTTTTGTTTTTTTTCAACAATCGGCTTTTGCGGATAAATCAGGTATTTATTTTGCGAAACACTATTTACCTGCATTTACCCCTCCTTTTTCTTTTTTATATAAATGTTCGTTTTTAACTTTTCCAAAGAAAAATTGAGAAATTAAAACTACACCTACAACTACACCAAGAAAACCACCGAACATTCTCATCCAAGTTTTGTCGTTAAATTTTTTGCTCGCAGTTTCCATAAACAATTCTGTTCCGGATTTACCAAGCATAGAATACTGAACCTTTTGCAAAGCATCTGTACCTACACCTGCGATTTTTTGACCAGGCCTTGCAAAGTCAAGCATTTGAGCATATATTTTATAGAAATTTTCTCTTGTTTCGACAAGTTTTTGCACCATGGCTTTATCACAACTTTCATAAGTCAACTTAGAAAGCCCTGCACGCATAGCATCTTCGCCTTGAAGTCCTGTTTCACCAAAAATAAGTTTTAAAATTTTAGTTGCAGATATACCATTACCTTCTTGATAAAATTTATTTGCAAGATCATTCATAGAGCCATCATAAATTATACTGCGACAAGCCTTTAAAACTTCATCACTAATGCTTTCATGACCTGTCAGATGTTTCCAATAATTTTGCAATTCTCCTGTTTGTAATCTTCTTTCAAAGTCTGCTTCAAGTATATATCTGTGTCCGGTAGCTCTTATGCCTGCTCCTTTTTCATCAATGAACATATTCAATATTCTTTTAAACATTGGTGACCTTACTTCATTTTCAAGCGGAACACCTTTTGATATAAGCAATTTTATTAAATCATCTTTTGTTATATTTTCTTTACCGTATATTTCTGCAAATTTTTCATAGGGAAGTTTAAAAGTATTTTCAACAAGCTCTTTTAATTTATTCATATCAATATCAACTTGAGATTTAAAAACAGCTAAAGGAGAATCTTCTTGTATTTGACTAAATGACTCTACAAGACCTTGTGTAGCTTTTTGTTTTATAGAAGACAAAAGTTTATCAACAGTACTTGCTTCAAATTTAGCTTGTTTTGAAGTTAAACTTGAAATAAATTTTGAATAATTTTGATCATCAGAAGCAATTTCTTTTAAATTACCCTGTAATATTTCTCTTGCTCTATCAAGAGAGCCCCTGGCAATCTTAAGATCTTTGTAAGGAACATTTAAAAACTCCATCAAACTATTAACAGCACTTAAGTGTATACCTGTGTGTAAAGATTCATATTTTTGTCCTACAAGTCCGTTTATAAAATCAGAATAAGTCAATACTTTTGCACTAATTGGTCTTGTTTGTTGTGTATATATTTTTTCTAGTGCTGCACAAAATTCTTCTACAAGTTCAGACTGACCAATTTGCATACTTAAGCATTCTTTATAAGCTTTTTTTAACTTTTCAGCCTCCTTAGGATCTGCTTTTTGTAACGCATCATTAAATATTCTTTTAAAGTCTTCAACATTTATAAAAGGACGTTCATTGTCTTTTCCTTTGGAATGGATTAATTGGGCAATCATTTCCCTTACTGCACTTGTTTTGTATGTATTACCCTGTAAATCACCTGCGCCATTCAAGTATTTCTTTGCAACCGCTATGGTTGAGTCAGTTTCAATAATCCCGCTTTGGCCTTTTTCTGCCTTGATTGAATTATAAATGTTTTGTATTTCTTGTCTGATTTTATGTCCAGCTCCGCCAAGTTCAGAAATAAGATTAGCATCATCTATATCTTTTGCATTTATAAGAGCACTAAAAGGATCGAGCAAATTCGAAACTTTTCTATAGAAAGCTTCATCCGGCTCACTTACTCTTGTTTCAAGAATATGTTTAATTTGTTTAAAATCTGCCACATTTAATCCCGCATCCAGTTGTCTTTCTTTGGCAATCTTTTCGAGATTATCTACTTTTTTCATTATTTTATTATATTGAGAATTAATAATATATTTTGTAACTCCTCTTTCTGCAACATTACAAACCATGGAAGTTAAAAGAGGGCTAAAACCTGCACTTAACATCCATAAAGTGTTACCTTGAAGTGCTATTGTGCGCATTTTTTCTTTTGTTAATTCCCTATATTCAGAATTAGATTTATCTATACCCATTTTATCGGCAATTTTGTCTATTTCCTCATCGGAATATAAATCCGGAATAAATTGGTTATCAAGATACAGTCTTTTTTTACGGCCTTGAGCATCAACATATTGTTGACGAATATCAAATCCATAAAGGAATTTTAAGGGCGCAGAAATAAGAAGTCTGGGCCAAGCTGCCATAGAAGCAAAAAATGCACCTGCACCGAGGAATTCCAATATACCCTTTGTTCCGGTAGCACGACGAGTAAATAAGTAAGATGCAATTCCTAAGCTACCAAGCTTCATGCCTAAATCATTAAATCTACCAAGTTGATTATCATTAGATTTACCTGTAACAAGGGCTTTTGAAAGTTCAACAATATCTTTTCCTGTATCTGCAGTAGCAATAATAAAACTTGATATAGGATTACGAGTTTTCAACAAATAAGCCCTTTGCTCTTGAGGCGCAATTGAATTTGCATTTAATACAAAAGACTTATAGACATCTTGTTTTGCAATTTCATTTCTCAAATTTTGTTCAAAATATCTGTTAGTTTGAATAGAGGTATCTATTTTATTATTCATTAGCTCACCTCGTATTCTTTCTTTATATCAATTTGTGTGTCAGGTTGATTTTTAGCAACCTTAAAACCTCGTATTGCATTAAGAGTACCAATAATTGTAGATCCAAGTGCAGCAAAAATAATTGTTCTACCCACAATTTTTGCACCATAAGTAAATTTAAAATTATTTCCGTTATATAAATCCATAAAACTGTTTTTAACTGTTGTTCCAAATTGTTTTACAAATTCGCTAATCTTTTCCTTTGTCGTTCCGTTTACAGGCAAAGAAATTTTCTTTTCAAACGGTTCTTGTGCAGCAAGTGCAACACCTAAGGCTGCCCAAAAGAAAGAGCTGATTGATTTTGCAGAACTTGCTTTCACATTCACTTCTCTTACTTTTTCTTGCACAGTTTGCTCAGGAGAATTAAGCGGTTCTTTAAAACCCATTCTTTTCGCTATTTTATCCCACCATAAATTTCTATTTCCCTTTTGTTCACCCATTTTATTTATTAAATCAAAACGAGGAAAATCAGAACTTTCAAAAACTCTATGATATTCAATTCTTGTCAAATCTTTATCCCCGGGATAATCAGGCAGTTCGGTAACAACTTTTTTATAAGGCATTTCAAGGTCAACACCTGTTTTTAACTGAACTCCTTTATTGATTAATTTTGAACCAAGCCATTTACCGATTGCATAAAAAATGACACCATATGCCATCTTTCTCCCAGACATAGAAGCAAAAAATCTATCTTGTGTATTGTAGTGCTTATTAGCAAGATTAAATATGGCTATCAACATTGCAGAGCCTGTTATATTTGGAATTAAACCCATTGACAAAAACTCATAAAAATTAGAATTTCTTGAGCCGGCCATGCCTTTTGGTGCATAAATAAAAAGACTGTTTACAAGTTTATCTGCTACAATTCTTGCACCTGTAATCGGTGTTTTTTTAATTATTTTGTCCGAAGTGCTTGATAACTTCTTATGAGCTTCATCAGAAGCATAATAAGCATTTTTAGGTATATTTGCAGAATTAACCTGAGCTGTTTGCACTTTAGTTTTAGAACTCCAAAATCTAACACACACAATATTGAAAAAGCCTGAATGAAAATATTTGATACGTAGTTTAAAAAAATTTACATTGTTTAACAAATATTTTA
The DNA here is from genome assembly GCA_944324865.1 of Candidatus Gastranaerophilales bacterium. Taxonomy (GTDB): domain Bacteria; phylum Cyanobacteriota; class Vampirovibrionia; order Gastranaerophilales; family Gastranaerophilaceae; genus Galligastranaerophilus. The sequence continues at coordinate 33,358 of CALUXW010000011.1, read as the reverse complement.
ATTTTTGACCAACAACACTAAAAAGTAGATAAATCCTTAAAAATTATGTAAAATAATTATATGGAAACATCTGATTTTCAATTTAGTAATGAAATTATAGACAAAATAAATAATTTTTACAACTCGACAGATGAGCTATTGCTTTTATGTGGTTTTTCAGGTTGTGCAAAGAGTGAGATTTTAAATAAAACTTTAGAAAATGTTGATGAGAATACCCTAATATTCAGGCATTTATGCTTTGAATACACAACTATAGACGATTTTCTACTTAACTTTTACGATTCTTTCAGAAAGTATACTCTTGAAAAAAAGGTAAGTCTTAAAAAAAGTATTGGTGAAAGTTTTAAAAATAAAGTTAGTTTTTATTTTAAAAATATTGATAAAAAATGCATAATAGCAGTAGATAACTTTGAACTTGTAGATGATAATATAGAAATTTTAAGTTTTTTATACCATATTGCAAGTTTTGAAAATACAAAACTTATACTTATATCAAAAGAAAATAATGTATACTTTTTTACAGATCAAGGCTTACCTACACAAATTATTGAAATTACCCCTGATACGAAAGAAAACTTTGAAGAAAAAATCAAAAATGAATATATAGAAATAGATGAAAAAACTTTGGATAAACTTTATGAGCTCACTGAAGGGCACAGACTCTATCTAAGAATGGTTTTAAGATATTCAAAAATTACAGGTCTCAGCATTTCAGAATTATTGGCAGAATTCGAAAAACGTGGAAATAATTTTAGTGATTTTATTATTTTAAAATTAATTTCCCTTGTACCAAGTGTTTATTTTGGATTTTTAAAAAACTTAAGCAGCATTAACCACTCTGTAAGTATAGATTTTATTGAACACTATAACCTTGGTGATATTAAACAAATTGAATATCTGGAAAAAAATTATTTAATTTCAAAATACGAAAACGATATTATTTTAAGAAACTATTTTAAACAATATTTTATGAATACTCTTTCCATACAAGAAAAACATGAAATTTTTTCACGTCTTGTACAAATTTACGAAGAAGAATTATCAAAAAGTCCTCGTGAAAGACTTTTAAGACTTTCAAGAGAAAGTATTAGAAAACAAATTGAAGTTTTAAGGAAAAATATACCACCTCTTGGCAAACAAACAAATGTTTCAAAAAGTAATTTTTCATATATATCATTATCACAAGAAGGTTCAAATCCTTGGTTTAATAAAAAGGAAATGGACAAAAAACAAAAATATCTTAATAAAAAAAGAGAATTGCAAAACAAAAAAATAACTCCAAAAAGAGCTTATTTAAGCGAAGAAGATGCTCTTATGCTTAAAGAGTACAGAAGAAAAAAATACGAACAAGAACAAACAGAAACTGAAACTTTTGACTTTTTGGAAGAATTTAAAAGGGCAGATGAACTTGAACAAAATTATCAATTTGCACAAGCAAACGAAATTTTATCAGGCTTAAAAAGTAAAACTGATGATACACAAACAAAGATTGAAATACTGGAACACCTTGCCCACAACAGTGAAAAATTAAACAATTTTGAAAATGCGCTTAACTACTATACACAAGCAAGTTCTTTACATTTATTGGCAGATGATTTCGAAAAATATTTCAAAACAGTCCTTGAAATAGCTAATTTATACAAAAATCTCTATAGATTTACAAGCGCAAAAGATGAATATCTGAAAATAACTAACAGTGATAAAATATCTGATAATCAACTAAAAAGCACAGCTTATATAGGCTTAGGGGATATTTACGAAAGTGAAAACTCAATATCAGAAGCATTAAAGTGCTACAAACTTGCAGAAGATTTTGCACAAAAAGAAAATACAACATCTTTATGCGAAATATATTATAAAACCGCAATTTTATATGATGACATGCAGGATTTTAATAACGCTGTCGAATATTATTTAAAAAATATTAACACAAGTGACAACAGTGCACAAAATTTATGGTTTTCTCAAAGTTGTATTAATTTAGGGCTTATATACTCATATCAAAATGATATCCATCAAGCAAAAAGGTACATCAGCTCAGCACTTGAAAAAGACAGAGAAGACGGAAATCTATCAGGTATATATTTTGCAGCACGCGAACTTTCCAAACTTTACGAAGAAGAAAATTACGAACTTGCAGCAAACTACCTTGAGGAAGCTCTCGAGTGTGCAAAACAAATGCATGATGAATTTAAAGAAGCATTTGCATATCTTGAATTAGGGGATTTATATTACAATTTCAATCAAGATGAACTTGCACTTGTCAGCTTCTTTAAAGCAAAAAATGCACTAGGTGCAAATATTTTAGAAGAAAATGAACAAATAATAAACCAGAGAATAAACGATATGAAAATAAAAATGCTACCGTCCGAATTTCAACGAATAGAGGCGAATTATGCTTAAGAAAGAGAACCTTGAGCTTATAAAAAAAGAATTTAATATTGAAATCGACAAAAATACCACTGAAAAATTAAATCTTTGGCATAAATTGTTTGTTGAATACAACTCGCATACAAACCTTATGAGCACAGGTGATATAAAAGTTCTTTTTGAAAAACATATTTTTGACTCGCTTGCGATTTTAAAATGGAATGAATTTAACCCTAATAAAAAACAAAAAATCCTAGATGTCGGTACAGGAGGAGGTTTTCCTTCCGTAATTTTGGCATTATTTTTTCCAAATTTAGAAATTGTTGCAAATGATTCAAAAATAAAAAAAATTAATTTTATTATAGACATAAAAGATGCACTTGATATTGATAACTTAAAAATATCTTATGCAAGAGTAGAAGATTTAGAACCATTAAACTGTGATATTGTTGTATCTCGCGCTGTAGGCAAAATTAAAAATGTTTTAAGATTATCAAAAAAACACATAAAAGAAGATGGATATTTTGTAATCTACAAATCAAAAACACTTGAGGAAGAATTATCGGAAATTAAAGATATAAGAGCAGAAATTGTTACATATAATTTGCCATTAAAAGAAAATTTTGAAAGACACTTAGCAATTATTAAACTATAGCATATAAGGAACATAAATTATAAAACTTCGTCTATCCCTCCAAAAGACAATTAAAAAGTTGGAGGAGTAGCACTTTGAGTATTAACACTTGCGATTATAAAGAAGATTTATTATTTGATAATTTTTTAGAAGAAGAACAAGAAGAAGAAATTAAAACTTTTTCAACCATAGCCAATAAAGATGAAATTTTACAAATGTATCTAAAAGACATTGGAAGAATAAAACTACTAAATAAAAACTCTGAAATGGCACTTGGAAAAACAATAAAAGAAGGAAACAAAAAAGATGCACAAATAGCTAAAAAGAAACTTGTTCAAGCAAATTTAAGACTTGTTGTATCTATTGCAAAAAAATACACCGGTCAGGGAATTTTATTTATGGACCTTGTTCAAGAGGGTTCTTTGGGATTAATTAAAGCAGCTCAAAGATTTGACTATACAAAAGGTTTTAAATTTTCCACTTATGCAACCTGGTGGATAAAACAAACTATAATTCGTGCGATTGCCAATTCATCCCGTTCTATAAGAATTCCGGTGCATATGAGTGACAAAATAAGAACTGTTAAAAAAGCAATTGTAAAGCTCAGTGTGCAAAAAGGGTCAGAGCCAACAGATGAAGAGTTGAGTGATTATTTAAATATTGATGAAAAAAAGATAAAAACAATTAAAAGAGCTATGATAAAAGAACCTGTAAGTCTAGACACACCTGTAGCACAAGACTTATGCCTTGAAGATTATATATCGGATAGCGAAAATAAAATGCCCGAAATTAACACTGAAAAAGAATTTTTAAATAAAGATATAATAAAGATTTTAGACATCTTAAATCAAAAAGAGAGATTTATTATCCTTAATCGTTTTGGATTAGCAGGGCGTAAAACAAAAACCTTAGAAGAGTTGGGGAAAATTTTAGGATTTTCAAAAGAAAGAATAAGGCAAATAGAGTGTGAAGCATTAAAAAAATTAAGGCGTTCACAAGAAGCAAAAAGTCTTAAAGATTACTTAAATTAGCAATGTATTGAATTTAAAAATATGTTACAATCAATTTGTGGAAAATTTAGTTGAAATAAAAAACCTTTATAAAACATACAGTGAAAACAACGGACTCTTTGGTAAAAAAAGGGAGCCCGTTGTTGCACTTAAAGGAATAAATTTAGAAATTAAAAAAGGAGAAATACTTGCTCTTGTTGGTGAATCTGGTTGCGGAAAATCAACCTTGGGTAATTGCATTTTAAAACTTTTAGATGTAAATTCCGGGGAAATTAATTTTAAAGGCGAAAATATTTTAAAATATAACAAAGAGCAAACAAAGATATTCAGAAAATCTGCACAAATGATTTTTCAAAACCCATATTCAAGCTTAAATCCTAAAATGAAAATAAAAGAAATACTTGAAGAACCCCTAAAAATCCATAAACAAAAAAATATTAAAGAAAGGATATTTGAGACAATTTCAATGTGCGGACTAAATAAAAATGATTTAAAAAAATATCCTCATGAATTTTCCGGTGGACAAAGACAAAGAATTGCAATAGCCCGTGCACTCATTTTAAGACCCGAATTTATTATTGCAGATGAACCTATATCAGCACTGGATGTAAGTATTGCAGCTCAAATAATAAATCTTTTAATAGAATTAAAAGATAAGCTTAACTTGACATTTTTATTTATTTCACACGATTTAAACATTGTAAAATATATAAGTAACCGAATTGCAATATTGAACCGTGGAGTTATTGTTGAACAAGGTGAAACAGACGAAATTTTTGAAAATCCGAAAAATAGCTATACAAAGCTACTTTTAGCATCAATTCCAAAAATAAATATTTAGCGAACATTTAAAAACTTGTGTACTTGAGGGATAAGACGAATATTTTTATATTTTGAGTAAAATTTTTCAAATATTATGTTCAAATTTAATTTTTTATCAATAGGCATTTTTGGTTGTAATATAATTAATAACCCATATTTTTTAGCCAGTGCAACAATTTCCATTATCTCATCATTTTTAATATTTTCATCAAATACAACTTTTGCAAAAATTTCTTTTTTACTTGCAATATTTATAAAATCTTCGAAAGTTATCAGACTAAATTGCATACCGGTGGCGCTTTCCAGTTTAATGTCCATTGATACTATATCCACATAATCAATAACTTTCTTAAGTTCATTAGCATTTGTTCCATTTGTTTCCAGATAAATTTTTTTATTTAACCTGTTTTTGTATTTCCTAAAAAATTCAGCTAAAAAATCTGCCTCCAGAAGCGGCTCACCACCTGTAAAGCTTACTGTCTGAACATCACTAAGCTTTATAACTTCATACAATTCATCAAAATTATAGGTTTTAGAATTTTCATCACATGAGAAATCAGTATCACAATACTTACAATTTAAATTACATTTTACGGTGCGCACAAAGAGTTGCTTTTCGCCGACATAAGGGCCTTCACCCTGTATTGATTCAAAAATCTCTTTAATTGTAATTTTTTCTATCATAAAAGTCTTCTCTCAAAGTATTGTTTTGCTCTTGTGAAATAATCCTGTACATCTCAATTTCTTTATCCCTCATACAAGGAGATATGTCAATAAATACTTTTACCATAAGCGGATCACGTTTGTTTGTTTGCGCATTCAAAAAACCACTTTCCATAAGCTTGAAAGTAGTATTTGCTCTTGTTTTTGGAGGAATTTTCAAAACTTTTGTGCCACAGTCTGGTACTGGAATTTTTATTTGTGCACCTAAAACAGCCTCAGACGGATCGATCGGTACTTCAAGATAGGCAAAGCCATCCATACTTTTGAAAGCAGCATTTTTTTCAATATGAACAATTAAATATAAATCTCCGTTTTTGCCGCCAAATTTACCTTCCTCGCCTTCATTTTTTACCCTTATCTTGGCACCATCTTTTATACCCGACGGAATCTTAATATTAATTTTCTTATAGCTTACTTTTTCACCTTTTCCATCACAAAAAGTACATTTAGAACCATTTACAAATTTGGCACCAAAACATTTTGGGCACTTTTCGCTCTGTAGAATATTTACCTTTCTGCTTGTTCCTTTTAAAGCTTCATCAAAGGCAATAGTTACATTTGTAACTATATCTTCTCCATTAATTTTTTTAGGAGTTTTTGCAGTTTTTTGGGTTTCTTTAAAGAAATTATAAAAATATTGTGCAAAATCTGTTTGTTTTTTATAGCTCTCTTTTGCCTTTGTGTAGTTATACCTCGCATTTTCAAATTTTTTTTGTTTGCTATGATCTGTTTTTTTATTAAATCCGTATGCAAAGTCATATTGAGAACGCATATTATCATCCAACAGAGTTTTTGCAGCAAGATTAATTTGTTTAAAAATTATCTCCGCCTCAATGGTATGATTAACATCCGGGTGATATTTACGTGCTTTTTTTCTAAAAGCAGACTTTATTTCATCCTTTGTAGCAGTTGGAAGAATATCTAAAATATCATAATAATTTTTCATTTGCTTAAATTTTAATGAACATTTAAAAAAAATCCAATAGTACAAGTAATTAAAAAACGGTCGGATAGAAACCCGACCGTTTAACATTTATGAAAATAAATTTACTTTCCTGCGACAAAAATATTTCCGCGAATAGAATTTACCCCATATTTTAATGCAAATTCATTAAGAGCATATTGTGCTTGTTGTGAATCAAATACAATACCACTTTCCAAATCTGAATTATTTGCAAAATCTTGAAGTACAAATTCAGGTACACCATAATACTTATTATTAGGTGTTGTACCATGTAAACTTACTTCATAGGCAACATCTTTAATCAATTTTAAATAAGCTTCTGCAGTACCAATATCATCCCAAACAGCAGGTTTTCCACCTTTTGCCTCTAATGGTACAGTGTATACCTTCATTTCATTGCCATTTTCATCAATCAATTTGCCTTCATTTGCAAGAGCTACAATTTTTGGCATAACGTTTCCACCAAGACCTGTTTCATTTGGAGTTAAAATTCCTTGTGCCATAAGAACTTTTTGTGCTTCTTTAGATAAGAAGTATAACCCCGGATTGGCCAAAAATTTATTTTCATCGTTGGGATCAAGTGCAGTTTGTACTTTTGCATATTCTTTCATTGCTTTATCGTAATCACCAGGACTTACAAAATCATTTGGCATAGGTGCATCCGATGTATATTTTGGTTTTTCTAAAAATTCTTTTATTTGAAGATTACCATTTTTATCTTGTTCGATACCCAACAAACCGAATGATTTTGCTCTTTGTGGATTTACGGGATAATAAGGGATTACAAGAGCAGCATTGGGCAATGTTTTCAAAGCATTGTAAACACGACTTATATCAGCGTTTGTGAAAATATCTGCATTTAAAATAATTGAATCTTTATCATTGCGAATAATATCACGTTTTAAACCTTCAGAAATAGCACCACCGTCTGTCTTATATTTTGAAACATAGTAAATGCCATCACCTTCAGGAATTTCATGGTTTTGGCTTAAATATTTAACATCATCAGTTCCATCACCTTTTAAAATTCCGGCTGATGCCGCAAGATTAAGTGTTGTACCAATGATGCGAAACCTGTCATCAGTGGGAAGTTTACCCGAAGGTTTATTTTCATTTTCTCTTGTAATATTAAAAAATCTTTCACCGAAACCACCGGCGGGAATTATAACAGTTGGGTCATTTGCTTCAACAACATCAGCATAATCACCTTTTATAGTTTCTTTCTGAAGTCCTGAATCAATATATGAATCAACAGCATTGATTGTTCTTGGTTCTTTATTCAATGTTGTAATTACTGTTCTACCTGTAAAAGAAATTTCTTTCATACCTTTATTTGGTGCCGGTTCATAATGCCCAGGCATTTTAAATTCAAAACCATCACCGATTAATTCTGAACCTGCAAACATTTTAATTGCCTTACCATCTAAAGATGGATCTTTAATAGTAATTTCGGGCATAAATTTACCTTGTTTGTATGTAACAAGGGGTTTTTTGCCCAGACCTTGCTCCATCTTGCCGACAAAAATAACATAACCTCTGTCGTTAGTAACAGTAATTTTATCTTTAGTACCTTCTTGTTCCTTAATTACATTTAAACCTGCAGCATTAAATTTTTCAAATCCTTCCGGCATTTTCTTTAAAGGCAAGTCTATATTCTCCGGTATATTAAACAAATCTGGAACTCTTATTTCTTTTGGTGTGATAATGGATTTTTCCAATTCGCTTAAATCTTTTAAACCGGCAAAGTTAATTGTTTTTGCAGTTTTGATACCATTTAATGCTTGATATGCACTTGCAAGGCTTGTCGCTGAAGTTTTTACACCTTGAAATTCAATTACATCATTTTGTTTTAAGGGCGAAGTTACACCATTTGCCTGTTTAATTTGATTTTTACCACCAACAGGACTTAAATTAATTTTGTTTATCATCGGGGATTTTTCCTTTCAACTATCCTCTCACAACTAACAACTACCGTGCCACAGCACGCAGCTGTTTAACACATGTAAATATTTTTTTTTGACACTTTTAAATAATTTTTACAATTCTTTACAAACTATTTAACAACACCTGAATCTAAAACTTCCTTAAGTTTAATTTTTATTAAATTATGTATTTCTTCTTTACTTTTTGTACCATCAAGTTCTATAAAACCGTATTCTTTTTCAAGTTTTTTATACTCTTCGAGACATCTTTTTTGATAAATTTCAAAGCTTTTATAAATATCGGTAGAAAGCCCTATATCTCGTCCTGATTCAAAATAATCAAGCCCGCCCGAAGCTATAAGCCTTTTTATCAGCAAATCAGGAGGCATTTTCAAATAAAATATCAAATCAGGCTCAGGAGCGAACTCATAAAGCTTTTTAACCCAGTTAATATCATGCCCGCGAACCGAATCACGAACATAAGCGGTATAAACATACCTGTCCAACAATACAACAAAACCCGATTTAAGAGCCGGGATTATAACATTTTCCAATCTATCTGCGTAATCTGCAGCATAAAGCAATGAAAAAGTTGTTGTATTAAGCAAATTTTTTTCTTTTGCCTCATTAATTAAACCTGAAATCAGTCTTGACGTTTTCCATTCAGATACGACACAGCCATAACTCATACCCTCTACAAAACCCTTGAGCATATTAACTTGCGTTGATTTTCCTGCGCCATCGGTTCCTTCTATTACTACCAAAAGCCCGTCATAGCCATGTTTTTTATACGTCATTTTCATCCTCTTTAATTTCTACACCGCGCTTTTTTAATACTTCAACAACCAATTTTCTAAAATATTTTTGTTTTTGATGAATTGTTTCATTTGCATCGATTTGCACAAGTGAATATTCATCAATCATATTTTTGTACTGCTCAATAACCCTATTTTGAAATATTACATAACTTTTATAAGGATTATTAGACAATTTTAAATCCATGCCGGCTTCATAAAACTTTGGTTGACGATTTGTACAAATTCTCTCAAGAGAAACTTTAGCACTCACATCAAAATAAACAGCTAAATCCGGCTTTATTGCAAAACCATACATATTACGAACCCACTTTGGATCAACTTCACGTGCAACATCACGAGCAAAAGCCGTATATACATATCTGTCTGCAAGTACAATAAATCCTGCCTTGAGTGCAGGAATGATTGTGCGCTCAAGCCTATCAGCAAAATCTACAGCATGTAAAATTGAAAAAGTTCTGCCTGAAAGTAAATTTTTCTTTTTTGCACGTTTTGTAGTTTGTGAAATAAGCTCTGATGAATTCCATTGGGTCAAAATTACATCTAAATTTTTTGACTTTAGCCAACTGTACAATAAGTCTAATTGGGTACTTTTACCCGAACCGTCAATGCCTTCAACACAAATCAACACACCTTGCAGTTTATGGTCTTTTGAAAATCTTAACATTTACTACCTTGTTTTTTTTGTCAATTAAAACTAATATTTTTATAGTAAATCACAAATTTTAAAAGAGAGCAATAAATGTATAATGCAATAAGAAAAAGTATATCAATTATTATTGATAATCCGATTTTAACCTTAAGTTTTGTAATTTATTTAATATTTTTAACGCTTATAACGCCAAAGCTTTTTGCAGGTCAAAATATTATTTTATTTATAACAATTTTGTTATTGTTGCTTGTTTTTACGTCTGCCTTCTTTGCTGGTTGGTTACAAATGGTAAAAACAGCAATTTTAAATTCTAAAAAAGAAAATCGTAACGATGATGAAAAAATAAAAGAATTCACCTGTATGAAAAGTGACTTTTTTGCAGCAATTCCTGTATACATACTACCGCTTTTAGGCGGAATTATTTTATACCTTATTATGTTCTTTTTACTTGTAACCTTTAATATAAAATTTGCCAACCATTTTATTGGCAGCCTTGATTTTCTGGTTGAGAAAATAAACTCTATTCCACAAGACTCTCAAGGACTACATGCCTTTTTTGCTTCTATGCCCCAAGATAAAATTTTAATACTATGGTATTGGCAAATACTGTTTTTGTTTACAATAGGACTTTTTAACTTTTTTATGATGTTTTGGGCATCTGCACTTTATTACCCTGAAAAGTGCACAACAAATCCTTTAAGTGCGCTTAAAAATTCACTTATTGCAATTTTTAAACATCCTGTCAAATCATTCGCCCTTTACATGTTTATTTTGATTTTAGGATTAATTTTCAGAATAACCAGCACACTCTTGGCAACAAATATAGTATTTTATTTTATATTTATGATTTTAGCAATATATTTTTGGGTATTTGTATTTGTGCTAATATTTGATTATTATGAGTCAAGATTTTATAGTCACGGTGATAACGGGTGCAACATGCTCGGGAAAAACAAAACTTGCAATTAAAATTGCAAAAGAAAACAATGCCGAAATTATTTGTGCAGACTCAAGAAGTGTATACAAATATCTTGATATCGTAAGTGCAAAGCCAAAACAATCCGAAATGGAAGGTGTTAGACACCATTTGCTTGATATTATTGAACCTAATCAAGATTTTAGTGCCGGGGATTTTGTAAAATACGCACAAATTGCACTTGAGGATATTAAAAAAAGAGGCAAAAATGTTATAATTGCAGGGGGTACTTGGTTTTACATAAAATCTTTTTTAGATGAAGAACATCTGCCAAAAATCGGGATAGATAAAACATTAAGAGATAAGTTAAATAAGTATAGCCCTGATGAGCTTTGGAAAATTTTATTTGAACTTGACCCAGTACGTGCTAATCAAATTCATAAAAATAACAAAGATAAAGTTATACGATCAATTGAAATGTGCAAAGGTTTAAATATGCCGATTTCTTGCTACAAGCGTGAAAAAAAATCCCAAAACCTTGATGCAAAGTGGTTTATGCCAAAAATACAAAGGGAGGAACTTTATGAAAGAATTAACAAAAGAGTTGATTCAATGCTTGAAATGGGACTTTACAAAGAATGGCAAAAAAATAAAACTCTTTATCCTCACTCAAAAATACTTGAAAATACTATAGGTTATAAGGAATTTTTTGAACTTGAGAGTGGCATATGGCAAGATTTTAATCAGGCAGTTGAAAAAATAAAGCAGAGAACAAGAAACTTTGCTAAACGCCAACTTACTTATTTTCGCTCAAATCTAAATATCATAGAAATTTAAAAGCCCCCTATAAGGAGGCTTTTAAATTTTATTATTAAACTATTCTATACTGTTTCCTCGTCAGGTACTGTTTCTGTCCTAATTGAAGGTGAGCCGCTTTTTGCTTTTAAATATTTTTCTTTGTACTTCCTTACTTGTCTGTCTAATTTGTCACAAACAAGGTCAATTGAAGCATACATAGATTCAGCTTTCTCCTCTACCCTTACGGTATCGCCCAAAACCTTACAGTTAATTTCTGCAACGTGAGAATCAGCAACGGACGGATTCTTAATAACTGTCAAAACAACATCTATAGCCTGAATTTGATCATAATGTGCAGCAACTTTTCCTGCCTTCTCTTTAACATAAGCTTTGATAGCGTCTGTTATTTCTACATTTCGTCCGTTAACATGAATATGCATAGTGTCTCCGTTTCTAGCTGCGCCACTATATTGCGCAACTTTTCTATTATACAACATCAAATCATGTTTTTAAAGACACAAAAGATAAAAAATTAAACTTTTGTAGTATAATAAATTTCAGACGCATTAACGAGAGGAAAAAATATGCAAAATTTCAGCAGTTACATGGGTACACTTGAAACTTACATTATGTTTCAAATCAAAGCGAAAATGATTGCAACGACCGAAGAATTAACAAAAAAAGGTCGAAAGCCCATTGCACTTTCTATGGGTGCACCTGTTGATATGGTTCCAAATTATGTTATTGAGCGTACAAAAGAACACCTGAAAGACCCCAAAAATCATACGTATTCAACACCAAAAGGTGAAACACAATTTCTTGAAGCAGTAGCAAAAAGAATGAAAAATAGATTTGGGGTTGAACTCGACCCAAAAAGCGAAATTTTTTCATTAATTGGTTCTAAAGAAGGTATTGCAAATTTTATACGTGCACTTATCAATCCTACAATGGATAAAAAAGAGCAAGAAATTATTTTAATTCCTGACCCCGGATATGCTTCATACACTGAAATGATTAAAGTTTCAGGTGCTAAGGCATACGGCATACCACTTACAAAAGAAAATAATTACATGCCAAACCTTGATGAAGTTTGGGAAAAATTTTTAAAAGAAGGTAATAACCCTAAAAAAGTTAAAGCATTGATCATAAACTACCCTAACAATCCTCTGGGTTGCACTTGTACAAAAGAATATTTACAACACTGCGTTAATTTTTGTAAAAAACACAACATAGTTTTAATGTCAGATAATGCATATTGTGACATTTATTTTGATGAAAAAGATAAACCTTCATCCGTACTTGAATGTAACGGTGCAAAAGATATTGCAGTAGAATTTTACAGTTTTTCAAAACCATATGCTATGACAGGATGGCGCCTTGGTTGGGTTTGTGGCAATAAAGACTTAGTTGGTACTTTTGGTAAATTAAAATCAAGTCTTGATACAGGTGTGTTTAAAGTCATACAACTTGCAGGTGCTGACCTTTTAAATTCAAAAGAAGGAGACGAGTATATTAAAAATTCAAACAAAAAGCTGTATAAAAAACTGGAAGATTTTGTAAACGGTTTAAATGAACTCGGTTGGAATATGAAAATACCAAAAGCCACATTTTACCTGTGGATTGACCTTCCTCCAAGATACAAATGCGCAAAGGATTTTTGTGACGAATTGATTGAAAAATCTGGCATTGTAGCAGTTCCCGGTGATGCTTTCGGAAAAGAAGGCGCAAGATATCTCAGACTTTCAATTGTTGCTGATGAAAACGAGCTCAAAGAAGTTATAAAACGCATGAAAGAGGACGGACACACCTTTGTCAAATAAAATTATAATAATTGATTATGGTGCCGGTAATGTAAAAAGCCTGGGTAATATTTTAGAGTATCTGGGTTACAGTTATGAAATTACTGATAATAAAGAAAAAATACTCAGTGCCAAAAAAATAATTTTTCCCGGACAGGGGCATTTCGAACAGGCCATGAGTAAATTAAATGCTAAAAATTTGCCCGAAATAATAAAAGAAACAATTGATAATGGAGCAAATTTCCTGGGAATTTGCCTCGGTTTACAAGTTTTATTTCAAAAAAGTGAAGAAGCGCCAAATGTGGAAGGATTAGGAATTTTCAAAGGTGAAGTCAAGAAATTTCAACAAGGAAAAATCCCGCAAATTGGCTGGAATAAAATTAAAACAACAAATACAAATACTTATCTTAAAAATGATTATTTTTATTTTGTAAATTCCTACTATGTTGTACCTGAGGATAAAAGCATTATAAGCTCTATAACCAACTACCACATTGATTTTTGTTCATCTATTCAAAAAAATAACATATGCGCTGTGCAATTTCACCCTGAAAAGAGTTCACAAGCAGGTATTGAATTTTTTAAAAAATGGCTTATCTGATATTATAAAACTCGTCTAGTGCTGCAATAAACTCGTCCGTTAATTCTTCAGAATATTTTTTACCAGCTTGACGTTTAATTTCTTCTATTGCTTCTTCTTGAGTATAAGCACGCCTATATGGTCTATCTGAAATCATTGCAAAATAAGAATCTACAATCAAGATAATTTGAGATGTTATTGGGATTTTCTCACCCTTTATTTGATTAGGATAACCACTTCCATCCCAGTTTTCATGGTGATGCTCAATAATTGGGATAATATCTGAAATATTTGTAATTGGTTTTAAAATTTCCCTTGCAGCCAAAAGCGGATGCTCAACAACTTTTTCTTTTTCTTCTTTTGTAAGTGGAGCAGGTTTTTTAAGAATTTCATCAGGCAACATAGTATTACCTATATCGTATAACAAAATTGCAATTTTTAACTTGTCTATTTCGGCTTTTGAAAGCTTAAATTTCTTTGCCAAAAGTGTTGCAAGCGACATTTTAGCCTTTGTAATACCTTCCTGATTACAAGATGTATAAGTTTGAGAAATTGTATCTACAACAGAGTACAAAAGTTCTTGTGCTGAATTCCCCTTTACATTTTCTTGTCTTGTTTGCAATTTTTGAGAAAGTTCAAGAGCAAGCTTATTATTAAACGGTATCCTATGTTTTTCAAGGATTTCAACAAAAGCATTAACAGCGACATCTTGCCAAGAAATATTTTTTTGAGGCTGTGCTATACAAACTCTGTTTCTACCTTGCTCTTTTGCATCGTACATAGCTTTATCAGACATCTCAACCAGATCATCCAAATCAAGAGTATGTTCAATAAAAGTTGCAACTCCAATACTGGCTGTAACATTGCCTAAACCTTCAACAGGTTCCTTTTCGATTGACAATCTAAGTCTTTCTGCAGCAGCAAGCCCACCTTGTGCATCGATACCAGGAAGAATTATTGAAAATTCTTCACCACCTATACGAGAAGCAATATCAACCGAACGGGCATTTCTTAAGATAACTCTGGCAACAGTTGAAATTGCTCTATCTCCCATAGAATGACCATAAGTATCATTAATTTCTTTTAAATGGTCTAAATCAAGTCCAATAAGAGTAAATGGCTGATTTAAACGCAAAGCACGGTTTGCTTCACGTTCAATAGCATCATCAAAAAATCTTCTATTAAAAAGTTCAGTCAAAGGGTCAGTAACTGCTTGCTTTTTAACAGTTTCAAAAAGATTGGCTATGGTAATAGCAAGCTCAATTTGACGTGCAAAAAGATTTAGGAAATTAAGTTCGTCATCTTTTGCCTCTTGACGAGGTGAAAAAACTGCTAAGAATCCTGTAAATTCTTTCGAGGCAACAAGCGGCAATATTATAACAGACTTTGTAAAAGTTTTTTTAACTATTTCATTTGCTTCATCTTCACTTAAATCAGGGAATACTTCAGTTAATATTTCAAACAAATCCGTATAATGGACAGCAGTTTTATTTTCGATAGCTTCTTGAATTTTACCGTTTTTTTTGATTTTCAACTTAACATCAAAAATTGATTTACCTAAAAATTTTTCAAGCCTTTGCGAGAACTCATTTTTTAAATAAGTTCTAAGCGAATAAAAAACCCCATCCTTATCAAGTTGCTTTTGAACAATACAACTGTACAAATAACCAAATTCACCATGCAAAGACGAAACAATTGCTTCAAGTACATTGGAAAGTGGACGAGATGAGTTCATCATATCCCAAACATGCTCCAGCGTAAGCAGTGTTTGATTTGCTTTGTGCAATTCTTCTGTACGCTGTGCGATTTCACGTTCTAGTGCCTGATTACGCTGATACACTTCAAGATAATCTTTTTTGTGCTCATAAATCTGGCTCTCGACACGCTTTAGATTTTCATTTGATGCTTTAATCCAGTCAAAAAAACCCATGTCAACTATTATACAACTTTATTTATATATTTTACAATACCACGTTTTGTTGAAAAATTAATCTTTAACCCAATATTTATCAAGCCATTTTGTAGCTTTTATGTATCTAAATCCCATCTTACCAAAATAACCTTTATATGCTTGTTGCGGATTAGGTTTACCATGGAATATTACAATTTTTGCCTCATCGGGATCACGTGGTACTTTAAACCAACAAATAGGAAACTTATGTAAACAGCACCTTTTAAAACTTACACACCAATCCTTATCCCAATATTTTAAAATACCTTTTTCAAACATTTCATAAGTTAAAAATGCCTGTTCATTTTTAAAATGTTTCCTAATAGCTTTACCAAGACCATAAAAATGCTCAAGAACTTCAGGATGTTTCCCTATTTCAAAGCGAAAAACAGAAGAATTGCCAATGATATCATCGGGAAAATCCCAATCTTTTATTATTAAAAACTCTCCATCTGCTTCGAAAAATGCATCTATATTTTGACGAATCACAATATCAAGATCTAAAAACAGTGCGCTACCTTTCAAATCATACAATTCCTTACCAAAAACAGTAAGTTTTTTCCACATTCTGTCTGGAATTCCATCCTCTTTTAAAGCAGGAATAGGAAATATCTCGATATTTTTATCAATACCGCTTGGATTATCCGTAAAACACACAAATCTGTGTGCTATGGTTATGTTTTTTTGTACCATTTTATAAAGGCGATTAACATAAGACGAGTCGAATTTATCGCCCCATTTCATGCATATTATATTTTTGTCCATATTATTCCCTCTGTAATAACCAACAAGCAATAAAATTCTAATTAACTTTAGATTTCTTCTTCATCCAAACCACCCATCGCTTCCAGTTGCTTTTTTTTCAAATTATGAACAACTGCATCAACAAGTAATTCGTATGACTTTGCATCTTTAATTTTTGAGGAGAATTCTTTAGCCAAAGTTTCTCTTACCATTTTCTCAAGTTTATCATTATCATAACCCGGAGCTTTTTGTTCGTCGGGAATAAGATAATCGATATATTTTGAACCAATTTTATAGTCCTGTATACTCTTAAACATAAACCATTTCAATCTTGGACTTATATTTGCAAGTTTTCTAACTATTTTGAAATTTTTAAAATTCATCCTAACCTCAGATGTTATGCTTTCTCTTTTTTTAAGTACCCTAAATAAAAAAAATGCCAGATTTTATAATTTTATTAACAAAAATTTACTTAATTGTATAACATTTTATCAAGTTTGAAAAGAGATGTAGATTTGTAAATTTTCTTTACAAGCAGCAAAAAATCATTAAAGTTTTTATGTCGTTATTTCGATGATAAATATACAAGGATAGCCCCCAAAAGGAGAAAAGGTTATATGTCCACAAATTTTAACGTAAAATCTTTCGGTTTAAATGTAATTCCTGATTTACGACAAGGAAGACAAGCTGCACACACCGTCGAAAAAGCAATAGGGGACATGTGGGAACCTGTATTAGACTATCTTGCGACCAACGACAATGTTTTTAGTGGCGAAGTTGCAAATGAAATAAATAAAATTAACATTCAAACAATGCAACTGGGTACAATTGTAAATGCAGACAAAGAAACAAGGAATTTAGACACACAATTTTAAATAATTTCTGTTCTTTCTATAAGTTTACAGCCGTCTTTTGAATATGTTGAAACAACATTTTTGCCATTATTTTTTGAATGATATAGCGCAGTATCTGCAGCATTAATAAGGGTTTTTGGATCAATTCCGTCATAAGGATACTGGGCAACACCAATACTTGTTGTAGGAGAAATAGTAGTTGTTTCATTTGCTGCAACTGAAATTTTAGATATATTTTTTCTTAATCTTTCAGCAATGATTGTAGCATCATCTTTAGTCGTTTCAGGAAGTATAACAACAAATTCTTCCCCACCATAACGTGCAGGAATATCAATCTTTCTAACAGTTTCACTTATTACACGCGATAATTCTCTTAAAATTTGATCACCTATTAAATGCCCATATGTATCATTAACATTTTTAAAATTATCAATATCAAGCATCAAAAGTGACATATCACGCTTATAGCGTGCACAACGGCGAATTTCATTTTCCAAAAGGGTATAAAAATGACGATAAATATACAACTTTGTAAGACCGTCTTTTGTTGCAAGCTCATATAATTTTGCATTATCAATTGCAATTGCCGCCTGATTTGCAAGAGATGTCATAAATTCTAAATCTTTTTGATTAAACAATTTTCCGTTCTTTTTATTTGTAATATTTATTACGCCAATCGCTTCACCTTTTGCAATTAAAGGAACACACAAAAGTGAGTGAGTATTTGTCAGTATATCTTTAACAATAAAACGAGGATCAGCTGAACCAAGATTTGTAATAATAGGTTTTCTTTCTAAAAAGACCATGCCTGCAACACCTTCGCCCGCTTTAATTTTTGAACATTGAATAATCCCGTTGTTAATTCCTTCCTCAACTTTTTTATCTTGTAAACCATAAACGACACGCACCTGCAATGAATTTTGGGAATAATCATAAAGCATAAGAGAGCCTTTTTCTGCTTCAAGTGTATCAATTGCTTTAGATAAAATAACTTGTAAAAGTCTTTTTAAATCATCAATAAAATTAACAGCTTGTGAAATATTATAAAGAATTGAAATATTATAAAGTGATTTTTGCAACTGAATTATTTCATGTTCTTTTTTTAACTCATTTAAATATTTCCCAATAATAGGCTCTACATAATCAAATGCTATATTAAGCATTTCTCTATGCTCTGGAGTTAAAGTATTAAAAGTAGGACTTTCGCCTATAAAACAAAAACAAACAGGAACACCGTTTGAAAAAAATGCCCTTAAATATTTTGTTTTAAGCTTTTCCAGTCCATTTTTTTCCCAAAACGAAGCAAAAAGGACATCTCCATGTTCATTCTTTGCATCCGTAATTTTTCCTTCATTTATTGCACTTAAAAAAGCTTCGTTGTCTTGTTCATATTCAAAACACTCGTCTGCACGAGCATTTTGTCCCGCCACCACACTTTTAAAAACCTGTCCATCAAGTATGTAAAAGGAGACATTTTGATTATTTATAAGTTTGACAATGTATGAAGAAAGTTTTTTTAGTAAATCAAAAACACTTCCTGCTTGATTTGCAATAGTACTTACATCAAACATTCTGTTGAGATAATCAACATTACTTTCAATATTTGAAATTTCGTTTTCGTTAGTTGACATTGTTGCCTAAATTTAAACTCTTGTAACATTATAAAATAATATATGGTAAAATACAATTTTAGAAGATACTAAAATACATAATTCGGAGGATATATTGAGCGACATTTGCAAAAACTGGACACAATGGCTTAGTCAGACAAGATTTGCACATATGAACGAAATTCAGATACAGCAGACTTTCAACTGGCTTTTTGCACTGAGAGATATAGTAATTTCTAAAGCAAATATTAAAACAGGGGACAAAATTATTGATATTGGTTGTGGAAACGGACTTTTAGCTTTCGGAATAATAGAAAAATTTTCAGACAGTGTAGAAATTATATTCTCAGATAAATTTGAAGATTGCCTTAAAGAGTGTAAAAAACTTCTTCTACAATGCAATGTTGCGAACAAAGCAAGCTTTTTACTTAGCGACTGTCTTGATATAAAATTGCCTGATTTTAGTGTTGACAAAGCACTTACACGTTCTGTTTTAGTGCATATCACAGATAAACAAAAGGCAATCAATGAAATATATAGGATTTTAAAAAAAGGCGGAACCTACAGTGCATTTGAACCTATAATAAAATCAAACACAAGATACCATGAGCTGACAAGTCCAAATGAAATAACCGATTGGCAAGCATTTAAAGAAGCAGAAGACGATTTTATGAGCGATATTAATGATCCCTTAACAAATTTCGATGCGCAATCAATAGCTCAAAACCTTGATATAGCAGGTTTTAGTGATGGAGATATCGATGTTCAGGACACTCCTTCAACATATGTAGCAGAAAAAAATTCTATAATTAAGTGGTTTGAAAGCGCACCAAGCCCTGATAGACCAACCTCAAAGGAAAGGTTTCTAAAATATTTCGATGAAAAAAAAGTAAATAATTATATACGTGAAGTTCAAGAAGCACTAGGCGGAAAAACAATCACCGTAAATTCAAAAACAATTTTTATAAGAGCAACAAAATGAAAAAAAGGAAATGTCAGGGCTGCAAAGAATTAAAAGATGCAGATTCTATGTATAAAATAACAAAGGAATATAAGAGCAACGATATATATTTTAATCCAAACTCTAAAATTCTAGGCAGGAGTGCATATGTATGCAAAAATAATAATTGCATTAAATTAATGCTAAAAAAGAAAACTCTTAAAAATGCTTTGAAAATTAATGATTCATCAAAAATTGAGTGCATATTATTGAATATTATTAAGGGTCAATAAAACATCCTGAGGATAAATTTCATTCATAATCTCACCTGTTGCACTCACTACACAAAATTCAACAGGCGTATTTTCTTCTAAACCCAAATCTTTATATGAAATTTTTAGCTCAATTACGTCTTTATATGCATATTCATCATGTTTCATAAGAAGCATTTTCCAAAGTCCACCTTGCACTGCTATACTTAGAACCGGTGGCAAAAGGTCATTTTTATTAAAAGCAAACATAACTTCATGCGAAAAACCATTTTTCGCACTTGGATAAATATTATTAGTTCTAGATATTACTCTAAGCGGAGAAAGTACAGACTGAGAAGGTGTTGTAATATATATATGTATTTGATTTTTTATAAAATGATTTGTTTTTGAGACAGTTTGTCTGTTTACTTCAAATTTAAAATAAAGGTTTTCACTATCACATCCGTAATAAATCCCTTTTATTGATTTTATTTTTGAAAATGTAGGCGAATCCGGCAAGAAAATATACCCTGCATTTTCCCATTCATCAAATATTTCATCGTTTTTACCGTTTATTATCGGACTTATATGTCCTACTGCTTGCCTTATGGGTTTACCAACCATAGAAATCAATGGAATATTG
The DNA here is from genome assembly GCA_944324865.1 of Candidatus Gastranaerophilales bacterium. Taxonomy (GTDB): domain Bacteria; phylum Cyanobacteriota; class Vampirovibrionia; order Gastranaerophilales; family Gastranaerophilaceae; genus Galligastranaerophilus. The sequence continues at coordinate 12,360 of CALUXW010000011.1, read as the reverse complement.
AGATACTCTGGAATATCTTTTGAAAATATTCTGTACACATTTCTCAATCTTTCTCTAAACAAATAGTCAAAAATAATATCACTTCCTGATTCATTTGGTTCACCATACCACCAGAACCAATCTGAACCCTCAGCTATAAATATTTCTTCTTTGGCTTCGTGTATTGTTTTATTTGCCCCGGCTTTTTCAATGTTTGTCTTTGCTTTTGATAAAAATTCTTTGGATATTTTTTCAAAATCTTCTTTCGTCCTGTTTAGATAATTCCAAGCAACATTTTTAGTAGGCTCACCAACCCAAAGTTCAAAGTTCCTGTTTATCCATGAGCCTGATGCAATCTTAGGCAAATCTTCAGGTTGAGATTTATCAATAAAATCACTAATTAATACAGTACTGAGTGTTTCGTCTTGCTCTATTAATCTATAAAGCGTGCTCAAAAATTCTTCACCGTCATTTTGATAGCTTTCCCAACAATTTTCACCATCCATAGCAATTGTTAACAAATGGTTCTCTTTTGGTGAATTTTGAAGTTTGTTTTGGACTGTTTTAATCTTTTCATACAAATCATTAGCTGCAACTTCTCCGTCATAGCTCCCATATCCAAAACCCACAAGATTTGCAAACAGGGAATCCGCAAAAACTATGTTTGTCCTATTTTTATCTTTTTTAAATGCATAATTCACACATAATGCAAAAGGGTCTTCTAAATTTCCTTCAAAATCTCGTGCAAAATCCTTACCTATACTTGCAGACAAAATTCCTTCATCTAAAACAGTCCAATCAACACCAAAATAAGAAAGTAAATTCATTGTTTTCCTGCTGACACATTGTTCTGACAGCCATATTCCACGTGGACGTTTTGCAAATATTTTTTCAAATTTATCAAGCGCCCTTTGCACTTGTTCTTTTGCATCTTTTATACCACTCAAAATCGCTTTTGGCAGATTTTCTTCATAAGGATACACGCTTTCTCTTAAATTAATTAACAATGGTAAAATAGGGTGATAATAAGGATTTGTAGAAATTTCTATTCTTCCTTCATCTTGAAATTTTTTATAAGTAGGTAAAATATCTTTTATTATTTTTAATTGAATTTCATAAATTTTTTGCCTATCTTGCAAAGTAAAGTCTTTTTCTTTTTCCAAAAGATAATCAAGGCCATCATATTTATTTTTAAATCTCTTATCAATCCAGCAAAGAGTAAAATTTGCCATAATGTCTGCATAGTCTTGATCAGTAAAACTGTCTATAAGAGAAGTTTTTGTATCGCAATGAATTCTTTTTTCATTTAATTGGGAATAATAGGGCCGTGATAAAAGCATATTGGAATAATTTACATCAAAAAAATTTTCTAAAATAAAAAGTTTATCATCTTTATCCAAATCTTTAATATCACATAATAAAAGCTTTAAATGTATATCTTTTATACCCCGGGCATATTTTTCTATAGAATCTACTAGAACCGGAGAAATATTAAAATTAAGCTTTATATTTTTAAAATCTTCTAGCCTTAAAAGCATATCAAGATAGTCTTTTGTCGCATGCAACCTAACCCAAGGCATTAAAAAGTCACCTTGCATATTTTCCTGATAAGAAGGTTGGTGAAAGTGCCAAACAAAGGCTATATTTAACTTTTTAACCATAAATTCGCTCTTAAATAAACCGTATTTTATTATTATACAAATTAAAAAGCCCATTAACCATGGGCTTTTTAGTTGATTTATTTACATTAAATGAATATTATCTTTCAGGGTTTGACTTTGTCACTATATCATAAACTTCTTTTATTGCAAAACTTCCTGCTACTATTACAGTAAGACCCGTTGCAGCAATTTTAAAGCCTTTTGCTCCTTTATTATTTTCGATAAAATCTCCAACAGTTTTTTTTGCTTTTTTAAAGCTTCTTTTTGCTAAGTTTTCTGATGTTTTAGCTAGACTTGCAACTTTGGAAACTACAAAATTTGCGCCATTTTTTATATTTTTCCAAATATTACTTGCAAAATTTTTTGCACCGTTTTCTATTTTTTTTACTTGATTGGCATCAACTTGCACATTGTTACCAAAAGAAACAGAGTTTCTGGGAACCTGACGCCTGCCAAGTGTAGGGCTTACATTTACTGCTTGAATATTCATTTTATTGCCTTTCGCTTATTACAAACCGGATATAATTTCTGACCCCGGCAATGCATTTACAACTTTAGTAATGCTGCCAAATGCATCTTTAAGTGTACGTTCTTTTTGTGTTTCATCTGCAATGTCACCGGCTTCGCGACCTGCTAAAATAGCAGCACCCAAAGCAATTGCAGTATCAGCAACATCTCCACCGGTTTCAATACCTACTTTCTTAAAACCGTTTAATACTTTTATGCCTTTCTTTTCACCTAAAAGTTTTGTAACAACATTTTTTAAAATTGTTCCATCGCCATTTTGGGCAATTTTCTCTGCATCTTTTGTCATTTCACCAGCAATTTGGTTTATTCCTTCAATTTTTATTTTTTTACCAAATAAACCAAAATTATTTGCAATTTTACCAGTTGCACTTGCTATACCATGTCTTAACTTTGGTGCAACTTTTTTAAATGACAAAGCCGCTGCTGCAAAACTTGCGCCTGACACTAAAGTATTCACAATTTTTCTACCTGACTCTGACTTTTTAAGTTTACCATCTAATAAATCTACAACATGTTCAGGCTTTATTGCAAAATTCTGATCATTACTTTCCAGTGCTGAAGCATGCGCCTCGAGAATTTCCGGTGTTAATTTACCTGAAGTAAAATTAATATTTTTAATACCTTGTACTTGCATTTTTGCTCCTAACCTTGCAAATATGCAAAGTCTGTAAATATTTTTTTTTGCTTAATTAATCAAAAATTTTACAAAACTTAACACACCTGCCAACCAAGTAAGATAATTATACATTATTTTTAAATTATGTAAAATACTTTCTATCGGCTATTTCATCAGGTAAAAATTGCTGATAAACATCCGGCGCATCATGTGTGTATATATAATCCACTCCAAAACCATATTTTGAGGCATCTTTGTAATGAGCATCTCTTAAATGTAGTGGTGGCTTGTAGTCTTGCCCGTTTTTAATATCAGAAATTGCATTATCTATTGCGCAAATTGCTCTATTTGATTTTTTTGCCCTTGCAACAAACTCTGTTGCCTGAGCAAGTGCAATTCTGGCCTCAGGCATACCTAAATGCTCAACTGCACGCAATGCTGCTTCAGCAATCAAAAGTGCACGAAAATCAGCATTTCCTACATCTTCTGAAGCTACTACCAAAAGTCTACGTGCAATAAAACGAGGGTCTTCACCGGATACAATCATTTTGGCAAGATAATAAATCGCAGCATTGGCATCAGAACCTCTTAAAGATTTTTGATAAGCCGAGGCTAAGTCGTAATGTTCATCTATTCCGTATTTTGCAGTTCTTTTTTGCAAAAGAGTTTCTATAATATCTTTTGTAATATCCCCTTTTGTAGCAAAATAAGAATTTTCAACCGTATTTAGCGCAAACCTTGCATCACCTCTTGCAAGTTTTACAATAGTTTCAATTGCCTCTTTAGTTACATTTGCACCCTGGTTAGGATAAGTTTTTAAAAGATAATTATAACCTTTTTGAATTATTTTTCTTATGCTCAAATCGTCAATAGGGTTTAAAATTACAACTTGTGCACGAGATAAAAGTGCCGGTATAACTTGAAAAGACGGATTTTCTGTAGTTGAACCCATTAGATGAAAGGTGCCATTTTCGATATGTGGCAGGAGTGCATCTTGTTGAGTTTTTGAGTATCTGTGAATTTCATCTATAAAAATAATTGTGCGCACCCCTGTCCTTAATGACTCTTTAGCAGATAATACAGCATCCTTTACATCTTTAACACCTGATGTTACCGCAGAAAGTTCAACAAAATTTGCATTATGATAATTTGCTATAAGACGCGCAAGAGTTGTTTTTCCACATCCGGGAGGTCCCCACAAAATAAAAGAAAAAAGCCTTTTTGCTTTTATTAAGTTATATATAGGTGAATTCTGCGAAATAACATTTGTCTGCCCCAAATAATCGTCAAGCACTTTCGGGCGCAATATTTCGGCAAGTGGCATTTGTTTATTACTGTCTTCTAGCGCATCAAATAAATTCATAGTATAATTTTATCATGATAAAAAAAATTTTCTTGATTACGGTCTTATTTATAATCTTTGCAACTTTTCAATATTACTATAATAAAAATAAAAATAGTGCATATGAATTTACCATATGGACAATCCAACTAAAACCTGTTGCACAAGAAGTGATAGAAGAAAATATTTCATTTTTCAAACAAATTCACCCCGGGATAAAAATAACTTGGGTAGATATCCCTATAGCAGAAGCTCAAAAAAGAACTCTTGCAGCAATCTTGGGTAAAAATCCTCCGGATTTAATAAATTTAAATCCTGATTTTTCGGTAATTTTAGCTCAAAGGGGTGCTCTTGATTATTTTAGTGAACAAGAAAGCAAAAAATTCATCCCTTCAACCATACAAATGCTTAAATATAACGAAAAAGTTTATGCACTTCCATTTTATGCCACAAGTTCAGTCACTTTGTACAACAAAAAATTATACAATTCCTGTGGATTTGAAAATCCTCCCGAAACATATGATGATATTGCAGCAATTTCAAATGACTTAAAAAAATGTACAAACATTTATCCAATTACAATTAACTTAAATGAGAATGATTCTCTGGCAAAAATCCTAAACAAATATAATGTATACAGTTTTGAAAGTCAAAAAGAAATTGAAAGTGCAATTTTTGTTTATGAAATGTTCAACAATTTATACAAAAAAAATCTTTTATCAAAAGATACTCTAACCATAAACCATCGTGAAATGGCAGAAAAATATATGTCAAATAACGCTCTTTTTGTAGTCCTAGGTTCAAACTTTTTAAATATGGTAAAAGAAAATGCGCCACAAATATATGCACAATCAGATATAAGTACTCAGCTTACAGGTAGCAGCAGAGAATATGACATCTCTCTAATGAATTTAATTATTCCTAAATATGCAAAACATAAAGCTCTGGCGCATGAATTTGCAAATCTTTTAACAAGTGAGGATTCACAAATAAAGCTTGCAAAATCAACTAATGTGATTCCTGTCAACAAAGAAGCATTAAAAGATAAATACTTTAGCAATTGCGACAGTGATTTAATTGCAAAAGCAAGATGCGTAAGTATAAAACAACTTGAAAATTCTCTAAGTAAAGACTTTGGTATAAAAAATAAAAAAGAAATAAATGATGCATTGAATAAAACTTCCGAAACAATTTTGTTAAATCCTTCTATTACAAAAAAAGAAATAGAGACAGAAGTAATAAAACTTGCCAATCAGATAAAAAAACTTAAACGGTAGCTTTTTCGCCATTTTTAATTTTATCTAAGGTCTTTTTAGAACCTTCATGTTCGCGAGACAGCTCAAGCACGAAATTAATAGCCTCTAAATCACGTTTTACAGCTTCTTTTAAAGCCATAACTTCTGCATAGTTAAGTTTACTTACATTTTTTGCATCTGCAAATTCATATACTCTTTTAAAATTCTCTTGGGCAAGTTCATCATATCCTGGCAAACCCATTTTATACGAGTACCATTTATGAAATTGATGCGACATGACATATATATTTAAAGGCAAATCTCTTAGGACAAACATCTCTTGAGTTTTAAAAGAAATTCTTTTATTTAATATAAAATTTAAATAAAGTGCCTCAAGACCTGTCTTTGGTGTAATAAAACCCTCTTCTTCTTTAATATAACTCAATATTTTATCTGCATATTGTATTTTAATAACTTTTGTCCCTGCTTTTTCAACGTATTCAAGCAATTTTTCTGGTGTTTTTATATTTTTTTTCACAATTTCTCTTACTTTTGCTTTTAATTTTTGCATTTTTTCACGAGTTTTTAAATCAAAAGATACTGTTGCAAATGATGTAATATGTGAACTTGTTGTACCACCAAAATATGAATACATATTTTCTTTTGGTATTTTATATGCATTTTGCTGCATTTTAAATATTTGCTTTAAAATTATTTTTAGAAACTTCCTCATAATATATATAAAAAATAATAATAAAAAAAATTGCTACAATTTATTTTTTTGTGGGAAAATAAAAATCTTGAGAAGTTTTATAAAAATAAAAAACCAAAAACCATGAAAATAAATTCAATTAACAACATTAATTATACAGGACATACGAATATACTAAAAAATATTAAATGCGCTTGTGGAGAAAAATTTGCAAAGATTGACGAAATTGGCGAAGGAACAAATATAGCACTTGATTTTTTGGGCAAAGCTTTAATTGTGCCTGTAATAATAATGCTAACATCAAAAGAAGATAAAGACAAAAAGGAATATTCGGCTTTAAAAAATCCTCTTGCAGCTACTATACAGATATTATTAGAAGCACCAATATTAATGCTGGGCTCAAAATTTATTGAAAATCTTGCAAATAAAAATAAACTCGATTCCCCAAAAGGTGATTTTTCTTACAATGAAGCTGCTGCAAAAGAATTTTTTATAGAAAAATTAAAGTTCGCAACAAAAGAAAATTCAGACCTTGCAAAAAATTGCCATAAATTAGTCGACAGATTAAACAAAAAAGGGCTTGGAAAAAATTTAAAAGAAGACTTTGAACAAACATTTGAAAATTATGGAGAAAATTATAAGAAATGTCTAAAAGAAGCCCTTGAAAAATTAGACACAACACATAAAAATTTATATCATTTACAAAATAGAATTTGTTTTTTAGCAGCAATTGTTTTAACACCACTGCTGTGCAAAGCTGAGGACTACCTTTTTCCAAAAGTTATGAATTTAATTATTAATAAAAAAGAAACACAAAAACCTAAGGGAAGAAAAATATTTTCAATTTATCATTTTAAATCTCAAATAAACAAGGGGGGATTAAAATGATAAAAATACTTGAGAAAAAAATTAATAATTTCGCAAATTCACATTTTGTTAAAAAACATATTAATAAATGTATAGAAAACCCTCAATTTTTAACAAATACACTTCTTTTAACAAGCGTATCAAAAGATGTTTTTGGATATGCACTAAGGGTGCACAACACAATGAAAAACGACGAAATTCCAAAAGACAAAAAGTCTTTTGTTGCTAAAATGGATGCAGTTACGGGAATCACAACGGCAATAGTACAAATTGGAACAGGATTTTTCCTGTCCAATAAAAAAATACAAGAAAATATATGTAACAGGTTATTTTCAGAACTAAAAAATTCTCCCAAAAAATTTAAGCAAGCAAGTTCTAGCTTTAAAACAATTTCCACTCTTGTAGGTGCAACCCTTATTGCAAAAAGAATTTTTGTACCATTAATTTCAAGCCCGATTGCAAGTTATCTTGAAAATAAGCACAACAAAAAAAGCAATTCGAAATAATTTTTTGTTTTTATTAAAATATGACTGAAACTGTTAAAAATACAACCTCAATGACTTTTACACCGCCAAAAATCGGTGTAATTCCAACTCCTCCAAAGGTAAGCGGTAAAATTTCTCAAGATACATTAGAGCTCACAAAAGCAAAAATGCCCGATGAACTTAAAAATGCAGGTTTAAAAAAGAAAAAAGGCCCTATAAATATTATTAATTATATGTGGCTTGGTGTCGGCTTAATATCCGCTACACTGACAGGAAGTGAATTTTTCAAACTCATTAAAAAGCATTAAATATATTGCAATATTTAATAAGCACACATATAATAATAATGGAAGTTTTAAAAGGTAAGCTTATGAGAGCAAAACGAGGGTTTACATTGGCGGAAGTTTTAATTACTCTGACTGTTATCGGAGTAATTGCAGCAATTACAATACCTTCGCTTGTGACAAATTTAGATATAGACAGAAAACAGGCTGATGCCGTAATTAAAAAAACATATACAACATTCAATGATGCTACAAAACAAATTGTAATGCTTGAAACAACAGCGCATACAATGGCATCCGTGGGATGTAGTGACAGTAACTGCATAAGAGATTTATATGGGAAATATATTGCTTACATAAAAACTTGTAATTCTGATGCACAAACAAATTGTCTGGACGGAGCACCTGCAACCTCTGAAAACCCAACCACAACAATGCTGGTACAGCCTGTCTGGGCAGCACCTTCGGGTAAAATAGGAATAGGTTTTGATTCAAAATCTTTAGCAGTCTTGGCAGATGGGACTCTTGTAGGATTTGAATATGATTCCACTTGTCAAATGACTGTAGAATCACTTATATCATATAAAGAAACACCCGTAGATATTGAAAAAGCTTGTGTAGCAATTGCGGTTGATGTAAACAATGCTAAAAAACCAAATGCGGTAGGTCGTGACAGATATCAATTTGCAATAGGCAAACTGGGAGTAAAATTTAAGGCTACAGCAAATACTGTAAGTCCTTAAAAGCCCTCTTAAAGAGGGCTTTTAAAGTATTTATACAATTGATTTCATTGAATCTTTGTAGATTTTTTCTACTCTTTCTTTTGTTGCCTCATTTGGTGCTATTGCAAGCAATCCGTCAAGAGAAGGAGTTGTAAAAGCAAGATTTGTAAGCTTTTCAACATCAGACATTGAATATCCCATATCCTCAAGCTTTTCTTTTACACCAACTTCGAACAACCATTTTTCAACAGCAACCGCAGCTTGTTTTGCTTCACTTGCTTCACCTTTAAGATTTGGTACAATCGGTTCTAAAATATCAGCCAATGTTGCTGCTTTATCAGGATAAATCGTTTCAATTACCGACGGTAAAAGAATTGCAAGCCCTAAACCATGGGACAAATCGTGTTTTACGGCACTTAGAGGATGCTCAAGCGCGTGAGTATAGTGTAAAAGTCCGTTATCAAAGCATATTCCGCCCAATAAAGCTGCATACATTAAGAAATATCTTGCTTCAAGGTCATCAGGATTTTTAGTGGCAAGAGGAAGATATTTTGCCACAAGTCTGATTGTTTCTTTTGCAAGTGAAATTGAATATGGCGAAGCAACCTTACTTGTTGCAGCCTCAACAACGTGGTTTATGGCATCAATTGAAGTGTAAAGAGTTTGTCTTGGGCTTAGTTTAGTACAAACTTTAGGGTCATCAATTGAATATGTAGGATAAATACAATCGTATGCAATAGCAGGTTTAAAGTCTTTTTTAACAACGGTTGCAACTGCAAAACGGTTTGCTTCACTGCCTGTACCGTGTGTCAAGTTAACGGCAATGATAGGAGCAGCGCTTGTCGGAGCAAATTTATACTCATATAATTCATCTGCTGTTTTATCCTGATATTTTTCATCCATCAAAATTGCAACACTTTTACCTGTGTCAATCGGAGAACCGCCGCCAATTGCGATAACTGCTTTTGCACCAAAATCAAGTGCTATTTTTTTAGCCTCGTCAATACCGTCTGTTGTGGGGTTTGGAGTAACTTTATCATAATTTACATAACCTATTGAATTATCTTTCAATGCTTTTTCAATTACATCCCAAGCGCCTGTTGCTTTATAAGCGTTTTTACCTGAGATTACAATAACTTTATCCACACCTTTTGTTTTTAAATCAACTAAAATGTCATTAATTTTATTTATTGCACCAACCCCAAAAAATACTTTTGTACGTGAGATAATCTCTTTAACTTCCGAAATATTTATGTCCTTTTCCCACATAAAAAACTCCTTTCATTCAAATATATGCTATCCAATTGTCGGCGCAACAAAAGTTCTTGTTGCAAGTTCTCTATCTAAAAGCAAAAGTGCTCTTGGATCATTTTGCGCAAGTTTTAAATTACCCAAAACATTTGAAACATTTGCTTCCTCTTCAACTTGCTCTTTAATATACCATTGCAAAAGCGAAATTGCCGCACGGTCTTTTATCTCTTCCGCAACACTTGTTAAATCATTTATAGAAGATGTTACATATTGTTCATGTTCAAGAACTTTTTCATAAACATGTAAGGGTGATTCCCAAGAATCATCAGGTTTTTCAACATTCATAAGAGTTACTTTTCCGCCACGTTCCAAAACGTAATTATACATACCCATAGCATGAGCTAATTCTTCCTGAACCTGCACATACATCCAATTTGCAAAGCCCTCAAGATTCATCTCTTTAAAATAAGTTTGCATTGCAAGGTACAAATAAGCACTGTATAATTCCTTGTTTATTTGCACACAAAAAGCATTTTCAAGTCTTTCGTTCATAACAAAACTCCCAATAATTTACAGCAATATTCTAACATAAAATTAAATTATAAATTTATTTACTATAAAACCAAAACCGACAAGCCATGCAAACATAATAAACGCTAGTAAAAGCGGCTTAATTCCAAGGTTTTTGATTTTTTCAAAGTTTGTTTCAATACCAAGCGCAAACATTGCTAATGTAAGCAAAAATACGTCAAACTCTACAATCCCTGATACAACTGTTTTCGGGATAATATTAAGAGAATTTATACCGCACATAACAACAAAGAATATTGCAAAATAAGGAATTTGCACCTTTGACATTTTCTGATTTGATTTTTTTGCAATATACATACTAAGCAAAAACAAATAAGGTACAAGCATCATAACACGGGTTAATTTAACAATTACCGCAGTGTCCATAGCCTCGGGATTAACTGCCGCACCTGCCGCAACAACTTGCGCTACCTCATGCACGGTTGAGCCGATATAAATAGCAAAAGCGTTAGGGTCTAAAAGCCCGATTTGATAAATTAAAGGGTATAAAAACATTGAGGCGGTACCAAAAAGCACAACCGTTGCAACCGCAAGAGAAACCTTGTGCGATTTTGCCTTTAAAACGCTGTCCGTACCCAAAACCGCAGCTGCACCGCAGACAGATGAGCCGATTGCAGTAAGCATACAAAGGTCTTTATCAAGTTTAAAAACCCTTGTTCCAAAGTAATAACCTAACAGGTAGGTAGTTGTAAGCATAATAACATCTGCCACAAAACCGCCCATACCGACGTTAAAAATTTGAGCAAAGGTTATTCTAAAGCCGTATAAAACAATGGCAAATCTTAAAACTTTTTTAGATGAAAAAGTAATGCCTTCCCTAAAATCTTCAGGAATAAAGCGATTTAAAGTGTTGCCCAAAATCATACCTATAACTATCGCAATAGTTAAAGAATTTAAGTTAAACTTTGTACAAAATCCCAATTTTGAAAGCATTAGGGCGCCTATGGCAAATATTGCACAAAAAATTATACCCTTTATTGGAGAGGGTTTTTTGCTGTGCGAAAATTCTGGTAAGTTTTCGCTTAAATTAATTTGTTGTTTTTCTTCGACTAATGTTGGCATAGAGAAATATTATCACAAACATATTTTTAACAAATAAGTTGTATAATAAAGCTATGTTTGAAACACTAAAAGAAGCTCAAGAAGCTTGTAAAAACTGCACAAAATGCAAACTAAGAAAAACAAGAACAAATACTGTTTTTGGCGAAGGAGTTGTGAATAATAAAATAATCCTAATCGGCGAAGCTCCGGGGTTTTATGAAGATAAGATGGGCAGACCCTTTGTAGGCAAAGCAGGTATGCTTTTAGATAAAATCCTTGCAAGCGTGGGCCTATCAAGAGATAAAAATATTTATATTTGCAATACCATAAAGTGCAGACCACCTGAAAACCGAGACCCCGAGCCTGATGAGAAGGAAGCATGCCGAGAATTTTTAGATACCCAGATAAACATTATGAAGCCGAAAATAATTTTAATCTGCGGCAGAGTGGCTCTTGAGAGTATGTTTAACAAAAAGATGAGCATAACAAAAGTAAGGGGGCAGTGGTTTAAAGGCCCGCACGGGGCAAAAATGATGCCAATTTTTCACCCTTCTTATCTTTTAAGAAATGATTCAAGAGAAAAGGGAAGCCCAAAATGGCTTATGTGGCAAGATATTCAAGAAGTTAAAAGGGTTTATGACAGCTTGGAGGACTAGTGCCACGCCCAGAACGAGTACTAATCCCCTTCAGCGAGTACTTGTCACCTTGAACGACAACTTACAACCTTGAACAACCGTCCGTCAACCCAAACGAGTACCCGTCACCCCAAACTCGTTTCAGGGTCTTAGAAAGCCATATTTCTTATGTTTTTAATACATGTTACCAAGATGCTGAAACAAGTTCAGCATGACGTTTATTTTGTGGCACTGAACAACCACCTGACGCACTGAAGGACAACTTACAACCTTGAACAACCGTCCGTCAACCCAAACGAGTACCCGTCACCCTGAACGACCACTTGTCACCCTGAACTCGTTTCAGGGTCTTAGAAAGCCATATTTCTTATGTTTTTAATACATGTTACCAAGATGCTGAAACAAGTTCAG
>CALUXW010000010.1 GCA_944324865.1 Candidatus Gastranaerophilales bacterium | reverse complement strand
CCTAACTGTTCTTTTTGCAGAACACAAGAAACATTGTCAAAATTTTTAAGATATTTTTCCACCTCGTCTGAACCGCAACCTACAACAACGACATTTTCAACTTTGTCCTCGCCTAGAATATTGTTAATAGCATCAATTACCCAACCTACAAGTGGCTTTGAAAATATTTCATGCAAAACTTTTGGCTTAGATGATTTCATTCTTGTGCCCTTGCCTGCTGCAAGAATTACCGCCTTAAAGCTTGTTTTGCCATTAAACATGGGGGACACCTTATTTTTCATACTTATTACAAACAAATTTTCTCATGAAGTTATGTAAATTTAAAGTTTTTAGATTAATTTTATGAACATTTTTTTACAAAAAAATGTATAATTGAAAAAAAGGAGAAAGAACTATGAAATCTGATGCGATTAAAGAAGGTATAGCACATGCCTCACACAGAGCACTACTTTATGCCGGCGGTTTAAGTGATAAAAATATAAAAAAACCTTTCATTGGCATTGCAAGTTCATTTTCGGATTTAGTACCAGGACATGCCGGAATGCGTGATTTAGAACGTCAAATTGAAAAGGGTATACACTCAAATGGTGGTCAAGCTTATATTTTTGGGACTCCTGCTATTTGTGACGGTATTGCAATGGGACATAGCGGCATGAGATATTCTCTGCCCAGCCGAGATTTAATTGCAGATTGTGTTGAAGCAGTAGCCGCTGCACATCAGCTTGATGGATTAGTACTTTTGACAAATTGCGATAAAATTACACCCGGAATGCTAATTGCGGCTTTAAGGCTTAATATTCCTGCAATTATAGTAACTGCAGGACCATCTTTAGAAGGTCAGTGCAAAGGGGAAGCCCTAACATTTATACGTGGGTCCTCAGAAGCTGTGGGACGTTATAGAGCTGGAGAAATTAGTGCGGAAAAACTTTGCGAAATGGAGCATTATGCATGCCCGACTTTTGGCGCTTGTCAAGGTTTATATACGGCAAATACCCTTGCTTGTTTAACAGAAGTTATGGGGATGAGCTTAGAAGGTTGTGCAACGGCATCTGCCGTAAGCTCAAAAAAACGCAGAATAGCGTTTGATTCAGGTTATACTGTTGTAGATTTAGTAAGAGAAAATATTTGTCCAAAAGATATTATTACTCGTGATTCACTAAGAAATGCTATTATTGTAGATTTAGCACTTGGTGGCTCAACAAATTCAATCCTGCATTTACTTGCAATAGCAAACAGTGCGGGTATTAACTTATCTCTTGATGATTTTGAAGAATTAAGCTTTAAAATTCCGCAAATTATTAAACTTGATCCGTCATCAACCCTTACAATGACAGATTTAGATAATGCAGGCGGAATTTCAGGTACACTCAAAACAATATGGGGCAATACAGATGAACTTAAAAACACGATTAATTTAACGGGACAAACAATTCAACAACGTGCACAAAAAGCTTGGGTTGACAATAACGTTATTAAACCTTTCAACAATCCAATAACTAAAAATCCGGGACTCGCTATATTGCATGGTAATTTGGCCCCCTTGGGCGCAGTTGTTAAAATCTCAGGCGTTGATGAAAGTGTCTTTGAGTTTGAAGGTACAGCACGTGTTTACGAACGCGAAGAAGATGCTATGAAAGGCATTGAAACAGATGAAGTTGTAGCAGGTGATGTTGTAGTTATCAGAAACGAAGGCCCCAAAGGCGGTCCAGGAATGCGAGAAATGCTTGCTCCAACTTCTCTTTTAGTGGGCAAAGGTCTTGGAAAATCTTGCGCTCTAATTACTGATGGCAGATTTTCAGGCGGTACAAGAGGCTTATGCATTGGTCATATTTGTCCAGAAGCTCCTGAAGGCGGCATCATAGGACTTATTAAAACAGGTGATAAAATTAAAATCGATATAAACAAAAGAACAATAGATTTAATGGTATCTGAAGAAGAAATAGCACAAAGAAAGAAATTTTTTGTACCTGTTAAAAAAGAAATTCCAAAAGGATTTTTAAGCAAATATGCAAAAACCGTTCAAGGTGCTAACGTAGGAGCTATAACAGATTAAATCGAGGCATTTGCCTCGATTTTATTTTACTTTTTTTGCAATACTTTACGTTTTTTATATAAAACAATAAAAAATACAACAATAACAAATGTTGCAGCAAGTATTATAAGCTCAAGATGATCTTTTATTTTCTCTCCGAAGAGCATTAGTACAATACTTACGATAAAAAAACGCATACCACGTCCTATTACAGAGGAGAGCGTGAAAGCAAGCAAATTCATATTTAAAATACCGCTTGCAATTGTAAAAACTTTATAAGGAATAGGTGTAAAAGCAGCAAAAAAGACTGCTTGTACACCCCATTTGTTATAGAGCACTTCAACTTCATTAAATTTTTGAAGAGCATTTTTTAGCTGCTTTCTCTTTTGCGCTCCTTTTTTATTTGAAAGAGAAGTTAAAATCCATATAAAAACAGGTCTACCACCAAATTTACCTATCCAATAACCAACCATCCCACCAAATGCAGAAGCAATTGTACAAATAAAAGCATAATAAAGTGCACGCTCAGGTTTTGCTAAATCCATTGCTATAAGCAAAAAATCAGGTGGCGGAACAAGAAAAAAACTTTCTATGAATGAATTCAAAGCAAGTCCGATTGTTCCCAAACTTTGGAAATAGGCATCCATAGTACTAAAAATTTGCATTTATACCCTCTCTTTAAAATACTCATCAACTTGTCTTGAAATTTTGCCATGTTCCAGTGCTGTTGCACGAACTACAGCACTTGTGCATAATTTTTGTGTATCTTCAACAAAAATTTCTTGTAGGAATGTAACTGTGGTTTTTGTTAATTCAATAATTTTTGTTTTTAAAACACATCTATCCATAAGTTTTGCACTGTACTTATATTTAATATCCAACTCAATTACCGGCATAATAACGTCGTGTTCTTTTTGCAGTTTATCTATTTTAATTCCATAGTCTTCCAAAAGTTCAACTCTGCCCATCTCCATATATCTAAGATATGCTCCATGCCACATAACACTATATGCATCTGTATCAGAATACTGAACTTTAAATTTCATTATGTTCTCAATCATTTTTTATCCTCATATTTTTGATAAGTCACAAATGAAGGTGGCTTTACAACTGTCCTTACAACAATTTGCTTTTCTTTACCCAAACCTGTAACAGTAACTGTTTGTAATTCATCATCAGATTGTATAATTACACTTCCTATTTGGGCTTTGTCAAAAACATATGCCGGGAATTTTTTGTTAAATGGATTTTTACTTAAGGTATTTAGCTCATCTGCCGTTTTTTTGGCAACCAGGGAAGCTTTTTCTTTTTTATTCAGTGCAAAATTTGAAAGTACTTTTGATGTAAAAACTGCAGCATTTGCAACCACTTTTGCTTCTTTCTTTTTATCAAAACTTCCTGTTAAATAAGGCATAAGATACAATCCTATACATAAAACCAATATTAAAATAACCGCTATTTCTATTTTTGCAATTTTGTTCATTTACACCTCTATTTTTGAATTATTAAAAATGATTTTACTTTTCTTTGTTCATTATTTGAAGAAAAAATTTCCTTTTCCTCAAAATTTAACGAAGTTGATGGTCCGCCGTCAAATGCCATGATTTTTTCAAAATGATATTTTTCAAGTTTTTTGCCTGCCTCTGAAATTGAAACAGGCGCAAAGTTTGAAAATATTATAATATACATATAATCATTTTTTAGCGCAAGTAGGGTTCGTGCTCTTTTTTTAAGAACATGGGCACTTTGAATTAAGGGTTGACCTGTTTCATCATATTTTACAAAACCTTCTTTTTCTATTGCCATCTCGGGGTATATCATAGGTCCGCCTCCAAGAGAGTGTAAAATATAATAGTTTTTTGGAATAGGATCAAAATGATGAGCTATGTCAAAATTTAAAAAACCGGTAAGATTGTGCTTATATATTCTTAATTCGCATCTGTTTAATACATTTTCAACTCGGTTTTCTTTTGACAATTTTTCAATCATTTCAATTGATTCAAAGGGTGTTCCTACAATTTTTTTATCAATCACCACATAAGATACGGATTTTGCAGTATTCGGATCAAAAAAGCCACCATTAACAACAAAGTCAAAATTATTTTCTTTAAAGACTTCTCTTGCGGTTTTTAGACCGTCTTGCACAATATATGGACGAATTCTTTGCCCAAATTCTTTTAAATCAACTTTATAAAGGTAAAATTTTCCTTTTTTATCATATTTAACATCGATTTTATCACTTGCATAGGCCATTGTTGCAAGCAAAAAAATTACAAATGTTAGAAATATTTTTTTAAACATTACAAATCCCTCACTTTTTTAATTGCAAAAATTGCCGCAACAAAGACTATTATAGGAAATGCTGCAGCCAAAAATGGCCAAATAACACCTTTTTGAGCCAAAAGATCAAAAAACGGCAGTGTTATATAATAAGCAAAAATCATACCCACGCCTATTGTAAAACCTACCAGTCTTTGAGAACGAGGAGGTGAAAATCCAAGCAAACATCCTATTGCAGCAAATATTATACAAGTTAAAGGATGTAAAAATCTTTGATAATATTTTGCAAGCAAAAAATTATGCTCATCGGTATATTCTTGCTTTTTGAGCAATTTTACATACTCGCCCAATTCTTTGTTTGTGTAAGACCTGTCACGACGAGTAGCATTTTTCATAAGCTGAAAAACTTCATCAGATAATTTTTCATTCAAAATCGGATAATCGCCAATTTCTTGAATTTCTTGATATATACCATTTGGATTTATACTATACTGCTTTGCTTCTTTTAAAAGCCATTTATCATTTAGTTTTAATGCATAGGGTGCAAAAATAATACTGTTAAACATTTGTGCATCTGCGTATCTGTTTGGTGAAAAATTAAGCAGTATAAGGTTTTTAATTGCTCGAACGCTAAAATTTGAAACAATCAAACCTTGTTTCGGTTTATTATTTTCATCTCTTATAATATAAACAAAATGAACATCATACCCACCAGCCTCTCCTGCTTTTGAAGATGTATAGGGAATAAATTTGTCATTAACAACATAACAAACATAAGCAAGCATTACGCCAAAAACCAGTACAGGCAACATAATACGATTAAAAGAAAGTCCTACACCACGAAAAATACTAAGTTCAGAATTTTTTGAAAGGGTATCAAAAGTAAACAAAGACCCAAGCAAAATGCCAACAGGAATAGCTTTTGCAAGTACCTTAGGAATTTCATAAAGCAAAAGTTTTGTCGCTTCAATCATAGGCATATTTTCAATTAAAACTCTTTTAATTGTTCTAACTAAGGTTTCAGGTGCAATCCAAACAATAATAAACAAGAAAAGACACACAAGAGTCGCTGCCAAAACTTGTTTAAAAATATATTTATCAAAAATTGTAAGTTTTAATTTATTCATTAAAGTGTAAAATCTTTTCCTAAATAAAATTCTTTCGCAACAGGGTCAACGGCAACATCTTGGGATTTGCCCGAAATTTTTATTTTGCCGTCAAAAATTACATAAGCTCTATCTGTAATAGATAAAGTTGCCTTTGGGTTGTGATCGGTAATAAGGACACCAATACCTTTTTCTCTTGCAAGTTTATAAATATTTTCTTTAATCTCACCAATTGCAATAGGGTCAATACCTGTAAACGGTTCATCAAGCAAAATGAAATGGGGGGTTGCAGCTAAAGCACGAGCGATTTCGACCCTTCTTCTCTCGCCACCTGAAAGCGATACTGCAGAAGCTGTTCTTAATTTTTTTACGCCGAATTCTTCAAGCAAATCTTCAAGTTTTTGAGCTTTTTGTTCTTCATTTAGTGATTCGTTCATCTCTAAAACAAGTTTTAAATTATCCTCAACAGAAAGTTTCCTAAAAATTGATGCCTCTTGAGGTAAATAGCCAATACCCTTTTTTGCCCTTTCATTCATTGGCATCTTTGTAATTTCAAGTTTTTCACCACTTTTTTTATTTTGTAAAAATATATGACCCGAGTTTGCTTTTACAAGACCTACTATCATATAAAATGTTGTGGTTTTGCCTGCACCATTTGGACCCAAAAGACCCACCACCTCGCCCTTGTTGACTTCAAAAGAAACGTCATTTACAACTGAACGATCTCCGTATATTTTAATAAGGTTATTTGCAATAATTCTCATTAAGATTTCCTCAATAATTTTTTTGTATTATAAACTAAATAAACACAAATAAAAAGGCAATTTTAAGTTATTTTTCGTTTTTACATAAATGCTAAACATGCAACAAGTGGAAACTATGGGATTTTTTAGTTCAATAGGTCAAGTAGTAACAAATAACAAAACTTTTAAAAATTGGGAAGAAGAACAAAAAGATAATGATGCAAGGAGAAAAGCTCTTGCACAGAATAATCCAAAAACAACCCAAGAACTTGAAGCTGCAAAAAAACAAGGTCAAGTTATAATTGATATTATTGATATTATGGATACCCACTCCGAAGATGTTGCAGAAAAAACAGAAACAGTAACAACACCTATTCAGGGGTTAATCCCTTATGCTACTACGTTATTATCAAGTTTTGCCGGTTTTAAATTCATAGTAGAACCGGCAGCAAAAGCTTTAAACAAAGTGCGTTCTGAATTTTTAGAGAATGAAGAAGTTAAAAAAATTGTAGAAACAATTAATAATTATGAAAATAAAAACAACATACCTGACTTAAAATGGTTTGATGGTTACAAATTATTCAACAAAGAGTCTATGGAAAAATTAAAAAACATAGATGACAAAGAGGTTAAAAGTGCGTACAAAAGGGCTTGCGAACTTGTTGCAGAATATAAAAACAATCCTACCGTTAAAAACTATGGTAAAAAGTGGGGTCTAAGCATAATTATTCCTTTGGTTGCAGGTGTTGCCTCTTTTGTAGCATCAACAATCTTGGCTACAAAATTGCAGGTAAATTCATCCAGAATTGCTCGCTGGCAGTCAAGAGAACAGCTAAAAAATCCAAAGTATTTTGTTCAATATACACCTGAGCAAATTGAACAAGCAAAACAAATTGTTGAAACAAAAGAGCAAGAAGAAAAAGGCTTCAGTTCAAAACTGTTCAAGAATAAAGAAAAATCTTCGTTAATTCAAGTTATTAAAGATAACAAAAAATATAAAGAATGGAAAAAAACAGATAAAGATGAATCTAAACTTATTAACAGAGAATTGACACAAGAAGAACTGACAGAAGCACAAAAAGATAAAGAAGTAATACAAAGAATTACAAAAATCATTAACAATAAAGCCGAAGATTATTCTGAAAATATGGAGGTTGCAGCTGATACCCTTATTATGGGAACACCGTTTTTAGGAGGTGCAATCGGTGCTATCGTAAGCTTTATCGGCAATAAAACAGGAATTTTAGATAAAGTTGCTCACAACAACATAGAAAAATTCATAAAAGGGCTTGATAAATCAAGTGCACAAAGCGTTAAGGAAGCATATGAAGCTCTAAAAGGTGTTAGCAAAGACAATCCAAAATTTAAAGAGTTATCTCAAAAGTTAACAAAATCAATACTTTTTGCGGATTATAAAGTAAAAACAGGAACATCTTTAGATAACATCATCGGTATGGCTAAAAAAGGTTTAAGTTTAGGACTTACAACAAACAGTGGAAGAAATAAAGCTTTTGCAATTATTGGCGGAATTATTACAACAACCGTAGGGCTTATTTTAGGCTTAAAATTGCAAAAAGCATCAGCTCGTGCAGGAAGATTTTTGGCTAAACGAGAACTTGAAAAAGATCCAAATAATTTTATAGGATACACTGATGAAGAATTAAAATCGGTTGAAGATGTTAAAGCCCAAAAAGAACCTTTTGGCAAAAAATTTAAAGAATATATTACTTTTTTACCGAGGGTAATCGGAGAATATTTTGAATATAAAAAATATAAAAGAACAACTGCAGCAAAAAACAAAGCCATAAAAGAAGAGCTTGTTAAAATGCAAGTGGACGAAAAACAGCTTAAAGATGCAAAAAATTTACAAAATAAAATGTTTAATACATTTGAAAAAGTTGATGATAAATCTCAAGAATACTCCGAATCAATAGAAGCAGTGACTGAAATTGCAAAACCTTTAGTGTTTAGCCTTGGTATATTAGGAGCAATATCACCTGCAATAGTTGTTGGTATTCAAGTTATAAGAGGCAAAATTAAAGCTGTAAATTTAATTGAAAAAGCTACAAAATTTTTATCAGAAAAAACAGGTTTCTTAAAAGGTAAAACTGTAAAAAAATATTTAAATGACGTGAATAAAAACTTATTTTTTGTGTCAGAGGATATTATTTCAAAAGGCATAAAAAATGCAGATGACATGCCAATTGAACCGGAAGACATTAAATCATTTATGTCAGATGGTTTTAAGAATATCCTTAAACTTATAAAAGAAAATATTACCAAAATGGATGAAAAAGACTTCAAAAAATTTGCAGGTAGTCAAAATATTCCAAGTTGGTTAAAAAATATTTTGCAAAATGCAAACAGAAAACAGTGTATTTCAATACTTGAAAACCTTGAAAAAATAGAAAAAAATATACCGGAAAAATCTATCAATGAAATTTTTGAAACATATCTTAAATTGGTAATAAGCGACCCTGAAAAAGCTAAAGAACTAATCAGAAACACAGATACTCTTAAGAAAATATTGATTACAAAAGACGTTAAAAAATACGGTGCTATTGCAGCAGGAACGTGGACTTCACTAAGCTTTGTTTTAACCTTTATGTTAGAATCTTGCCTTGCAAAATTACAAAAAGAATCAGGCAGATTAGGCGTTATGAAAGCCATAGAGGAGTTGGACGACCCGAGATATTATGCTAATTTTGAAACAACACAAGCAAATAAAAATTATAAAAGTGCTGATGAAGTTAAAATAAAAGATAATAAGTACTTGCTCTAATTATTTTTATAGTAAAATAACCATAAGGACTTAAACAAGGAGATTCTTATGGGTATTATGGACGGCAAAAAGGGTATTATTTTTGGTGTTTCAAACAAACATGGTATAGCTAATGCCATAGCTGAACAAATTTACGCAGCTGGCGGTGAAATAGCTTTTACTTACGCAAATGAAGCAATGGAAAAAAGAGTAAAACCTATAGCGCAAGAGATGAACGCTAAAATGTGCATCGAATGCGATGTTACAAAAGACGAAGATGTAAAAAAAGTTTTTGAAGAATATGCAAAAATTTATGACAGATTGGACTTTGTAATCCACGCTGTTGCTTTTGCAAATAAAGAAGACCTTTTGGGCGATTTTTATACAACAAGCAGAGAAGGTTGGGATTTAGCAATGCATGTAAGTGCTTATTCTCTTTTAACTCTTACAAAAT
This sequence comes from Candidatus Gastranaerophilales bacterium, assembly GCA_944324865.1. Taxonomy (GTDB): domain Bacteria; phylum Cyanobacteriota; class Vampirovibrionia; order Gastranaerophilales; family Gastranaerophilaceae; genus Galligastranaerophilus. The sequence continues at coordinate 35,010 of CALUXW010000010.1, read as the reverse complement.
ATGCTAAACCTCAAATGGAAAAAACAGGCGGCGGCTCAATTTTGGCCCTTACTTACCTTGGCTCAACTCACGCTGTTGCAAACTACAACATCATGGGTGTAGCAAAAGCCGCACTTGAATCTTCAATGAGATTTATCGCAGCTGATTTGGGTAAATTTAACATTCGCTGCAACTGCCTATCTGCTGGCCCTGTTAAAACACTTGCAGCAAAAGGCATTGGCGGATTTGATAAAATGCTTAAATTCAACGCTCTTAAAGCTCCGCTTAACCGCACACCGTCTTTAGAGGACGTTGGTAAAGCGGGTTTATATTTAGCTTCTGACTTGTCTTCAGGTGTAACAGGTCAAGTACAATTTGTTGACTGCGGCGCTTCAAGCGTATTTGCATCAATCGATGAAATGGAATGTATGTGCAAGTCTGATAATTAAAACTATCAAATATTAAATTACACAACCTTAAATGCCGCCAAGTATTTCTACAGGGCGGCATTTAAGAACAATAGTGAGAAGAACAAATAAGGGGGAGGAGTAAATTAGTCAGAAACGTGTATATTTGCGGCCATTGCAAGCTTGTGAGTATCAGGTATATTTTCCCATGCGCTTACTCCTTGAAACTCGCTATCCATAACGGCTTTTGTGCTTTCTGTCTTTCCTTCAAAAGCATTCATTGACGTTTCAATATCTTTTATTCTATCCTCGGATAAATAATCCTTAGGATTTATAAATTTGCCAAAAGCAACTGCTTTATTTTGTATGGCGCTCATTTGCATTGCATCAAAAATTGAGCTTGGGTCTTTTGATTCATTGGATGCACTATGTGAGGGGGTATTTTTTTCATCCGCTTTTTTAGAATCATTTTCTTTTTTAACAGACTGGTTTTGGACGTAAAAATTAGCACTTGCGCCTATTTTTGAAACATTGTCCATTGTCTTCTCCTTATTACCCTTATTGTCTTACAATAGCTACTTCGGATAAATTTTAATGAACTTTAGGGTTTAGACAATTAATTGTTACAAAAATTTATATATTTTTTATCTGTCTGCACCATGCACTATGGTTGTGTATACTTTCAAATGCTTCTATTTCAACCTCATAATAGTTGATTATTGAATTATTTTCCAGTTTTAATACAACATCTCTTATAACATCTTCTACAAATTTTGGATTTTGATATGCGCTTTCTGTTACATATTTTTCATCTTCTCTCTTTAAAAGGGAATAAAGCTCACATGAAGCACAACTTTCAACTGTAGTTATAAGATCCTCCAGCCAAATGTGATTACCCTCAGGATATGAAATTTTAACAGAAACAATTGCTCTTTGATTATGAGCCCCATAATTAGAAATTTCTTTAGAACAAGGGCAAAGTGTTGTTATTGGAACTTTTGCGCCTAAATAAAATTTATAATTATTATTTTCATCTAATGTTCCTTCAAAAAAACAGTCATAACACATAAGAGCTTCAAGAAAAGACCTTGGGGCAGATTTTTTTACAAAATATTTAAAGTCAAATTTTAAATATGAACACTCTGATTCAAGCTTTTTTTTCATATCTAAAAGCATTTTTTTGATATCGACACCTATTAGGTTTTCTTTTCGATAATCTTCTAATATTTCAATAAATCTGCTCATGTGAGTGCCTTTATAATTTGATGGTAGGTAAACACTCATTTTAGCTTTTGCATATACTTTTTGAGATGTTTTTTGCCCCTTTCTTTCAATATTTAAAAGGGTTTCTACATCTTTAACGCCAACTCTCTGCAATGCAATATTTCTTTTGTCTATAGTTTTTTGTACATCTTTAATCATTGTCTTGGGAAAAATTCTTTTCTTCAAGTGCTAAAAGTAGTTTTAATGCAGCCTTTCTTTGTATTTTGGAATCTGCATTTCTTAAAAGTTCTACTGCTTTAATCATAACAGGATCGTTATCATACCAGCGGTTTCCTTTTCCTACATATTTTGTAACGATTTCATATATATGTTCAATAACATCTTTTGCTACATCTTCTTGCAGTTTTAAAATAAAATCTTTTGCCGCTTCTTTTTCGTTGTCTGAAGAAAGTCTTAATAACTCAAGTGCTTCTTTTAAAATAGGGTCTTTATCATACCAGCGTTTGTTTTCAAAGGATTCTTCCATAACTCTCCTGTTTAAAAATACAAAAAAAGTATATCATACGCATGATAGACAAACAAGCTCTATAATAGTAATATATAAATGCTGTAATGTTATTGTCGGAGGATGAGTGCAAAACCAAACAGGCAACAACCCGCTTGAAAACAATTCTGATTTTAATCAGGAAGATTTAGCCGCGCTTGAAGAAGAATCTGCTCTTATAGAAGAAATCTCGGAAGAGTTCAAAAAGGGTTATAAACTTTACAACTTCCGCAGGCCGGATAAATTTTCAAAAGAACATTTGCGAGCATTACAAGATATTCATCGTGATTTTGTAAGACAATTAGCACTTACTTTGACAACCTATCTTCGTATGGATGTTGAAATGGATATCATTTCAGTAGATCAATTAACTTATGATGAATATGTTTGTTCTATGCCTTCACACTTTCAAAACGGTATTTTTAAACTAAACCCTTTGTCCGGTGAAATTTCTCTTGGTTTAAGCAGTGAGGTTTTAACAGTTATTTTAGACAGAATGTTGGGTGGAGATGGTTCAAATCACGATTTCAATCGTGATCTAACACAAATTGAGGAAGCACTCACAAAAAAAATAATTGAAAAAATTATAAAAACTCTTGAAAATTCATGGTGCTCTGTCTTACCGGTAAAAGCAGAGTTTACAAGTCTTGATAATGGTTACCATGTTGTACCTATTACTACATCGGGAGAAATTGTGGCCCTTATTTCTTTCGAAATTCGCCTTGGTTCAAAAAATTTTGGATTAATAAACCTTTGTTTCCCTTATCCTGTGCTTGAAACCGTGCTTCAAAAGCTTACTCCGCAATATATTTTTCAACATACAAATGTTGTTTCAAATGAAATCGGCAGAAATGAAATTTTAACAAAAATAAATCCGGCATTGTTGGATTTAAGTGTTATTTTAGGTACTACAAATATTTTAATTAATGACGTTTTGGAATTAAAAGAAGGTGACGTTATTAAACTTGACCAAAAAATTGATGAAAAATTGTCCGTATTGATTAATACTAAGAAAAAATTTATTGCCTCGCCCGGTAGAAAAGATGGCAAAATATGTGTTAAAATTGCGCAAAGATATGTACCAAAGGAATAAAAATGTCAGACAAAGAACCAAAAAATCTTGATTTAAGTAAATTTGAAAGTGTTGAACGTCCACAAGAGGTTGAAAAAGAAAATCAAACCGGTAGCACTTTTGGGCTATTAATGGATGTTGAACTTGAATTAAGTGCAATTTTGGGCTCTTGTGATATGAGTATAAAAAAAATTCTCGAACTGACAAAGGGTTCAATAATAGAACTTGAAAATAAAACCGCAGAACCTATTGATTTATTGGTAAACGGTAAATTAATAGGAAGGGGCGAGGTAGTTATTATAGAAGATAATTTTGGGTTAAGAATAACTGATACTGTAAATGAGGATTTAAAAATTCATGAGTGAAGAAAATGTTTCAATAAGTAAAGATACGATTGATTTAATTTATAAAATTGCACAAACGGAAAAACCTGAAAAATTGACCGATGAAACAATAAGACTTGCACTTTGTGTTATTGAAAAAAAATTGAGCGATGCCGAATCACTGGATATTGTTCCACATGATTCAAATCAAGATGATTATAGTGATGAACAGTGGCAAAAAGATATGGCAATGGCGGGTTTTGGCGATAAAAGAAAAATTCTTGTGGTTGATGATATAGGGGTTGTAACTTACCAATTAAAAATTCTTTTTCAAAAAATCGGTTTTATGGTAGATACTGCAAAAGATATTTATAGTGCTGCAAAACTTATTAGAAAAGATGTTTATGATTTTGTTGTAATGGATTTATTTGTATCAACAGAGCGGGAAGGTTTTTTGCTTTTGGATGAAACAAAAAAAATAATTGTTCAAAAAGGGTTAAAAACAAAAATTATTGTTATAACAGCATCTTCTAAAGGTGAACATAAGGTGAAATGTTTAAATCGCGGTGCAAATATATTTTTACAAAAAGATACCGGGTGGCAAGATGAGCTAATTAAATATGTAAGCACTAATTAATAAACATGCAATCGCCATAGCTGAAAAATCTATATTTTTCAAGAACAGCCTCTTTATAAGCTTTAAAAATAAAATCCTTTCCTGCAAAAGCACTAACCAGCATGATTAATGTTGATTTTGGCAAATGAAAATTTGTTATAAGTTTGTCAATTGACTTTATTTTATATGGCGGATATATAAAAATGTCTGTTTTATCTTGTGTTGGAATAATTTTTCCATATTTTTGATATGTCGCTTCAAGGGTCCTTAAAACTGTTGTCCCAACTGCAACAACCGAACCTTTTGCATTATTAATTACACAAGCTGTTTCATCGGGGATTATAAAACTTTCAAAATGCATTTTGTGTTTTGTAAAATCTTGATTTTTAACGGGTAAAAATGTTCCTAGTCCCACATTTAAGGTGATATAAACGATTTTTACTCCTTTATTTTCAATTTCTTTTAGAATGTCTTTGCTAAAATGCAGCCCCGCTGTAGGTGCTGCAGCAGAACCTGTGTTTTTAGCAAAAACTGTTTGATAATTTTGTTTATCTTCATTGTTTGTTTGCCTTGAAATATAAGGAGGGAGTGGGATTGAGCCATATTTATTTAAAACCTCATATATATCATCACCTGAAAATTCAAGCTCTACAAGGTTTTTTGGCAGCTCTCCTTCGGAAACTTCGTCTGTATTTTTTTTAATAATTTTTATTTTAAAATCGTCATTTACAAAAAGTTCTTCACCTTCTTTTACTCTTTTTGAACGTTTCATCAAGCAAAACCAAGTGTTTTTTTTAGAAAAAGGATTAAGTAAAAAAACTTCAACTTCACCACCACTTTTGCGTTTTGCTGTTAATCGTGCAGGAAAAACTTTTGTATTATTTAAAACAAGTACATCGTTAGCATTTAGCAAATCAACAATATTATAAAAATGTTTGTGTTTTATTGTTTGATTTTTTCTATCAAGTACCATCATGCGTGCATTTTCTCGCTTTTTTAGCGGATATTGCGCAATAAGTTCTTTTGGTAAGTTATAATTAAAATCTTCAGTTGTTAAATTCATATTTAGTATTTAAATGCCTTGCAGCAAGCGTTTCATCTGCTTTTAGTACTGGGGTTGAGATTGGATACTCACTAAATTTTTCAGGATTGTTTTCAACTTCTTTAGCTATATTAATCATTGTTTGAATAAAATTATCCAAAACTTCTTTTGTCTCACTTTCACATGGTTCTATCATCATAGCTTCGTGTACAATAAGAGGAAAATATACCGTAGGAGGGTGATAATTTGAATCCATAAGTCTTTTTGCCATCATAAGCGTTGAAACACCTTTTTCTTTTTGAAAATCGCCCGATAATACAAATTCATGCATACATGAGCGCTCATATGGTAATTTAAAATATTTTTTAAGTTTTTCTTTTATATAATTTGCAGCCAGTACTGCATCTGAACTCACATTTTTTAATTTATTACCCATCATTAATATATACGTATAAGCACGTACAAATACGGAAAAATTACCATAGAATGTACTTATTTTTCCTATTGTATAAGGGTTGTCATAATTCCTGTAATATTTTTGACCGTCAAATTTAATTGTTGGAACAGGTAAGTACTTTTCAAGCTCTTTTATAACTCCTACAGGTCCTGCTCCAGGACCACCGCCACCATGTGGGGTAGAAAAAGTTTTATGTAAATTAAGATGAACAATATCAAATCCCATAAGGCGAGGGTTGGTATGTCCCATTATGGCATTTAAATTTGCACCGTCGTAGTATAAAAGTGAGCCATTTTTGTGCATTAATTCTGAAATTTTCAAAATATTTTTATCAAAAAGTCCTAGAGTATTAGGGTTTGTCATCATAATGGCAGCAATTTCTTCACCATAATTATTAACTAATAATTTTAATTCTTCAAAATCTACTTCACCATTTTTATCAGACTTAATTTCAATACAATCAAAACCATTCATTTTTGCACTCATTGGATTTGTTCCATGAGCATTGTCAGGAATAATAACTTTTTTTCTTTTTTTGTCATTTTCAAAATATTTTTTAACAATATTCATTGCACAAAATTCACCATGTGCTCCGGCGCATGGTTGTAAAGTTATTGCATCCATCCCTGTGATAATTTTTAATGCTTCTTCTAAATCATATATTAATTCAAGAGCACCTTGACAATCACAATCGCTTTGCAGAGGATGAAGATTTAAAAATCCTTCAAGTCTAGCAGCTACTTCATTTGCACGGGGATTATATTTCATTGTGCAAGAACCAAGAGGGTAAAAACCTTTTTCTATACAAAAATTTCTGTCAGAAAGCTCTTTATAGTGCCTCATTACTTCTAATTCAGTGGTGTCTGGCAAGTTTAGAGGTGTTTTTCTTTTATTAAATTCGATTTCATTATCTAAAAAGGATTTTGAATGTAAATTTTTATTTTTTTCAAATATTGTTTTCATATACCCATATTACTACAAATTTTTATTTTTGGCTTAAAATTAAGACGGGAGGAATAAAAAATGAATAAAATAAAAATTGCCGATAAGGAATTTAGTTCACGTTTAATGGTTGGAACAGGTAAGTTTAGTGATTTTGAAATTATGCAAAAAGCGCATATTGCATCAGGGGCTGAAATTGTAACTGTTGCAATAAGAAGAGTAAACGATAATGCTCAAGGACATGTGGGCTTAATGGATTACATAGACACTAATAAATATTGGCTTTTGCCTAATACGGCAGGATGCGCAACGGTGGATGAAGCTGTTCGTGTTGCAAGACTTTCGCGTGCAATGGGAATAAATAATTGGATTAAACTTGAAGTTATTCCTGATTCAAAATTTCTTCTTCCTGACCCGATTGCAACTCTAGAAGCTGCAAAAAAACTTGTAGATGAAGGCTTTATAGTACTCCCATATATTAATGCAGACCCTGTTTTAGCAAAAAGACTTGAAGAAGTGGGGTGTGCAACTGTAATGCCTCTTGCAAGTCCTATTGGCACAGGCTTGGGTGTAAAAACTCTTGAAAATATTAAAATTATTATAGAACAATCAAATATTCCTGTTGTTGTTGATGCCGGCATTGGTGTTCCTTCTGATGCCTCACTTGTAATGGAAGCAGGAGCTGACTTTTGTTTAATTAATACAGCAATTGCAAAGGCTGACGACCCTGTAAAAATGGCAGAAGCTTTTAAATATGGAGTTTTAGGAGGAAGATTTGCTTACGAAGCAGGTAGAATTCCTAAAAAGGCTTATGCTAGTGCATCTTCACCGTTAGAAGGGATAATAGGAAAATAATGTTAAGAGCTTTTTTTGAACAGTTCACAGATTTAATTTATAAACAAAAATGCGTTGTCTGTGGCTGTTCAAAAACTAATGAATTTCTGTGCAAAAACTGTTTAAAAAATGTTCATAACCTCTCTCCTTTTGCACAAAAAATAATTGAGGGTGTTAATATCTTTTGTGCTTTTAAATATGATGAAAATATTAAAATATTAATTAGAAATTTTAAGTTTAACAGAAGAAAAAATGCTGCAATTCCTTGCGCTGCGTTGCTTTATGATTATTTTAAAAAAGTTTGCAAACAAAATAATTTAGATTTAAATCCAAAAAATTCAATTATATTATGCGTTCCAAGCCACCCTTTGAGAATTTTGGAACGTGGATATTGCCATACAGAGTTGATTTCAAAAGAATTTTCTAAATTAAGTGGAATTAAGACCGATTTTAAAATAATTAAAAAGGTTAAAAACACGCTTCCTCAATACAAAGTAAGAGCAAATGAAAAAGCAAAAAATGTTCGTGGGGCGTTTAAAATATATCCAAATCGCTCTCAAGACAAGACTTTAATACTTATTGATGATATTGTAACCACTTGTGCAACATTATTTGAGGTAATTTCAAGCTTAAAAGAACATGGTTACAATAATATAGTTTGCTTTACTCTTGCCTGTTAAAACCTGTGCAAAAGTGTCAAAAGTTTTGCACAGGCAAATTTTCGATAAAATCAATACTTTTAAGAGTTTTGCACAGAAGTTTTTGTATTATTATGTATTATTATTTTTTTATAATATAATTAATATAAAAATAAATGGGGAAGAAAATGGAAATAGTCTTATATAAAGAAGAACTTTTAAATAGTATAAAAATTGCAGAAAAAATAACTGCACAAAAAAGCTCTCAACCTGTGTTATCAAATATATTAATTGAAACAGTTTCTAATGATAGGGTTAAATTTAGCACCACAGACTTAAGCTTGTCGATAAGTGTTACGGCAAAAGCACAAGTGGAAAAGGAAGGAAAAATCACACTAAGTGCAAAAAGATTAGGGGAAATTGTTTCGAAATTAGATAATAAACCTGTAAAACTATCCCTAAATCCTGAAAATAGCATTGTTTCAATAAGTAGTGGCAAGGCAAAATTTGAATTAATAGGAATTAGTGGAAATGAATTTCCACAAGTTTTTGATGACTCACAAGAAGATGAAAAAACATTTGAAATTGATAAAAACACGCTAATAAAAGGTGTAAAACAGGTTGTATTTTCTACGGCAACGCATGAAAACACAAGTATTTTATCTGGTGTTTGTTTTAATATAGATTCAAACACAATTGAATTTGTTGCAACAGACGGAAATCGCATGACAAGAGCATCTAAAGCAATAAATTCAAAAAACGACAGTGCTATTTTTATAGTACCTGCAAGAACAACACAAGAGCTTATAAGAATTGCATCTATAGTTGAAGATGAAAAGATTGTAATAAAACTAAAAAAAGCAAAAATATGTTTTGTTTTTGAAAATGTGGTTTTTCAATCCAAGCTTATTAATGGAACTTACCCAAAATACAGACAACTAATCCCTGAAGGTAATGAAAAAATTGTATATATTGATAGAGAAGAATTAATTGGTGTAATTGAAAGAGTTTGCGTTATGGTAAATGAACGCACAAACAGGATTAAATTTTCGTTTAAAGAAAAAACACTTGAATTAAGTACGGATTCACCGGAAATGGGTTCAGGTAAAGACTTTATTGACATCTGCAGTAATTTTAATGAAATAGATATTGCTTTTAACTATAAATATGTTTTAGACAGTTTAAAAAATATGGATACAAAAAAGGTTAAAATAGAAATTGCTACAAGTCTTAGTGCTACTTTGTTTAAACCTGCAGATGAAAATAATAACGGCGACGAATCTTATGTTTGTTTAATTATGCCGGTACAATTGAGGTAAATATGAAAGTTGCTATTCAAGTTCCTGCTACAATGGCAAATCTGGGATGTGGTTTTGATTGCTTAGGTCTTGCCTTACCTATATACAATACTGTTATTGTAGAAGAAACAGTATTGCCGGGCTCAGGGATTGAAATAAATATAATTGATGAAAAAAATCCTGAAAGTGTTTCCAATATTCCTACTGATAAAAATAATATAGTTTATAAAGCCATAGAGCTTTTATACAGCTATATAGGTCAAACTCCGGATGAAATGAAAATAACTATAAAAACACAAATCCCTGTGGCTCGTGGTCTTGGTTCATCGGCATCTGTTATAGTTGGCGGACTAATGGCAGCAAATGAACTTTTAAGAAAACCGGCAGATGAAGCGGTACTACTTTCGATTGCAACAGAAATTGAAGGACATCCTGATAATATTACCCCTGCAATAAAAGGCGGGGTTACTCTTTCAAGTTGGGAAGAGGATGGGTCTGTCGTTTACCGTAAATTACCATGGTATGATGATTGGAAAATAACGGTTTGCATTCCTGATTATGAACTTGCTACAGAGATTTCACGTTCTGTTTTACCAAAAGAAGTTTTAATAAAAGATGCAGCGTTTAATCTTAGACACAGTGCAATGTTTATAGAAGCACTGCATACCCATGATAGTGAATTATTAAAACTTGCAATGCGAGATAGAATACATCAACCATATAGAAAAAAACTTGTTCCGGGGCTTGTTGCAATTATGGATAACTTAAGACACACAAAAGGTGTTTTGGGTTGTTTCTTAAGCGGGGCAGGTCCTGCTATAGGTGTTGTATCATGTGGTGCAAATATAGGTGAAATAAAAGAAATTGTTTCATCTACTTGGAATGATATGAATGTAAATACTCAATTCCACTCTTTACCTCTTGACAATGAAGGGGCAAAAAGAATACTCTAAAAAATAAATTTAAAGGAGAAGATAATGAAAAAAGTAATAGTTTCAATTTTATGTTTTATTAGTGTTACAATGGCATCAAATGCTGCAGGAATCGGTTATATTAATTATGATGTAGTTTCAAGTAATTATTCTTTAGCAAAAAAATACACAAATAATTTAAACAATAAAGTAAATTCAATAAAAACATACACCGCTCAAAAAGATAAAGAAGTAACCAATGCAAAAACTGCAGCCCAAAAAGCAAGTATAAGAAAAGCTGCACTTGCAGAGATTGAAAAAAGACAAAAAGATTATCTTGCTACACGTAAGAGATATGAGCAAGATTTAAGTAATAAAATAAAAACTGCTGCAGAAACCGTCAGAGTTCAAAAGAAACTTGATGTAATATTAAACAAAGACTTTGTTACTGCAGGTGGAGTTGATGTAACTCAAGCAGTGCTTTCTATATTAAAGTAAACTATGTTTAAATTTGACACAATTGTAGTAGGTGCAGGACATGCAGGTATTGAAGCGGCAGTGAGTGCTGCACGCCTTGGTGCAAAAGTGCTTTTTTGTACTTTAAATCTTGATAATATTGCACTTATGCCATGTAATCCTGCAGTAGGAGGTCCTGCTAAATCAAACCTGGTTCGAGAAATAGATGCATTAGGCGGAGTTATGGCGGATGCAACAGATGCAACATATGTGCAAATGAAAATGCTAAATTCTTCCCGTGGACCCGCAGTACGTGCACTTAGAGCACAATCAGATAAAAAAGAATATATGAGATATTTTAGGCATCTATTAGAAAATGAAAAAAATATTTCTTTAAAACAAACACAAATTACTGAAATTATTGTAAAAGATAATATTATAAAAGGAGTACGAGACGAATTAGGAATTGAGTATTTAGCACCGACTGTTATATTAACTACCGGAACAAGCCTGGAAGGAAGAATTTATATAGGATTAAAGTCATTTAGTGCGGGAAGATTGGGTGAACGTGCTGCATGTGGACTTTCAAAAAGTCTTGAAAAAAACGGACTAAAAATAAAAAAACTCAAAACAGGTACCCCTGCAAGAGTTGATGGGCGTACAATTAATTACTCAAAATTAATTATTCAGCCTCCAGACCCGTTGGTTGAAGGCTTAGCAAATTTCTTTTCTTTTAAACCAAACCGCCCTGCAAGAGAGCAATTACCATGTTATTTGACAAAAACAACGGAACTGACTCATAAAATTATCCGTGATAATTTAGATAAATCTCCATTATATCAAGGATTAATTCATGGCAGAGGACCCAGATATTGTCCAAGTATAGAAGATAAAGTGGTGAGATTTGCGCACAACCCATCGCATCATATATTTATAGAACCCGAAGGAAAAGACACTTATGAAGTTTATGTGCAGGGGTTTTCAACCAGCTTACCAATAGAAGTACAATTTGAAATGTTACATTCACTTCCGGGGTTGGAAAATGTTTCTGTTATTAAACCGGCCTATGCTGTTGAATACGATTCTGTAAGTGCTCTTGAACTTGATTATTCGCTTATGTGTAAAAAAATAAAAGGTTTATTTTTAGCGGGTCAAATTAATGGAACATCAGGTTACGAAGAGGCAGCAGCACAAGGTCTAGCAGCAGGTATCAATGCGATTAATTATCTTCAAAACAAAAACCCACTTGAACTAACTCGTGCAAATTCATATATTGGAACACTAATTGATGATTTAGTCACTAAAGAATTAGATGAACCTTATAGAATGTTGACATCAAGAAGTGAATACAGACTTATTTTAAGGCAAGATAATGCAGATGAGCGGCTTATGGAAATAGGTTACAGTGCAGGACTTGTAAAAGAAGAAAATATTTTGCGATTTAGAGAAAAGCAAAAACAAATTGAACTTGAAATAAATAATTTAAAAAATACAAAAATTTCACCAACCCAAGAGAACAAAGAGGTGCTTGCAAAATACAATGAAAATCTGGATACAGGTAAAAGTGCGTATGAGCTTTTAAAACGTCCCAATATTGATTATAAAGTTTTAAAGGAATTAAACTATAAACTTTTAGGAAATTACCCCGATAAATTTTTTGAAAGAGAAGTTTTGGAACAAGCAGAAATAAAAATAAAATATGATGGCTATATTAAACGCCAAGCAAGCCAAATTGAAAGTGCTGACAAAATGGAACGCATTAATATTCCTGATGACATTGATTATTTTTCAATAAAACAAATTTCAACTGAAACAAAAGAAAAACTTGATAAAGTTCGTCCGAAAACATTGGCCCAGGCTCTTAGAATAGGTGGAGTAAAACCTGCAGACGTTTCTTGTTTAATGGTTTTAATAGAATCAAGAAAGCTAACAAACAAATAAAAGTATTCTTTTTAACAAGAAGGTTTTTAAAATAAGCTAGAGCCCTATGTAATTTTTTAAATTACCACTCAGGTTTTGATTTCGACACAGCTTTTTAAGTTTAGAAATTGCACGTGTTTCAATTTGTCTTATACGCTCTCTCGAAACACCATACCTGCTTCCAATTTCATCAAGAGTTTTTTTCTGACCGTTATCATCTAAACCATAACGCATGATAAGTACATCTTTTTCTTTTTGGTTTAATTGATTTAACATTTTATGTACATCTGTTAATAAGTTTTCTTGGGTAACTTTTGTGTCTGGAGTTAAGTGTGAATCATCAATTATAAAATCTGCAATTTTTGAGGAATCATCTTTTTGATTTGCAGGTGTTTCAATACTTATGGTACTTTGTGCACTTTTCATAAGAGATGATAACTTTGAAGGACTCATACCAATAGCATGTGCTACTTCTTCTTTTGTAGGGGCGCGGTTTAGTTTTGTTGAAAGTTCAACGGTTGCACGCTTGATTTTACCTAAAGTTTCTATCATATGAACAGGTAATCTTATCATACGTGATTTATCTGCAATGCCTCTTGTAATAGATTGTTGAATCCACCAGGTTGCATATGTTGAAAATTTATAACCTTTTGTGTAGTCAAATTTTTCTGCAGCTTTCATAAGTCCTAAATTTCCTTCTTGAATTAAATCAAGAAATGAAAGCCCTCGACCTATGTATTTTTTAGCGATAGATACAACAAGTCTTAAATTTGCATTTATTAAAATTTCTTTTGCTTTTTGAGAATTATTTTCTTTAATTTCTTTTGCAACTTTAAGTTCTTCTTCAAACGATAAAAGTTTAATTTTGCCGATTTGCTGCAAATAAGCCTTAACCGAATCATCAGAAGTTGCGCTTTTATAATCTTCTTTTATTTCTTTTGTTTCACAATTTTCTTCAGAGTCTTCCTCAAGTCCTTCTATTTCACCAATTTCAAAAAGACTTTCATTTGTTTCGTCTAACTCGTGTTTTGAACTTTTAGTTTTCATTTTTTTCTCCAACAAGCCGTTTAATAATTATACAATTTTTTAATTGTGACACAAGCTACATTTGATGTATTTGTCTAATGCTTTCATATACTATTATTGCACATGCAGCAGAAACATTTAAAGATTCAAAATTTGAAGGAATTTTTATTTTAAAATCTGCTTTATTTAATAAAGTTTTAGAAATTCCTTCCCCTTCTGCACCTAGTATAATAGCAAAATTCATATCTTTATAGCTTATGTCAAAGTAATTATCCTTACTTTGTCCATCTGCTGCAATTATCCACCAGTTGTTTTTTTTAAGCGTATCGACAATAGAAGGTAGGCTATTTGTTTTTATTATACAAATATGATTAACTGCACCACATGAAGTTTTTTCAACAGTTGAATTTATAGGGCAAGAGCGGTGTTTGGGAATTATCACTGCATCAAAAGAAGCAGCTGCCAAGGTTCTGATTATTGCACCAAAATTATGAGGGTCTTCAACACCATCTAAAATTACAATTTTTCTGTAAGTATTTGATTTTTTATTTAAAAATTCATCAAAATCAATGTATTCAACTGGTGAAACAGAAGCAACTACACCCTGAAAAATTATTTTTTTATCAGCACCGGAAAAATATTTGTAAAATTTATTAAGATTTGTAAATTGAACAAGTATTGAGTTTTTTTGTGCAAGTTCATTAATCTTTTTTAATTTATTGTCAAAATTTATTCCATCAGAAAAGTAGATTTTATTAATTCTTTTAGGGTTTTGACAAATTGTTTCAAATACAGTATTTTTGCCGTAAATATAATTTGTTATACTTTCGTATGGTTTTTTCATTTTTAATTCCTACTTTTATTGTATATTTTTTTTAAGATTGTTTTTAATTTGTACTGATTATTGTATTATAAAATAGATATTATTGTATTTAAAAATTACGAGTAAAGTTAAATTTAAATGGTAAACTTTGTAAGTACAAATAAACAAATAGTAGGAGTTTCAATTACACCAAACATAGGTGTAGAAGTCGCTTTGCTTGATAAAAAAAGTCCTACCATTATAAAATATGGAAAGAGACATATTGAATATAATCTTGCAACCAGGGAAATTCAAGACTATGATGCTTTTAAAGCAACACTGGTAGATTTATTTAAAGAGCTTGATATTAGTTTAAAATCCAGTATTTATCTTACTTTACCAAATGTCCATTTAGATTTTGAAAGTTTACCCTTAATAATAGGTGATGATGCTATAAGTAATGCAATACTTTCAAAAGCAGAAGACTCCTATATTTTTAAAAGAGTAGAACCCATAAGCGCTTGGACTGATTTAGTTACAAATTCGCAAACAGACAAAAGACTAATTGTTTATACATCTTTTCAAGAAACTGCAATCAACCAGATAAGAGAAATATTTCAAGAGCTTGGCGCAGATTTAATAGGTATTGAAAGTTCTTATTCAGCAATTATTCGTGGTTTATATTTTACAAATGCTGTTGATTTTGATAAAGATGAAAATATAAATTGGAATTTATTACTGGTTAATTCTAACAGCTATGCTTTATTTTCATTGCAAGGCACGAGATTGATTGATTATACTGAAGTGCCCCTTGCAATAAAGTCTTTTTCGTATGAAGAAGCATACCAGGCAATTTCAACCTCAGTTTCGCAAATTTTACCAAATTTTCCTGCAAGAAAATTAATAATTTTAAGCCAAGCTGACGATATTTGTGCAGAGGTTCTAAAAACACAAATTACATTTGATGAAGAAATAATAACCCATGACTGCAATAAATACTCTAAAGTTTCGCCGATAAATATTTCATCTTCAGTTATTGAAAATGAAGCGGTTTCAATGACCTATGCACTAATTGGTGCACTTGCAACAGACCATATTGAAGAAAAAATACTTGATTTAAATCTATTTAATAAAATTTCAAATGCAGGGGATGAATATTTTACATTTGAAGCATTTAATCAAACAATCATTGTAAATCAAGAACTTGCAAGAAAAGCACTATTAGCAATTGCAGGAGTATTGGTAATATTTTTTGCCGCAATTTACGGTTTATTACATTTAGTGAATATAGGTGTAAAAAAACAAATTAATACTTATCAACAAAAAATTAATACAACACAACAGGAAATACAAGCTATAACAGGACGTGATGGTGTTGTTGATATTGAAACACTTGTAACCAGAGTAATTGATTTAAATAAAAAAGCAATAAGTTTTTACGATTCAATCGCAACAGATATTCCTCAATCAGTTTGGTTGCAGTACTATTACAATAAAAATGGTGATAAACTTGCAATTGAAGGAGTTAGTGCAAATATTGCAGATATTTACAACTATTATAAAAGCTTAAAAGTTGTTTCTCCACAATCAAGTATTAAATTAAACAGACTACAAATATTAACAGAAATTAACGGTCAGGATTATGACTTAGCGGCACCTGATTTAGGTTCTAAATATTATGATTTTGAAATTTCAAATGTAAATTCTCCCAAGAGTGAAAACACAAACAAAGAAAACGATAATAAAAACAATCAAAACAAGTCTGTAAACCAAGGAAACAATCAAAATGATTCAGTTCCACCTACAAGACTTGAACCTGTAGATATAAATAATTAATCGGAAAAATAAAAATGGATAAAACAAAAATAATAATAAATATCTTAAAAGAAAACTTTATATATGTTTTGCCTATTTTTATTGCTTTTTTCTTGTTTATAAATTTTGTTGTGCCGGAGTTTAACAAAGTAGTTAACGCATTTAAAAAATCTGGAAATGAAAAAAACCAATACGAACAAGTAAAATCTCAATATGATATGTTAAAAATGCAACAAGAAATTCAAAATAGACAAAAAAGAGTTGTAAAAGACGGTAAAATAATTTTTGATGCACCGGATATGAGATTCAGTCCTGATGCATCTTTTGCGCCATTATTTGAATTAGTGTTAACAATTGCACAGCAAAGCGGTATAAGAATCCGTGCAATTGATTATAATTATGCGCCAGAGGAAGATATAATATTTGCTGCAAAAATAGACGGTTACAATGTTTGTGAGCTTAACATGGTTGCAGTAGGTTCTTATGTTGAATTTCAAACATTTTTTAAATCTATCATGAAAGAACAATATGTTACCAACCTTGCAGAAGTTGAGCTTACTCCTTGGGAGAAAGATAAAAAAGTTCTTATTGCAAAAATTAAACTAAGATTATATACAAGAACAATGGAAAATTAAATTTATCTTATTTTTCCGTTTTGAACTTTTTTAAATCCTTTAATGTAAACAAAATCAGGGTATGATTTATCTAAAACGTTATTATAATCTTCACCTTCATTTAACATAAAGACATTAAAATCTGCATCTTTATCAACTTCAAGGCTACCAATTATTTTATCCAGCCTTAGTATTTTAGCAGGAATAATTGTTAAATACTTTATTGCTTCAAGAGCATTAAGTCTGCCACAATTAACACTTCTAAGTTCATTTAAAAGGCTCATATCCTCATTAAATGCCAGAGAATTGGTACCAAAACCAAATCTTTCTGGAAAATATTCAAGCACTTTATCAAAATCTAACATTTTTTCGTGGAGGTTTTTGCTTACTCTTGGGCAATATGCAAGTGCAACTTTATTTTCCTTTAAAATTTTAAGATCATCATCATTTAAATAGTTTCCATAGCTTGCTATAAGTCTTTTGTTTAACACATCCATTGCTGCCAAATATTGTGTTGAAGTTACACCTTTAAAAATAGGTTCAAATTTTTTATTTCCGCAAAATTCATTTAATAAATCAACATCTGAAAAACCATATTTTAACCAATCTTTTTCTTCTTGACTTTCAGAAATTCTAATTGTCATTAAAATATTATTTTTTCTACAATATTTTGTTAAAATTTTAAATAATCTTTTATGCACAGAACAAATGCTGTGAGGCGCAACCCCAACAAAAGTATTTTCTGATTTTTGTTTTAATAGTTTATCTATTTTTTTTTGAATATTTCTAAATTCTTCTTTACTTGTGTCAGACGAGTCGGAAAAAAGTTCAAAGAAAAGATAAGTTTTTATGGGTAAATCGTTTAAAACTTTGAAATACTTACTTTCTTTAGAAAGTTGAACAACACAAGTTGTGCCCGCCAAGACAGATAATTCCAGACCTTTTTTAAATGAGGCGAGTTTGTTTTCAGCACTTAAACAAAAGTATTTGCTTAAAAGATCTGCAAGCTTGTATATAAAAGAAGATTTTTTTATACCTGCTACAAAATAGTTTTTCTTTAAAAAAGTATAAGCTTTTTTAAAGGCATATTTTATACAACATTTTGTTGCAATAACATTTGTATACTGAAGATGATTGTGTAAATTTACAAAACCCGGAGTTATCACACAATTGCCGTAATCTTTAAGATTTTTACACTCTCCTTCTTTTAAATCAGAGGTTTTTATTATTTTTTCAACTTTACCTTCATCTACAACAAGAGTACAATCTTCATACAAATTGCCGTCAGAAGCTATAATCCATTTTGCACTGTAACCTTTTGACATTTTACACCTTGTTTTTGTGATTATTATAATATTATTAGATTTTTTTTATGTTTGCAAGCTCAATTTTATCATTTTTTAAATTATAAAAAATTCCCTGCCCTTCTTTATTTATGCCATAAAATATTTTATTTTTATCTGTTTCAAAGAATGTAAAATCTTTTATTGTTTTATCAAGTAAAAAAGCACATTGAGTATTTAAAAATTTTTCACTAAACTTAAACATATTTTCTTTTTTTGAAGTAAAACATAACCCAAAACGCACTCTTTGAAGCCCTAGGCATTGTAAATCAGGAGTTAAAACAGGTGGCCCTGCAGGAATAGAGCGAGAAGCACATTTTGGATTTGAAATAATACCATCAGAGCGCAAAAGAGCAATTCTTAATTCATTTTTATAAATTTCATATTCATTGAGACCTTGGGTAAACACCCCTATTCCTTGTGCATATACAAAATTTAGCATGGGGAAAGAATTGGTTTTTAATTCAAAAGGTTTTTGTGCTGGTTGATTTTCGAAAAGAGAATAATTCGCGTCGCACTTTCTTTTTATTATTCCTAAACTGTCTTGTGCAAAAGTTTCACAAATTAATTTTTTAAGGTTAAAAACAACCTGCAGTTTATGATTTTTCTTTTTGTTATTGATTTTTATTTCAAAGTCAAAAAATTTATCTTTATTGTTTAAAATAATGTCAAATAATAAATCTTTATAAAAAATTCTTAAAACCGAACGTATTTGTCCATTTTCAATAATTTTTGAATTATAAGGTATTAAAATTTCTGGCATTGATGCCGGCGCATAATTGTAACTATCACCTAAATCTTTAGTATCTGTAATAGTTATAAAATTTTCATATAAACTATTTTTTGTTTTATCTAAAATATTAATTTTTTTATTTTCAACGCTAAGTTTTAAATATTGGTTTTCAATACTGTTTTTACTTATAGTTGTTAATTTTACGGGTTTTTTTGGTTCAAAACTCTTAAAACACATTGGTTTTTGTTCATCAATTTCAACAATTTGTTCATATAAAGTTAAAATATCTTCCGTGACAGGAACTTGATTTATATCATATAATTTTGAATCACAAAACCCTTTTGTTTTAGAAATTATTTGTGCATTTTTCAGCTTATATTCACTTATAAATCTTACAATTCCTGAACTTTTGTAATTAGACAAATTAAAAACACCAACATAGTGAGGTTTTTTTGTATTTTTGTGAAAATCTCTTATGATTCTTTTTTCTAGACCGTTTAATATTTCATCTGTCTTTTCAAAACGCGAGTCTACAATTTTATGCACTTTATCTGTAGAACAACCGTAAATTGAATCATGTGCATGATTTTTTAAAATTAATTCATAAGCATAATCTATGTTTGATAAATAATTTAAATTTAAAAAACAGTTTAATGGTTCAATTATTCTTGTTATTTTATGCATAAGTTTTGCATTTTGCACTTTTTGATAAATGCGAGATGAAAAAACGCCTCCTAAAATATTGTTTTGACTATTGTCTAAAAATTCTCCATCATAAGTTTTTGCCCGTTTAAAATCAACAGATGAAAAATATTCAAATGGATTTGAAAGTTCAATCTTATATTTTTTTAAATATTTATTAACCTGTGCAATTTTTTCATTTGCGTTTTTAATAATTGCCAAATGATCGCCCCCAAGAGGCAAAATAATGACATTTGAAGAGTATTTTGCAATTTTATCTAAAAAATTCTCTAACTGTAGTGCGAGATTCTGTGCAGAAATATTTTGATGTAATATATCAACAAAATAACCTTCAACAAGCCTTGTTGTACAAATATTTCTAACCTTTATATCACTTTTAATTGCCCCTGTTCCTCTCCATATTATTGCATTTTTTATATTAAATTTTTCAAGTATTTCAAAAACCCCTCTGCTGTGTCCAAAAATGTCGGGAAGATAGCCTATAAAATCATGGCAACCGAGATTTTTAGAATATTCAATGCCTTTTTCAAGATTTTTAATTAAACATCTTAAGTTTACTAAAAATGCATCTGCGCTTACAAAAAACGGTCCTATAAAAAGCCTTTTTTCTTTTATAAGTTGTTTTACAAGTTCTAATTTTTCCGGCCTAAATTTTAAGTAATCAATAATTGCGCTTGTTTGCCCGTCAAAATAAAAGCTCGGTGCATTTGCTTCTTTGAGTTCCTTTAAAACCTCATCAAAAACTTCTAAAAGTCTTAAATTAAACTCTTCTTTTTCCCTGTACCACTCTCTGTCCCAATGGGTTTGCAAGTAGGCAATTACACGTTTTTTCATATGATTATTATACTTGTTGTTCAACAAAACTTTTTCCATTTTTTAGATGAACTTTTATATTAAAAATTGTTGTAATATATTTTCTACAAACCCCATTATTAAGGTATTTATGGATATTAAAGAATTAAATTCCCTAAAAAAAGAAATTATTAAATGTAAACAAAAACTTGCTGAACTTGAGCCTCAAATTGCCCTAAATTCAAACATACAAAAGGTTTACAATAAAGTTTTAATAAAAAAAGCTGTACTTGTTCAAAAGTATAAAAAAATTTGTTATAAACCTACAATTAAAGAAAAACTTAAAAAACTATTTAAAATTCATTCTAAAAAGAAATTAATTTGTGATTATTTTAAAACAAGCGAAGTTTAAATTTCTACATTTCGCATCATATCTTTTAAGGTTCTGATTGTTGATTCCATACTAACGGTATCAGATACTTTCTGTTGTAAAAAGGCGTTGATTTGAGGCATAAGTTCAATTGCAATATCTAATTTAGGATTTGAACCTGCTTGATACATACCAACATCTATTAAATCTTTATTTTCACGATACATCGCAAGCAAACGACGCATTTTTTGTGCAGCTTCCTGATGTTCTTTATCCGTAATTTCAGTAAATAACCTTGAAATTGAACCAAGAGGGTCGATTGCAGGGTAATGGTTCATCTCAGCAACCTTACGAGATAAGAAAATGTGCCCGTCAACAATACCCCTTACTGTATCTACAATTGGGTCTGTTATATCATCTCCCTCCATAAGTACGGTGTAAAGTGCTGTTATTGAACCTTTTTCGGAATTACCTGTTCTTTCTAAAGCTCTTTGGAGCCAAGAAAATATTGAAGGCGGATAACCTTTCATAGTAGGCGGTTCGCCAATTGAAAGACCAACTTCACGCCCTGCCATTGCACAACGCGTTACTGTGTCTGTCATTAAAAATACTTTTTTGCCTTGATCTCTAAAATATTCGCATACTGTTGTTGCAGCAAGAAGGGCTTTTTGCCTGATAAGAGGAGGCTGGTCGCCTGTTGAGCAGACAATGACTGAGCGTTTCATACCTTCAGGGCCAAGAGAATTTTCAATAAACTCTTTTACTTCACGTCCACGTTCTCCAATTAGTGCCATAACATTTATGTCAGCTTCCGAGTTTCTTGCTATCATACCAAGCATTGTGGACTTTCCGACCCCTGACCCTGCAAAAAGTCCCATGCGTTGTCCTTGACCCATTGTAAGAAGTGAATCAATGACTCTTATGCCTGTTGAAATTGAGTTTTTAATAATAGGACGGTGAAATGCATCAGGAATTGTACCATTAATATTCATATATTGAGCATTTGTAAGGTCTAGAGGACGTCCGTCAAGCGGTTCGCCAAGAGGGTTAACCAGTCTGCCTAATAAAAAATCCCCGACAGGAAACATAATAGGCCCACCTGTTGTTTCAACAAGGCTGCCTTGACCTATGCCTTCTCCATCATACAACAGCAAAAGTTGTGCCGTATCACCTTTAAAAGCAACAACTTCTGCTGCTTTTTTTTCACCTGTATAGGTCTGAATATAGCATAAATCGCCAATTTTAAGTCCCGGGAGTTTAACCTCAACAGTTAAGCCCAAAAGCTTTGATACAGCACCTTTGAAGCCATAAAGTTGAGCATTTTCAAGCGTGTTTATTGCCTTTGTTTTTAGATTATGAATTTTTAATTCCAATTCTTCATCCATTAAAACAATTATAACATATTCTTTCGCTTTCTCAACGAAAGCTCAAGATTCACACACGGCTAGCGCAATGCTCCTGTGGAGTTTTGTTCCAAAACTCTTACGTCGCCATCTAACGGTTTATCTTTCGCTTTCTCAACGAAAGCTCAAGATTCACACACGGCTAGCGCAATGCTCCTGTGGAGTTTTGTTCCAAAACTCTTACGTCGCCATCTAACGGTTTATCTTTCGCTTTCTCAACGAAAGCTCAAGATTCACACACGGCTAGCGCAAAAAAAATGGGGCGAAAAGCCCCAAACTGTCTGGAATTAAGAATAGCTGGAAGTATGAAAAAGATTAATTATATATAACAATACATTTACAAAGTTCTCAATAACCCATGCGGGTATAATTTGGCATGCCAAAACAGAAAAATAAGTGTAATATAGACAATTATACGTATTAATATTTTATAAAGCAAGCTAAAAATGGCTGAAAATGCACACTATTCTTTAAAATAAAAAATTTTTGCATAGGGGTTGACAAAATAATTTTTTAGGTACATAATGTGAATATAAAGATAAAGTGTTAGACAAACACTAAAAACAAAAAAACAAGAGGTTAAAGAAAAGAAAAATGTTAGCTATAAATTCAATAAGAAATGTAAATAATACACTAAATAGAAACATAAGCTTTGGTTATAGAAGCAACGAATTAGTAAAAGCTCCTGCAATCAGTAATGATATGGTTGAAGGTGGAATAGGCGGTTTGTTTACAGGATTTGTAGGCACTCTTAAAAATTCTCCACTGTTCAATTTTAATTCTGCAGTAAAACAAAGAGCTGAAAGTATAAACGAAGGCTTAGAAAAAACAAAATTAAATCTCATTGCATAGTGAGATAAGCATTATCAACACCTAACAACACAATCCCGAAGCACAACAACACACGACCCTGCAATTTGGCGGGGTTTTTATTTACTTGACAATAAATATTTATTTGAGAATATATTAACTAGTTGAATTTATTTTATTTTTTCTATAAAATAAAATAGTTGACGTAAAAAAAGGAGTTGCAATTGCAAAACAACAATCTACCAAAAAATATGGGAAAGAAAATTGCTGATGCACTGAAGCAACAGGATTTATCAGAAGAAAAAGTTGACACATTAGAAATTGATGCTGATAGTGTACAAGATACAATTAATTATCAAGAATCAAACGATTCTTTCGATAGTTCTTTCGATTTAGATCTTGAACAGAATGCACATGATAATGATAGTGAGTATTCCCCGGTATTTTCGGTTGATGTGGATGAAATTGATAAAAGTACTCCAGAACTTAAGCTTTCAATTGATTCTGAAGATGATGAAGTTGTCGAAGAATTTGAAATGCCTAACAATATTAATGTTTTAAAAAGATTAATCAATCAATTACCCACAGGTGTTCCAAGACAAACCGGTGCGCAAATAATACGTCAAACTATTGAAGCCTTAGGTATTCCTATGAAGAGTGTATTGCAAGATGCACAAAGAGTTAGGGATTGCTTAAATAGTTCTATAAAGGATTGTAATTATACAATTCAAGAATATAAAACAAATATTCGTAATCTTGAAAAACAAGGTGCTAACTATCAAAAACAACTAAATAAGCTAAATGATATAATTGGTTTGTTTGTGTATAACGAAAGAAAATAAGTCTTATGCCCCCATCGTCTAGAGGCCTAGGACAACACCCTTTCACGGTGTAGACAGGGATTCGAATTCCCTTGGGGGTACCATTAAAGCGACAATAGGTCGCTTTTTGTTTATGAAGATTGGATGATTGTTATGAAAAAAATATTAATTTTACTTTTGTTGTTTGGTTTTACATTGTGTGCCAAGGCACAAAATTTAACTGTTTGTGACGATGTTGCAAAAATGTCTGTTCAAGAAACAGCTTCAGTTGAAAACTATAAAAATTTATGTAGCCAAAAAGTACAAGAAAATTGGAAAAAATCAAACATTAAGCATGATGATACGGTAATTAAAATAACTTTTAAAACGTTGCCGGACGGATCTGTTCAAGATATGGAAGTTGAAATTCCGTCAAAATTTGAGCAAAACAATCAGGCTGCAATAAATGCAATACTTTCAGCAGCACCTTTTGAAAAATTTAGTGCAGATTTAAATGCTGAATATGCCCAACATACTATGTTTTTTCCATGTCGCAGATATGCACAAATTACACCATTGAAAAAAAACTAAAAAATAATTTCGATTCCTTCTTTTTGTATTTGTGCACCGGGTGCTAATTTTTTATATTGATACAAGGGAACTTTTGGGTTTGGATTTTTTCTTTGTGAAATTTTTTGGTCAAAATTTTTCTTTTCTTGTACATAAAGTTGTTTTAAAAATGTATCGCTATTTTGTATTTCGGATGGCATTTCATCATAGGGTACATTAAGGGTTAATCTTTCTTTTGCAAATGCGCTGTATGCACCAAAATAAATGCAAAAATAGCCAATCAAAACCATTAAACAAATTTTTTTCATACCAAGTCTTTCTTCTTTCACTGCCTTCTAATAATATAAATCCCCGTAATTAAAATTAATCACGAGGATTTGAAAAATTCTTTACTAAAGTTAATATTAATAACCGAGAGCTTTTAATTTTGCATCATAAATTTTGTTTATATTTGTTTTTCTTGTATTTAATGATTGCAATTGTCTTTCATATGCTCTTAATTTAATGGTTTTTTGTGTTTGTAACATTGTTTTGTCATTGTTTACGGATTTAATGTTATTTTGGACTTCTTTAATTTCGCTTTCAATTGGTTTTAGTTGTTCTTTTCTTTGTTTTTCAATTTCAGCTTTTTTTGCTTTATTTTGTTCTTGTTTTTGTTTTTGTGCAGCTTCTTTTTTTGCTGTAACATCTTGTTTTGCAGCTTCTTTGACAGCATTCAAATCGCTTTTTACTGCACTTTTAAAAGCATCGCCAAAACTGCTTGCTGCAAATACCGAACTTGCACTTAAACACAAAGCAAGTGCCAAGCTTAAATATTTTTTCATAAAGAACACTCCTATTAACTATATACAATTATATAATAACATTATTTTTAGTAATTGTAAACTTAAAACCTCTCAAATTCAGTGTTTGAGAGGTTTTTTTGATTGTTCTTTATCCCCCGTATGTTATATAGAGTTTTGCTCTATTTAATATATCTTGCTTATATTAGAATAAAAAAAATTTTTATAGTGTAATTTCAAAAGTTAAAATTTTATTTACAATTTTTAATAAATAATCTTAGTTGCATTTATACCCCTAAAGTGTTAAAATTCTTGTGCTACATCTTTTTTAAGGTTTATTTATGGTAATGAAAAGACCCCAAAATGCTAATGAAAGACTGATACTTGCTCTTGATGTTGATACACTGCAAGAAGCAAAAGAGCTTGTTATAGAATTAAAAGATTATGTCGGGTATTTTAAAGTAGGATTGCAATTATATACGGCATGTGGATATGATGCTGTGAAAATGATACATGATATGGGCGCAAAAGTTTTTTTTGATGCTAAATTTCATGACATACCAAATACAGTTGCCAGAGCAAGTGCAAATCTTATAAAAAATGATGTAGATTTTTTTGATCTACATATAAAAGGTGGTTCAAAAATGCTCTCTAGCACTTGTCGTTTGTGTAGAGAGGTTGCAAAAAAATATAATAAACCGACACCTACAATTTTAGGTGTTACACTTTTATCAAGTTTTGGACAAAAAACATTAAATCAAGAGTTAAATGTCAATATGAATATTGACGAATATGTTTCAAGACTTGCAAAAGTGGCATTGGACGCTAAGCTTGATGGTGTGGTGGCTTCTGCTTCAGAGATAGGAGCAATAAGGCGTGTTTGCGGAGATGAATTTATAATTGTTTGCCCTGCAATTCGTCCTACATGGTCTTATGTGGATGATCAAGTCCGTGTGGTTACTCCTACTGATGCTATTGAAGCAGGTGTTGATTATATGGTTGTTGGCAGACCCGTTATTTCTGCAAAAAACAGAACAGAAGCAATAACACTGATTCTTGATGAAATAGAAGAAGCTAAAGAAGTAATTAAAGAAAGAATTTAATATATGAAAACTAATTTTGGCATTTTAAAAGAATTAAAAGAAGGAGAAACTCGAGTTGCTCTCACTCCTGACTCTGTGGGTATGCTAACGAGCGAAGATCTTTCGGTTTTAGTAGAGTCAGGTGCAGGCGATCAAAGCGGATTTGACGATGTACAATATGAAAATGCGGGAGCAAAAATTGTTCAAAGCGCAGAAGAAGTTTGGCAAAATTCAAATGTGATTGTTAAAGTTAAAGAACCGCAAAAGTCTGAATATCAATATTTTAGGGAAGATTTAGTTATATTTTCATATTTGCATTTAGCAGTAGAAGAAGAATTGACTCGTGAGCTTTTAAAGAAAAAGGTTTGTGCAATTGCTGCAGAAGCTGTCGAAACCCAGTGGGGCGAATTACCTCTTTTAAGGCCGATGAGTGAAGTTGCAGGCAGGATGAGTATCCAGTTGGGTGCAAGATTTTTAGAAAAACAAAATGGGGGTAGAGGTCTTTTAATAGGCGGTGTGCCCGGTGTTGTAAGTGCAAAAGTTGTAATTTTGGGTGGTGGTGTAGTTGGTTCAAATGCAGCACAGGTTGCACTTGGTATGGGTGCTGATGTTTCTGTATTAGATGTTAACTCCAGAAGATTGTCTAATCTTGATATGTTTTTTGGCGGGCAGATAAAAACTTCTTATTCAAATCCTTCTACTATAGCACACTATGTAAAAGAGGCTGATTTATTAATTACTGCAGTATTAAATCCCTCTGCCCGTGCTCCAAAGTTGGTTAGTGCCGATATGGTAAAAAGTATGAAAAAAGGCTCTGTAATTATAGATGTAGCAATTGATCAGGGCGGTAACGTTGAAACAATTGACAGAATTACAACTTTAGAAAATCCGGTGTTTGAAAAATATAACATTCTGCATTGTGCAGTTCCAAATATTCCCTCTTATGTTCCTAAGACGGCATCGTATGCTTATTCGTATGCAATTTTACCTTTTTTAAAGGATTTAGGAGAAAAAGGTTCTTTCGTTGCGCTTAAGGAAAATGAAGCTCTAAGTCATGGGGTTTCTACATTTAGGGGTGCTGTTACAAATGAAGCTCTTGCACAATCTATAGGTTGTGAACATACTGAAATATCAGTCCTTGTAGGTTTTAAAGTAAAATGATAAAAGATGCAAACAGAATAGTTTTCAAGTTTGGAACAAATATATTAAGAAATGATGAAGGTGAAATATCTCTCACTCGGTTATATTCTTTTATTGAGGATATTTCTGCACTTAGAAAAAAAGGACGCGAGGTCATTATTGTTACATCCGGTGCAGTCGGACTTGGAGCTAAAAAGTTAAATGTAGATACAGCACATAGTACTGTTCTAAAACAAGCTGCCGCTTCTGTGGGACAACAAATTTTGATGTCTATTTGGCAAGACGGTTTTGAAAAATACGGTATTTGTGTGGCTCAAATTCTTCTGACAGAAGAAGATTTTTCAAACAGAAAAAAATATCTCAGCTTAAGAAATACTTTATCTAAGCTTTTAGAATTGGGGATTATTCCGATAATTAACCAAAACGATGCTGTTTCTCCTTCTGAATTAGAACATGTTTGTTTTTCAGATAATGATAAGTTATCTGCAATAGTTGCTTCAAAACTGGATGCGGATTTACTTGTAATGGTTTCAGACATTGATGGGTTATTTGATAAAAATCCAAAAGAATTTCCTGATGCAAAAAAAATTGATGTAGTTGAAAAAGTGACATCTAAGATAGAAAAACTTGCTTCCGGGGCTTCATTGGGTGGTAGAGGAGGTATGATAACAAAACTTTTAGCTGCAAAGGTTGTAAGTTCATCAGGCCTCTATGCAATGATAGTTAACGGTAAAAAGCCCCAAATAATAAAGAGAATTTTTAATGATGAAAAAGCCGGGACAATTTTTTTGCCTACAAAAACACTTTCACATAAAAAACGTTGGATTGCATATGCAACAAATATTATGGGAGAAATAAGAGTAAACGCAGGAGCGAAAAGTGCACTTGTAGAGAAGCAAAAAAGCCTTCTTGCTGTTGGTATAACAAGTGTAGTTGGAGATTTTAAAGCCGGAGAAATTGTAAGTATATTTGATGAAAATAATGTAGAGTTTGCTCGTGCGGTAGTAAATTATAACTCAGATGAGTGTAGAAAAATTATGGGTGCGCATAGCGAGGAAATAGAAAACATTTTAGGCTATAAACTTGATGATGATGTTGTAATAAAAGACAATCTTGTACTTTTGTAAAAAGGAAGAATAATGAATATAAAAGATATTGCAAAGTCTGCAAAAGAAGCCTCTCTAGAGCTCCTTGGTGCATCAGAACAACTTAAAAATACTGCTCTTAAAATGATAAGAGAAAATATTGAAAAAAATAAAAATGAAATTTTTGCAGCCAATCAAAAGGATTTAGAAGAAGCAAAAGAACTTGTTTTAAATGGTAAAATAACTAACGCTACTTATGCACGTTTAAAACTTGATGAAAACAAAATGCGTGAAATGTTAAAAGGAATTGACGATGTAATTTCATTGCAAGACCCTGTAAATAAGGTTTTTTGGACAAAAGAACTTGATGAAGGTTTAATATTAAAAAAAGTTTCATGTCCCATAGGTGTTATAGGGGTAATTTTTGAAGCTCGTCCGGATGTTATTTCACAAGTTGCCTCTCTTGCAATAAAATCAGGAAATGCAGTAATTTTAAAAGGTGGCAAGGAATCTAACAATACTAATGCTAAAATGGAACAAGTAATAAACGAAGCATTAGGGTGTGTCGAAAATTTTCCTAAAAATGCGGTTAATCTTGTTTTTTCGCATGAGGATATAAAAGATCTTTTAAAACTTGATGAATATGTAGATTTAATTATACCACGCGGTTCAAACAAACTTGTAAAGTATATTCAAGAAAATACAAAAATTCCTGTTTTAGGCCATGCTTCTGGTATTTGCCATATTTTTGTTGATGAAAGTGCAAAGGCTGATTTAGCGATAAAAGTTTGTAAAGATGCTAAAATTCAATATCCTTCAGCTTGTAATGCTGTTGAAACAATATTAGTGCATAAAAATTTTCCTGAGTTAAATAAACTTAAAAAAGTTTTTGAGAATGCGGGAGTTGAAATTATTGAAAATCCAAAAGATTTTTCGTGCGAATATGGTGATAAACTTGTTTCTTTAAAAATAGTTGCAAATGTAGATGAAGCAATTAATCATATAAATAAATATGGTTCAGGTCATACAGATTGCATCTTAAGTGAAAATATGGAAAATGTTAAAAAATTTATGGATTACGTTGATTCTGCAGGAGTTTATCATAATGTATCTACTCGATTTGCAGATGGTTTCAGATATGGTTTTGGTGCAGAAGTCGGTATTTCAACAAATAAAACTCATTCTCGTGGCCCTGTTGGTTTAGATGGACTTACAATATACAAATATAAGCTTTTTGGAAATTATCAAACAGTTGAACCATATGCAAAGGGTGAAAAAACTTTTACACATAAATCTATTTAATTTTTTTGATATAATAAAATAATCCAAGGAAATAAAAGGCACTTTTATTTAATGCAAGAGATTATAGAGAAAATTAATAAATTAAAAAAAGAACGCAAAGCTATCATACTTGCACATTGTTATCAAAATGTTGATATTGACTTTGTTGCAGATTATGTTGGTGATTCTTTGGGTTTATCGAAAATTGCCGCAAAGACTGATGCTCAAATAATTGTTTTTGCCGGTGTGTATTTTATGGCAGAAACTGCAAAAATTTTATCTCCAAATAAAAAAGTTCTTTTACCAAATATGAACTCAGGCTGTCAAATGGCGCAAATGATTGATTTAAAACGAATGCAAGAATTTAAAGCTAAATATCCAAATGTACCTGTTGTATGTTATGTAAATTCAACCGCAGAAGTAAAGGCACAAGCTGATATTTGTTGTACAAGCTCAAATGCAGTAGATATCGTACGTTCTTTGGGTGTAAATAAGGTTCTTTTTGCTCCTGATTGTTATTTGGGTTCTTGGGTTGCAAAAAAATTACCCGATGTCGAAGTAATTTCTTATAATGGTTTTTGTCCAACGCATTTAAGGTTAATGCCTGATGAAGTTAAGAAAATGCGTATTTTATATCCTGATGCTGCTGTTTTAATGCATCCTGAATGTCATCAGGAAGTTGTTAAACTTGCGGATTATGTGGGTTCTACTACTCAAATTATGCAATATTGCGAAAGAAGTAAGAAAAAAACATTTCTTATTGGTACGGAAAAAGGTGTAGTAGATAGGCTCTCACGTGATTTTCCGGAAAAGGAATTTATTTTAATTTCTGATAGATTAGTCTGTCACAATATGAAATATAATACTCTTGAAGATATTTTATATGTGCTTGAAACAGGTGAAAATGAGGTTTTTGTAGAAGAAAACCTGAGAAAGCTTGCCTACGGAGCAATAGAACGTATGGTTGCAACAAAAGTTAATTAATGTACTTTGACCAATTTTCATCCAGTTTTTGGAAAAAGTTATGTGCATCTAATACATCATCATATGTAATAGGTTCTTTATCACTTTTTGCATTTCCAAGACCAAAATCAAGGGATTTCTCAAGTTCTTTCGCACCGAGTCCCAAAAATGCCATTCCAAAACATTTTTTGCAGTGTTCACATTTTACCTGAAATACCAAAAGTCCGTTTTCAGAACGCATAATTTTTATTGCTTTTTCGTCAAATTCATTTTTGCAGTGAGAACAGTGCATATTAATAAGTAATTTTTTTATGCTTTTAATTTCTGACATAATATAAATCCTCATTATTAATTTTTATTACAATATTTTTGAAAAGTATAAAGTTACGTTTTTATTTTGTCGAATAAAGGAATATAAGAAAAAGGTTGTTTAGAAAGCGAGGCATTTATGTTTGAAGCTTTAGGAATAGTATTTTTTGCATTGATTGTATATTTGTTTTTAGTTGTAATACCTGCGGCAATTGAATATTTTGGTTCTGAAGAATTTGCCGGTTCCTATTTTAAACATCTTTCTCAATCTCATCTTAATTCTTTTGGTCGTTAAAGAAAAAGACAATTTTCTCCCCTGTTTGTTCCAAATTACTTGAAAAATTAGCCCGAAAGGGTAATAATATAAAAGATATGAATACAAAAAAACCATTCATATTTTTTATATTATTTTTTTGTGTCCTTACATGTCCGCTAATGGCAGAAGAACAACAAGAGCTAAAGCAATATGTTTTTGCGGTAGATGATGCTGATCAAGTAATTGAGGGCTCTGTTGAAATGGAAGAAGAAAAACCTTTTTTAAGCGATTTTATTGAAGTAAAAGATGAAAATGTCGACGAGGAAATTCTGCTGCAGAGTGATTTTAACCCAACTTATAGAGTTAATCAAATAAAAAAAGTTACAACTTATCAAAAAACGCTTGATGCACCCCAGGCTGAGGAGATGGTTTTGGGTAATGATAAATTTGGAATTAGTTCTAAATCAACACAATATAACGACTCAAATACCTTAAACAAGAATTTACGTCAAGAGTTAGGTGCTACAGTTCGTGGCAAATATATGAGTTTAACCGGCGGTCTTGAAACAACCTATGATCTTACAAATGCTAACTCTGCTTCTCGTGCTGCATTTGTTACACCAAGTATAAGATTAAACGATAGGGCTTCAATTTCTTTTAAAAATAAAATTAGTGGACAGAAATTAAATAAATATGAACCCACGATAGGAATTGATTATAAACCAAAATATATAAAAAACAGTACTATTTGGATGGGTGCTGGAGCAACAATTTTAGACAATAATGTACAATCGCAATCACTAAATTTAAAAACTAATTTTTATGTGTTTTAAGGGGAAAAAATGAAAAAGATTTTTGTAATTCTTATTATGATGACATTCTCTCTTGCTGCTTGGGCAACTGTAGATTATAATAATACAAATTTACGACATAAAATAGCTCAAATGCTCATTGTTGGTTTTGATGGAGTAAAACTTACAAAAGAATGTCAATTATATGATGATTTAATTAATGATAGAATTTCAGGTGTGATTATTTTTTCTGACGATGTCAAAGGGGTCTTGAAATATAAAAATGTGCAAAACCCTAAACAATTGAAAGAGCTTATTTCAGATATAAATAAAGTTTCAAAAACAAAACTTTTTATAACAATCGATGAAGAGGGTGGTAAAATTAGCCGTTT
This sequence comes from Candidatus Gastranaerophilales bacterium, assembly GCA_944324865.1. Lineage (GTDB taxonomy): Bacteria > Cyanobacteriota > Vampirovibrionia > Gastranaerophilales > Gastranaerophilaceae > Galligastranaerophilus. The sequence continues at coordinate 2,486 of CALUXW010000010.1, read as the reverse complement.
GCCTTCAAGCAGAGGTTTTAATGTAAAGACACTTTCCCATAAGGAATTGGGTGATAAAAACGAAGAAATGACAACATACCTTGAAGCAAAAAAAATTGCATCTGAATTAAAGTCACTTGGTTTTAATATGAATTTTGCTCCTTGTGTTGACTTAGCAATAAATCCTAATTCCGAGGTGATATATAAAGCACAGAGAGCTTTTTCGGACGACCCCCTAAGGGTTATAAAACATGCGAATATGTATATTTTGGCGCATAATCAATATGGAATATTAACTGTTTTAAAACATTTTCCAGGACATGGTTCGAGTTCTTTTGATACACATAAAGGGTTTGCAGATTCGAGTGAAAATTGGTTGCCAAAAGAATTAGAACCCTATCAGGCTTTAATTTCAAATGGTGCTGCACAAAATATTATGGTTTCTCATATCTTTAATAAAAATATTGATGACAAATATCCTGCAAGCCTTTCAAATGCAACAGTTAGCGGGCTTTTAAAAGGAAAACTTGGTTTTTCGGGTCTTATAATCACTGACGATATGCAAATGAAAGCGATTTTTGATAATTATTCTTTTGAAGAAGCAGCAATATCTGCCATCAATGCAGGTTGCGATTTGCTTATATATGGTAATAATCTTAATTATGATAAAAATGTTGCAAAAAAGTTTAACGATGTTGTTTTTAAAGCTGTTCAAGATGGCAAAATTAGTCCTAAGCGCATAGATGAGGCTTATTTAAAAATAACAAAAGTAAAAGAAAGACTTTAGTTTTCTTTTACTGAATTTTCACGTGTATCAGCACTTAATGACCAAATAATTGCAGCAAGCCAACCTAAAAAAGTCCAACCTAAAAATATTGTTATTAGGGTAATTGGTAAAATTTGTTCATGTTTTCTTGCTGCAGCAATAATTACAGGTAAGAAATACAATGCCAATGCTACAAATGCGCCCATTGCAAGGCCAAAAAACATGAAATATACTATAAGCGATAAAAAAATATCAAGTCCCATTTAAAACTCCTATTCGTTTTCCTGTGTATTTAGTGCAGGTTCTTGTCTTTTGATTTTTAACTTGACAATTCTTGCACCATCGGTTTCAAGCACTTTGAAAGTAAAATCTCCAATTGTAGTAACGTCATTTTCTTTTGCAATGTGCCCCAGATATTTAACAACAAGTCCGCCGATTGTATCAACATCTTCATCGTCAAATTTTAAATTAAAGTATTCACTGAATTCATCTAATCTCATCATGGCATTTGCAACATATTCATTTTCATAAATTTGTCTGATATCGGCTTCTTCTTCATCAAATTCGTCTTGTACTTCGCCAAAAATTTCCTCTAAAACGTCTTCAAGGGTTATTAAACCTGAAACACCGCCGAATTCATCTATTACAATAGCCATTTGCGATTTTTTTTCTTTAAATTCAAGTACCATATTATCCATAGTCATTGTTTCAGGTACTAAAATCGGTTGACGTATTATGTCTTTTAAATTAATTTCGCGCCCTTCAACCATTAAAGGATATATATCTTTAACATGTAAAATACCTAATACATGGTCTAGATCTTCGTTATATACGGGATAGCGTGTATATTGATTTTCTATAATTAATTTGTTTAAATCTTCTGTCGAAATATCTATCGGAACACTAATTACATCAGGACGAGGTACCATAACTTGTTTTGCAAGTGTATCTGAAAATTTAAACACATTTTGTAAAATTTCCTTTTCGGTATCATTTAAAACACCTTCTTTGTGGGATTCGTTTATAATCATATCTAATTCTTCAACAGAATGGACAATATGTGCGCTATGTGCAGGCGGAATCTTAATCAAAGATAAAAGCCAGTTGCCAAGCCCGTTGAGCAGAAATATGAAAGGTGTGAAAATTTTTGTTATTGCATACATTGGACGAGCCACAAAAAGAGTTGTACGCTCAGGAAACTGAAGTGCAATTGATTTTGGCATTAGTTCGCCTACAACAACATGTAAAAATGTAATAAGCGAAAAAGCTATTGTGACTGCAAGTGAATGGGTTGCAAAACCTCGCCAAGCTTCAGGTAAAAAGTGAAAAATAGGCTCTATTATTTTTACAATTGTAGCTTCGCCAACCCAACCTAAACCTATACTTGAAATAGTAATACCTAATTGCACTGCAGCTATTGTTTTATCAAGATGTTCAATCCCACCTAATGCAATTTTTGCTTCTGTATTGCCCTCGTTTGTAAGTTGAGAAATCCTTGTTTTTCTGATACTTACAAATGCAAACTCACTTGCTACAAAAAATCCGTTTGAAAATAATAAAAATGCCACTATTAGCAAATTAAATATCAAACTCTGGTCTATATCCATTTTATCTCCCTAAAGTGATTGTGTATATTATACCTGAAAATCGAGATTTTTCAAGAGTTAAAAAAACGGGCACACAAAGTGCGCCCAAATGAATTAAGATACGAAAAAACTTTTAATTATACTCTGTCCAATAT
>CALUXW010000009.1 GCA_944324865.1 Candidatus Gastranaerophilales bacterium | reverse complement strand
CCTGTCTACAAAACTTATATTTTAAAATGAAAATGGTCGGACTGACAGGAATTTACGAACTTGTGAGTAAAGCAAGACTTTGCATTTTGTTCAAATCCTGTCTACAAAACTTATATTTTAAAATGAAAATGGTCGGACTGACAGGATTTGAACCTGCGACCCCCACCACCCCAAGGTGGTGCGCTACCAAGCTGCGCTACAGCCCGACAAGTTTCAAGTAAATTTATTATATAACAAAAATAAAATTCGCAATAAAAAAAATTTACAAGTTTTAAGCAAATATGAAAATTTGCCCAGTTTGCCCAATTTATATACCTTCAAACACATACAGCATTTCACTCGGAAGATTTGAAAGAAAACTTGGCCGAAAGCATTTCTACGACACATTTACCCATAATTTAGATAAAAAACGAAAAGAAGTAGTTGTATACACGCAAAACAATCAGCCAATCAAAGCAACGATTGAACAAACAAATAAATATAAACAAAAAATTAAAACATATGGAAAGTTATCAAAAGCCTATTCACTAAACTACAAAAATAAAGAATTGGGCTATATGGTACTTGCAAATAGCCCGGACAATGACTGTATGATTTTATATGAACTGTATGTTAACAAAAAGGCTCAGGGCAAAATAAAAGGGATTGGCACTGAGCTACTCAAGGCAGCAGTACAAGAAAGTATTCTATATGGTCATCAAGGAAAAATATTTACCTTTGCAGCAAATAATCCCCCGCCGTATGTCTTTTACTATAAAAATAATTTTAGACCATACGGTAAAAACGCAAAAGACTTGACATTACTTTTGCAATTTGCAGCAAAGCATCCTGATTTATCAATTAAAATGATTTTGCCAAATGTAAAGCATATGTACATGTATTTAACAAAAGAGTCAGCAAAAGCTTTATTGGAAGGCAGACAATTGTACAAAGAATAGCAAAAGACCACCCAATGGGTGGTCTTTTAAAGATTTAAAATCAATTAATATCTGTAATGAGCAAAAGCTTTGTTGGCTTCAGCCATTTTATGTGTATCCTCACGTTTTTTACAAGCCGCACCGGTAGAATTAGAAGCATCAATAATTTCATTTGTTAATTTTTCTACCATAGATTTTCCACCTCTTTTTCTTGCTGCTTCTATAATCCAACAAGAACCAAGAGCTTGACCTCTGTCCGCCTTAACTTCAATTGGCACCTGGTAAGTTGAACCTCCAATACGTCTTGCTTTTACTTCAATTAATGGTGTTGCATTAGCAAGAGCTTTTTTGAAAACTTCCATAGGTTCTGACTTTGTTTTTTCTTCAACTTTTGACATTGTCGAATAAAAAATCTTTTGTGCAATGGATTTTTTACCTTTTTTCATAAGGCGATTTATAAATTTTGCAATATCTACACTGTTATACATTGGATCCGGCGATGGGATTCTTCTTGCCGGTTTAGAACGTCTTGACATATAATTTGTTAACCTTTCTTATTTTTTAGCTCTCTTTGCGCCGTATTTAGATCTACTTTGTGTTCTATTTGCAACTCCAGCAGTATCTAGTGTACCGCGAATAATATGATATCTAACACCGGGAAGATCTTTAACCCTACCGCCCCTGATCAGCACAACAGAGTGCTCCTGTAGGTTATGTCCGATACCCGGAATATAAGTTGTTACTTCGAAACCGTTTGTTAATCTGACACGTGCAACTTTTCTCATCGCAGAGTTTGGTTTTTTAGGTGTTGTAGTATATACCCTTGTACAAACACCACGCCTTTGCGGACAATTTGTTAATGCAGGCGACTTAGTTTTGTCTATAATTTTTTTTCTTTCGTTTTTAACTAATTGATTAATGGTTGGCATAGTTTCCCCTTGTTTTTAGTATTATGTAACTTATATTTCACAACAAACATAAACTAAAGTCAAATAAAATATTAAGAAATTTTAGCATTTACAACCATATTTGACATAAAAAGTATTTACTTTTTTTAATAAATAAATTATTCTAATTATATGGGACGTGCCGATATAATAAAAGCAGAAGAATCGCTCAAAGATTTTTTACTCAATGAATATAGGGTTGAAAATGAGCGAGCAAAGTTGCTTGGCAAATTTAATGATATAGTAGATACCAATAAGTACAGAAGATTAACAATTTCATTTAATGACGAAAGTGAAACTTTATATATTTTAATACAAATTGCATCTTATAGCGCCATTTTTGATGTAAATGAAAGCAAAAAAGTAGAAGGCGGTATGCCCATTGAGGATACAAGACTCATTGAATCTTGGATAGCAATGAAAAACAATAGAGATATATTAAAGAATCTTTCCAAACGTCGCAACTACAACGAAAAATACATTGAATTAAGGCCTTTTGACAATGGTTAAAAATTTTTCAACAACTCTTGAGCATAATTTTCAAAGTTACCTTGCAAAATAGATTTTCTGATACTCATCATCAAATTAACAAGAAAATGTATATTGTGAATACTTAATAACACAGCAGCGCTTGCCTCAGAAGTTTTATATAAATGTCTTATGTAAGCTCTCGTATGGTTTTTGCATGCATAACAGTCGCACTTTGAATCAAGAGGAGTAAAATCATCCTCGAATTCTTTATTTTTAATTATTTTATTTCCATGATATGTAAAAAAAGTTCCATGACGCGCATTTCTGGTAGCAAGGACACAATCAAACATATCTACACCGTATCGAACACCATTAATCAAATCTACAGGAGTACCAACGCCCATAAGGTACCTTGGTTTATTGTCAGGTAAAAGTGGTGTGCTATATTCTACAATTTTGTTTTTTACTTCAACAGGCTCACCTACACTCACACCACCAATTGCGTAACCAGCTGCATCATAAGAAGACACAATATTTGCAGCTTCCTTTCTTAAATCTTCGAAAAAAGCACCTTGAACTATTGGGAAAAGAGCTTGCCTTGGATTATTATGAGACTCAAAACACCTTTTGAGCCATCTGTGGGTTCTGTCCATAGCAGCTTTTGCTTGAGCGTAATCACAAGGATAAGGAACACACTCATCAAAAGCCATTATTATATCAGCACCTAAATCATTTTGGATTTGCATAGAAATTTCAGGTGAAATAAAATGTTTTGAGCCATTTTTCGGATCAGAAAAATATACACCATCTTCACATATTTTTCTTAATTTTGACAAAGAAAAAATTTGAAAGCCTCCAGAGTCAGTCAATATTGGTTTATGCCAATTTTGCCAACTGTGAAGCCCGCCTGCTTTTTTTATAAGTTCACAGCCTGCTCGCAAATACATATGATAGGAATTATTAAGAATAATTTGAGCACGAGTATTCAAAACCTGCTCCATAGTCAACATTTTTACTGTTGAATTAGTCCCTACTGGCATAAAGACAGGTGTTTCAATTATTCCATGTGGTGTAATAAAAACCCCTGCACGCGCCATTGAATTTTTAGAGCGAGCACAAATTTTGAAATTAAAAAAATCTCTATGGGTTTTCATTACTGCCCCATTACAATCTGGAGCATTGTTTTATAATTTTCACACAACTCATTTTCATTAAAATAAATATCTATTTCGCGTTTTGCAGATTCGACAGAATCAGAACCATGTACAATATTATATTCCTTAACCTGGGCAAAATCACCTCTTATTGTACCGACATCAGCCTCATCAGGATTAGTTTTTCCCATAATATGACGTGCGCCGTTGATTACGTTTTCACCTTCCAAGACCATTGCAACAACAGGTCCTGATGTAATATATTCAATTAAAGAAGAATAAAAAGGCTTACCTTCATGCTCTGCGTAGTGTTTTTTTGCCTGTTCTAAAGATACGTTTAGCATTTTAAGAGCAACAATTTTATATGATTTATCTTCAAATCTTTGCAAAATTTTACCTATAAAACCCCTTTTGACACCGTCAGGCTTGATAGCAATAAATGTTCTTTCCATATTGGTAAAATCCCCTATATTTGTTTATATTACACTACCATTAAATCATAAAACAGGTCATTTGTATAGTAAGAATAAGAAAAGCATATTTAATAACAAAATAATAAAAACAAATATAAATATTTTTAATTTTTGTAAAGGATTGTGTAAAATAAGATTTTTCCTTTATAATTAATTAAGGGAGAGATGGAATAGAAAAAGTGTTTCAAAAATTTTCAAAAAAAACATACAGAGACAATACAAGCAGAAATGCATACAGTAAATATGACAATTTAAGCATGTCGTCATTAATTGCACGCGGTCAAATACCCCAGAAACATAGGCAACTTGCCGGAAATTATATGGTAATCAAGCGAATATTCGGCTTTAGCGCAGTTCATTCAAGGATTACAAACTATGAGCGTTCAATATTAAAAAAATATGGTTTTGATGTACTTGAAAACTCTACAATATCCCAAATTAACCATCAATTAGAACAGTTAAAAATATGGTCAAATTCAAATGATGCATATGTAAAAGCCTATGCTGACGAGATTTTTGAAATTAGAATTAAAGAACTAAAATACCTGAGAGCAAGTAATTACTCTACAGCAGTTGGTGAATTTTACGACGGGTACAAGGCGCTTGAAAGATATATTGAATATGTTGCCAGCTAAGAACGTATTATCGCACTACAACTGTTTTTAAAATGGTTAATATGATTTATAACATTATTGTCGTTCTCAGAGTTAATAGAAACATTTACACGTCTTATGGGTTTTTTTCCTTCTCTGTCTTTAATTTCACCGGTTATTTCACCTTTTTTGGTCTTGGGATCATAATCTAATTTTACCGAAATATCACATTTGCGTTCATCAGACAAAGCATTCAAATATTTCATTGTTTCATCCATTTTTTCATCAATTCGCAAATCATCACTAATTACATCACGAGTATCATTGGTTTGTAGATCATTTTCGTAACCTGCATGCGAAAAAAATAAAGTCTCCGGTGTGATACTTTCGACTTTCATATACTACCACCTTCCTTGCATATATTACAAAAAAGTACTAACACAAAAAGATAATTTTGTCAAAATTAATTTGCAAACCTAAAAAGCATTATGTCGCCATCTTGTACAACATAATCTTTACCCTCGAGTCTTGCAACTCCTTTTTCTCTTGCTGCCGCCCATGAACCAGCAGCAATAAAATCTTCATAAGAAACAACTTCAGCTTTAATAAAACCTTTTTCAAAATCAGTATGAATAACACCTGCCGCTTGCGGTGCTTTTGTACCTTTTGTAATTGTCCAAGCACGCACTTCTTTTTCACCTGCAGTAATATAAGTTCTAAGACCCAGAAGATCGTACACGCATTTAATCATTTTTTCAATACCGGAAGATTCAACACCTAATTCCTTTAGATAATTTTTAGCCTCTTCTTCACCCAACTCAACCAGTTCTGATTCAATTCCTGCACAAATTGTCACAACGTCTGCATTGTTTTCTTTTGCATATTTTTTAACACGCTCTACATACTCATTAGAGCATGCCAAATCGGTTTCAGCTACATTTGCACAGTAAATCATAGGCTTTGTCATTAACAAATGAAAGTGATGCAAGCATTTTTGTTCTTCTTCGTTAAATAACTCCCTAACATTTACAAATTTGCCCTGCTCCAGGTAAGGCATCAACCTTTCAATAATTGAATTTTCAAGTACAGCTTGCTTATCTGCTCCTTTGACCTGTTTTGAAATTCTTTTTAAACGGTTCTCGAGACTTGAAATATCAGCTAAAGCAAGCTCGGTGTTAATTGTTTCAATATCATCAATAGGATCAATTTTGCCATTTACATGTATTGTGTTTTCATCATCAAAGCATCTCACCACTTGAATAATTGCATCTACTTCACGAATATTGTGTAAAAACTGATTTCCTAACCCCTCTCCTTTACTTGCACCCTTAACAAGACCGGCAATATCAACAAACTCAATAGCGGTTGGTATAACATTATTTGTTTTTACTAGTGGCTGCAACTTGTATAACCTTTCATCAGGAACACTCACAACACCAACATTTGGTTCAATTGTGCAAAAAGGATAATTAGCACTTTGAGCATTTTTTGAAAGAGTAAGTGCATTAAAAAGAGTAGATTTGCCAACATTTGGAAGTCCTACAATACCTGCTTTTAACATTATGATTCCTTTTTATCTGTATGAAAAAACGCACAAGACAAAATAATATCTTGTGCGCATATTTTTTTAGTTTGTACCAACAGGGACTTTTTGTTGTTCCAACTGCAAAGTAAGTGTAGTAACATCACATACTTCAGATGGTCCAAAATATTGAATAGCGCCCGGAAAAACGTAACAATCATTAAGTGCCCATTTTTCTCTTCTTTGTTCAAAAGCTTTAAAAACAGGACCATTAAGATCAACAAGTGCCTTTTGAATTACTGGCTTCATAACACCATGACGTTTCTCCATATTCATCATCATGGTTAAAGGAACACCACCTGCTTCCCACTCAGCAGCAGGAGCTGTAAGGTTTTTAATCGAAGATAAATAACCTGTCAAACCTGCCTGTATGAGAGCAAAGGCATTATATCCCAATGAATAACAATAATCTGCATCAAAATTTGAAGGCATTGCGCACCTTCCCTCATAACCGAAGAAATGCGCTTGGTCAGAAAATTTTCCGTCATATTTTCCTTGGGCTTTAAGAGTCTTTAATCTTTGCTTAACCATCTCAATCAAAAGTTTTTCAGTTTCTATTTTTGACACTTGAACATTGCCATGAGGATCTCTGTCCATAAGTAACTGAGCTTTAATCATATCAGGCAAAGAATTAAATACTTTTGCATTTTGCCCTTCTAATTTCGATTCTATGATATCATATTTTTCAGAATTTTGCGCATTTACAAATTTTCCATCTTTTTCCAGAACAGCAAGAAGGTCGTTAAGGTTTGAGATCATTGTTTTCATTTCAGGAATAAACTCAATCAAGCCTTCGGGTATCAACGCCACACCAAAGTTTTTACCCATTTGTGAACGTTTAACTACAATATCTGTAATATAGTCAACTATGCTCTCTAAAGACTGCTTTTTAGCCTCTACTTCTTCAGAAATAAGTGTAATATTTGGTTGAACTTGCAACGCTACCTCTAAACCTACATGTGTTGCACTTCGACCCATAAGTTTAATAAAGTGCCAATATTTCTTGGCTGAATTTGCATCTCTTTGAATATTACCGATTAACTCTGCATAAGTTTTTGTGGCAGTATCAAAGCCAAAAGAAATTTCGATTTGCTCATTTTTCAAATCACCATCAATAGTTTTAGGACAACCTATTACTTGTATACCTGCACCCCTGGCCTTTAGCCATTGTGCCAACATGCACGCATTTGTATTTGAATCATCACCTCCAATTATGACAATGGCATTAATATTAAGAGCCTTGCAATTTTGCAGGGTTTTTTCAAATTGTTCTTCTGTTTCAAGTTTTGTTCTACCGGAACCAATAATATCAAATCCACCGGTATTTCTATATTTGTTGATAAATTCATCATCAAATTTTACAAACTTGTTTTCAATAATGCCTGACGGGCCACCCAAAAAACCATATAAAATATTATCCGGATTAGCAGCATTTAGTGCATCATAAAGACCGGCAATAACGTTATGTCCACCTGGGGCTTGTCCGCCTGATAAGATTACACCGACATTTTTTTGTTCAAAATATAGTTGTTCTCCTGTTTTGTTAAAACTAACCAAAGGTTGACCATAAACATCTTTAAATAGTTTTTGAATTTCATCTGCATCTTTCAGTGCGGTAGTATTTTTACCATAAGAAATTTTTACATTTTTTATACCATCTGCAAGCACACCGGCTAATTTTGGGTTGTAGTTAAGTCTTTCCTTGTGCAAGGGTGAACATTCGCGCATAAATTTTCTCCTTATTTAGCTCCAATTAATTATATTTTATTACAAACAAGACGATTTAACAAAAATTAAGAAATGTAAAAAAAATAAACAAGAATAGCAAAAAAAATATTTACAGCACTTAAAATTATAAAGGCAACAGGAGTTGATAAATGCTACAAGGAATTAATTCTACAAACACAAATACGCAATTTGCAACATCAAAACAAGAAAATATTTTGCAAACAATTAAAACACAAGCAATTAATTTTAAAGATACTTTTGAAAAATCTGATGAAACAACTAAACTGAAAACAAACTCAGCTTTGGCAGGTAGCACTATTCTTGGAACATTATTAACATTACTGGGAGCACATGGGAAAAAAGTTGCACAAAATACCAATACAAATAACAATCAAACAATAAGAAAACAAAGGGGTATATTAAAGTGGATAGGTGCTGGTTTATCATTAGTATCATCTGCAACAATACTGGCATTAAATACAAAACTCAGTAAAAATCAAGAAAATACCAATGCTCAAAACAAAACAGATATAAAAACCGAACAAGAAACCCCAGGAAACGAATATGATACAATAATTAAAACTGAGCAAGAAAATATAAATACACAAGGTAAAACCTCACAAAGTATTAATTAAAAAAAATACTTGAAATATTTTTTTTAACGTGTATTATAGTTTTATCGCTGTTTGCGGGAGTAATTCAGTGGTAGAATGCTTCCTTGCCAAGGAAGATGTCGCGAGTTCGAGCCTCGTCTCCCGCTAATTAAAAAGGCCTGCATATAGCAGGCCTTTTTAATATGCAAGGACAAGAGATAAATGAGTGAAATTAAAACAAAAATATTGCCCAATAAAAAACAACAAGAATGCATAGATACAATCAGTGGAAAAGTAATGGTTCTTGCAGGACCCGGAACAGGTAAGACTTTTACTGTTATAGAGCGTATAAAAAATATGCTTGAAAAAGAAATAGATCCTGCAAAAATTCTATGTCTTACTTTTTCAGAAGCTGCAGCAGCTGAAATGAAGAACAGACTCATTGCAAAAATCGGACAAAAAGCTGCGCCCGTTAATATATATACATATCACGGTTTTTGTTGGGAAATTATACAAAGCAATGAGGAGTATTTTGAAGAATATTCCTCGTCGCAGGTAATAAACGATACTGCAAAAAGAAATCTTATGCATTTATGCATTGATGAACTTGATACAAAATATTTTAAAACTTCTTCAGGAGATAAGTTTTATCATCTGAATAAAATTTTATCAAGAATTAACGAAGTCAAAAAAAATCTCCTAACAAAAGAAGAATACTTTTACAACCTCGAAAATCACCCACAATGGGGAAGAGGATTAAAAGAAATTAAGGAAAATATTAATGATACACTAAAACAAGGCAAAAAAATAACTCAAAAGCTTGAAAATACCATGTTAGAGCTCGAAAAAAAAATAAATCAAGCTCGAGAACTGTACAGTTTTTACGAATTATACAACCAAAAAATGAAAGAGAATAACTATATAGATTTCAATGATATGATTATTCTCGTTTTAAACAAATTTGTTGAATCTGCAAATTTTTTAGACAAAATTTCAAATAATTACGATTATTTTTTGGTCGATGAATACCAAGATACAAACAGGGCGCAAAATACTTTGTTATTTAACCTTGTTGATGCAAACAACAAAAAAAATGTTTTTATAGTCGGTGATGATGATCAAATAATTTATGGTTTTCAAGGTGCACAAATTGATAATATTGAGCAATTTCTTGAAAAATATCCTGATACAAAAGTAATATGCCTGAACGAAAATATGAGATCAACGCAATCTATTTTGGACTTAAGTGAACAAATTGCAAAACAAGACCCAAACAGATTGGAGAATAATCCAAAATTTAAAAAATTCAACGTAAGCAAACATCTGATAGCAAAAAACGATTCACTTTTTGAAAAAAATACAAAACCTATTTTAAGGATATATGATGACATTAGCCAAGAGTACTGTTCAATCGCCGATGAAATTGAAAAAATAATAAATAATGATAAACCAAAATTAAACGAAATCGCAATATTAACAAAATCAAACGGAGAACTTGAAGAATTTTGTGAAATATTAAAAGGAAGGAATATACCCTATGAATTAAAAGAAGGTAAAAGTATTTTTTCAATAAAGTCATCAATACTTGCATATTTTTACATAAAGATGCTTGTTAATCCATCAAATAATGCTGATAAAATATTTCCGCTTTTGCTAAGTGAACCTTTTTGCATAAATATAAACGATTACAATGATATTTTGGCAAAATCATACCTGCACAAAAACCGCGACTTTATTTCAGACATTTATGATATGAAAGACCACAATTGGCAAGATAAAAACAAAATTGAGAAATTCATTAAAGATTTTGAATATTTAAATCAAGCCAAAAGTGTCCTAAATGTTCATCAATTAATACTGGAAACCATTAATAAAACTGGCTTATTGAACTATTTCATAAATTGTCCGATGAACATTGAAGAAAATATTGCAGCGCTTAAAAAATTAACTGAAGAAGCTCATAATTTTTACATTTCGCAAAAAACTGCAACTTTGGAAGATTTTACAAATTACCTTGATGATGCGCTTCAAAACGGTAGTGCAATTTTAACGGAAAAATCTCCGGTTGACAAAAATGCAATCCAACTTGTGACCATACACTCATCAAAAGGGCGTGAATTTTCTTATGTTTTTATTCCTACAGTAGATGAATACAAATGGGAAAGATTTAATCAAGACAATATCACACCAAAAGTACCAATTAAAAAAATAATAGACGAAGAAACAAAAAAAGCACTTAAACTTTCAGAAAATATAAAAGTTCTTTTTGTAGGTATAACAAGGGCAAAACATAAGCTATATATAAGTTTTCCAAAACTTATCGGCGGAAAAGAAAGACGCATGACAAAATTTATATCCCAAATCAGTGATGATTTTCTTTGCAAAGAAGAAATACACTACACAAAAGAAAACTATGTTAATGAATTACTTAAATGTGTAAAATATGAACATAATTTTAGAGAAAACTTTAAAAATTTCATACGCTCATCATTTGAATCGTTAAATATAAGTGCCAGTATGATGAATACTTACTTATCTTGTCCAAGACAATTCTTGTACTCATATGTATTAAGACTCGGCACTTTTAGCGGAGTAAATGATGTATTAAACTATGGTAGTGCAGTACACGGAACAATAGAAAATTTTTCAAAAAAATCCAAAATAAAAGGTACATACCAAAGCTTAGATGATTTTATTTCAGATTTTAAAAATCAAATTGCAAAGACACCATTTTCAGACAGAGTTACAAGGAAAAATTATTTACAAAAGGGCGAAGAAAATTTAAAAAGGTTTTATAATCAACTCGTATTAACTCCTATAAATAAACTTTTTAGCACAGAAATGAATATCAGCACAAACATCGGAACGCAAATTACGATTAACGGAAAAATAGATAGAGTAGAATTAATGGATGACGGGACATTTTTAATTAAAGATTATAAAACAGGCAGCGCAAAAAGTTCATACGAGATAAAAGAAGGTGGTGTTTATGAAAAATACTTAAATCAACTGAGATTTTATAAATATTTAATAGAAAAGAAATTCGACAAAAAAGTAAGCAATGCACAGTTAGTATTTGTAGAACAATGTGATAAAAATTATACACGCAAAATGTGTGACGAAGACAACGAAATCATTGAAAATAAAATAAAGCAAGTCTACAAAGATATAGAAAATCAAAATTTTGAGCCTACCTTTAATAAAAGTGCCTGTGAAATTTGTAGCTTTAAAGACATGTGCCAGCTTAATTTACTTTAATTTTAACTATAACTTTTTTAATTATTTCACAACCTTCATTACAACTTAACATGGGCGCATGTACATCATGTGGAAAAAATATTGCAAAATCGCCCTTATGAACATTTATAGTATTTGGACAAAATGAATCATCTTTTAATTTTAAAAATTCAACATCTTTTTTTGTGTCATATGGCACATCTGATATAAAATCGTCTACAAGCGAAAAATCCATTCTTTCATTACCCTTGATAACATATTGGATATCAATGTATTCTCTATGTGCTTCAAATTTTGCAAGATGGGGTAATTTTGTTTCAAGTTCTTGGACATTCGCATATATTCCATCAGAAACATCATATATTGCAGGGGGTATCTTATCTAAATCATTATTTAACAAAAACTCAAAACCATTTTTTATTTTTTCACCAAGTTGATAATACAGGTGAGCATTTTTAATGTTATCAAAAATCATAATTACCTCTTAATATTTTAAATCTCTATTCTTTTCAACAAATTCATACTCATACAATTTAGCCCATTGCAAAAATTTATAATAAGCCATAATTACAGCAAATATAAAACCATGAATACCATCTTTAAAACCGCCTTTTAGAATATAAAGCTTAAAAAATTCATATGGCGGGCGCAAAATAAGCTTTGAAAGTTTAAATTTTTTATTTTTCATTTGAAATCTTTTAAGTTCAAAATCAGTATAATTATTGAGTCTTACACCAAAATGGTTGAGTGATGGAATATGATAGTGAATTAGTGCAACATTGTCGAGTTTACCATTTTTATTTATCCAAAAGTCCTTTCCTTCGCGCGTAACAGGCATCTTGTGTATCTCGTTTGTATAATAACAATTACCTCTTTTCCAAAATCTTTTTATACCGGATTGTCGCCAAGAATGTATGTGTTTGCCAAGCAAATATGTTTCGCGAGGAATATAACATGCAAAGCGATTTTTCTTTGGGTTTTGCGCATATTTTTTCAAATATTGCCATAATTCAGGTGTAACTATTTCATCTGCATCAAGAACTAAAATCCAGTCACAAGTAGCTTGTTCCATTGCCCAGTTACGCGCCAATTCCACTATTCCTGTTCTTTCATGATAGAAAATTTTGCATTTATGCCTTTTTGCAATTTCAATAGTATCGTCTTCAGAATGCATATCACAAATAATTATCTCATCTGCATCTTTTACACTTTCAAGTACATCATCCAATAATCTTTGCGCATTAAGCGTATTTATAACAACAGAAATTGTGACCATACGTTTAAACTCCTATAATAAGGCAATTGTATTACAATATAGGGTAAATCACAAGCTTTAGTTTAATTTAAAAACATCTAACATTTTAACTTTACTTTGCAAATATTTACCTATATATTTTTAAATAAAAAATTGCTAATATTTTATTTGTGGTATACTAAAAACAAATGGGCTCGTAGCGCAGTTGGTAGCGCAGGAGACTCTTAATCTTTTGGTCGTGGGTTCGAGTCCCACCGGGCCCATTTTTTAAGATTTACTGCTTTACAATCATTTTATTCTGCTTAGCAGTATTTTTGCCTTAGGCTTTTCCGGTACAGAACCACCATAGTATTTATTTCCTTTGTTTTGTTTTTTCCCAAACGACCACCTTAACCCGAAATATAGCCCTACACCATTTCTGCCGCCATTAGTTATATATGCTTGCAAGAAACCTACAAAACTGTCAGCTATGCGTTTTTGTATGCCTACACCATATCTAACATAGGGTTTAACCGATAACTCTGGCAAATAAACATCATTTGCTTTAAATTTTGTTTTATCCATTATATTCCAAGCCACAGAAACAGCAAGATAAGGCTGTAATAGGTTTTTAAAATTACCTATTATCTTAATCTGAGGCTCAATATGTATAACATTTAAAGGCTTTGTATATATATCAACCCCTGCAGAATTTGCATAGTTAAATGTATTTACAAAAGTATAAGCACTCATTATATTAGGCTGAATTATTAATTTATTATTCAGTAAAGGAAAATTAAAACCTGATTTTTGAGCAAATCCTGCACTTAAAATTGAAAAATTATCCATGCCAAAATCTGTATGTGTTTTTGCACTATTAGCTCCAACATTCAAGCTCCACAGGGAGAAAAATTTTTCTTTATAAAATGCACATAAAGCACCAATTAAACCTCCATTATTATATATACCTATACCATCATAAGCCTGGTGAGAACCATTATAGGAAGCATAGCCACCATAAAGCCATCTCCAGCCCTTTTTCAAGGGAATTAAACCGCTTTCACCTCCAAACAACCCGCCATAACCTACATTTGATACCACAGGTCCGTTTTTAAGAGGCACATTTTCAAAAACAGAATAGGGTTTAAACCATATTCCACTATTTTGTTCAGGTATTAAAGGGCTAACAAACCCAAAAGGCTCTCTAGAATTATAAGCAAATTTATTATAAAAATTTATTGCTTTTTTTGTATTTTCGTCCCCAACCATTACCATATCAAGATTGGAAAAAACATTATTAAAAGTATCAATAAGAACAAGAAAACCTGCAAGTTGGGTTGCAACTTGTGAAGACAATATACCCGGATTAAATCCCCTTCTCGAAAAATTAAAGTTACCGTTTGATGAATTATAAGAAGATAAATAATCATAAATAGGGGTTTGTATAATTGCAGAATTATAGTTAACATAATTTTTTAATAAAGAATTTGCAAAAGGAATTGATATAAAATCAGCCTGAGGTACACCGTAAATAGCCAATCTTGGAATGAAAATATTGCCTGTACCAGTAACACTTGAGGCACTTATCGTATCCATTGAATTAGAATAGAAATTTACATCAGGATAGATATTGGATTGCCCATAAAGTGAAGTTATACTAAAGTTTATGTTATCAATTTGCCCGTTTTGCATATTAAAATTAACACCGTTATAAAGTCCTGTTAATTTGGCATTAAAATATTCACTATTAGGCAAAATATTGACTGTACCAGCATCTAAATCAAAAGTGCCAGTAAAATTAGAATTATTTCCACCTAAATTCAAAACACCGTTGCCATATTTAAATATATTTCCACTACCTCTAATTCCACTTAATATATTTGTTGTGCCTTCACCTTCAAAGTTTACCGTATTAATAGTAAAAATATCGTTTTCACCGTTAGAATCGGTATTGTTTTTAAAATTTGAATTTATAATTGTCAAAATACCCTCATTGCCAATAGCTCCTCCTCTGCTATTTTGAGCATCCAATGAATTATTCTCAAATGTTGAATTGCTGATTGTTATATTTCCGTTTAAATAGTTATAAATTGCCCCTCCTGAGGAATCAACGTCCGAACTTATATAGTTATTATTAAAAATAGTATTTGTTATAGTTAAATTAGAATTATTATGAATTGCCCCACCATAAGCAAAGGAATCTGCATTACCTAAAATGTGATTATTGGAAAAGTAACTGTTATCAATATTCATAGTGCCAGTATTATATATGCTCCCGCCATACAAATACACGCCATCCGAAGCAGCAGTCGCAAAATTATTATTAAAAAGACTATTGTTTATATTTATTGTTGCATTGTTTCCATTGGTAATTGCTCCACCATAAGAAATAGCCGAGCCGTGTGTGTAATTATCGTTAAAAACAGAGTCGGAAATATTTATGGTGTTTAATCCGCTATCATTTCCCAATGCGCCACCCTGAGCACTTGCACCAATAGCATAATTATTGTCAAACAAAGAAGAATTAATCGAAATAGTCCCGTTATTTAAATTATAGACCGCACCTGCTACGGCAAAATTAAAGCCCGATGCATTCGCGTAATTATTATTAAAGGCAGAATTATTAATTATTGTATTTCCACCATTATTAAATATAGCACCAGCAAAATAGGAATTATTATATATTTGTCCTTTGCAATTAATAATTCTTAATCTGTTAAAATTGCTGCCTTGACTTAATACAAAACCACCAAATGCATCACTGCCATCTATATTAAAATTTTGCCCCTGGAAAGTTACATCTTTTGTATAAAAACTATTACCTATTGAGTCATCAGAGGTTATGTCATTCACAATCGTTATTGTATCACCACTCACACTTTGGTTGCCAGAATCTATGAGCTCTTGAAAATTTTCCACATAAATATTGTTTGCATATGCGCTTTGAAAGATTATTAAAATTAAAGTTATGAGTAACATTTTTAATTGCATTTGCATATGTTATTAACTAAACCAATTGTTTTAAATTAGACAAAAGAGTAATTTATGCATTAATTTATTTTTATGTTACAATTAATCAATAGCAAGAGGCTAAAATGAATTATAAACTTATAAAAATGAATATTCATGGCGACGAGCGTGGTAAACTTGTGTCTATTGAGGGCGGACAAAATATCCCCTTTGAAATTAAAAGAGTTTATTACATTTTTGACACCCTGCCAAACCAAGAACGCGGAAAACATGCGCACAAAGAATTAGAACAAATAATCATTGCAATTGATGGAGCTTGTCAGTTTGTTTTAGATGACGGTCAAAAAAGAGAGGAAATCTGGCTCAATCGTCCAGATGTAGGCTTATATATAGGTAAAAACATGTGGAGAGAAATGCGCAACTTTTCATACGGTTGCAAATTAATGGTTTTAGCAAGCACGCACTATGACGAAAATGAATATATAAGAAATTACGAGGAGTTTAAAAAACAAAAAAATAATGTATAAGGTAAAAAAGTATTCAGAAAACGACAAAGAAACATGGAATTGTTTTATAAAAAATTCAAAAAATGCTTTTTTTATGTTTGATAGAGATTATATGGACTATCATTCCGACAGGTTTGAAGACAATTCTTTAATGTTTTTTGATGATTCGGAAAAGTTAATTGCACTTTTACCTGCAAATTTGAGGGGGGACATTTTATATTCACATCAGGGGCTAACCTATGGAGGCTTTTTGACAGATGAGAATATGAAACAAGAAAAAATGCTCATTTGCTTCAACACATTAAAAGAATATATGAAAAACAATGCAATTAATAAACTTATATATAAAGTTATCCCTCAAATATATCACCGACTACCATCTCAAGAGGATTTGTACGCACTTTATATAAACAATGCAAAATTGTTAAAAGTTGAGCCATCTACCACCATTTTATGTTCAAATCCTTGCAAAATGCCCAAAGGGCGCAAGGCACAAATTGCAAGAGCAAAAAAATCAAATATACTTATTGAAGAATCTCAAGATTTTGATGAATTTATTAAACTTGAAAACGAAGTGCTAAAGAAATATCACAACACAAGTGCAGTTCACAACGCAGACGAACTTACGCTTTTAAAATCCAGATTTTTAAACGAAATACAACTATGGTGTGCAAAACAAGATGGTAAAATGATTGCAGCAACTCTTTTATTTGTTTCACACCAGGTAGTTCACACACAGTATTTAGCAGCAAATGAAAAGGCAAGAGAACTTGGTGCACTGGATTTATTAATTAAATATTTGATTGATAAATTTCAAGACAACAAACTATTTTTCGATTTTGGTATATCAACCGAAAACAATGGACAATATCTGAACAACGGTTTAATAAGTCAAAAAGAAAGTTTTGGGGGTAGGACATCAGTGTATCAAACGTATATTTTAAAACAAGAAGGTGTAAATGAAAATTAATATACTACTATTAGGGATGAGTGGCAATGTCACGCAGGGTATTAATTCTGTAATTAAAACGAGTGGTATAGATGCAAAAATTATTGGTGCATGTGTAAATAAAGATTCTAATGGTAAATACATTACAGACAAATTTTATTTATCACCATACGCAAATGACAATAATTTTATTCCCTGGCTTATTGAAATTTGTAATAAAGAAGAAATAAATTTGGTACTAAGTGGAGTTGAAGAAAATATTTTTGCTATTTCGAATAATATCGCAAAATTAAAATCCGCAACAAATGCAATCTTTATTGTAGCAAATAGGGAGCAATTGGAAATTGGCAATGATAAACTAAAGACTTGTCAATGGTTAAAAAATAATAATTTTAATTATCCACAATATGCAGATGCTCAAAATAAAAAAGATATTGAAAAGCTTTTAAATAAAACAAGTTTTCCTATTATAGCAAAACCGAGAAATGGCAAAGGTTCAAAAGGCATATTTGTTATCAATAGCAAAAATGAATTAGATAAGCTAATCCCAGAACTGGGAAATTATGTTGTACAAGAAATGCTTGGTAATGATGAAGATGAATATACAGTTGCAACATATACAAATAATTGCGGAATTTTTCAAGATGCAATAATACTAAAAAGGCGTCTGCAAAACGGAAATACAATTTATGCCGAAACAATATTTAATCAAGACATATATGAAGAATGTAAAAAAATAACAAGAGCATTAGGCATAAAAGGTCCATTAAACATACAGCTCAGAATGCACAAAAACAAGCCGGTATGTTTTGAATTAAATGTGAGATTTTCAGGCACAACACCAATTAGAGATTTATTAGGTTTTAAAGACCTACAAGCGGCAATTTCGGAATATTGTTACAAAAAAAACGATTTAAAAGAATTTTTTAATATAAGAAAAGGTAAGGTAATCAGAATTTTTAAAGAATATCTGGTTAATGAAAATTTATGAAAAAGACAATTTTAGTAACTGGCGCAAGTGGTTTTATAGGCAAAAACACTGTTAAATTTTTAGCAAATTTTTCACAAGAAATAAAATTAATTGGAACATCAAGACATACTGACATACAAGAAAAATACTGCAAGGAATATATAGAAGCAGAACTTGGTGACAATAATTTTGTAACAAGATTTGATAAAATCGATAAAATTGACATTATAATACATACAGCTGCCTGTATTTCTTATGATAATTTTGACAAAACATTAATAAACTCGAATTGCAAAGGCATTTTACAAATTTGCGAACTGGCAAAAAAACACAATTGCAAAAAAATTATCTATATATCATCCATACCTATAATAGGAAAACCTAAAATTATACCAATTACGGAAGAACATCCGATATCGCCAATGTCAACCTATCATGCAACAAAATTTTTCGGCGAAAATATATTAAATTTTGCTTTAAATTCAAAAATTGTAACCATAATTTTAAGAATACCATCCCCTATTGGTGTTGACATGCCTGAAAACAAAATTTTTTCAATATTTGCAAAAAAAGCCTTAAACAACGAGGATATTTACATTGATGGAAATGGATTAAGGATACAAAATTATATTGATGTTGATGACATTTCAAATGCAATATTATTGACACTAAAGTACAGTAAATCAAACACCTTTAATATTGCTTCGCTAAAATCTTATTCCAATATAGAACTTGCCAAAAAATGCATAGAGATATTTAACTCTAAAAGTAAAATAATATACACAGGCAAAAATGACCCTCAAGAGGACTATAATTGGACAATTTCAACCAAAAAAGCATGCAGCGAACTAGGCTACAAACAAATTTATACCCTGGAAGATACCTTAATAAAATGGAAAAAGTCATACTCAAAAAAATCGGAGATTTAACATGGAAAATATAATTGTTTTTGGGAATTCTGATTTTACAAAATTAACAAGTATTTATTTGGAACAAAAATATAATATATGTGCATACACAGTAAATTCAGACTTTATTTCAACCACAAATTTTTTATCAAAACCTTTAATTGATTTTGAAAAAATTGAAAAACATTATCCTGCAAACAAGTATAAAATGTTTATTTCGCTGGGATATACAAAAAGAAACACTCTAAGGGAGAGAATATATAATGAAGCCAAAAACAAAGGGTATACGTGCATATCATATATTCATCCCACATGTACAATCTCCCCTGATGTGAAAATTGGCGAAAATGTATTTATGTTTGAAAGAGTAATTATCCAACCATTTACAAAATTGGGCAACAATATTTTAGTCCAATCATCTGCATCAATTTGTCATGATAGCATAATAAATGATAATGTATTTATTGGTTCAAATGCTTGCATTAATGGTTTTGTGACAATTTGCGCCAATTCTTTTATAGGTGCAAATGCCACAATAAGGGATCATATTACAATTGCCGAAAAATCTCTTGTTGGTGCCGGTGTTGTAATAAACGAAAACACAGAAAAAAACAATGTTTACAAAGCTTTGATGCCGGATATTCTAGGGAAATAATATGAATATACTTATATTAAGCGACATACACGCAAATTTTAAAGCACTTAGGCAACTTCTGGATAATATAAAAAATATTGACTACACAATATGCCTTGGTGATTACACCGGGTATGGCAAAGAAGTTAACGAAGTTATAAATCGTATTAAAAAAATTAAAAATAAAACATGCGTTCTTGGTAATCATGATTATTACGTAATAAAAAATTTTACAAGAGAAGTTAATCAAAGAGTTGTCGATGGAATAAATTTTGCAAAAGAAAGCCTGTCACTTGAAAATATAAACTGGTTGAAAACACTCCCGCATCAGGCAGAATTAACACTTGATGGAAAAAAAATATTAATACAGCACGGCAGCCCTGATAATTTATTAGAAGAATACATATATCCCGACAGTGAAAAACTGGAAAAATTCTCGAACCTTAACTATGACTATATATTTTTTGGCCATACACACAGACCCATGGTATATGAAATTAATAACACAATTTTATTAAACCCAGGATCGGTTGGCCAATCCAGACATAAACAAAATAAAATTTGTGCAGCAATATTAAACACAAATGAAAATAAAATAAACTTAATAGAACAAGACTGCAATTTTTAAAGTTATATTTATACCTTTTATTTTCGCACCTTATGCAGGATTCTGAATATTTTCTCTGCACCACTCAACATTTGTTTTAACAACTCTTGCCGGATTTCCGGCAATACAGACATACTCTTGTTCAAATTTTCCTGAAACAACCGCCCCCATACCAACAATTGTATTATCTGGAATTACAGCATTTTTAGTCATGAGTACATTATTACTTATCCAACAATGTCGTCCGATTGAAAGCGTACATTTTTGCAAATTTGCCACATTGCCACTTGCTTTATCGATAACGCTATGCCCATCACCGCACCATATTTGAATATCATATGAGCACATACAGTCATCACCCATTTCAAAAGATGCACAACTACTGACAAATAACTGAAAATTTTTCCAAATGGTACAAGCGTTACCAATCTTAACAAAAGATTTTTTACTACCACCCCATATGGTAATTTTTGATTCTTTGATTATACAATCTTTGCCTATTTCTACGTTGACATTGTCTGAAGAACAGACAATGTCAACGTACTTTAAAGAATTTGGCAAATGAATTTTTATAATATTATTATTTCCTGTTACAGATATACAGACATTTGATAAATCATCCCAGCAAAAAGTATAGTCATTAAGTATATATTCTTTGCCGTCTTTTACAAATATTAGTTTATTATTTATACCCTTATCTTTATACCTGTTAGTAAGCATTCGCCTTGCTTTATGTCTTTTTTGCCTTGATAATGCAAATACATTAATAATATAATAATATATGTTTCGCAATATTTTATTTAACATATTACACATGCAAACCGAATTTACGCCTCATTTGTATTACATATATTTAGCATAACCTGACTGCCAATCTTTACATGCTTGGCACATTGGAGGTATTTTGTCCCAATTACCGTTACGCTGATTGTCTCTAAACTCTCTCAAAGTAGTATTCCAAACTTCTTTAATAGATGATTCAAGAACATTACCCATAGGAGAAGCACAGTCTAAATCAACAGAGCAAAGTGCAACATCACCCTTATCGGTAATGTTAATTGTATTCATTGCCCAATAACATGGCAATCTGTCAACGTCATCTTTTAAATTTGTCGCTTGTTTACCTGCTTTTCCTGCCCAACTTACCATAGGTCTTACTTTGCATTTGATGCCATGTTTGCCATGCCAAAAGTTAATAAAGTCTTGTAGTTCAGCTGCATTTATATCCATTTCAACAAACTGAACAACAACATTTTGATCCGGTTTTCCAAACTCATCAAGCATTTTTTTGTATTCAAGTACACCTTTTGTAACTTTTTCTAAATTTCCTCCAACCCTTATTTGTTCATAAGTTTCCGGTTTAAAAGCATCAATGCCAACATAAAACCCGTTTAACCCAGCTTCAATCAATCTTTTTGAGAAATCCGGTCTAGCCAAATTTCCGTTTGAATTTAAAATGATATTTGTTAAACCTTTATCACGCGCATATTTAACTCTTTCCGGCAAATCTTTTAACATTAAACCTTCACCGAAAAATGTAATCCAAATTTGCGCATCAGGTTTATTTTCTGCGATTTCATCAATTATGCGTTTGTATAAATCCATTTTCATAATACCCGGTTTTCTTTTCATATTTTTATGAAAACACATACTGCATTTTAAATTACACAATGAAATATTATCAATTAA
This sequence comes from Candidatus Gastranaerophilales bacterium, assembly GCA_944324865.1. Lineage (GTDB taxonomy): Bacteria > Cyanobacteriota > Vampirovibrionia > Gastranaerophilales > Gastranaerophilaceae > Galligastranaerophilus. The sequence goes on along the minus strand of CALUXW010000009.1, from coordinate 27,455 downwards.
GATCACACCAGGGAAATCAGTTTCTTCGGGAACTCGGCCCTTGATTATCTCTTGTGCCTCTTCGTCGTAATTAATTAAACGTTCTTGTTCAGTCATTTTAATCTCCTATTTATTAACTAAAAAAATCCGCAATCTTATCAATAATATACTCGGTTTCATTTTTTTCCAAACCTGCATAAATCGGTAATCTTATTAAAGAAGAACTTAATTTTTCCGACATAGGAAAATCACCTTCCTTGTAACCCATCATTATTCCCATTGAAGATAAATGCAATGGAATGTAATGGAAAACAGCACCTATTCCGTTAGACTTAAGGAATTGCAGAAGCTTATCTCTTATGGATTCATTTTCGAGAATAATGTAATACATATGATAATTTGTTGTATTATAGGAAGGTATTTTTATTCGTTTTAATTTTCCTTGTTCTTCCAAATTTGCTAGGCCTTGATTATATAAATTAAAAACTTCAGCTCTTTTTTCAGTTATCAAATCTTTTTCTTCCAGCTGAGCCATCAACATAGCCGCTAAAATATCTGACGGTAAATAACTTCCGCCTACATCACACCATGTGTACTTATCTACAAAACCTTTAAAAAAGTTGCTTCTGTTTGTACCTTTTTCTCTTATAATCTCAGCTCTTTGAATATAAGATTCATCATTTATCAGTAACGCACCACCCTCACCGCAAACAAAATTCTTTGTTTCATGGAAACTATATGTACCCATCTCGCCGATTGAACCAAGATAACGATCCTTATACTTTGCATCAACTGCCTGTGCAGCATCTTCTACAACCTTTAAATTGTTAGTTTTTGCTATGTGCATCAACTTGTCCATATCACAAGAACAACCAGCATAATGGACAGGGTATAATGCTTTTGTTTTAGAAGTAATTTTTTCCTCAATTTTTGAAATATCGATATTTAATGTATTATCTATGTCAACAAAAACCGGTTTTGCTTTTTGCATTACAATAGCATTTGCAGTTGAAACAAATGTAAAAGAAGGCAATATAACTTCATCACCTTCTTTTAAATTTAACAGCATTGCCGACATATCTAAAGCTGTGCTACAAGATGTAGTCAGCAATGTTTTTTTAATTTTAAATTTTTTTTCAATAAAATCTTGAGCAAGTAGAGTAAACTTTCTATCACCACTTACAAACCCACTTTGAAGAGTTTCGTCTATATATTTTATTTCATTACCCGTTAAATAAGGTTTATTAAATCTGATTGTATTCATTACAACAAATCCTTTTTTATTGCTTCAAATTCGTCAAGTTCATTTTTATTTAACATTTTGACGTATTTTTGTGTATTTTTTAAATAGAACTTCGCTACCTCTTTCATCTTAATTTTAAACCGTTCTTCTTTAAAAAATCCTATGCTGTCATAAAAGTACTGTAAATTATAAAATTCTTGTTGTCCTTGATTTAGTTTTGACCAAGCACCATTTTCAGTCAAATTATAGACAGAATCAATAGAATTTTCATAATAACCGTAACCATAACTCAGCGCAAAAACATTTCTAAAGGTATCGCCCAAGACGCAATGTTTTTTATTAGTGCCAACATAGCTGTTTATATGAGCAAGATTCTCCTCATTAAATACATTGCGATACATTGTAGCACTCGTTTGCATTAAAATACTTAAAGGTATAGGGTAATCAAAAAAGTCAAAAGTAAAGTTGTCTTTTTCTCCATAATAAGAAGGGGTTAGTTTATTTGAGGATTTAATTAATAAACCTGAGGATATAATTGTACACTCGGGGTGGTTTTCAAAATAGTTTATGCTACGTTCCAATTTATCCTTTGAAAGCCAATAATCATCCTGATCAAAATTCATCCAATACTTTGTTTTTACGTTATTATAAATCCTAGGCGCAACAGTTAATGCTTTCTCATTAACAGGATTGACAAAAATTTCAAAAACTCCTGGATACTTTTTGTCATATTCTCTTACAATATTTACGGTATTGTCATTAGAGCAATCATCTATAATCCAAATTTTATATTTGTATGATGTCTCCTGCATTAAAATAGACTCTAATGCTCTTGCAATATACTTCTGTCCATTATATGTAGGCATACAAAAAGTAAAAATAGGCTCGTCAGGAATTAAATATTTTTGATACAACTCTTTATTATTTTCAAGTCTTTGGGCTATATTTGCATATTTTTGTTCATATTGAATTTGCAAAATTTTTCTATATATAACATCACTCAAGTACTTAAATACTTTGTTTTTAAAAATTTTCTTCCTAATACTCTTTAAAATTCCCACTAAACCACCAAGTAAACTTCCTTTTATAGATTACACTAAGTATAGTATATAAAATATTCAATGTCAATTAATGCACACCTGACTTCTGCTTCCATACATATATTTATATTTTATGCTATAATTCTCTGGTAATTAATTATAATTACACATGCAACTAAACAAGCGGTATGTAGGATGGAAAATGATTTAACAATTATTATGCCCTCGTATAATATGGAAAAATATATAACTGAGGCGCTTGAGTCTATTTTTAAACAAAAAACAACTTATAATTATAAAGTAATAGTGGCGGACGATTGTTCTTGTGACAGAACTATTCCAATATTACAAGAGTTTCAAAAAAATACCCCAACAAAATAGATCTGTTGCTATCAGATAAAAACATGAAATTGTATAAAAACATCTTAAGAGCTTACAAGCTTTTAAAAACTACATATTTTTGTGTTCTGGATGCTGATGATTACTGGGAGAGCGAAAATTTTATTCAAAACGGTCTCGATTTTCTGGAAAACAATAAAGACTGTACAATTTATATTACAAATGTACTGCAAAAAATGCCCGATGGCAGCATTAAAGAATACTCAAAATTTAAATCCGGAAAAACATCCTTTAAAGATTATTTGAACGTATTTGTACCTTTTACACAAACATCAGGTTGCATATACAGAAATGTAATATTTATAAATGGTGTATCAGATAAACTTTTGAACCCGCCTTATAAATCATGGGAATTTTCTTTTAGGGGCGATACATTTAGAAACTTAATTCATCTTGACAAAGGACTGGCCTACAACTGTGAAAATTATGATACAGTATACAGAATCACTGATGAAGGTCTTTGGCAAGGAATAACAAAAATGGAACAATACTTACTAAATGCCACAGTATTTAAAGATTTATATGTATATTTCGATATGAAATACCCTAAATTCTTATTTTATTCGGATTTGTTTTATAACAAAATTAAAAACAACTTTTTTGAAAATATAACAAATATTAATTCTGAATCATCACAAATTAAAATATTACACGACATAAAAAATCTAAAATCATTCTACAACAAAAAAGAAGAAGAAATCAGAAAGATAAAATTTAATTCGGCAAATTTTAAAGAACGTATAAAACTTATTTTTACAAAAAAATAAAATTTGCATTAAATTATTAAGCAATATAAAATTATAAAAATAGCAAAAGATAAGCAGAGTAAAAATGATCAATTTCCTGGATCTTAAAAAGATAAATAATCGCTTTCGCAATGAAATAAACTCAAGAATTGAAAAAGTCCTTGATAAAGGTTGGTATTTGCAGGGGGAAGAAAATGAAATATTTTCAAATAATTTTGCAAAATACTGTGGTACAAAATACGCCTTAGGCGTTGCAAATGGCTTAGATGCTTTAAATTTAATAATTAAAGCAAACGGTTTTAGCATTGGAGATGAAATAATTGTCCCTGCAAATACATACATTGCGACAATTTTGGCAATATCTCAAAACGGATGTACGCCTGTTCTTGTCGAGCCTGATATAAATACATATAACATTAATCCTGATTTAATTGAAGAAAAAATAACAAAAAATACAAGAGCAATTATGGTTGTTCACTTGTATGGCCAAGCGGTTCAAATGCAAAAAATATGGGATTTAGCTAAAAAATATAATTTAAAAGTCTTTGAAGATTCCGCCCAAGCCCATGGTGCAATCTATAATAATAAAAAAGTGGGAAACCTCTCTGATGCCAGTGCCTTTTCCTTTTATCCGGGGAAGAATTTAGGGTGTATGGGCGATGGTGGAGCCATAACAACAAATGATGAAGAATTATTTAAAAAAATAAAAGCTATTGCAAATTACGGTTCTGACAGAAAATATCATCATATTTACAAAGGTGTAAACTCAAGACTGGATGAAATTCAAGCTGCGATTTTAGACATTAAATTAAAATATTTAGACAAAGACAATCAAAAACGTAGCCAAATTGCAAAATTTTATCGCGAAAATATAAAAAATGATAAAATTATTCTACCTGAAACTTACGACGAAAAAGCCCACGTTTGGCATGTTTTTGTCGTTAGGACAAAAAACAGAGATGAATTTCAAGAGTATTTAAAAAGTAATAATATCCAAACAATTATTCACTATCCTACACCACCGCACAAACAGGGGGCTTATAAGGAGTGGAACCATTTGTCTTATCCTGTTACGGAAAAAATACATAGGACAATAATAAGTCTGCCTATTTCACCTGTTATGACTGATGATGAAATAAGTAAAGTTGTGAGGGTAGTAAATAAATATTAAAATCAAAAAGTTTATCTATTTTTTACCTATTTGATGATACTCAAAACCAAGCTCATTCAAAGTATTTGCATCATATTGATTTCTGCCATCAAAAATTATTTGTTTTCTCATCAACTCTTTGATTTTTAAAAAATCAGGACGTCTGAATTCATTCCACTCTGTCAATAAGAGTAAGCAATCTACATCTTCTACTGCTTCATAGGCACTATTTACATATACTATTTTATTGTTAAAATAAATTTTTGCATTTTCCATTGCCTTTGGATCAAATGCTTTAACCTTTGCACCCTTTTCCAATAATTTATTTATAATTGTAATTGAAGGTGCTTCCCTCATATCATTAGTTTGTGGTTTGAAAGATAGACCCCAAATGCCAAAATTAATATTTGATAAATCAAAACCAAACCTATCTATAATTTTATTGATGAAAATTTGTCTTTGTCTCACATTTATTTTCTCAACGGCTGAAACAATACTCATCTCGAGGTTATGCTCATAACCTAATTTAATTAATGCCCTTACATCTTTTGGAAAACAACTACCGCCATATCCTAAACCCGGAAACAAGAACTTATTGCCTATTCTGTTGTCTGATGACATTCCTATTCGAACCATTTCTACGTCTGCACCTACTTCTTCGCAAAGGTTTGCAATTTCGTTCATAAATGATATTTTTGTTGCAAGAAAAGAGTTTGAAGCATACTTTGTCATTTCTGCAGACTTTACATCCATTACAATAACTCTGTCACCAGTCCTAAAAAATGGAGCATAAATATCACGCATTATCTTTGTTGCCTTTGGTGAATTCGAGCCTATAATAACTCTGTCCGGATGAAGAAAATCATCTACTGCATTACCTTGTTTTAAAAACTCCGGATTTGAAACAATGTCGAATGGGTGATTAGTAATTTCCTTTATAATATTTGACATTTTTTCTGCAGTACCAACAGGCACAGTTGATTTTTCAACTATTAACTTATACCCATCCATGGATTTTGCAATAGATTTTATTACTTGCATAACATGTTTTAAATCGGCAGAACCATCTTCTCCTTGTGGAGTACCAACAGCTATAAAACAAACCTGTGAATTCTTGACTGCATGATCAATATCAGCACTGAATTTTAATCTGTTTTCTTTCATATTTGATTTAACAAGTTCTTCTAACCCGGGCTCGTAAATTGGCATTACGGCATTGTTAAGCATTTTAAGCTTTTCGAGATTATTATCAACACATATAACTTGGTTTCCCATATCAGCCAAACAAGCGCCGACAACTAAACCAACATAACCCGTGCCGATAACCGAAATTTGCATATTGCTCCCCTTAATTTAGCCTAAAAGAATTTATACCTATAAAACAAGTATAGAACATTAAAAAATTATCTTCAAGCCAAAAACTATAAAGCAAAAATAAATAATTATGCCTTAAAATTAACAGTTATGGAATCAATTTTCTCATTTAAATTGTCCATTTTTACATCAAGAGAATATGGTTCCTCGGTAAGATAAATTAACCTTTTTAAATTATTACCATACTCGTTAATTGCAACCTTAGAAGCAATTTTTGAAATAATATCAGACTCAAAAAACCTATGCGAAAAATCCAAAGAATTCAGTAACCTCGAATGTAATTGTTTTGCAATTTTTGCCTCATGGCCGCTCAATATATAATTTCCACCATTCTCACCCAAGGTTACCGTAATTGCTTCACAAGTATTTGTATCGTCAAACAGGCATTTGGCTGCAAGACTGCTTATATAACTAATATAGCCTGTATATTTACCATTAACGCTCATTGATATTATTTCCGCATTACGCAAAGATGAATTTACTTTAATTGTTTTACCAAAAGACACAGGCTGAGTATTCATATTAATCTCCTTATGCATGTAAAAAACACAAACATAAATATTTTTGTCTGCTTATTAGATAAAATTATCATATAAATTGGAGCGTAGGGGATTTGAACCCCTGACCCCGACACTGCCAGTGTCGTGCGCTACCAACTGCGCCAACGCCCCATAAAAATACCAATTGCTTATAATGTAAGCATTTATTAACACAATAAATTAACTGGAGCTACTTTGCCAACTACTTGCAAATTTGTATTGCATTAAATCTAATCACAATGTTATGGCATACTATAATACAAAAAATGCGTCTGGCGCGATTCGAACGCGCGACCTATCCCTTAAAAGGGGAGTGCTCTACCTGCTGAGCTACAGACGCAAATTACATTTTATTCAATTTTCATTTCTATAGCTCAGCAGGTAGTTTGTGCGGACTATGCCGCTAACCTCGCTACGCTCGTTTATTTGTGAGCTACAGATGCAATATCAATTTGCAAAAACGGGAAAATAATTCCTCACTGCTTATTCAATATAACAAGAACAAATTTCTTCGTCAAATACTTTTTTTTAAAAAAATTTATCCACATATACATAGCCTGTTGGGTTTTTTAAAAATTCAAAATTCATATAATATTTAAACTATACACAAGAAAGGGAATACTATGAAAAAAACTTTACTAATGTTGGCAGCAACAGTGTTTATATGCAACTGCACCTTTGCAGCACCCTGCAGCATAAATGTACCATGCCAAACCAAACAAACTTGCAATCAAGATTGCAAACAATACCAAGTACCAAAAGGTTGTGATAAGGAAAAATGCGAAACACCTTGCGAAAAATCAACTTGCAATGATGCAAAAAGCGATAATGAATGCTTTTTCGACAACCAATTTGCACAAATGAAAAAAGTGTTATGTCTTAGCCCACAGCAAGATTCTGCAGTAGAGTGCATTTATGACAAATACAAAAATCAAATGCAAATTTTGCACGATCAAGCACAATGCAGACAAGAAAAACTTTGCCAAATGATTAACAATTGTGCATCAAGTTCAGATATCAAAGCACAAAAAGATGAGCTTAAAGACATTAGAAGCGAAGCAAAAGAACAATATAAATGCTTCTCAAAAGAAATTAAGGCGCAACTTTGCAAAGATCAAATAAAATGCTACAACAGATTTAACCGTATGGAAAAGAAAAAAATGAAACAATTGGTAAAATATTGTATGCAGCCTCATTTCCCTTGTGATTGCGGATGCAAAATGTATAGTGCTTGTGGCAATAAATAAAATAACCGCCCTAATCGGGCGGTTTTATTATGATAATTTTTCAACAAGCAGCCTTATTGTTTCAATTTCTGTTTTTATTTCGTCAGCTCTTGTCTTAGTTTGCTCAACAACTTCTTTTGGTGCAGACAAAACAAATTTTTCGTTGTTTAATCTGGAAAGTAGAGATTTTAATTCATTTTCAAATTTTTGGATTTTTTTATTTTGACGTTCTACTTCTTTTTCTATGTCAATTATTCCCTCAAGTGGCACAATTATTTTTGTATCTGCAACAGTACAGTATGCACAATGCTTGGTTTCTATATTATCTTTAACAAACTCAACATTTTGAACATGGGCAAGTCTTTTAATGTAAGGAATTATTTTTTCAAACAAAACACTGTCACCATCAATTTTTATATTGATTTTTGCCCCCGCGGGGATATTAAAATCTGCACGCAAATTCCTAAGTGATTTTATCACCTCAAAAACCATTTCCATTTGTTCTGATTCACTTGCAAAGCTGAATTCGGTCTTAAATTTTGGAAATTCTGATTTCATCAATGCGACACACTTTTTATCCACAGGCATCATTTGCCAAATTTTTTCAGTTATATGCGGCATAATGGGATGTAACAATTTTAAGGACTGTTCAAGTACGTATGTCAAAACTGACTCATTTTTTTCTATTTTAGAAAGCTCGACATACCAATCACAATAATAATTCCAAAAGAAATCGTATAGAATTGAAGCAACTTCTCCAATTCTATAGTTTTTAATATTTTCATTTACCTCTTTTACAACATTATTTAAGGCATTTAATATCCATTTGTCAGCAATGGTAAATTTTGAAGTATCTAAATTTAAATCATTACCGGATTTTGTCAAATTCATTAAAACAAAACGAGAGGCATTCCAAATTTTATTTGCAAAATTTCTTCCATACTCAAATCTTTCATTTGACAGCTTTATGTCTTGCCCGCCATAAGTACATAGCGACGTTAATGTAAAACGCATTGCATCACACCCATACTTTTCGATAATTTCAACAGGGTCTATAGTATTACCTTTAGATTTGGACATTTTTTGTCCGTTTTCATCTCTTATAAGCCCGTGAATATAAACAGTAGAAAATGGAGGTTTTTTGGTAAATTCCAAACCCATAGTAATCATTCTTGCAACCCAAAAGAAAATTATATCAAAACCCGTAACAAGTGTTGTTGTCGGATAAAATTTCTTAAAATCATCACTGTCAACATCCGGCCACCCCATAGTTTCAAAGGGCCACAGACCTGAGGAAAACCAAGTATCTAAAACATCTGTATCTTGTCTATAATTTTCAGGATCAGGATTTTCAAGTGCAACAACCATTTCGCCTGTTTTTATATGATAATACGCTGGAATTTGATGTCCCCACCAGAGCTGGCGAGAAATACACCAATCACGAATATTTTCCATCCACATTAAATAATTCTTTTCCCAACGGGAAGGAACAAATTTAATTGATCCATCTTTAACCTTATCAATTGCAGCACGAGCAAGCGGCTCCATTTTGACAAACCATTGTTCGGATAAAAGAGGTTCAATCGTGGTATTGCATCGCTGACACTTACCCACAGAGTGAGGATGATCAGTAATTTTTACTAAGACTTGATGATCTTTCAACATTCTTAAAGTGCGCTCACGTGCGTCGTATCTGTCTCTACCATGAAGTTCAGGGTGAACTTCACTACATGCAATCATTCTACCTTGTTCATCAATTACTTTTATAGATTTTAAATTATGGCGCCTACCAACTTCAAAGTCATTAGGGTCATGTGCAGGAGTAATTTTGAGAGCTCCTGTACCAAAACTTTTGTCTACATATTCATCGGCAATGATGGGGATTTCGCGACCTGTGAGAGGAATAACACACTTTTTGCCTATTAAATCTTTATACTTATAATCCTTTGGATTAACAGCAACAGCAACATCCCCAAACATCGTTTCAGGGCGAGTTGTGGCAATAACAATGGCACCCATTTCATCTTTTAACGGGTAAGATATTTCCCAAAGTTTGCCATCTTCATTTTCATATTGGGTTTCAATATCAGAAATCGCACTTTGGCAACGAGGACACCAATTTACAATATATGAACCTTTGTAAATTAAACCCTTATTATATAAATCAACAAATACCTTTTTAACTGCACGCGAACAACCTTCGTCAAGGGTGAAACGAGCACGTGACAAGTCAAAAGATGCACCCAATTTTTTAAATTGGTTTAAGATTTTACTTTTATGATCATTTGCCCAATCCCAAGTCAACTTAACAAAATCTTCCCGACCTAAATCATGACGAGTTTTTCCTTCTTTTGCAAGCTGCTTTTCAACAACATTCTGAGTTGCAATTCCTGCATGGTCACACCCGGGCAGCCAAAGAGCTTCATAGCCACACATCCTGTGGTATCTGGTTAAAATATCTTGCAAAGTACCGTCCAGAGCATGCCCCATATGTAAGACACCTGTCACATTTGGAGGAGGAATAACAATTGAATAAGGAACTTTTTTAGATCTATTATCTGCTTTAAAGCAATCATTGTCCTCCCAAAATTTATAAATATCTTTTTCAACTTCTCTAGCATTGTATGTTGTTGCCATATTTTGAGCTTGTGAATTATCCATTTTGTCCTCGTGATTATAACTACAGAAATAATTTATCACAAAAGTATTAGCCCATAAAGCTTATTATTTTTTGCATAAAATTTGATTAATCTTTATAATATGAAAAAAATTATAGCTATACTTTTTTTGATAACATTATATTTTTATAGTTGTTCAACCGGCTATTCTGAAGATAAACAGGTTGATGCAGATATAGACATGAGCAGTGGTTTTAACGACTGTCTGAAAGACTTGAATGTTGAGGAAGAAGTAAAAAATTACTTAGGAGATGATCCTGTTTATGTAAATTTAAAAGAATGTTTAGAAATAGCTCTTGTGTACAACTTTTATTTAAAAAGAGCAGAATATGAATACAAAAAAGCAAAGTGGGAATATAAAAATTCTTTAACAAATTTTTTACCGGATTTAAGTGTCAGCAACTACTCTGTATATTACAGCGGACAAGTACTTGTAGGTGCAGCCTTGCTTGAGAATTTTAATGAGCTAGCCTTATCTGTATATGTCAGAGGCACACATTATTTAACAAAAGGCGGAGAACAAATATTTGAAGCACTTTCAAAGAAGAATATAAAATTTGCACAAAGACATAATTTAGATTTTACAAGAAGTGAAGTATTACTATATTGTACACAATACTACTATGAACTTTTAAAAGCAAAATTAGATATAGAAATTTATCAAAGAAATTACAAAGAAAGATGTGCACAGTTAGTACAAACAGAAAACCTTATGAATGCAGGTTTAGGCACAAAATTTGACGTTATTCGATCCAAAACAGAACTTGCGCAAGCTAAACAAAATTTACTAGATGCAATGCAAGCATTCAGACTTGCACAAGCAAAACTTGCAAATATTATGGGTGTTGAAATTACAACATGCTTAATGCCAATTGAAATGGAAGCACGGGTTTACACTTTAATAGAAGAAAATAAAACAATAGATGATTTATATAATCAAGCTTTTTTATACAGAGAAGATGTCAAAAGAATGCGATTAGAAATTCAGGCATTAAAAGAACAAAAGAAAATGATTTATACACAATTTGTACCAAAACCAAGATTAATAGCACAAGAACAGTGGCAAGGTACAGCAAAAGTAGGCTTAGGACCTGCCATTGTTCTTGGTGCGTATGTTGATTGGAATTTAGGACAAAATATGGGATTTGGAACACTCACTCAAGCAAAAGCAAAGCAAGCAGAGATTGACAAAAATATAGTCGAGTTAGAGCAATCGTTAAGAGATATAAAAGAAAGTATATTAAAAGATTATTATGAATCAAAAATTTCAAAGGACAGGATTAAAATTTCAGACGAGCAAACAGAATATGCGGCACAAAGTGTCAAGCTGGCAGAATTAAGACTAGATGCGGGCGAAGGTATATTAATAGATGTAATACAAGCTCAAACATTCAAAACAAGAACAAGAATAGAACTCGTAAATTCGATTATACGTTATAATATAGCACAAGTACAAATGCTCTTTGACAGCGGAATAATCTCCAAAAGCGAAATACTTAAAAATTACAATCCGTAAAGAAATGTAAATAAAATTATAAATTGTAGCAAACACACTAATTTAGAAACTTTATATAATTAAAATGCAATCTAACAACCCTAAATACATATTAACATAAGGCCTACAACACAAAGTAGGCTTTTACTTTTTTAAATAGTATAATATAATTTAAAAAAAAGGGGGGGGAATGAACATAAATGCTCTTACAAAGTTATCGTATGGTATGTATGTTGTTTGTACTAAAGATGAAAAACAATATTGTGGTTGTATAGCAAATTCCCTCATACAAATAACAGCAGAACCTGCCACAATAGCTGTAAGCATCAATCACAACAACTATACAAACGAATGTATAAAAAAGACAAAAGAATTTTCAATATGTGTGCTTGGAGAAAATGTTAATCCTCTCATTATAGGCACATTTGGCTTTAGAAGTGCTCGAAATTTTAATAAGTTTGAAAACATAAAGTATGAAATATTTGAAGGCCTGCCTGTTTGTACAGACAGTTGTGCATACTTACTTTGCAAGCTGATTGATAAATCAGAAACAAATACTCATACAATATTTTTATCTCAAGTAGTACAAAGCGAGATAACAAAAGATGATACACCCATGACATATGCATACTACCATAATGTAATAAAAGGAAAAAGTCCCAAGAATGCACCGACATACATTCCTCAATAATTTATTAAGGATTGTAACAAAAAAAATAGATACTGAATTTATACCTTTTATATTGTTTTTATATAAATGTGAGATAACAAACATATAAAAGGAGAATTAAACATGAGTCTTAGTGCAAGCTCCGGATTATTTTTAACAAATCACGACAATGATTTTTCTGCAAAATTTTTACAAAACAAGAAAAAAGTAGCAAAATCAAACAATAAAATTCAACAAAAAAAACAAGAACCCCAAACAGAAAATTTGTTCAACATTGCCCAAAAACAACAAGATTCTCATATGTCCACAGAGGACTCAGTGCGCAATACACAAATTGAAACACTTGGAACAATGGCATACAACAATAGTGGTGCCGAGTCAGCAGGTACTATGGCAAATGCAAGTTCAACAGGCGGTACAACAACAAGTGTAAGCTGTGTAGCATAATTGTGTTTTTTCTTTAAAACAAGGTGGTAAAATGAACGAAAATAAAATTACTAATTATTTGTTGTGCGCAATTTTACTGTTAACAACAATAATGTTTAGCTGGACATTTTTATATATAAATCAAATAGCACAAAATTCAACAAATATACCAATAATATCAGCTTTTGATGCATAATTTAACTAACGTTAAAGCACCCTTTTTCAACAAAAGGGTGCTTTAATATATTAAAACATTATTTTTTTTCTACTCTTATTGCATTATCCGGACAAACAAGTTCACATGTGCCACATGCTATACATTCGTCAGGATTAGGCTCAACCGCAGGAGTTTGGTATATACCAACTTCTTTAGACCAGTTTAAGCATTTTTTTGGACACTTAACTATACACAAACCGCAGCCTTTGCAGTAGTCTGTGTACAAATGCCAATCAGCCTTTCCTTTTGCAACATCTTTAACCGTTATTGCTTTATGTGTTTTTGCCATTTTATACACCTGCTTTCTGTATTAAACCCATACCCATTTCAAGAGCCTTGTAGTTAAGTTCTCTTAATTCCGGCTTAGCATCAAATTTCTTACCCAAAGCCATTTCCATAGCATTTTTAATATCACTTAAAGCAAGTACATTTGTTGCACTCAAAAGAACACCAAGAACGATAATATTGAATACTCTTGCGCTTAGCTGTTCATTAGCAATTTTATTTGCTTCAACCGAAATAATATTTTTTGCATTACAAACAGGTTTTTTTGTACAAACTGAAGAATCATAAATAACTGTAGAATTTTCATTTACATATGTACAACATCTGTCAATTGCACGATCGGATAACATAATAACTATATCACCCTTCGAAAATCTTGGCTCGCCAATTTTTTCATCAGCAATTTGGCAGAAAGCGATTGAAACACCACCTCTTTGTTCTACACCAAAGTTTGGGATATAAAGGATTTCTTTACCTGCTTCATATCCAGCTTCGACAAGGATTTTTGCTATACTTTGAACGCCCTGTCCGCCTTCACCTGCTAAAACTATTCTTGTTCTTGCCATAATTTACTCCAATCCTTCTCTTTGGACAAATTCTTTAACTTCAAAGAATTCTTCCATAGTTTTTAATCTGTCCCATGTTTGAACATTGTTTGTTCTCCAGTTAAGAGGACAAACAGAAAGAACTTCAACAAAAGAAAAACCGCCCATATCAACATTTTTAAGCGCTTTTTTAAATGTAGATTTTAGTTTTCTTAAATTTGAAACAGAAGCTCTTGCAACAAATGATTTATTTGGATCAGCAATAGAGGCAACCATTTCAGCACCTTTAGCAGGACGGCCTGTTACATCACAATCTCTACCGTAAGGTGTAGTTTCTGTTTTTTGGCCTGGCATTGTTGTTGGTGACATTTGTCCACCAGTCATACCATAGTTAGTATTATTAGCGACAATAATAAGGAGATTTTCACTTCTTACAGCAGCATTTACAAGGTGTTGAGAACCAATTGCAAGACCACCGCCATCGCCCATATATGCAATTCCTACTAAATCCGGATTAGCACGTGTAACACCGTATATAACCGGGGTTGTACGACCATGGTGCGTTTGAACAGTGTCGACGTTCATATAATTCCACGACAATAATGAACATCCAATATCACAACCAAAAACGGCTTTATCATTAAGTTCTAATTCATCAATTGTTTGGGCAAGTGTTTTTAAAATCATGCCATGCCCACAGCCCGGACAAAACTTAGATGCACCAACTTCGGCATTTTGAGCTTTTGCCAATCTTGGACCTTTTTCTAACATTTCTATCATTTATTTTTCCTCTTATTTCTATATTAAACTAAACAGTAGCAGGTTCTTTTACCATAGATTGTACTTTTTTAACAATATCATCACCTGTTACACCAACACCCATTTTAAATAATGTTGAATAAGGTGTTGTTAATCCATAGATTTTTTCAAGAACCATTTGAGCAAGTTGTCCATTTGCAGATTCTGTAAACAGCACTTGTTTAGCACGTTGGACAGCAGCTCTCAAAGGTTTAACAGCAAGAGGACGAAGTGTAATAGGTCTGAATAATCCTGCCTTAATACCTTTTGCTCTAAGTTCGTCCACAGCAGTAACCGCAGATCTTGCAACTATACCATGGGCTATAATTAAAATTTCAGCATCGTCAGCTTTATATTCTAAATATTCTTCAATTTCCGGTGAAATTCTATCGAATTCCTCTTGATACTTATCAAGAACTTCCATAAGTTCTTCTTCAAGATTGAAAGTATTTCTAACATGATTAACTGGTCTTGAGCCGTTTGCTCCACCTAAAGTAGCACTGGTCGGAACCATTTTAATACCACGAGACGCAGGATCATACAGTGTAACAGGTTCTCTCATTTTACCTTGATAACCATCGGCCAACATAAATGTAGGGAATCTGTATTTCCAAGCAGTATTAAAAGCTTTAATCATATAGTCATACAAATCTTGATGGCCTGCTGTTGAATATACAATTCTGAAACCTTCACCATTACCACCAAAGCATGTTAATCTTGTTTCTTGTTGTGCATAGATAACAGTAGCAGTTGACGGGCCACCTCTTTGCATTACTGCACATACAAAAGGTATTCTCATCATTTCAGCCATTGACTGAGCATCTTGCATAATAACGTTACCCGGACCTGCTGTTGCAGTAAAGGCTCTTTTACCTGCTAAAATACCACCGATTGTCGAGAAACCGGCAGATATTTCATCTTCGGTTTGTAAAAAGCCAGCTTCTGTTTTAGGAAGCAATTTGCACCAAGTATGCATAATTTCATTTTGCGGTGTAATTGGGTAACCGTACATAAATTCAGCCTCAGCAGCATTTGCAGCATAGGCTATAACTTCATTACCAGTTAAAAACATTCTGGTATCTTGTGTGATAAGTTTTTTAACCATTTTGAATCCTTACATTTTGTGAGTGAATACACTAATTTTTTACTACAAAATTAAGGAATATTCAAGTAAAATTATTATTTTAAATTCTTATGCATTTTTATCGGCAAGCATTTTTAACTTATAAAGATAATTAAAATCAAGATCAGGAGTAAGATGCAACTTTTTTTTACTTTCTTGAGAAAATTCATCTATGGTTAAAAATTTAGGAATAGAATTTTTACTTTTTTGATTATATACTTTTTCACGTTCATGTTTGTATGCAGCAGTAGTATACAAAATAAATTCTTTTTTAAGTTTAATTCTTTCAATATTCTCTATATCGTCAGGATTATCACTTATAGGTAACATAGGCTCAAAAACACCCTTTATTGTATTATATTGTTTCTTTACACTTTTTCCTTGTAAGATTTTATATGGTATATCTTCCAGCTCCTTAAAAACAGCCACATCATGCCCTAAAATTTGTATTTCTCCCGTTATGCCATCAGGAAATTTCACGAGCAAATGTATACCCATATAGCCTGTTTCACGTCTTGTAATATACTCGGGAACAAGTACGCCATACTTATCTGAGGCAGCTCTAGCCAATTTATGCAACATTTTTTGACTAGCATAAAGGTGTTTTGAGTCATTGGGAACATGATTTTCAACTTCTACAATTCTTAGTTTTGACTGCTTTACACAATCAATCAATTTATCAATTACTTTATCAGCACAACCTTTTTGATTGCTACCTAAAATTATTCTGGCTCCTACAAGATCATGAATATTTTCTATAACACTTTCTTTTGTGTACAAATGCTTTTGAGTTGCTTTTTCCCTAATAGAATTTGCTGATTTTGTTCTGTATTCAATGTCTACAACCGGACGCTCAACATCATAATTGGATTGTTTTTTATCAAACAAAGGCAACAACACCTTGTTTAAAGTACTTTTTAAATATTTTGTATCTTGCTGTGCCTTTTGAAAAACTTTATTTGCAAGTGCACCTGATATTGTCCTTTCCTTGCATTGGAGTTTTTTAGTGTCTGCACAGTAATTTCTGGCAACAGCTACAGGTGTATTATCAGTATTTTTAGATCTTGATGTAAAAGAAATTGTATCTTTACCAAGCTGTTTCAAACAACAATTTAGATTACCTTCTTTTTTATATACACAAGGTTTGTAAATATTAATATTTGGATTATATGAAAAACCAAAAATCTTAAGCATGTTTTTTCCTTAATTACAAAATATAAAAAAACGAAAAATAAAAAATTTTGCTAAAAAACTATATCTTCAATAAAATCAATGTTTGAATTCAAAATTGATACAGCACTTATTTTATAATTGGCATATATTTTTTTTATCGTGCTTAAATAATAAGTAGCACAAGCTTTGATTTTTTCAAGCTTAGATTTTGTAATTGCCTCAAAAGGCATGCCATATGTGGTTGATGTCCTATATTTAACCTCGATAAAATATATTATATTATTTTTAGCGGCAATAATATCAACTTCTCCATATCTTGAGTAATGAAAATTAGTTTCTAGAATTTTAAACCCTCTTTTGACAAGAAAGTCTTTTGCAATATTTTCACCCAGTTTACCTTTAGTTTTGTTTGACATAAAATGATTGTAATACAAAATTAGTGGAGCACAAATCCGATGGAATTATTAAAAAAAACAGCAGTAGAACAAAGAAAAGCACTATTAAACAAAGAAATCAGCGCAGTTGAACTGGTTGAACAAACGTACGAACAAATTGAAAAACTTGACAATAAAATAGGTGCATACAATTCACTTACAAAAGAACAAGCAATGGAAACGGCAAGAAAAGTTGATGAAAAAATTGCAAAAGGTGAAGACATACCTCTGATGGCAGGCATACCTCTAGCTCTTAAAGACAATATGAATATGAAAGGTTCAAAAACAACTGCAAGTTCTAAAATTTTGGAAAATTTTGTATCACCTTTTGATGCAACAGTTACAAAAAAATTAAAAGAAAATCTTGTACCAATAATTGGAAAAGCAAATCTTGATGAATTTGCGATGGGTTCAAGTAATGAAAATTCAGCATTTAAAATAGTAAGAAATCCACACAACTTAAATAAAGTTCCTGGAGGTTCATCAGGAGGTTCTGCAGCATCAGTTGCAGCATATGAAGCAACAGTATCACTTGGTTCTGATACAGGTGGAAGCATAAGGCTTCCTGCAAGTTTTTGTGGCATTAACGGTTTTAAACCAACATATGGAAGAGTTTCGCGTTACGGGTTAATAGCTTTTGCTTCATCATTGGACCAAATAGGCCCATTTGGCAGATGCGTGGAAGATATTGCAAATTTATATATGACAATTGCAGGTTGGGACGAAAAAGATTCAACATCGCTAAAAATAAAAGTTGACGATGTAACCAAAACGCTTAAAGATGACATTAAAGGACTTAAAATTGGTGTTATTAAAGAGCTTATGTCGGAAGGTGTAAGTGAAGATGTTAGAAAATCTGTAGAAAATGCGATTGAAACATATAAAAAACTCGGGGCAACAATAAAAGAGGTATCTCTACCGCTATTAAAATACTCAATAGGTATATATTACATTGTTGCAACAGCTGAGGCAAGCTCAAATTTAGCCCGTTTTGACGGTGTAAAATACGGCTTGAGAACAAAAGATGCACAAAACTTGCTTGAAATGTACACAAAAACTCGTGCGGAAGGTTTTGGAGATGAAGTAAAAAGGCGTATAATGCTTGGCACATATGCACTTTCAAGCGGGTACTACGATGCATACTACAAAAAAGCGCAACAATTAAGAAGACTTGTAAAAAATGATTTTGATAAAGTTTTTGCAGATTTAGACATTTTAATTTCACCCACATGCCCTACTACAGCTTTTGACATAGGCTCAAGAAATGAAGATCCGCTTGCAATGTATTTAACAGACATAGCAACAATAAGTGCAAACTTAATAGGAGCACCTGCAATAAGTACACCATGTGGCTATGACAGCGAAAAAATGCCCATAGGCTTACAGATTATCGGTAAAAATCTTGATGAAGCAACAATTTTAAAAGCTGCCTATAATCTCGAACAAGCCATAAGTTGATTTAAAAGGCTTTGAAAAATCTATTTTCACTGCCACCTTTACCAATTTTAACACTTACAGTTTTTAAACATTTTGGGCATTTGCCAACATAGGCAGTGCCCTCTTTGTTTTTATATATTCTGCCGTACACATGGCAACATTCAAACATTATACCTAAAAATTGTTTTTTTTCATTCATATCTGAATATTACACCTGTTATAAATTTCAAACAAGTTAATTCATACAAAAGGTTGTTTTCTTTTTATAAAAAAATCATTAAATTTGATACAGGTTATAAAATGAGGTTAGATTATGAGTAAATTGAGCGGTCAGGGATTAATGGCACAGGCTATATACGGCCTTACAAACAATTTTGCAGTACTTAGTGCAGGTGCATCCGGTGGATTAACTTTGGAACAAATAATAAACCCATCTGACGAAGTAAATAAAAGTAATATAAATGCCAGTTTTCAAAGCTATTTAACACAAAATTTTTCGAATATTGATGCAGACGGCGACGGGAAAATAAGCGCAACGGATTTACAGCAATATACAAATCAACTTTCACAAAAAGGATTAACCTATCAAGAGTTAATGCAATTATGCTATAGCGGAAGTGCAAGTTCTACCTTGGAAGAAGTACTGGCAAATTTTCAGGAAATAGATAAAGATGGAGATGGCAGAGTCACTAATGCAGAAATATCCGCGTACGGTGTAGAAGAAGAAAAAGAAGAAATGGAAAAAAATTACCCGAAATTCCAAGCAACCAACATTTCAAATTATGTTGACAATAGCGACTATGACTCATCATCCGTTTAGTTTTATAAACAAAAGGCAACAACGACCATAATTTTTTTCCCTAAAAAGCTCTAATGTACTTATACTCCCAAGTTCCAAAAGTATGTTGGGCTTTTTTCTTATATCGCATTCTACAACTAATATAGCATCTTTTTTTAACAATAAACAAGCATTTTCAAAAATTTGAGTATATGGTAAATTCCATGGAGGATCAGCATATATTACATCAAACTTTGTATCGATTTTTTTCAAACATTTAAATGAATCAGACAAAATTATCCTTGGGGATAAACCGAGTTTGTTTGCATTTTGTTGAGCATTTTTAATAACTTTTAAATTTATATCACATGAAGTAGTGCAGAAACCACGCGAAATAGCTTCAAAGGTCATGATGCCACTGCCCAGGAACAAGTCAAGAAAAGTTCTGTTTTTAAAAGAACCAATTGTCGAAAAAAGTATATTAAAAACACTTTCCCTTACTATTGATAAAGTCGGTCTTACTCCCGGTGGAGTAGTTATTTTTCTTCCTTTATATTGCCCGCCTGTAAGTTGCATTTTTTTAAAATCTCCAACATCATATTAACATGAAAAAAATTGTAATTATTGGCGGAGGTGCTGCAGGCCCAAAAACAGCCGCAAAAGCCAAAAGGATGAATCCGAATAATGAAATTGAACTCTATACAGATGAAAAATTGATATCCTACAGTGCTTGCGGATTACCATATTTTATAGAAGGAACCGTAAAAAACATAAATCAATTAATTGTCAGAACTCCTGAAGAATTTGAAAAACAAGGCGTAAAAATATTTCTCGAGCACAAAGCGCAAAAAATTATACCGGATAAAAAGTGCGTAATAATAAATAATAAAGAAGTTTATTATGACGAACTTGTTATTTGTACCGGCTCTAAACCATTTATACCAAATATTAAAAATGTAAAAATGGAAGGAGTGTACACACTTAAACATATTGAAGACGGCATTAAAATTAAAGAAGAGATGCACAAGTCAAAACATGCAATAATACTAGGTGGAGGGTATATAGGCATAGAATTGCTTGAAGCTTTTGTGCAAAATGGTCTGAGTGTCAGCTTAGTTGAATACGGCTCAAGGATCATGAGAGTCTTTGATAGCGAATTTAGTGATATGATAAAAAATCATATTTTAGAACGTGATGGACAATGGATTGAAATGCATTTTTTGGAAGAAGTCCAAGAATTTTTTGCAGATAATTCTGGTAGATTTAAAAAATTAAAAACAAAAAGCGGGCTTGAAATTGAAGCTGATTTTTGCGTTATTGCATCAGGGGTAGTGCCAAATACACAGCTAGCAAAAGATGCAAAAATTGCAACCGGAATAACCGGAGGCATAATTGTAGACAATACAATGAAAACAAATATGGAACATATATGGGCGGCTGGAGACTGCACTGAAGAAAAATGCATGCTTACCAAAAGACCAATTTATATAGCACTCGGCAACATTGCTAATAAAGAAGGACGAGTAACTGGCATTAATGTATCTACAGAACCGGAAAATTACGAAAAATTTGAAGGAGTTTTAGGTTCAGCAATTACAAAATATTTTGATTTTACAATTGCACTAACAGGAATTAATTATGAAAATGCCATAAAAATATCGGATAAATTTAACTTGCAACCAATTTGCACAACTGTTGTCAAAAAAGACAAAGCAGGTTATATGCCTAATTCCGAAAAAATAACATTAAAAGTTGTAGCAGACAAAAAAACAGGGAAAATACTCGGTGCACAAGGAATCGGAGTAGGAGATGTTAATAAAAGAATAAATACCGTAACATCTTTGATACAATCAGGCTTGACAATAGATGATATATTTCATCTTGATTTGCCATATTCACCACCCTACTCCCCGGCCATAGATATTTTAATAACAGCGGCATATCGACTTAAATCTCAAATGAATTCTGAAGAAAACTAGTCAACATAATCAAAGGCAAGGTCTAAAGTCGGTGCCTTTGCAACAATAGCACTTGTAGAAATAATATCAACTCCGGTTCTTGCAATTTCTTCAACACTTTCAATACATACACCGCCACTAGCTTCAACAATAGCTTTTTTATTTATTAATTGCACACATTCATTAATTTTATCAATACTCATATTATCAAGCATTATTATGTCTACATTGGATTTCAGTGCTTCTTTAACTTGTGAAATTGTATCACATTCAACCTCTATTTTATGTGCATGAGAAATATTTTCTCTAACTTTTTTGACAGCACTGGTAATAGAACCACCCAAGAGGGCAATATGGTTATCTTTCAACATTACGCAATCACACAAATTAAAACGATGTAAATAACCTCCGCCGATTTTAACTGCATATTTTTCAAAGATTCTAAAATTTGGAGTATTTTTTCTGGTATCAACAACCCTTGCACCATATTTTTTTGCAATATTTTGAAATTTTCTCGTAAATGTTGCAATGCCACTCATTCTTTGTATGTAGTTAAGGGCCAGTCTTTCCCCGGTTAAAATATATCTTGCAGAGCCTGAAATTTTTGCAATTTTGTCGCCTTTTTTAATTTCATCACCATCATCAAAATAAAATTCAATTTTCACTTTGTCTTTTGCCAAAACACTAAAAACAATTTGAAATACATCCTTTCCACAAAAGACGCCATCTGAACGTGTTGTCAAAAAAACTTCAAACTCTGCGTTGCTATCAAGTGCACAACATATAGAATCGGTCGAAATATCACCATAACCTATATCCTCAAGAAGTGCTTTTTTTACATGATCTTCAATTATAAAATCATTCAACAAAAATTTTGCCATCCTCAACTCCTAAATTAGCCGAATAAGTGTTCAACAACTGTCTAGCATCATTATCATCCATTTGTGCAAAGTCTTCTCTGTAATGTGCACCAATTGAATTTTCACGCTTAAGTGCACTATTTACAATTAGTAATGAAACAAGAATCATATTTTTTACTTCATAACAATCTTTAATATGAGCACAGTTTGATTTATCCATAAAAGAAGAAAGTTGCTCAAGCCTTTCCAGTGCATTTGTTAGTTTTTCCTTATTGCGAACTATACCAACATTATTCCACATTATTTCTTTTACTTTATTTTTAATATCTTCAATATCAACCTCGTCAAAGTCACATGTCGTTTCAGAATCTTGCTCATACTTTTCTAAAATTGATTTTACTTTTTCATCATAGTTTTTTGGTGCATCAAGATTTTTTTCGCATAACAAATCAGTAAGCTCATATGCACTAGTGACACATTCCAGCAAAGAATTTGATGCCAGTCTGTTTGCGCCATGGAATCCACTACATGCGCACTCACCTATTGCATATAAATTTTCGATAGAAGTTTGCGCTCTTACATTTGTTTCGATGCCACCCATAAAATAGTGTGCAGCAGGAGCAATAGGGATTAGACCATCCGAAATATCAATCCCATTTTCCTTACAACTTTGTGAAATTGTTGGAAAACGATTTCTGAAATATTCAATACCCATTTGAGAAATATCAAGATAAACACAATTGTCATTGTTTTTAAGCATTGTTGCAAAAATTCCTCTTGCCACAATATCCCTTGGAGCAAGTTCTGCACGTTTATCAAAATCCTTTGCAAAATAATTGCCTTGTGTATCACATAATTTTGCACCAGCACCCCTAACAGCTTCAGAAACTAGCGGCATTGTGATTTTATTTTCAACAGCTAGAGCACTCGGATGAAATTGTACAAATTCCATATTTTTAACTTTTGCACCTGCTCGATATGCAAGTGCAATACCATCTCCTGTAGCTACTTCAGGGTTTGTCGTATACTCATATAATTGTCCTACACCACCAGTAGCCAACACAACTGCGTTAGAATACACTGCCTCATACGAATCAGTTTCGCAATTATAAACAATTACACCTTTTGCACAATTTGAATTATCAACTAATAACTCTACCGCACAAGTATTTTCATAAATATCTATTTCATTTGCAGCTTTAACTTTTTCACACAAAACGTCTTCTATTGCCCTGCCTGTTGCATCTTTTACATGTAAAATTCTAGGAACGGAATGGGCTGCTTCAAGTGCAAAGCTGAGTTTTCCATCCGGAGTTTTGTCAAAATCAACCCCGAGATTAATTAAGTCCTGTATTACACAAGATGAATTCTGGGAAATAAACTTAACTGCATTAAAATCATTTAACCCACAGCCTGCTTTTATAGTATCACTCACATGTGAACTTATCGAATCGCTTTTATTGATTTGAGGTAAAACAGCTACAATCCCACCTTGAGCAAGTCTTGAGGAAGAAACATCAATTTGCGACTTTGTAACTATTAGTATTCCATCATTTATATGTTTTTGTCCGGCAAGTTTTAATGCCAGGTATAAACCAGAAACACCACTGCCGATAATTACTGCGGAATATTTAGAATATTTCATTTTTATCCTTTAATTATGCGATTTTATTAATCTTGTACAGTATTATTTTAATACAAATATGCATTAAATCCATGAAATATTTATAAAAAATTTATTTTACGACTTTAGCATTAATACCTGCTCCAAAAAGAGCGAAATCGTATTTAATCGGGTCACATGAATCAAATTCTTTTAATTTTTCAGTTAGTAGTAAAACTGATTTAAAGTCATTTGCATTTCTTTTTAACAAACCTAATGAACGTGAAACATTTCCAACATGTACATCTAGGGGAATTAAAAGCTCCCTCGGTTTTATAAAATCCCATATGGCAATATCGACAGGTCCTTTTCTCACCATCCATCTTAAAAACATATTCAATCTTTTCATAGCACCACCATTTTCAGGGCGGGCAAAAAGATGGCAAAAACCAAGATTTGGTATACATTTAAGACAAGAATAAAAATAATTACTTACATACTCCAACATTATATTTTTTTGTTTGCCTTCAAAAAATAACTCTCCAATAGAGGATTTGTCAACACAATATAGTTTATTTAAAGAATTAAAAAAACAAGCAACATCAATTCCTTTAACAAATCTATAAACAAAATCATTCAAAGCAACATCTTTTTGGTTAAAATTACAAATGTAATTATATGGTTCATTTTGCATAATTTGGAAAAGTAAATTCAGTTTTTTAATAAA
Organism: Candidatus Gastranaerophilales bacterium; assembly: GCA_944324865.1. Classification (GTDB taxonomy): domain Bacteria; phylum Cyanobacteriota; class Vampirovibrionia; order Gastranaerophilales; family Gastranaerophilaceae; genus Galligastranaerophilus. The sequence goes on along the minus strand of CALUXW010000009.1, from coordinate 2,552 downwards.
AGCTTCTCTTTTGCCAAAAGCAAACAAGGCGGCAATAAAAGAAGCAATTTCGATATCGTTTTTTGTTTTATATTTATGCGCAAAAAAAACAGGGTCATTTTTGATAAAATCTTCTGTTTCGTACTTTTTTACAAGTTTGTCTAAAAATTCTTTCATTCTCTAAGATCCATAAAATATTTTTTTAAGATATTGTTGCATTCATCTTCTAATATACCACCATAAATTTTTGGTTTTGCATTCGATATTTCAACTAAATTAATTTTTGAACCAAAAGCACCATAATTTAAATCATAGGAACCAAAATAAATTTCTTTAATTCTTGAATTTAAAATTGCCCATGCACACATAGGGCAAGGCTCAAGAGTAACGTAGATAGCACAATCGCTAAGACGCCAATTTGCATATTTTTTTGATGCTTTTTTAAGTGCAATTATCTCAGCATGGGCTGATATATCATTATTTTTTTCACGCAAATTATGTGCGGATGCAATAATTTTACCGGCTTTTACAATAACACATCCTACCGGTATATCACCGGCTGAAAGCATCGCCTGTTTTATTGCATGTTTCATGAAATTATTCGACATAGTCATTAAAAACTAACATTATATTAAAGTAATCATTTTCACAATCAAGTATTATATCAATGTTCATTGCGGCACATAACCCTTTAACAATATATAAACCAAGACCTGTACCTCGGGTTGTTCTTGTTAACTTAGAATCCATACGTATAAATTTATCAAAAAGCTTTTCTTTCATATCTTCTGGTATGGGTAATGACTTATTTTTTACCGAAATACAAGGTCTGTTTGAAATATTTTTTGCTATTATTTTGATAGGTTCATCATTTTGATTATACTTAACTGCATTATCGCACAAATTGATAAGAATTTGTTCCAATCTGTCTGGATCAGCATAAACACATTTTAAATCACTTGAAATTTCTATTTGAAATTTCGAATTATTTGAATTTGCATACAAAACAGAATTCTCAAGAGCTTCTGCAAGATTTATCTCAACTTTATTTAATTGTATACTAAAACTTTCAATTTCAGGGACAACAAGCAAGTCCTCAACCATTCTTGAGAGTCTTTGTGCTTGCTGTTTTATTATTTTTAATGATTTTATTTTTGTATCCTCGTCAATTTTAATATCATGCCTTAATAGTCGACTTGAATACCCAACAATACTTGTAAGGGGAGTTCTGAATTCATGACTAATTGCATTTACAAGATTTGTTCTAAACTCATTAAGGCGTTGAAGCTCTATATTTTTTTCAGACAAATCATGATAAGACTGGTGAATTTTTTTTGCCATATAATTAAATTCTTTTGCAAGAAAAACAATTTCATGTGGAGTAAAAGCACTTTTTAACAGGTGAATTTTACGCTCATAACTCCCTTTTGAAATTGCTATAATTCCCTTAAACAATTGTCTTATATTTATGTAAAGGTAAAAAGTATAGATACCTACAATAGCAATTATAAAAAATGCTGCTAGAGAAAGCGCCAATATGATACGGAATCTTGCCTTGTCAATTGTTGCATTTGTTATATTTTCAGTAGTATTTACGATAACCGTCCATGCCGGATTTTCGAGAGCATAATATGCACTCGGTTGATTTTTATATTTATTAAATAAATCCGGTTTTTCTATATTTCTTCCTGTTGGCAAATTTTTAATTAATCTTGGCAATTCTGGAGCATTTTGCGTATTTGTAGCGATTAAAGAATTGTCTTTTGCAAGAATATATATTTGCCTTTTTTCTTCTTTATACCTCTCTGAAACTGCATTTTGCATATAAGATGCATCCAATTTAGTACAAAGCGAATATTCATCATTAATATTCGCACAAATTTTAATTGCATCTTCATTTTCTATAAAATTATACTGTTCCTTTGGGGCATCAACATTTGCTACAATTTGTATATCTTTAAAGGTTTTGTCATTACGTTCTATTTCGGTTAAAAAATCAGCTCTGTCTGCAGCATAAGGAATAAAGGTGATTGCACTTGCCACTTCGTTTAATTTATTTTGAGCACTGTACAAATAACCTTCGACATTTTCACCAATTGTACGTGACATTTCAAGTGCACTATAATTTAGCTCTCTTCGCAAAGTTTGTTGCTGTATGTTTGAAATAATTAAACCTATAGTAATAAAAGGAATTAAAACTGCAAAAAGCAAAACTATTATTATTTGTTGTGCGATTTTTAATCTTTGCATCATTCCTCCGCCATAACGCCAAAGGGGGTAAGTTTATAGCCCACATTTGTAACTGTATGCAAATATTTGGGGTTCCTTGTATCACTTTCGATTTTTTGCCTTAAGGATCCCACATGCACTCGCACCATTCTGACATCTTCATCAGAACTATAACCCCAAACCTCATCCAATAGCGTTGCTAATGTAACTGGATTATTTAAGTGCTGCAAAAGACAATACAAGATTTCAAACTCTGTCGGAGTAAGCTTAATTTTTTTGTCCAAAATAACAGTTTCAAGAGAATCAGGCAAAATTTCTATATCGCCCGCTCTTAAAACTTCTTT
>CALUXW010000008.1 GCA_944324865.1 Candidatus Gastranaerophilales bacterium | reverse complement strand
TTTAGAGAATTAAAAATTTTTATATAAAATATCTATCTTACTGAGCTTTTAATCTTTTATCAGAAGTTCACTTATAAGAACTCTTTACATTTTTCATCAAAAATATGACGGTATAATTTCTAAACTTACAACCGCATTAATTATAAAAGAATCTGTATATCAGGAGTCTTGCTTGCTACAACAGTTCATTGTATATAAATTTCACCATATAGGTACCATCAACTAAGCATAAATTGACAAACCTGAGAAAGCTTCAAAATAAGGGCGGTATTCTATAATGTTTTTAATAAAAATGCAATTTTAATAATCAAAAATTATGATTACATATAAATTAATTTGACACATATTACAAAACATGGTAGTGTATGCGTAGCTGGTTTTTTATGAATATACTCTCAAAATTTATCATAATCTCTCTGGTTTTTCTCATTGTTTCAATAATATGGACTGTACCGTATTATGGTTTTTATACGCTTTTGAGATTTACCATAACTATAACTTCAATTTTTATAGCTTTAAAATACAAAGATAAGCATACAATTTCATTAATATACTGGGCAATAGCAATAATATTCAACCCATTAATACCTGTTTATTTAGACAAAGTCATATGGAAGATCATGGATTTTATAATTGCGTGCATATACTTAAAAGAACTCAAAAGCAGTATAAATGAATGAAATAATAAACCCGGATAAAAACAAAAAAGCAGAAAACTTAAACCTGTTTTCGACAAAAGGAGTAATTGGCAGAAAAACCTGTTTTATTTTTACAGTATTAATTTTAATTTTCAACCAAATAGTAGAATACTTATGGAACAGGGCTATTGCAAGCCATACACCTTTTGTAGAGGGGGTGCTTTTTACTCTGTGCATAATTAGCATATATGTTACAGTTGTAATGGCAATAAAAAGATTAAAAGACATCGGCTGGTACAGGTGGCTTGGTATTTTTGGTATTTTGCCGATATTCTTATTAATTCTTTCGTTTATAAAATCCAAAGACCTGACGGACAACAGGCAAAAACCTTTCTTGGCTCAATTAAAAGATTTTATTTCCATCGCACTAACCATCATATTTGTAGCAGGCTACTTTGGCCTTGGTATTGCACAGTGGGCAGCTGTCTATGCAGGAGTATACTACGTTTTAAACAACTGGTTCTTATCTTTGCTAATAGGAGGTTTTGTCGCATATATTCCAATTATTGGAACAATCGCAGGAATCTATGGTGCACACAAGTACTGGGGGTTACCTCTTTGGGTATCTATTTTAATATTCTGTACTCATTTTATAATTGCTATTTTATTAACTATTGCACAATTTGTTATTGAACTAATAGAAAAAAAAATAAAGCCGACCAATAATTATCTTAAGAAATTAGTTACAAACCTCTTTATTTTGCAGAAAACACAAGAGTCTTTTTTGTGAATCTCTTTTATTTCTGAAATTGAATACGGCTCAGGCTGCACCGTTCTTTGATATTTCACCTTTGGATTACCAAAAAGCATAACATATACGGGTTTATACCCTGGTGGAATTTCAAGCATTTCGCAAAGCTCAGGGAAGATTTTTAAGCATGCCTGAGCAAAACCGCACCAGCATGTACCAAGCCCCAAATGTTGAGCATAAAGTTCAAAATAGCTAAGAGCAATTATAGGGTCAACATTAGCGCAAGGTGCACTAAGAGGGGATGAAGCAACAATCATATGAGGAGCGCCTCTAAATATTACATCTTCACCCTTTAAAAAAGCGTCTTTATATCTTGAAAACTTATTCATAATCGGCGAAAGTGCTTTATATGACATTGTTTTAATCAATAAATCATTTACTTTTTTTCTGATTTCATCCATTGCGGATTTTTTCTCAACGATTGAAAAATGCAGCGAGTGATTATTGCACCCCGTTGGAACATAAGGGAGCATTTGCTTTAGCTTGTCCATAATCTCAGGGGCAATTTCATCTTCCCCATATTGCCTTACGCTTCTTCTTGATTTTATCAGCCCTAAAATATCACTATATTCAACAGCTTGAGAGTCATTCGGATGTTTATCACCAAAAGAAAGTGCGCCTGTCGGGCAAATTGCAAGACAATGCTGACAAGAAATACATCTTTTTTCATCAACGATTTTAGGGAAATTTTCACTGTCAAAATCTATACACCCTGTTGTACAATCACTTATACAAAGCCCGCAATGGGTACATTTTGTTTTATCAATAGTTATTGTTTTCATAAACCCTCTATTTCAATATCTTTAGTATATTTTTTAATAAATAATGTGTCAATTAATTAAGCGGAATTAAATTTAAAATATGGTTTAGATGCAATAAAATACCTGCTATTGCACCTAATGCAAGATAGACAAGCGGATCTTTTTTTACCCTTAAGCTTATTATCAATAAAATAATAAAAAGTAAAAACGCTTTTGTATCAAAGTTTTTAAAGGTAAAATTTGAAAAAATATCAAATTTTACAACAGAATTAAAAAACAGGCGGAAAGAAACAGCAGCAAGCAACGCTGCAGCTACCGGACGTAAAACATACATAACCGAAAATAAAATCGGACTATTTTTAAATTTTTTGAGCATCTTTGAAATAACTACAACAAAAATAAATGATGGGAGCATAATCGACATCGTTGCACAAAAAGAACCAAGTACGCCTGCTGTTTTAAAACCGGCAAAAGTTGCAACATTTAGCCCGACAGGACCCGGAGTAATACTTGAAACAGCAAGCATTTGCGATAGCTCCGTAAGCGAAAACCAATCATAAACCTCACTCATATGGTACAAAAAAGGCAATGTAGCATATCCGCCGCCAAAAGAAAAAAGTCCGATTTTTGCAAACTCAAAACACAAAAGAATAAAAATCATTTACAGCCACCTTTTGCAATTTTAATTCTTAAAAAACCGCACAAAACTGCAAGAATAATTATTACAGCCGGAGAAACTCCAAAAATACACATTAAAAATGCAATTAAAAACATTAAAAAGGTTGCCTTGTCAACAATTGAAACACTCCAAACCTCTTTTACGGTAAGTATAACAAGAATAATTATCGCAACATTTACTCCCCAGAAAATATCATTCATAATAACCGATTTGAGTAATATCGAAACAAAAGATGCAAGTGCCAATATTGCAACAAAAGGTGCAAGAATAAGCCCCAAAAGCGCACAAAACGCACCTGTTTTACCCCTTAGTTTATAACCAGCCAACATAATTGTATTTGGTGCAATAATACCTGGTATACATTGACCCATAGCATAAAAATCTACTATTTCTTCACGAGTTAGCCAATTTCGCTTATTACAAAATTCATTTACCAAAAGAGGCACAATAACATACCCCCCACCCAACAATAAGGTTCCTATTTTTACACATACAAAAAAAAGTTCATTTAATTTTATATTCATAAAAAAATTATATTATAAAAATACTTGACAATTTATGTACATTTGTACATAATATAATTATGAAGGATTTAACAATAAAACAAAAAGAATTTCTTAATCAATTAAAAGAAAATTATGGAGCAAATGCTCTACCGAGTCTTGAAATAATAAGGCAAAACCTTGGTTATAAATCCAGGAATTCCATTGCTCAATACATAAAAGCATTTAAAAAAACTAACCTCCTTGAAGAACGCTCGGGTAGGCTTTATATCTCAAATGCCGCCCGCGGCGCATTTCTTTTTGACACAAAAGTGCGTGCAGGTTTTGCAAATGCGCTTGATGATAACATTGAAAAATTAATATCATTCGATGAAGAATTAAGTCTTAACAGCCCCTCGGTATTTGTTTTTAAAGTAGCAGGCGACTCAATGGTTGAACTTGGCATTTACGAGGGTGATTATGTAAGCATCAGAAAAACAAGTGAAGCAAAAGATAAAGATATTGTACTTGCAAATATAGATGGCATATTTACCCTTAAAACTTACAGAAAAAAAGACTCGAAAGTTTGGCTTGAACCTGCAAACCCATCTTATCAAAATATTTATCCCAAGAATTCTCTTACTATTTTTGGTGTAGCTGTTGGAATAGCGAGGAAATTTTAATGCCAAAATACAATGTAATTGCACTTGTTGACTGTAACAATTTTTTTGCTTCTTGCGAAATGCTTTTTAATCCAAAATTAAAAGGTAAACCCGTATGTGTACTTTCTAACAACGATGGCTGCATTGTTGCCCGTTCAAATGAAGCAAAAGCTCTGGGAGTAAAAATGGGTATGCCATACTTTATGGCTAAAAAGCAATTTAAAAACGTCATTTATCTCTCAAGCAACCATGCGCGTTATAATGAAATTTCAAAACGCATTATGACAAAACTATACGATTACACTCCAACTGTTGAAGTATACTCAATTGATGAAGCCTTTTTAGATTTAGGTGGCACAAGAAAATTGCACAGATGCTCTTATGAAGAAATAATTGAAAAAATCCGCCTTGACATTAAAAACGATATAGGAATTGATGTCTCAATAGGGCTTTCATATTCAAAAACCTTAGCAAAACTTGCCTGTGAAAAAGCAAAAGAAATTAACAAAAAAAATTCTAATATCGGTATCTATAAAATAGGCTATAAAAAAATCAAAGATGAGCTTAAAATTACACCAATTGAAGATATTTGGGGAGTGGGTTTTAACACTGCATCACTACTGAGGAAACATTATATTTCAAGCGCATACAATTTTGTAACCCAAAATGACGCCTGGATAAAAAGAATAATGGGCAAAACAGGACTTGATTTAAAATATGAACTTTTAGGTGAAAGTGCAAGCCCAGTTAATCCTAATAAAATATTGCCAAAAAGTATACAAAAAACTGCATCTTTTGCTAATTTTACATCAGATAAAACATATATTATAAACGCACTAAATTATCATTGCCATAGAGTTTGTAAAAAATTAAGATATCATGGGTTAATGTCCGGTGTCATAAGTATAATGCTAAGAGCAAAAGATTTTTATGTCCTAAATACTAAAGCTGTTCTCGAGTATCCAACAAATTCCGAATTTGAATTTAACTTAAAAATTAAGGAACTTTTTGATGAAATTTATAATCCAAACATAATTTATCGCTCATGCGGAGTGACAGCATTAAAGTTAAGCTGCCAAAATGAACGTCAAATGTCAATTTTTAATTCCGAGAGAATCGAAAAAAATCAAAAACTTTCTGATGCTTGGGACAAAATAGAGGAAAAATTCGGACGAGCAAAATTACATCTTGGCACAAATGCGCTAAATTAAATAAAAAATTTACAATTTAATATTGATGTTATTTTTTGTTTCATATAAAATAAATTCACCACCGATATTTAACGTTAGATATTAAACTAAAAGGATTTAAAATGACAATTAATTTAAAAAACAAACAAGAACTGATTGAAAAATTTGGCGCAAGTGCTAAAGACAGTGGTAGCGTTGAAGTTCAAGTTGCAATGCTTTCTCAAAAAATTACAGAATTAACAGAACACTTAAAAACAAATGCAAAAGATTTTCAAGCAAAACGTGGTCTTTTAATGATGGTAGGCAGAAGAAAAAGAATGCTTACTTACATTAAAAAATCCGATATTGAAAAATACAGAAAATTAATCAAAGAATTAAATATCAGAGGTTAATTTAACGTTTATACTAAAAAGGCGCTAAATTAGCGCCTTTTTAGTATATTTATGATATAATTTTTCTATGAGAATATTACTTATAGGGAAAAATCAAGCAACAAGGGTTCTTGCTGATTATTTTACACAAAACCCTGATAACATAGTTTTTTCTACACTAAACAATACATCAGCAGAATTTATAGATATAGCAACAGAAAATGTACAAGATCTAAAAGACTTTGCTTTAGCAAATGAAATGTCACTAACAATCTTATGTGATAAAGAAACTATTTTAGGTCCTATTACAGCAGAATTTCGTGAAGCTGGACTAAGTATTTTTTCACCTGAGAGCAATGCAGTCAAACTCATAAGTTCTAAAATTTGGGCAAAAAAATTTATATATAAAAATAAAATCCCTACTCCAAGATTTCAATTTTTTGAAAAACCTCAGGCCGCTATTGAATATGTAAGAAAAAATAAATTTCCCATAGTAATCAAACCTGATAGTTCCATTGTAGCAGAAACTGCTATTTGTGAAACTTTTAGACAAGCAAAAAAAATAATAGAGAATTTTTTTGATAGTGGTCATAAAAAAATTCTTATTGAAGAATATTTATGGGGCAAGGAATTTAGCATCTACACTATTTGTGACGGATATAACCCTCTTGTTTTATGCGAAATTTCAAAATATCAGAACTCATTTGCCAAACTTGGCGTAGATTTTACTAATGCCAAAGAAAAAGAAAAACTCACGAATGAAACAATTACGCCCTTTATAAACGAACTTTCCAGAGGAAACGGAGAATATATGGGTATTTTAGGTTTTAATTTTGTTAAAAATAAAGATATAATAAGCCTAATAAGTTGTACACCGTTTTTTAAAGATATAGATGCACAAATTGTTATACAAAGTATAGATGAGGACTGGGCAAGGATTTTTGAAAGTGCAGTTTCCGGAACGCTATGCAGCAATTATAGCAAAATAAGAACAACACAAAAACATATTTTAACATACGAATTTTACCAAAATGGTAAAAAAGAAAATATATGTTCACAAGCAAAAACTTTTAACTCGGCAAGAAAATTACTGCTTGAAGAGGGTGCAAATAAAAGTGAAATTGAGGAGGCATTAAAATTTTGGAAATATTAGCCATAATCCCTGCCCGCGGCGGCTCTAAAGGAATAAAGAGAAAAAATTTGCGCCCGATTTGCTCAAAACCACTTGTAGCGTACTCGATTGAAGCAGGTCTAAATTCAAAATATATAACAAAAACTATTGTTTCAACAGAGGATGAAGAGATTGCACAAGTGTCAAAAAGCTTTGGCGCACAAGTAATTAAACGTCCGATGGAACTTGCGCAGGATAAAACAAAAACAATTCCTGTTATGATTCATGCTGGAAAATATTTAGAAAATACAGAAAACTACAAGCCTAATTATGTAGTGCTTTTGCAGCCTACATGCCCGCTGCGTGATGCAGAATATATAGACAATGCCTTTGAATATTATTTTCAAAAAGAAAAAGAGGGCTTTGACAGTTGCTTTAGCGCATTTTCCATAGGCACAACACATGCTAAGTGGAGGATTTTGCACGACGGAAAAGCTCAAGGGCTTTATGATTACCGCACACGACCACGCAGACAGGATGAAAACGAGCACTATCAAATGGTTTGCGAAAATGGTGCTTTTTATGCGCTAAAATACGATACAATGTTTGAACTAAACGATTTTATCGGCTACAATCCCGCAATTTATCTAACAAAAAGGGTTGTAGACATCGACACCGAGGAAGATATTTTATGTATAGAAAAACAATTAATGCAGAAAAGCTAAATTTAGGGCAGAAAATTTGTCTGAAATTAATTTCAATTTACAGATTTTTTTCAAAATTTACGCCCTCAACCTGCAGATTTTACCCGACATGTTCAAAATACACTTACGACGCCATTAAAAAATACGGTGTTATAAAAGGCTGTTTTTTAGGCTTAAAGAGAATTTTAAAATGCCACCCTTTTCACCCCGGCGGATACGACCCGCTACCTTAGTCCAAAATTTCAACTTCGCCATTTTCAAGGGTAAAATATGCTTTTACAATTTTTAATTTACCACTTTCAAACGCATCTTTAATTATTTTTGACTTGGCAAGCAGTCTATGTTTTGCAAAATCGCAGTAATGTTTTGCAAGTTCATTAAAACAGTCCGTACCCATTTGCATTTTTACACATTGCGCATGACAGATAAGATTTTCAAATTCATCATTATACAAAGGAGCACTCATCGCATATTTCATAACACCACAATCTTGATGTCCCAAAATCACAAGTAATTTAATTTTAAGATGAGCAACACCATATTCAAGCGTTTCAAGCACGTTGGGTCCGATTGTACCCCCAGCCGTACGAGCAACAAATAATTCGCCCAGTCCAGTATCAAAAATAATTTCAGGCGCAGTTCTTGAATCAGAACAACCTAAAATCATTGCATAAGGTTTTTGTCCTTCTACAAGTGTATGTTTCATTTCAACAAAACAATGATTTTTGACTCGCGGTGCATTGTTTTTAAAGCACTTGTTGCCCTCAAGTAAAATCTCTAGAAGCTCATCTGCATTATATTTTTCACCATCTATTTTTTTCACTATATTTTATCAAATCCTGTATATTTTCTCAGTACTTCCGGAATTATAATATCTCCATCCTTTGTTTGATAATTTTCAATAATTGCAGCAAAGGTTCTGCCAACTGCCAATCCTGAACCATTGATTGTATGAACAAACTGTACTTTTCCGCTTTCTTTATCGCGATAACGAATGTTTGCACGCCTTGCCTGATAATCTCCATAATTTGAACAGCTTGAAATTTCTTTATAAGAACCATATGATGGCATCCAAACCTCTAAGTCCCAACACTTATTTGCAGAAAAACCAATATCAGCAGAGCATAAAGCTTCCCTTCTATATGGTAATTCAAGCATTTGCAGCATTTTTTCTGCATCTTTTGTAAGTTTATCATGCTCATCAGGACTTGTTTGTGGAGTACAAAGTTTTACTAGTTCAACTTTATTAAATTGATGCACTCTTATCAAACCCCTGGTATCTTTTCCTGCAGAACCTGCTTCACGCCTAAAACAAGGAGTATAAGCACACATATACATTGGCAACATATCTTCATTTAAAATTTCACCCGAATATATATTGGTAACAGGGACTTCTGCTGTAGGTATAAGATACAAATCTTCATCTTCACATTTATACATATCTTGTGCAAATTTTGGCAGTTGTCCTGTTCCTGTCATAGTGGCAGCATTTGCCATAAATGGCGGCAAAATTTCTTCATAACCTTGTTCAGACGTGTGAATATCAAGGAAAAAATTAATGATTGCGCGCTCAAGCTTTGCGCCCTTGGCACGATAAAGAGTAAATCTGCTTTGTGAAAGCTTCACACCACGTTCAAAGTCTACGATATTTTTTTGCTCACATAAATCCCAATGTGCCTTAAATTCAAAATCAAACTTTCTTGGCTCACCCCATTTATAAACTTCAACATTATCATCTTCACTTGTACCTATTGGAGTAGTTTCATCAGGGATATTTGGTATATTTAAAAGAAGATTTCTTTGTTTTTCATCCAGAGTATTTTGCTTTTCTTCAAGTTCTTTTATTTCATCACCAATTTTTTTAACCTCAGCTTGGATTTCATCAGTATTCTTACCGGCTTTTTTCATCTCGCCTATTTTTTGAGATTCATTTTTTCTTTTAGCACGCAACTCATCTGTTGCAAACTGGATTTTTCTTCTTTCTTCATCGACTTCTAAAACAGCATCTATACTAAGTTCAGGGTTTCTTCGTTTCAAAAGCTCATTGATTTTTTCAGGGTTTTCTCTTATTAACTTTATATCCAGCATTTATATACCTTCTTTCTCCTTAATTTTATCTAAATATGATTTTAATTCTTTTATTTGTTTTGGTTTGATAATTTTATACTGACCTTTTTTAAGTCCAACTATGTCTATTGTAGCATGTCTGATACGCTTTAAGTGTACAACATTATGACCAATATGTTCAATCATTTTTCTGATTTGACGATTTAAGCCTTGGTATAAAGTGATCTCAAGCAAAGTTTCGCCTTTTTTACGCTCAATTATCTCGCAATCACAATACGCAATTTTTCCTTTTTCAATTTCAATACCTTTAACTAGTTTTTGCAAATCTTCAACTTTTAAAAAAGCATCAACTGTAACCCTATAGACTTTTGCAACCTTGACAGAAGGATGAGTCAATTCATAGAGGAGATTTCCATCATTTGTTAAAATTAAAAGTCCTGACGAATCTTTATCCAACCTACCTACAGGTTTTAAATGTGAGAGCTCAGGAGGCAAAATATCATAGATGGTTTTTCTACCATTTTCATCATCTGATGTTGTTATATAACCTGCAGGCTTATAAAAACGATAGTACTCAAGTTTCAATACTCGTAAGGTCTTCCCGTCAACTGTGACTTTATCTTTTGTCCTTATCTCGTAACCCAAAAAAGTTACTGTCTTATTATTAACCTGAACACGACCTGCCTCAATAAGCTCATCAGCCTTGCGACGGGAACAAAAACCGCTTGAAGCTATGTATTTATTTATTCTCATAAATTACCTTAAAGTCAAACCTGCAACAGATTTAACAAGTCCATCTCTGATTTTTGTCATTTCTTTATCAATAACCTCATCAGTCAAAGTTTGATTTTCGTCCTGCAAAGTAATTCTATATGCCATGGATTTTTTACCTGCCTCGATGTGTTCCCCTTGGTAAATATCGAAAACTTTTGCTCCTTTAAAAATATTTTTATCAGCAACTTTTTTAATTGCTCTTAAAATTGTTTCATTCGTGACATCATCATTGACCGCAAAAGCTATATCACGATTAACCGGTAAAAATACTGGAAGTTTTTTATATTTAACCGTAGACTGGGAAATTGCCTGTAATATTGCTTCTAAATTTAATTCAAATACAAACAAATCTTGATTAAATTTCATTTCATCTTTTAATATAGGATGAATTTTACCTACATATCCAAGAGTTGTAAAATTCTTACCCATAAGAGAAATTGTTGCACTTTGTGCAGGATGCATAAACTCATATTTCCTTGCCTCTTCTTCTCTAAATGAAGAAAATACAATTCTTTTTGTTAAATTAAGTTGAGCAAAAAGACTTTCTAAAACACCTTTTATAGTATAAAAATCTACAGGAGTTTTATCTCTCCAAAGTTCGTTATTAACACTACCAAAAATTGCTCCACATATTCTTCTTTGTTCCTCGACACCTGTATTATTTTCATCTTTTTGAGATTTTATAAAGTATGTCTTTCCTATTTCAAAAAATCTAAAATTCTTTTGTGCATTATCAAAGTTGTATTTTACAACATTTAAAAGATTTGGCATAAGCGCTTGCCTTAATGTTGTACAATCTTCACTTTGCGGATTTTTAACTTTGACTGATGTTTTTTCATCCAACTTTTGTTTAAAAATTTTATACAAATTTTCCCCAACAAGAGATGAAGTCACTATTTCATCAAATCCAGAACCTAGGAAAAGCTCGTTAATTTTCTTTAAAGTTCGACTTTCAAAACTTATATTTGCACCTTCATCAATTTGTGGTAAGACCGGAGTAATTTTATCATAACCATCAATTCTGGAAACTTCTTCAATCAAATCTATTTCACGATAAACATCGTTTATCCTGTAACTGGGAACTTTAAATTTTGCCGCTGCTTCATTTTTTCCCAAAAGCACAAAACCGAGATTTTCAAGAATTTCTACCGAGCGTTCTTGAGGAATGTCTATACCCAAAATTCTTTTTATTTCACTGTTTCTCAAGGTTATTTCAATATTTGGTGCACTTGATGTACCAATTTCAACCATTCCTTCAACCTTAGCATTTGCATATTTTTGCAAAAGTTCAGCTGCCCTAAGTTGAGCATAGCGCACAAGTTCACTATCTACTCCACGTTCAAATCTGGCACTTGCTTCCGAACGATAACCTACTGAACGTGCAGATTTTCTATTTGTGTGAGATGTGAAATGAGCAGCTTCAAGTGCAATATTTTTAGTATTATTATCAATTTCAGAATTTAAACCGCCAAAGACACCTGCAATACAAACAGGAGTATCTTTTTTTGAAATAACAACACTTTGTCTTGTTAATTTTCTTTCAGTTTCATCAATAGTAATAATACTTTCGCCTTCATGGGCATATCTTACGCATAAATATTTATCCAGTTTGTCATAATCGAAAGCATGCAAAGGAGTACCATATTCCAAAAGAATATAGTTTGTAATATCAACTACATTATTTATAGGGCGCATACCGCAAGCTTCAATCCTTCTTTGCATAAAAGCAGGCGACGGCTTTATTTCAATATCTTTAAAAACTCCTATTGAATAATATTTACAAGTTTCATCATCAATAATTTCTACTTTAAAATCATTGGTTTTTGGAAGTGGCGGAAGTTCTTTTGCGTTAAATTTCAATTTCCTGTTAAATAATGCGCTTACTTCACGTGCTATGCCAATGACAGACATTTGGTCACCCCTATTTGCAGTGGGAGCAACATGAAATATAATTTCTTCACTTAGATTCATAATTTTTTCAAGTGGTTCACCCAGGGGTATATTCGCATAAATACGATTTAAAATAAAAATTCCGTCTTCTTGTTGCATACCATCAAGTCCCAGTTCATCGCAAGAACATAACATACCCTGAGATTCAACCCCTCGAATTACTGCAGGAGTAAGCTCGAAAAGTTCGCCTGTTTTTCTTGAAAAAACTTTCGAACCTACACTTGCATATGGTATTATTTGCCCTTCTTTAATATTTTGAGCGCCACATACAACTTGTTTTGTTACAGTTCCTGTATCAACAGTCACAAGATGAAGTTTATCCGCATTTGGGTGATTATCAATTTTAAGGATTTTTGCAGTAATTATATTTGTAAAATTGGGCTTTTTATACTCAATTTCTTCTACTTCCAAACCGCTCATTGTAAGCTTATGGGCTATTTCTTTCGGTTCTATCCCGCTTAAATCAACAAATTCACTTAACCACTCGTATGAAACCTGCATTTTATATCCTCTTTTTTAACTTTTTTACAAGAATATTTTAGTACAAAAAAGTTAAAAATAAAGTAGAAATAAAGAATAAGGGATTTGCCTAATGAGCTCTTTTAAATATATTCTTTATAATATTCCCTAAAAAACGTGTAAATTTCTTGTATTTTTTTATAAAAATATTAAAATCGGCATATATTCCATATCTATAGAAAATTTCATCCAAATTTTCATTCCAATTTTCACTGTCTTTTTTCTCCACCCCCTTAAGTGTAGGTAGTTTATCAAAATACAAACTTGTCTTACCAAAATATCTGTTTTGGGGTAAATCAAAACTTTGCAAACAATCCTCATTATATGCATATAAAGCAAGTAAATCAAAATTTAAATCGGGATAAATTTTTTTAATTTCTTCAATAAAGTAAATTGATTCCTCTATGAGTAAATTTTTAAAATCAAGGTTTTTATTATATTTTCCAAGAATTTTTACGCTTGTTCCCTGCTCCCGATAGTATATAAAAAGAACTTTATCATTTTTATTTTCCAATAATTTTAAAAACCTTTTCATTCTCCTTAAAAAAGCTGCAAAAACTTCATTATCTTCTATGAGATTATGATGAATAAAAGCTGTATTGGGATACTCTTTGTTAACAATAACTTCATCTAAATCAGGCAGCGCATAATGTTTGATTTTTATATAATTTTCACGTTGCGACATTTTTTCAAATTTATCTTTTATTGCATTTGTTACAACAAACAAACCATCGTCAAGATTCCATACCCAATCAAAAACATATGCAAGCTTTCGAAGCCTGCATCTGTTAAGGCTCATTGACACATGACAACCTGAACCCAAACTTATTACATGTTTATATTTAGAAAAAAAGTTCATATTACAACCTATTATACAACAACTTCTTTTTCATTTTTATAAATAACATACCCCAAACGAGCTCCAGGAGGCTTTTTGAGGTTCTTTCTTTTTGTATAAATTATTGATGCTTTTGTAGAATTTTTCATTGGTGAATTTTCTTTTACAAGTTTTGCTGCATACTCTAAAACAGTTGCAGGGAGAGGTTTTTTTTCGTTTTTAACTTGTAATAGCACATGAGAAGATGGGCAATTATAAGCATGAAACCAAATATCCTCTGCTGTGGCTACTTTTGAAATAAGGTAGTCATTTTGTTTATTGTTTTTTCCTAAAAATATCTCATAGCCCATATAACTAATTTTTTCAAGCACGGTTTTCTCTTGTTTTTTTTGTTTTTTATCCTTAATCATTCCGCATATTTCAAGTTCAGACATTATTTCATCAAGTTCTGCGTATGATTTTGAATTTTCAATACTGAATAAAATTTCTTCATAGTATATTTTTTTTTCTTTTGCCTCGATGTATTTTTGCCTTTTGTAATCATATTCACCTTTTGCCTTTGCATAAAGTTTATAATAATTTTGAGCATTTTGAGATGGAGTAAGAGTTTTGTCAAGAGCGACTTGCACTCCCTCAGGTGCAACAAAAATTTCATCACCTTTATTTATTAAATAAATATATTGTAAAATTAAATTTCCTTTTTGCTTGTAAAGGCTGGCTTTGTCCTCTTTTGGTTCATTTCCCAAGATATTTTTAAGCTTTTTCACTTCTATCTCTAAAATCCTCTGCAAAACAATTTGTCTTTGCTTAAAAATATCTTGAAACATTATATTGGCAAAATATTCATCAAGAGCTTGGTTAAATTCCTCTCCTTGCCATAGAGTCAAAAGTGCACTTGAATCTTGTAATGAAACAGTTTTTTGCAAGTTTTCAAAAAAGTTTTCATCAGTCGTACTTTTATCTTTTATAATTTTTAAAAGTGGTTCGCAAAGCATATAATAATGTGAGGATAACAACTTTAAATCTTTACTGATTGCACAAAAAGCGCCGTAGCTTGTTTTTAAAATATCTGATTTTATTTGTTTCGGAGGATAAATATATGGTATACCACCGTAAACTTCGCGCACGGAACTTTTTTCGGATGAAATATTATGAGCACTGCCCAAAATGTTTTTTGATCGAAAATCATATAAAATTACATTTGAATGTCTCCCCATAATTTCAAGCGAAAGACATAAATTTACCAATTGTCCTATTTCATCATAAACCTCGAAATGCAATTCCAAAATTCTTTCATAATCCGGGATTGTCAACTCTTTAATCCTTGCTCCCTCAATATATTTTCTTAGTTGCATACAAAACATTGGTGGGGTTTTAGGGTTTTCAAGGGCACGTTTTGAAAAAGTTTTTTGATTTATAAAGCAAATATGGGGATACTTTGGGTTTATATTAATATAGAATTTGCGACTTTCTCCATTTGAGCGCAAATTAAAAATAATTTCCTTTCTTGAAGGTTGTTGAACTTTTTGAACTGAAGCATTCTTCAAAAAATCATAATTTAACTTTACAAAATTTTTTAAACTCAAAGAATCAAAACTATGCATAACAAAGATTATTGTAATATAATTAAAAAGATTATGAAATGTTATTTTTTTGGAACGTTTAATCCATTACACAATGCTCATCTTGAAATTGCAAAAAAAATCAAAGAGCAGTTTAATTTTGACGATGTTATTCTTGTACCTGCTTATGCTCCACCTCACAAGATTCCAAATACCACGCCATCTGACAGACTTTTAATGGCACAACTGGGTGCAGGAAGAAAAAATGTCGATGATATTGAGTATTTTTTGCCAATCCCAAGCTACAGTTATAATACAATTTTAGAACTTAAAAAAAGAGATAAGACAAACAAAATAAATTTTATTATGGGATATGACTCTTTTGCAAAAATTGAGAGCTGGAAAAATCCTCAAATTTTAAAAGAAAATGTTAATTTTATAATAATTCCTCGCCGTTTCGGCGAAATTTCAAATACTTCATTTGAGCATTTAAAACTCAAAGGTTGGAATTATAAAATAGCAAATATTGACTTTATAGACATTTCATCCAATATGGTAAGGAGCAAAGTACAGAATAATGAAAGCATAAAAAGTCTTGTACCTAAAAAAGTAGAGGAATATATTTATGAACATGGATTGTATAAAAGAGAAACTCAAAGAGTGCTTAACTGAGGAAAGATACTCTCACACCTTGGGTACAGCGCTTTGCGCAATAGAACTTGCAAAAAAATATAGTCTTAACGAGCAAAAAGCATTTTTAGCAGGTCTTTTGCATGATTGTGCAAAATGTAAAAGTAATGATGAACTTTTAAAAATTATAAAAAATGAACTAAAAAATATTGATCCAGAGGAATTGCAAAACTATAAAACCTTACATGCGCCTGTTGGAGAATATTTTGCAAAAAAAATCTATAAAATTGAAGACAAAGAAATTCTAAATGCTATCCGTTATCATACAATTGGCAAGATAAACATGAGTATTTTTGAAAAAATCATTTTTCTTGCAGATAAAATTGAATCAAATACACGAGATAAAAAATATAGTGAAGAAATTTGGAAAATCTTAAACGATAATGAAGGCGAAAAAGGTCTTAACATGGCACTTCTTATATGTTTTAGCGAAACAATAAAAAGTCTTGTAAATCGTAAACTAAAAATATGCAAAACAACCATTGATGTATATAATGAACTTTTAGATAAAGTAAAGAATATGTAAAGACGCAAAAAAAAATATTTTTTTGTATTACAATTGTAACTGGTCGTTTTTACCATTAATTGGAGAGCGTTTGAAAAATTCAAAGTTAACAACATTTATATTTTTTGCTCTGGCCGCAGGTATATTATTTGGTTGGTTGGCCCCGTCGTGGGCAATTAAAATGCAACCACTTGCTGACGTTTTCCTAAAAATGGTAAAAATGATTATTGCACCATTAATTTTTGCAACACTTGTGGTTGGCATTGCAGGACACGGGGATGTTAAAAACTTAGGCAAAATAGGATTAAAAACCATTATTTACTTCGAGATAGCAACAACATTTGCACTTATCATTGGTCTTGTCAGCGCAAATGTTCTACAACCGGGTGCAGGTTTTGATATTGATTTAAATACAATATCAATGAGTGCTGTTGAAAATATGGAAAATGTTAAAATTGATAATTCTTTTTCGCATATGTTGCTCGACTTAGTCCCTACTAGTATTTTTAAAGCATTGGCAGAAGGCAGTTTATTGCAAATAGTTGTCTTTGCAATATTCTTCTCGCTTGCAATATGTGCAGTAGGCCAAAAAGCTCGTCCTGTTTTAGACTTTATGCAGAGCACATGTGATGTTATGTTTAAATTCACTGAATACGTTATGTATTTTGCACCAATGGGGGTTTTTGGCGCGATATCTGCTACAATAGGCCAAAACGGAATAGGAATACTATCTAATTATGCAAAGCTAATTGGTGTAACATACTTATCACTCATAATTTTTGCTGCAACAATTCTTGTAATAGTTTGCAAAATAATAAAAATTCCCTTTCTGGGACTTTTAAAAGCTATAAAAGAACCTTCATTATTGGCTTTTTCAACAGCAAGTTCAGAAGCCGCATTGCCAAAAGCAATGGAAGCAATGGAAAAATTTGGGGTACCTAAAAATATTGTAAGTTTTGTAATGCCTACAGGCTACACGTTTAATCTTGATGGAACAACTCTATACCTTACACTTACAACACTTTTTTGCGCACAAGTTGTTGGGATAGATTTAAGTTTTGAACAACAAATTTTAATTATGCTGACTCTTATGCTCACGTCTAAGGGTGTTGCAGGTGTTCCAAGGGTTTCTCTTGTTGTTTTAACTGGCACTTTACATACTTTTGGTCTGCCTGTTGTAGGTGTGGCTATACTTTTAGGAATTGACCAACTTTTGGATATGGGCAGAACAACGATAAATCTTGTCGGAAATTGTATAGCAACAACTGTTGTTGCACGTTGGGAAGATGAATTTGACTACAACAAAATGAATAATTTTATCAAATCTACACAAAATAAAAAAGAAAGAAAAACTCTTGTTGAGCAAAAAAATATATTAACTGACAAGACTACACACAAAGAGCATTTGCAATCATTAAAAATAAAATAAACTGTTTTTATGAAAACAGTATTTTTTGATGTACAACCATATGAAGAAAATTTTTTAAAAACTGCAGCAAAACAAAATTTTGAAGCAGTGTTTATCAATTCTCCACTTGATGAAAATTGTGTAATTAGTGAAAATATTAGCAATGCCGAAATTTTAAGTATTTTTATTACATCTACACTTAGTGAAAACGTGCTAAAAAAATTCCCTAAGCTTAGATTTATCCTTACAAGAAGTGTAGGCTATAGTCACATCGATACAAAATATTGCAAAGAGCATGAAATTTATATTTTTAATACACCTCACTATGGCGATTATACTGTTGCCGAATATACTTTTGCAATTTTACTATATACTGCAAGAAGAATTGGGAAAGCGCAAAATGACGTTAAAATTAACGACATAATGATGAATGATTACACCGGTGTTGAACTTTTTAACAAGACAATAGGAGTAATAGGTGCAGGCTCAATAGGCAAAAACGTATTAGACATTGCAAAAGGTTTTAGGATGAACACACTTGCATACGATATCTATCAAAGCGGTGATTACAACTATTGTACGTTAGATGAATTATTTAAAAATTCAGACATAATTTCAATAAATGCACCCCTAACTAAAGATAATTATCATCTAATTAACAAAGAAACAATTTCAAAAATGAAAGACGGAGTAATTATAGTAAACGTGGCACGTGGAGAAATCATAGATACAGAAGCACTTTTTGAAGCACTTTTAAACAAAAAAGTGTCTTACGCAGCACTTGATGTTATAGAATGTGAAGAAATATTATGCACAGAAAACCAAAAATGTATGGGGCTTGAAAATATAAAAGAAACATGCCTTGAAAAATTTTATATAAATCAAAAACTTTTAAATTTACCAAACGTAACAATAACGCCTCACATGGCTTACAATACAAAAGAGGCTATAGAGAGAATTTTATATATGACAAAAGAAAATCTTTTAAGCTGTTTAAATTTTGATACCATGACTGGCGCAAAAAATCTGGTTTTGCTATAATTTCAATATGGAATTGGCAAAATATATCGAACATACTTTATTAAAACCAACAGCAACCATTGAAAACATAACCAAATTGGTTGAAGATGCTGTTAAATATGGTTTTTTTGGTGTTTGTGTTAACCCTTTATATGTAAAACATGCAAAAAATTTAACCGGAGGAACAGATGTAAAAGTAGTTACCGTTGTGAATTTTCCACTAGGTGCTAATGCTATTGACTCTACACTTGTGCAAGTCCATCAAGCCCTATCAGATGGTGCAGATGAAATAGATACAGTAATTAATCTTGGGGCATTAAAGGAAGGTAACTACAAAAAAGTTACAGACGACATTAGGGCTACAAAAAATGTGTGCCCGGATAATAATTTAAAAGTAATTCTTGAAACAGATTTGCTTACGAACGATGAAATTAAAAAAGCTTGCCTCGCGTGCATTAGCGGTGGTGCTGATTTTGTTAAGACATCGACAGGTTTTGTTAAAAACGGACTTGGTGCAAGACCTGATTTTGTAAGATTAATGGCACAAACTGTAGAAAAAAGAGGTCTTGGCGTAAAAGCCAGTGGCGGTATTACAACAAGATTTCAAGCAAAAGAACTCATTGAAGCAGGCGCAACCCGTCTTGGTACATCAAACGGAGTTGCAATAGTAAATCCCCAAAGGTAAAGAAAGGTTGTAAAATGGATAAAATTACCATTCGCTCGGATAGGAAAACCGATTATTCTTTTTTGTATAAAGGAGAGGAAACAATTCTTAAGGCAGGAAGTGTAATAAGTATTGCAGACGGTCTTGAACATGTTGTATTACCTACTGTAGCAATGAAAATTATGAATAATCTTATTGTTATCAAGGAAGATGTAAAATGAATAAAAGCAAAATATTAATTACAATATCCGGACTTGACAGAGTAGGAATAGTTGCAGCTATTTCAAACACTCTTTCACAACTCAAGGTCAATATCGAAGATATTAAACAAACAATTATGCAAGACCACTTTGTAATGATGATGTTATGCGATATTTCACAATCTGAAAATTCTTTTAAAACAATTAAAGAAGAACTTATAAAATCAGGTGAAAATATTGGCATGGAAGTTTGGGTACAAAGAAAAGAAATTTTTGACAAAATGCACACTATATAAAGGTAAAAATGGCTGATTTTAACGAAAAAGATATTATAGAAACAATTCAGATGATAAAAGTACATCATCTTGACATAAGAACCACAACACTTGCACTCTCTTTAAGAGATTGTGTTAGCGAAGATATAAAAATCACCGGAGAAAAAATTTACAATAAAATAATAAAATATGCAAAGAATTTAAAAAAATATGCTGATGATTTAGAAAATGAGTTTTCGATCCCTATTATAAATAAAAGAATTGCCATAACACCTATTTCGCTAATTGGCGAAAGTGCAAAAAATCCCGATTTTGTTTACCTTGCAGAAATTTTAGATAATGCTGCAGATGAAGTTGGCGTAGATTTTATAGGCGGATATTCGACGCTTATAGAAAAAGGCTGCACAAAAGGTGATGAAATTTTCCTTGAATCAATACCTGAAGCACTGGCAAAAACTTCAAAATTATGCTCAAGTGTTAATCTTGCTACATCAAAAGCAGGTATTAATATGAAAGGTGTGCTAAAAGTTGCAAATATTATTAAAAAATCGGCTGAATTAACTGCAGATAAAGATGGTATTGGCGCAGCTAAATTTGTATGCTTTTGTAATTCAGTATCAGACAACCCGTTTATGGCAGGAGCTTATTGCGGAATAAATGAACCCGAATGTGCTTTAAATATCGGTGTAAGCGGTCCCGGAGTTGTGAGATGGGCAATAGAAAACATGCCTAAAGATGCACCTTTGGGTGAAGTTGCAAATGTAATTAAAAAAACAGCATTTAAAATAACTACAACAGGCGAATTGATTGGCAGAGAACTTGCATCTAGACTTAATATACCCTTTGGAGTAATAGACTTATCACTTGCGCCCACACCTGCTCCTGGAGACTCTGTTGCAGGCATTTTTCAAGCAATGGGTTTGGAACAAGCAGGTGCCCACGGTACAACTGCAGCACTTGCCATGCTTAATGATGCAGTTAAAAAAGGCGGAATAATGGCATCGTCATATGTAGGAGGGCTTTCCGGAGCTTTTATCCCCGTATCAGAAGATGCTGGTATGATTGAAGCAGTAAAGCAAGGTGTCCTTACAATAGATAAGCTTGAAGCAATGACATCGGTATGCTCGGTTGGACTAGACATGATTGCAATACCTGGCGACACACCAAACACAACTATTGCGGGTATGATAGCAGATGAAATGGCAATAGGAATGATAAACAAAAAAACTACTGCTCTAAGAGTTATACCAGTTCCTAACAAAAAAGCAGGTGAGTGGGTAAAATTTGGAGGGCTTCTGGGAGAAGCACCCATAATCCCAATAAACAAACTTGATTCCTCTGTTTTTGTAAACAGAAGTGGGAGAATTCCGGCACCAATTCATAGTTTAAACAATTAAAAACCCGCTTAATGCGGGTTTTTATTTTATGTATACTTTTATTCCATCCTTTTGGATATTTTCTTCTTTTGCAACACTATGATCGCATAAAATTTCGATTGCTTTTGCTAATTGAGGGTCACGTTCTTTTTTTACGTCCTCCTCTGTCAAATCTACTTCAAAATCCGGCTTGATGCCTTTTTTATTGATATCAACCCCACTTGGTGTTAAATATTTTTGAATTGTAATATGCATGGCCGAACCACCGGGAAGTCTGTTAATTTCTTGAACAAGTCCTTTCCCAAAAGATTTTTTTCCTACAATTACGGCCCTTTTATTATCTTTCAAAGCACCGCTCAGAATTTCACTTGCCGAAGCAGAACCCCCGTTTATAATTATTACGATAGGTTGATTTGTTAAAACCCTTTGAGTTGCACGAGTAGTATCCTTATAGCCCTCTCTATCTACGGTAGATACTATTACTCTTGAATCCAGAAGCATATCTGCAATATATATTGCGTTTGTAAGCAACCCGCCAGGATTAGAACGTAAATCAATAATTAATCCGTCTTTATCACAATTTTCAATTAATGCCTGTTCAAATTCTGAGGTCGCATTTCTGCTTATAAAAGAACTCAATCGAATATAACCTATATTATCCGGGATTTTTACAAATTCAGGAGCCTTGGTAGACACAGATTTAATCTCTATTTTTTCTCTTGTTATTTTATAAGTTTTAGCCGGTTCTTTTCCTCTTTTAACAAGGAGGGTAACCTGGGTACCTTCAGGCCCTCTTATCTGCTCGGCAGCAGCATCAACAGTTATACCTTTTGTACTTTTACCATTTATTTCAAGGATTTCATCTTCGGCTTTTAAACCTGCACGCTCACCGGGTGTATCTTCTATAGGTGCAATTACTAATAATTTGCCGTCACGCACACCGATTTGAACTCCGATACCTTGTAGAGAACCTTGGATTGATTCATTTTCTTCTTTGAAATCTTTTGGATTTAAAAATTTTGTATAAACATCATTTAAGCTAGACACCATTGTTTCTATTGCAACATAAGCATCTTCATCATCCTTTATAACACTGTCATAACGATGACGCCACCTTGACCAGTCTTGTTCATTGTTTGTTTGATCAACAAATTTAGAGTTAACAAGTTTCCATGCTCTGTCATAAAGCGTTTGTGGTGTTTGCGCCAAAACAGGATTCATAAATGAGCTCACATAAAAAAGCCCAAACATTAAAACAAATATTGACAACCTTTTCAATATATCTTTCATAATCTCTCCTCTTTAGTAGATATTATAACAAACTATTTTTTAATTTCCAAAATTTTATTTATAAATCCCA
Source organism: Candidatus Gastranaerophilales bacterium (assembly GCA_944324865.1). Classification (GTDB taxonomy): domain Bacteria; phylum Cyanobacteriota; class Vampirovibrionia; order Gastranaerophilales; family Gastranaerophilaceae; genus Galligastranaerophilus. Next base: position 32,974 of record CALUXW010000008.1, on the reverse strand, counting down.
TATTAATTATGTATTTTATTTTTAAACCTTATAAAGTAAAATGTGTAAATGAAAATTTCACATAACAAATCATTAATACTATTAGCATTTTCCTCAATACTAATATTTTTTATAGTATACATAATAGGCATTGCAATATTTGAACCAAAATCATACAATTTTCTGGTCAAAATGACAACCCAAAATGCAAAATCATCAGATGACATCATGCTCATTGTGATAGATGACAAATCATTGCACAAGCTTGGCCGTTGGCCCTGGAAAAGAACAAGATATGGAGAAATTTTCGAATATATCGTAAATCATACAAAAGCAAAACAAATAGGTTATGATGCAATTATAGTAGCACCTGATTTAGAAGATCCTAAATCAGATAATGACTTTTTTAAACAAATAGGAAAAATAGACAAACTAAGCGCAGGTGTAGGCTTTAGCAACATGCCTTTTAAAAATTCTAATGAAAAATTTTATGAAAAATTACTTTTTGAAAAAAATAATATTCAAATTGAAGACAAAAGAAGCAAAAAAAATAAACAAATAAGTAACTATAAAAGTTTCAGTTCATTTCAAAAAGATTATTTAATTAACATAAAAAATCTTGGTTCTGTCAACACAAATATGGATAGTGACGGATATATAAGAAAAATTGATCAAATTATAAATTATAAAGGAAAATTATACCCCTCATTAGGGCTTTTAATGTATTCAAAACACACAGGAATTAATCACTTTGTTTTAACAGACAAATATTTACTTGCAAAAAACAATAAATATTCGTTAAAAATGCCCATTATAAATAAAAATGGAGTTGCATACTCCAATATATACTTTTACAAAACAGATGATGAACTGTACTCGCATCAAAAAATATCCGCATCGGACGTTATAGAATCTCTTTATGCAATTAAAAATGGTGAAAAACCAATACTTGACAGCAGCATATTCAAAGATAAAATCGTCTTTGTAGGTGCAAATGCAAACGCACAAGCTTTACAAGACATTAAAAGAACACCTGTTTCAGATACATTCTCCGGTGTAGATATTCAAGCAACAAATCTCGACAATATAATTAATAACGAATTTTATAGAAATACAAGCGACTTGTATAATATTTTAAACGTTGTATTAGTTTTTATTACAGCATTTGTACTTATATGCACTTTACCAATTCCTGTTGCAATATTATCCTGCGCTTGTCTTATGTTTATGTATTTAATATTTGCATTTTTTATGTATAGTAATAAAGTCACAATAAATCTCATCTTGCCCGAAATTTTCATACTATTTGCAATGGGTTGTGCATATTTATACAGATACTTACTTGAAGGAAGAAAAAAAGAGAAAATTCAATCAGCAATGGGCAAATACCTTTCAAAAGACGTTATGAAGAATGTAGTAGACAATATTGACTCAGTTAAACTTGGAGGAAAAAGAGCAAATGTAACGGTATTATTTGCGGATATCAGAGGATTTACATCAATAAGTGAAAAATTAAGCGCCGAAGAAGTAACAAAAATTTTAAACGAATATTTTACTGCAATGGTACCAATCATAGAAGAACATAAGGGTATTTTAAATAAATTTATGGGAGATGCAGTACTTGCAGTATTCGGAGAACCTATAAAAAATAACAACCATGCGCTAAGTGCAGTAACTTGTGCAAATTCCATGCTTAAAAAAGTTAAGCAGTTACAAGAAAAATGGCTTGAAGAAGGTAAACCAAAAATAGAAATAGGGGTTGGAATTTGCACAGGAGAAGCCTTTGTTGGAAACATAGGCTCAGAAGAACGCTTAGAATATACAGTCATTGGTGACACTGTTAACACCGCATCAAGAATTGAAAACTACAACAAAGTATACCGCACAAAATTTTTAATAAGTCAGGAAACCTTTGAACAAGTTCAAAAACATGTTGATGTAATTAAAATAAGAGAAGTTTCTATACGTGGTAAAGCAAAAAAAATTAACATTTACGAGGTTTTAAGACTCCTTAATGTATAATTATTTTTATGGACAAATTCTCAAGTTTTGATGAAATTTATAAAAAGATAATTGCTTCATGCAAAATTGAAATTGAACATAAATATATCGATTTTGTAGGGAAAAAAACCAATTTTTCAAAATTCATTCTAACCACTCTGTATACTGTTCTTAAAAAAATCAATAAAACCGAAAGACACAGAGTTGAAAAATTAATTGCACATTTTGAACAATATCAAATAGATTCTGTTTGCGCAAGAATGTATTCAATAGAACTGCTTTTAGAAACTTTTGCATATTTTCAAAAATTAATAAAACCACAAGTAAGAATACCAAAAAAAGAAGACGTACCTGAAACAAAAAAACCATACAGCAAGGATATTTCAGAAATTGATATACAATTTGTAAAAGGAGTCGGTCCAAAAACAGCACCTCTTTTTAAAAAACTCGGAATTTATACAGTAAAAGACTTACTTGAATACTACCCAAAAAGATATGTAGATTATCAGGGTCGTGTAAAAATTGCAAATTTAAAATTATCTCAACAAGTAAGTGTTTTTGCAACCATTAAAAAAGTAAGCGCATATACAACTCATAGAAAATTAACAGTGCTAAATATTCTAATAAGTGACGGCAGTGGCGAAATTACTTTAAGTTTTTTTTATAAACTAAAAAACAGAAAAATGTTAGAAAGATACAAAGCACAATATCCGCAAGGATCCAGTGTTTTGGTGTTTGGTACAGTAAAAAGAGATTCTTATACAAATAAAATAACAATAGACAAACCTGACATACAAGTTATGACTTGTGATTTTTGTTATGAAGACGACGAACTAATAAGTAGTGGGAAAATAGTTCCAATCTATCCCTTAACTGAAAATTTAAACTCTAAAACCTTATGTAACGCAATTAAAAGTGCAATAGACAAATACTGTTTAAAAATAGAAGATCCAATACCTCAATATATTAAAAAAGAATTAAACCTTATGGAAAGAAATGAAGCAATAAGAAAAATACATCTTCCAAAAACACGTGAAGAAGCTGATAGAGCAAGATATTCAATAGTATTTAATGAGCTTTTTACCCTACAGTTAAATCTTGCACTTATTCGAGAAGCAAATAAAAAAAATACCTCAATACAATTAAAAATTAAACGTGACGGACTTGTCAGAAAATTTATAGAAAATTTACCTTTTGAGCTCACTACTGCACAAAAAAACGCAGTTGAAGAAATTACAAATGATTTAAATTCAAAAGAACCAATGCAAAGACTTTTACAAGGAGATGTTGGAAGCGGTAAAACTGTAGTAGCTTGCATTATGTTGCTTTGTGCAATAGAAAACGGTTATCAGGGTGCAATCATGGCACCTACTGAAATTCTTGCAACACAACATTATAAAAATTTCATCAATTGGCTTACCCCCTTAAATATAAGTGTAGGATTATTTTTGGGTAAACATGGTACAAAAATTCGTAACGAAATGCTAACATCACTCAAGAATGGGCAAATGCACATTGCAATTGGTACACATGCCCTTATTCAGGAAGGAGTAGAGTTTAATAACCTTGGAGCAGTAGTTATTGATGAGCAGCACAGGTTTGGAGTAAAGCAACGATCAAAGCTTTTAACAAAAGGCAGATATCCTCAAATGCTCACAATGACAGCAACTCCAATTCCAAGAACACTTGCCCTCACTATGCATGGTGACTTAGACATAACTACAATTGACGAACTACCAAAAGGAAGACTACCCATTATAACAACGTTAGTTGGAGCACAAGGAAGGAAAGAAGCTTACAACTTAATAAAAGATCAAATATCAAAAGGGCACCAGGCATATATTGTCTACCCGTTAATTGATGAGAGTGAAGCAATCAGCGCAAAGAACGCAACACAAGAAGCACAAAAACTACAATCAGGAGAATTTAAAGATTATAAAATAGGACTCTTGCACGGAAAATTAAAAGCTGAAGAAAAAGAACAAGTTATGCTTGATTTCAAAGAAAAAAAATTTGATATTTTGGTATCTACAACAGTTGTAGAAGTTGGTGTAGACGTACCAAACTCAACTGTTATGATTATAGAAAATGCAGAAAGATTTGGTTTATCCCAACTCCATCAATTAAGAGGTCGAGTAGGCAGAAATGATAAACAATCTTACTGCATACTTGTCAGCACATCTGCATCAAAACAAGTAAGGAATAGATTAAAAATAATGACTCAAACCAATAATGGATTCATTATAGCTCAAAAGGATTTAGAACTAAGAGGCCCTGGAGAATTTTTAGGTACAAGACAAAGTGGTATTGCAGATTTTGGGCTTGCAGATATTGTAAATGATATAGAAATACTTGAAAAAGCACGTGCATACGCACTTGATTTTGTTAAAAATCATAATATAGAAGATTTTAAGGGACTAAGAGAAGAAATACTCAAACACAATGTTTTTAGAGGCTAATTACAAGTGTTACCTCCAAAGGACGAGAAATTATACCATGAGATGGCGGTTTCATATATTGTAAAGTTTCAGACACGCTTTTTTTAATTATATCGTCAATGGGCGCAGAACCTGAACTTTGAAGTATTTTCATTCCTATAACTTCACCACTGCTTGCAATCCTGATACTTAATCTTATAACGTTATTTTTTGCAAAATCATTTGAAAGAAGCAAATCGTTTTGAAGGTTTAATTTAACATTTTTGCCAACAAGTTGCAAAAACCTTGTATAATTTGACTTGTTTGCAATATTTTCAGGAACTTCCCAAGAAATTTTATTTATTGTTGCAACTAATGGCTCCCCGGTTGTTTGAGCTGCCTGTGAATAATCAGCCAAATTACCTACTCCGTAAACTTCTTGCGGCAAACTGTGAGAAGATGCAAACTCGCTCCTTTGTTGTGCGATATAGGCAGAATCTTGTACATTTTCATTGTCTATATCTGAAATCGAAGAGATATTGGAATTAGAATTTTTAAATGCAATAAGTAAACTTGAAAACAAAAAAAGCAAAAATACCACCGCAGTTATAAATATTTTTTTCTTGCGACTTGCTAAAATAATACTTAATTTTGATGGTTCAATTTTTTCAATATCATCAAAAATACCATCGATTATGTTTTCGTATTTTTGTGTATCTATTTCTTTAGGTTCTTCAAGTATTGGCTCAGATTGTTGAATATTTTTCTTAACAATTTTTGGTAAGGCGTTTTTCTTTGCACGCATTGAAGTTTTTTTAAAAGAAGCAAATATCTCATCTTCTTCTCTACCTGATTTTACATAATCACTTGTAATTAATTCATTAACATTTGGTATTGCTCTAACTGTTCTGTTAAAATCTAAAACATCAGCAAGTTTTTTTGTACAAGCAGGGCAACTAACAAGATGTTGAATCAAAAGCTTTTTATTTCCTGATGCAAGCTCTTTATCAATAAATCTTAAAAACAATGACATGCAATCAAGATGTTTACCTAAAATTTGTTTTGGGCATGCCGGTTTTTTTAATTCAAGAAAAAGTGCTCTTATGCTTTTTAGATAAATATCATCAACTTCAGTATACTCACCTGAAAAATTCAAAAAAGCAACATCGGATGCTTTAAAATAACCTAAAACTTTTGCCTCTTTTAGTCTTTCTCCAAGATCAACCACGACGTAAAAATCAGGCTGACAACCGTATTGCTTATGAATAGAGGGTATTTTTATCTTATCATCACGAAAACGTGAAATAATATCTATCCTGTGATTATTAATATAAATATCACTTATTTTAAATTCTTCAAAAATTTCTGCGATTCTGTGCAAACTTCTTGAGTTATTAACCTTAAAGCCACAATTTTTAAAATAGTCAACAGCGCACATTATTCCCAAAATGTCAATTAAACCCTTGCGTCTAATCAACGGCTGGGTCATTCTGGCACTTATTTTTCTTGCGTAATTTGCCTGATCCTCATTAATTTTTAATATTGCATCGTTAAATTGCGACATTAAAACTTTCCTCTCAATTAATAAAATGACACATAATCAACATTATTTCAACATTTATAAATAAGATAAACAAATCTTAATATTTCTTAAATATTGCTTTTAAGCTTTCTTTTGTAATAGAATTAAACTATGAGTGATTTTTTATTAGAAATATTAGTACAAGAACTTCCGTATAAATTTATACCTGATGCACAAAAGCAACTTAAGGATGCATTTGAAAAGTTGTTTCAAGAATATGGAATTGAATATAAAAAAATAGATGTACAGGCAACCCCAAGACGCCTTGTTGTTGCTATCTTTGATTTAACAGACAAACAAAAAGATATATTCAAAGAATTACGCGGACCCGTATTAAATATTGCCCTTAACGAAAACGGAAATTATTCATCTGCAGCCCTGGGTTTTGCAAAGAAAAATAATATAACTGAAAAAGAGCTATATAAAAAAGATAATTATATATGGGCAAAAATTGAAATCAAAGGTAAAAGTACAAAAGAAATTTTAAGTGAAAATGTTGAGCGTATTATCTTTAAGCTTCAAGGGCCACATTTTATGCGTTGGGGTAACCACGATGAGAAGTTTTCAAGACCTATTGAAAACATTGTTGCACTTTATAATAATCAAATTTTACCTCTCAAAGTACTGGACAAAACGTCAACTAACAAAACGCAAGGACATAGATTTTCACAAAATAAAGATGTAACAATTACAAATGCAAAAACATATACTGATGAAATCAGGAAAGCAAATGTAATTGTAAATGTTGAAGAAAGAAAAAAAACCATTGTACAAAGTGCGACAAATTGTGCATTGGATGTTAATTCGGTTATAAAATTTGAAAACCTGGACGATCTTGTCGATGAAGTCACCTATATTACAGAATACCCCATACCTGTTCTTTGTGATTTTGACAAAAAATATCTTGAAATTCCAGATATTGTAACTACAACAGTCATGTCTAAACATCAAAGATATTTCCCCTTGTGGCAAAAAGAGGGAAAATTATCTAATCACTTTATTACCATGGCAAATTTTGTAGGCACTGACAAAGAATCTATGGATAACATTAAAGCAGGTAACCAAAGAGTTGTAAGTGCAAGACTGGAAGATGGTATTTTCTTCTACAAAGAAGATACGAAAACTCCACTTGAAGATAAAGTTGAATCCTTAAAAGGTATGACTTTTCAAAAAGGTCTTGGAACGCTTTTCGATAAAACACAAAGAATTATAAAACTTTGCCAAAATATTTGCCAACAACTTGAAATTGATGACAGAGATATATTGCGCGCAGCAAAACTTTCAAAAGCAGATTTAAGCACTCGATTAGTATTCGAATTTACCGAACTTCAAGGATTCATCGGCGAAAACTATGCATTAAAATCTGGCGAAAAAGAAAATGTGGCACTTGCAATAAAAGAGCATTATTTTCCTTTGAGTGCATATAGCGAAACACCTTCAAAAATTGAAGGGCAGATAGTTTCAATAGCAGACAAAATTGACACCATATGTGCACTTTTTATCTCAACTCAAGGCAAAATGAAAAAAAAGCGACCCACGGGCTCAAATGACCCTCTCGGCGCAAGACGTGCAGCAATTGGTATTTTAAGAACAGTAATTAGCAACAATTTAAAACTTGATTTAAAAGCACTTATTGACTACTCATTAAATACAATTTCTCATGATTTCAACATTGCTCTTGAAAATGACACCAAACAAGATGTTTACGATTTTATTTTAAACAGACTCACAATAATGTACGAAAAGGACTACACTCAGAACATTTTAAAAGCAAGTACAGTGTGCAATCCCCTAAAAAACACAGATGAATTTTTAGCAAGAGCACAGTTTATAAAAGAAGAAGTACAAAAAGAAAACTTTATAAAGCTTGCACAAGCTGCAAATAGAATCTTAAAAATTACAAAAGACAAAACTTTTTCGCAAGTTGATAAAAATCTTTTTATACTTAATGAAGAAAAAGCATTGTACGATGCAATTTTAAAACAAAACATAAATGAAAAAGATATAAGACAGTACACTCAAAGCCTTGAAAGTTTGATAGTACCAATAGATGACTTTTTTGATAAGGTTTTAGTTATGGATAAAGATGAAAAAATCAAAAACAATAGAATAGCTCTTTTAAATTTATTAAAAGAAAGATTTTCAAAAGTTTGCGATTTTCAGTACCTGTAAATGAAAATACTTATAGTTACAGATTTATATCCGCTTGAAAATGAGCATAAAGCAATACCAAAAACTATTGAAAATTTTGCTCTAGGCTTAAAAAAAATGGGCAATGAAGTCAATATTTTAAGGTCAGATTTAATTATCAACTCTTTAATTCGCAATAGAAAAATATACAAACAGGGTAGTTATTTCCACAATGGTATTAAAATTTACAACCAAAATTTTATTTTACCATTCTATTTAAATCCAAAAGTAGAAAAAGATTTTGATGTTGTAATTTCGCATATGCCATCAGGCACTCTCTGTGCAAAAACAATTAAAAAAAAATATAAAAAACCTCATATAGCAATTTGTCATGCAAGTGATATTGAAGTACTTGAAAAATATAAAATCTATTTTTCAACTGCGCTTAAAGATGCACTTAATAATGCTGATGCTATTGGTGCACGTACATACTGGATTAGAAACAAACTTTCATTTAAAAATGTTTTTCTTGTACCCTCAGGTATTAAAAAAGAAGAAATCACAACAAAAACATTTAAAGAAAAGAAAATGAAAATTGTTTGCGTCTCCTCTCTTATTAAACGCAAAAACTTATCTGAACTCATAAAAGCAATGTCTGATTTTAAGGATATAGAACTTGAAATTTATGGTAGCGGAAATCAAGAAAAAAAATTAAAAAAACTTGCACAAAATTTAAATATAAAATTTATGGGACAAAAACCAAGAAAAGAAGTATTAAAAGCTCTTGAAGATGCAAAAATTTTTATTTTACCATCAAAGAAAGAAACTTTTGGTCTTAGCTATCTTGAAGCTTTAGCAAAAGGTTGTATAGTAATTTGTACTAAAAACAGTGGCATGGACGGTTTTATTATAAATGAAAAAAGCGGTTTTTTAGTCGAACCAAATGCAAAAAGCATTAAAATTTTATTAAAAAAAATTATAAACATGAATGAAGAAAAGTTAGGCAAAATATCTGAAAATGCCATAAAGCTAGCAGAAGAACTTGAATATTACAAATGCGCAAAGAATTATTTTCAAAATATTAAAAAAGTCTGCAAATAAAAAATTTTTCATCTATAATTAACTTAAAGATAATTAAAAGGAAAAAAATTATGCAAGCAAGACGAGCTTCAAGAGAGCTGGCACTTATATTATTTTCACAATTAGAAAAAAATCTTGATAAATATCAAGACTCAGACTTTGAAAAAATAGTTCTAAAGTCAGTAAGAACGCTTATAAGTTCATCACAAGAAGAGTTAAATCTTGCAACAAGCGGACTTAGTGATATAGCACAATATATAGACGATTATGAAAATAATCATCCTGACAATTTAAAAAGACCTATTGATGCTAATAATATACCTGTGCAAATACCTCTTACAAGCGATATGTCAGGCAGAATAAAAACAATCCTTTCAGTTTGCGACAAAGCAGTAAATGCACTTGAAATTGCAGAATTAAGTACACTATCAGAAAAATCAGACGTTAAAGACTACATAAACAAAATTGCAACAACGTTTAAAGAAAAAAAACAAGACATTGATAATATAATAAAAGAACTAGCTTTTGGTTGGGATATAGACAGATTGTTTAAAATAGACAAAGACATTTTAAGAATCTCGATTGTAGAACTTGTATTTATGAAAGATGCCCCACACAAAGTCGTAATAGATGAAGCTCTTGAACTTGCCAAAAAATATTCAACGGATGACTCTCCATCATTTATTAACGGAATTCTTGCTAAAGTGGTTGAAAGATATGTTTAATTTCTTTAAAAAGGACTCTAAAAACATAATCTCGGACAGTTTTACAGCACTAAAAGATGCACTTTCAAAAACATCAAAAGCACTTATAGAAAATGTTGTTGATGTTGCATCCGGAAGTGAAGAAATTGACGAATTTACATTGGAAGATATTGAATCAACTTTAATTAAAGCTGATTTAGGTGTAGATTTAAGCGTAGAAATAGTAGACAAGATTAAAACAAAAAACCTCAAATCATCTCAACTGAAAAATTTTTTAAAAGAAGAATTTAAAAATATACTTGCGAACGCAGGTCCAAATGAGTTAATTTACAAAGAAAATTCGCTTAATATATATTTTATAGCTGGGGTTAACGGCGCAGGCAAGACAACATTAATAGGCAAACTGGCAAAAAGATTTAATGATTCAGGTAAAAAAGTTTTGCTTGCAGCAGCAGATACATTTCGTGCAGCTGCAGAAGAACAACTTGAGATATGGGCAAGAAGGGCAAATGTTGACATAGTAAGACGCGATAAAGCCGACAGTGCATCCGTTGTTTACGAAGCAATAGAGCGCGCAAAAAAGGAAAATTATGACATTGTGATAATCGACACAGCAGGAAGACTGCAAAATAAATTCAATTTAATTGAAGAATTAAAAAAAATTAAAAATGTAATAGATAAAAATGCACCACAAGCACTTTCAGAGTGCATGCTCGTATTGGATGCAAATTTAGGTCAAAACGGACTTTCTCAAGCAAAGGTATTTAAAGAAGCACTTAACTTAACATCTGTTGCAATTACAAAACTTGACGGCTCTGCAAAAGGAGGAATAATTATAGCTATTGCAAAAGACTTTGCGCTGCCGGCAAAACTTGTCGGTATTGGCGAAAAACCTCAAGACCTTAAGAATTTTAATAAAGATGAATTTATTGAAGCAATCTTTGATTAACTACCAAGGCATTCCAATCATTTGGTCAATTGCCTTTTCGGCGTCCGTCCTGTTATCTTCATAAGGGTTACCTTCTTTAAAGATAGGTTCATGGGGTACTGGTTTTGAATCTTCATAACGTGCCCTCAGGCTCATTGGACTTGAAAAAAATCTATCTTTGTTGCTAAGTAAATAATTAATCATAACTTGAGAATTTGGCATATTTGCAAGCTCTTTTGCGTATTTACTCAACTTACCACGTTTTATCTTAGCATTACTCCTTACTGAAATCCACGGCTTTATTGTTCTTACAGTATCATCATCATATATCTTAAGAGCAAAATCTTTTACATCATCAAGATTTTTTAAAGGTGTTCCATACCTGTTTTGCGAATATGCATTCATTGCACGTGCCATATCATCCTTAATAAAATCATACATATGGTACATTCTGCCACTTTCATCAAGCCTTACAATATTCTTATCAAGGTATATGCTTTCATCCGCACCTTCATCACCCTCGCTATTGACCCACAAAGTTTTTATAATTTCAACAAATTCATCTTGGTTTGGATATTTTATTTCATCGCCATCTTTTGTAGCATAAGTCGAAGATGCACAACAACACAAAGGGAAAAACAACTCCATACAATAATCGAAATCTTCATGAGTTGGCATTCTATGACCACGAGCACTTGTGCAAGGATTTGCATAAAGTGTTAAACAGGATATAATCCCATCAACACCATAGTCTATAACATCTTGTCTTATTTGTTCATCAGTATTTCCCTTAAAAGGTAAAGATTTTACAAAAACATCAGAAACATTACTGAATAATGGTATTTGCTGATTATGCTTTTGTGCTTTCAAACCGACTAAGTTTCTTACGGCTGAATTTTTAATATCAAAACTGATTTTCATCTTAAAATCCCTCAAATTGTATTGGCAATAGAAATAATTTTAGTTAATTTTAACAAAAAAACTTGTTATATACAATTATATTTGTCAAGTTTTTAACAAAACTTTATTTAAGGTTTTAAAAGCTCTTTAGCAAATGAAACTGAAATATTATTTACCTCACCCGATGCTAAAGAAGCAATTGCTTCCAGTCTTTCGCTTTCCGTTTCCATTTTTTTTACACAAACCTTAGTCACATCATCTTGGCTCTTCGTCACTACAAAATGGGCATTTGCACGAGCAGCTATTATTGGTTGATGAGTTATTGCGAAAACTTGTATATCATTTGCAAGATTAGAAATTGCATCAGCAACAGCGTTTGATGCTTTGCCAGAAATACCAGTATCAATTTCATCAAAAATTATTGAAGAAACCATATCAACATGGGCAAAAACAGTTTTTATGGCAAGCATAACACGTGAAATTTCTCCACCCGAGGCAACTTTAGCCAAAGGTGCAAGTGCAGAAGATACATTAGTTGTAATTAAAAACTCGACATCGTCAAAACCTTTTGCATCGAGTTTTTTTTCTTTTATAAATATTTCAAATTCAGCTTTTGAAAGTTCAAGCTTTCTTAATTCCTTGACAATAAGGGATGATAAGTCTTTTGCACATTTTTTACGAACTACTGAAAGCTCACCTGAAAGTTTTTGAACTGTAGCAAGTAATCGCTCTTCTTTTTTTTCAAGTTCACTTAACGAACCAAAATTATTTTGTATTTCATCAAGTTGATTTGCAATTTTCTCCCTTGTTTCAAAAATATCGCCATATTTACGTTTTAACTTTAAAATCAAAGAAAGCCTTTCATTAACTTCATTTAAACGCTGCGGATTATCTTCCAAGTTTTGCGAATATTCTCTTAAATAATTGCTACAATATTTTAAATTTTCATGCGCTTCGATAAAAGCATTTTGTACTTCTTCTAATTTTTTATCAAAATTTGTCGCATTAGATAAAGAAGAATTCATTTTACCAAGGACATCATTGACACCACCATCTGCGCCCAAAGAATAATAAATACCCCAAGTTAACTCTTTAAGAGTTTGAATATTTGACAAAACTTCCAACTCAGAATTTAGATCTTCTTCTTCATTTTCATACACTTGCGCCGTATCTATTTCATTAAGCTGAAAACGCAAGAAATCCATCTCTTGCAGATTTTTTGAATTATTCTCTTTTAGAAATGTAAGTTTTTTAGAAACCTCGCATAATTCATTATAATTTTTTTTATATTGCTCAATATTTAGCGTAAAATCATTATCTGCGCTCATGCAGTATGCATCCAGTAAATCTATATGATATTTTGGAGAAACATAAGTATAGCTCTGATTTTGAGAATGTATATCAACAAGATACTCTCTTAACTCCTTAAGTGCATCAAGATTAACAAGTGCGCCATTTATTCGACATTTTTGAGAATTTAAACCAATCTCTCTTGATACAACAGTTTGATTATATAATTCAAATTTAGAAAGATTTTTTAAATCTTTATTTGAATGGTCAAATGTTAATTCAATAAGCGCAGGCTTTGTTTTATCAAATATTACATCCTTTGAAACCCTTGCTCCAAGAGCAGTATCAATTGCTTTTAAAATAATACTCTTACCTGCACCCGTTTCGCCTGTTAAAACATTGAAACCATTGTCAAATTCTAAAAACAATTCATCTATTAGTATGAAATTTTTTATTAATACGGATTTTATCATTATTTATTTGGCGCCATACCCCAGTGTAATTTTTCTCTTAAGACATCATAAAAATGGTTGCCTTTATTATTTAGCAACAGAAGTTTAGCATACTTATCATTTTTTTCAACACATATTTCGTTTTTTATAATTCTTGCATCTTGACCATCTGCAGTGATTTGAAAATCCTTTGGTGCATCAAGTGTCGTTATTTTTATATATTCATTCGAAGGTATTACAATCGGTCTTGCATTTAGAGTATGCGGACAAATAGGTACTACAACAAAACACTCAATATTTGGCGAAATTATTGGTCCACCAGCCGACAAAGCATAAGCGGTTGAACCTGTAGGAGTTGAAATAATGAGTCCATCTGCTAAATATGAGCATAATTTAATGTTGTTTATATATAAGTTCAAAGTCGAGGTGCGTGAAAAGGTAGCACCCCTGATTACCATATCATTAAGTGCTACAGCTCCTGTAGTTGGACATTTTAGCATTATTCTTTTTTCAATTCTAAAATCTCCGTCTTTTATCCTTTTAACAACGTAATCAATCTCATCGGGCATAGCTTGTGCCAAAAAACCTAACCTACCCATATTAAATCCAAAAATTGGTATATCTTTTAAACTATATTTTCTTGCACATTTTAATAACGTACCATCACCACCAACAACAATTACAAAACCTGCTTGTTCAGGCATATTATCAAGAGTGGAAACAACAGCATTGCTAAATCTTTCTGCAAGCATTTTAGCAACAATATCACTACCTTCAATTTCTGAGTTATAAATAATTAATGTATTGTTTAAATTTAATTCCATTTTACCTATAATTTGTAAATTGCAATGGGATATTAAAACTGTCTTCTTTTTCTTTTAAAAGTTTTATCACATCCTGCAAATCATCCTTGCTCTTTCCGCTAACACGAACTTGCTCACCCTGAATTGATGCTTGCACTTTTAATTTTGAATCCTTAATTACAGCAGTAATTTTCTTTGCAAGTTCCTGAGATAAACCTTTTTTCAAATTAAAAACTTGTCTTACATTTCCACCAAGCGCAGCTTGCGGAGCCTGTGCATCAAGAATTTTTATACTTAGACTTCTTTTAATCATTTTTGTCTGCAAAATATCAATAATATTTCTTAGTTTTAAATCATCACTTGTTGTAATTGTTATAGTTTTGTCACCATCAAGGACAACATCAGAGTTTGAGCCCTTTAAATCAAATCTTGAATTCAGCTCACGATTAACCTGGTCTATAGCATTAACCAGTTCTTGTCTGTCAAATTCTGATACAACGTCAAAACTACAATCTTTTGCCATTTCACACCTCTTTTTAAAAAGGGGGATTGAATCCCCCACCTAAAAAATTAAACTCGTCTTTTTCGCGCAGCTTCTGACTTACGTTTTCTTTTAACAGAAGGCTTTTCATACCTTTCTCTGCGTTTAATTTCAGATAAAATTCCAGCTTTTTGAATTTTCTTCTTAAATCTTTTAAGAGCGCTTTCAATACTTTCATTTTCTCGAACTCTTACCTCAGGCATATTTTCACCTCCTTCAGTACTTTAAAGTAACATTATGGCTTAAATATAGCACGCGCAATATTACTCGTCAAGTGCACTAAAGTTGTTTTGTTACAAGCGCAAAAATGTCATTGAACACAACATAAATCATAAGAAGAATCAAGAGCATAAAAAATACTCTTGAAATGCCTTCAACAATTTTTTCATCAAGTTCCCTACCACAAATTTTTTCAAGCGCAAGAAACATTAAATGTCCACCATCTAAGGCCGGAATTGGAAGAAGATTTATTATGGCAAGGTCAATACTTATAATTGCACTTAAAAGCAATCCTTTTAGCATACCTGAGTTTTCAATAATATCACCACCGACTTTAGTGATTGCAACAATGCCATGCATATCACTAAGAGGAATCTTACCACTTATCAATTGCCACAACCCTAAAAGCATAAGTTTTGTGTTTACCACAAGGTAATCCCATGAATGTGTCAGGACATCCAGTGGTGTATTAATTGGGACAAATATCTCATTTGCCTCCAACTTTACACCTAAAAGTCCATCTTTTGAAGTTTTTAGATTGTCAAAAGTAAGAATCTTATTATCTCTTAAAACAGTTATTTTTAAAGGTTTATAACTGTCAGACAATGCGTAGGCAATATCATTTAAATTATAATTTTTATCTGCAATAAAAAAGCTTTTACCCTCCAATAATTTAGAAAGTGCTTTTTGTTCTTTTGTAAGCTCTGTTTCATCAGTTTTGTACTTTTCGATGCCCAAGAGCACATTTTTGGGAACTATTAAATAATCTTCCTGAGTCATTTTTGGTAGCAGTATTTTTTCTGCCGGTTTTATTTCATCAGATATCCCAGGATTAAGTCGTTTTAGCTCCGATAATTTTTCTTGCGCAGTTTTTAAAGAAATTAAACCATCGAAAAATTTACTTTTTTGAACAAGAAATATAAATTGATATGAATTTATTATTTTTAAATCATTAACACTTAAAATTATATCGCCCTTTTTCAAACCGCTTTGAATAACATTTGATTCTACCTCCGGAGTAAAATCGTTAATCATAACTTCATATTTACTGCTTGGTAATTTATGGTAATAAGCTGCACATAACATTACCAGAAAAAGCGCAAAAACAACGTTTGCAAAAACACCTGCAGAAACAACTATAGCTTTTTGCCATGGCTTTTTGTTTTTAAATCTCTTCGGGGAATCAAGAGGTAAATCTTTTATATCATCATTTTCGTCATCGTCATCAGGAAAAGAAACATAACCGCCTAACAAAAAGGCATGTACCGTAATTTTTGTATCTTTGCATTTAGTTTCATATAAAATCGGACCTATTGGCAAACCAATACCAAAATGCGAAACCTGGATTCCAAAAGCTCTTGCAGCTAGGTAGTGACCCAATTCATGAACCAAAACCAATAAACTTATTAAAATTAACATTATAATGATATTCATATTTTATTTTCTTTTCTTGGTTTTCTTTCTTACAAAACGGTAAAAGCCGAAGAATGTCGGTTTATATGAATTTAAATTTTTATTAGATTCGACTAAAAGCAATTTTAATTTTTTATTTTGCTCCTCGAGCGATGCAACTTTTTGCTCAAGCATTTGAGATTTTTTTTCGGCCTGCAGCAATTTTGTATTATTTCTTTCATCGTTTGATAATACTGTTGAAACCTGTTTTGCTATTTTCTTTGCAATTGCACGAGCAATCATATTTAAAGTTTTTTCTGATATATCAAATTTAAAAGCATTTTCTTGCTTTGGTGGAGTAAGATCAACATTTTTCTTTGCAAGTTCATTTACTATATAGCTTTGAAATTTCTCTTGAGCCTGAATCGAATCTGACAAAAGTCCTATGTCATCAAAATCTTCCTCGTTATCATCAACGTTCGAGAGCATATTATTTAAATCATTATTGATTTTAATCGGCTCTTTTATATCTGTATTATCATTTTTCTCATGCTCAGCAGAGTATTCATTTTGAACAGGAGTAGCGACAGAATTCCAATAATCTTGTTGCGTCTGTACAGATGGTTCAGAATCAGTTTTATTTACAAAATTAAAATTATCTTTTTCTGTTTGCAAATCTTGATTAACATCAGACAAGTTTTTATCATTATCAGAATCAATAATTTGATAATTTTCGTTTTGCTCTTCCGTAGACAAATCCGCAGAAACATCATCCCATCTGTACCATTTTATATTTTCCAGGGATACTTTCTTTTCTTCTTTTTTCTTTTCTTCATCCGATTGAATTTCGTTTTGATAAACAGTACCTACAAAATTTTTATCTTCAACGGGCTGATTTTGTTTTTCAAATGGTGAACTATGCATACTTGACTCAAGTGTATTATTTTTTGTACCCAATGAAGCATGTTCAGACTCATGTGTATTATTTTGAAAACCAGAATCACTTACATTACGTCTTAAGACATTTTGTACCAAAATATCATAAGCACTTTTATCAAAAAATTCATTGCCTTCATCATCTTCAAAAATTGCTTCAATCTTGTATTTTTCAAGAAATGAGTTTAGGGTTAAAAAGTCCACAAAAAAACCGTCTTGTGCGAGTTTTTGCAATATATCACCTTTACTGTAGACTTTTGTATCCATTCTTATACCGTAATGCTAACTTACTAAATTATATATTAAACTTGTTGTCAAAACAACATGGACAATTCTAAAAAAATGCCTCAATTATGCGAGGCAATTGGTTGAGTATTATCTATTTAAACTGCTGATTTTTTTCTGTTTATACCTGCTCTTAAACCTTGAGCAAGGTCTTTTCTACCGCTTTGTTCATATATTTTTGTAACAGATTCAAGAAATTTAATACTCTCAACACTAGCATTTTGCTTGGAGGCAGAAGGTGCTTCCGCCCTTGGAACATTTGAAACATACCCAGAAGAGAGTTTTTGTGCTCTTTTTTGATAAGTTACAGCTTGAACCGGTTTGCGAACGGCTGAAGTAGTGTATGGGTTCTTTTGAGCATTTTGATATGCATTTAGAGCATAATTTTGTTTTATAGTATTTCTTAAAGGTTGAGGCTGAGGTTTTACTCTTTGATAAGAATTAGTCGCATATTTAAAAGAGGGATTTTGCATTTGCCTTAAAGGAGGAGTTTTTAACTTAGATGTTTTATCATAAACACCATCAAGCACTCTTTCATTATTATCTTCTTTTTCATTTTTATAAGCAGAAGACAAACCAATAAGAGGTTCTTCTTGAAGCTTAACTTTTGCAAATATTTTCCTTGAAACAACTACGCAAGCAACAAGAAGAATTATGCACACAACCAATGTCATATCAGATTTTTCACCAAAAATACCAAAAAAGGAAGATAAAAGATGCTCAGTATTAAAAGAATTATCGTCCCAATCTATATTTTCTTCACCTATTTCGTTAACGTCGTTAGTAGGCCTATACTCCCTTATTGGTCTGTTCAGCACAATTTGATTTGATGTTTTAGACCCTGTCAATTGCTTTGTTTCAAATACAATCTTTGTATTACTTGTATTTAATCCGTTAACATAAATTCTTACTTTACTGTTTTCAAGCTGCTGAACAATAAGTGCATCAATGCCTGAAACATTATCGTAAATTGTATCAAGATTATCAACTGCCAGCGAATTTTTCAAATCAAAATAAATACTATCTGAAGTTTCAGCTTTTTGTTTATATTCAACTGGCTTATCAGCCTTAACAGTTAACATATAAGCACCATTTAAATCTTTTGGTTTTGAAATAGTGACTGAAGTTATAAGGCTTTCTTGCGCAAATGAAGGCATACACAATAAAACAAATGCGCTTATTGCCAATAATATTTTTTTAAAAATGAACATACATGTCCGTTGCATAATACTCAAATACTCTCCCTAATCAATTATTAATATTTATAATTAAACATTAACTTTTTTTTAAAAGAGTATCATCAATCTCAAGGTTTAAAATACAACTAGATCTGTAGATTTATTTTTAGTTTAAATTTCGCATTAAATTTGCCATTTCAATTGCAGATTTTGCCGCATCAGCACCCTTGTTTCCAGCCTTAGTACCTGCTCTTTCAATAGCCTGTTCAATATTATCCGTAGTAAGTACTCCAAAAATAACAGGTAAACCTTCTGACAAAGAAACTGAAGCCACGCCTTTTGAAACTTCTGCGCAAACATAGTCATAATGACTTGTTGAACCTTTTATTACAGCACCGAGCGTAACAATTGCACAATACTTTTTTGTTTGAGCAGCTTTTTTTGCTGCTAGTGAAATCTCAAATGCACCCGGAACCCAAATTATATCAATATTTTTTTCATCAACTCCTAACCGTACAAAAGAATCAAGTGCGCCGGACAATAGTTTTGAACTAATAAATTCGTTAAATCTAGAAACAATTACACAAAATTTATCTGATGAGTTGGCGTATAAATTACCTTCAATAACATTTGGCATATATTAACCTCTTATACAAGCTTACAAGAGGATAATAACACAAAAATAATTTTACATAAAGAAAAAGGCTTTTGAAAATCAAAAGCCCCTCGGAATACTTGTTTTAGTAATTCCTCGTGTGTGAAGTGAAGGTTAGTGTGTGTTGGTTAGAAAGTATATTTTTTTAGGTCATATATCTTAATTATCGCTTACATATATATAAAGTATTTCACATTTAAAAAATTGCCCGTATAATTTTTATTGTTACAAAACTTAATATGATAAATTTCGTACGAGATATTTTTTATATTAAGAAATATTAAGAATTAAATTTAAATCAAAAATTGTTTTAATATTTCTTAATAATAGTCTTGTTATTTTTTTAGCTAAGTGATATATTAAGTATATACGTTTTATATCGTTGTTGTTATTCTATATTACGTGGGTCTTTGTAAATCCGGATTTAATTCGCAAAAAAACTAAGCATCGCTTTTTTTAAAATTATTTTCAAAATTTAAAGCCACAAAGGCTTTAGTTGGCATGCAAATTTGTCAATCAACATAAAAAATTATGGTTAGAAATATTTTAGGAGACATCTTATTATGAAAAATTCGCTTAATAACAAAAATTATTTTAACTGTGCAAAAATTGCAAATTTTGATGAAAATTTATCGGATTATATAAGAAAAATTTCAAAATATCCGGTTTTAACCCCACAAGAGGAGAAAGAACTCGCCAAAGAAGTTACAAAAGGAAATCTTGAAGCAAAGAAAAAGCTCATACAGTCCAATTTAAGGTTGGTTTTTAATGTAGCAAAAAAATCAATTCACACAACGACCTTAAACATGAGTGATTTGATTCAAGAAGGCAATATGGGGCTCATTGCAGCGGTTGAAAAGTTTAATTGGAAACTTGGATATAAATTCTCAACTTACGCAACTTGGTGGATAAAACAAGCTATGTTCAAGGCAATATCAGAACAATCATACTCAATGAAAATTCCGGTATATATACAAGAAACAATATCTAGGTACAAAAAAGCTAAAGTTAGTCTTGAACAAAAATATGGATGCGGTATTAAAAATTCAGAAATTGCAGAAAAAATAGGCTACAGTGAAGAAAAAATTGACTTATTTTTAAATGCATTCAATAAGGCACTCTCGCTTGAAACCGGATTTGAAACGCAAAATGATTCAAAAGGAACAAGGGAGATGAGTCTTAGCGAGATAATTGAAGACGAAAAACAAAACGTTGAAAAATACGTTTTGGACGAACAACTAAAACATGATATCAGAAGTGCAATGGATTGCTTAAAAACAAGAGAAAAAGAAGTGCTAACAATGCGCTTTGGTTTGGGTGAGAGTGCAAGAAAGACTCTTGAAGAAATAGGAAATATTTACGGTGTTACAAAAGAATGTATCAGACAGATTGAAAAACGTGCAATTTTAAAAATGCATTCCACAAAGACCTGCAGAGAAATGTTAATGAGTTATGTTATTTAACTTTGGCTAAAACATAAACAGGATTATAAGTAAGTGCAACTCCGTTATCATCACCAAAAAGTTCACTATACCTTTGTTCAAAGTATTTAAGATGTTCCTTGCTCCATTTTTTAGTACTGTGTATTTTTACACCAGTTAGCTGAATATGTCTTAAAACTTCAAGCGGGGAAGAAAAATAAACAGTTTGAATTTCTTTTTCATATTCAAAAATTTCATAACCGCATTTTGGCAAAATATTTAAATAATTTTCATAAAAAAGTCCTGTATTTTCAATACTTTTAAACTGCTTGCAATTATCTTTACCAAAACTGGAAAAGGCGAGTATTCCATCTTTTGATAAGCTACCTTTTAGATTTGTCAAAAAAACTTCAATATCTGCTATCCACTGAAAACATGCACTTGATATTATTAAGTCGCATTCTTTTGGAAGTTTTATTTTTGTAACATCACCTTTTAAAAATTCAAAATCATACCCTGAAAAATTGTCTGTTATATCATTTAAAACCAACTCATCAAAAACAAAATTTTTTACTATATTTTCCGTTAAAAAACCTGTACCGCAGCCTATTTCAAATATTTTTTTAAAATTTTTTCCAAAATACTTTTTGCACAGCAAAAATAAATTCTTTGCCATTTTCATTTGCACAATTGCATTTTTTCTATATGATCCAGCAACTTTTGAAAAATCATCAGCCTTATTCATAATTAACCTTCAAGAATCTCATCAAAATCCCTAAATTCAAAAAATGGAAAATGTCCGCAATCAAGTTCCAGCTTATTTTTATGCGCAGCCCAAAAGTTAGATTGCGAAGAATAAGGAAAGATTCTATCTTTTTTAGCTATTACAACTTTATCAAAATTAAAATTTTTCTTAAACCAAATGCTTTTTGAAAGAGCTTTTATATTCAATAATTCATTGACAAGATTTTGTATCTGACGATTTGCGCGTTTGATTTTTAAAGGAAAAGAAGACCCTATAGCCATCTTTTGTTCAAATTTTTCTATAGTATCTTCATTTAAAGACTTTGTCATAATTTCATAAATTTTTTCATTTACTCCATATTCATTATCTATAGGGCGAAAAGTACCGCATATTGCGCAACTTGATTTAATATCAGGCAACAAATCCTGGTTATAAACATAATTAAGCGCCCAGACTCCATAAGAATATGCAATTACACTAACCTCAGTATAATTTAGAAAATCAAAATACTCTATAGGATTATTCTCCATATCGGAATAATCATATACAAAAAGTAAATCATTTTTAGTATTGTCAAATTCAATAAAACAATTTGCATCTGTATAAAAACCGCAGAAGAAAATTATTAAAGAATTCTTACCATGTGAAATAAATTCTGTTTTCAAAATTCACCCTCAAAACATGCTCTTAAAATAAATAATACCAAAAACAATGCCTAAGGGTATGAAAAATTTCATCATTGTATTATAATCAAGCAAAGAGGAAAGTTTATGAAAGGTTGCAAAATATGAAAAAAAGACTGGTTGCAATATTTGCAGCAATAATGTTTTTTACTAACTTAGCTTATGCCCAGCAGCCAACACAAGAAGAAATACAAAAATATAATCTATACTTTAATAATGGTGTATCTTACCTCAAAAACAAAAGATACTCATCAGCAATTGTTGAATTCAAAAAAGTTTTAAGATTTCAACCTTATGATGCAACAGTTAGACAATCTCTCTGTAGTGCCTATCTTGCTCGTGCACAATACTACCTTGATGAAGAAAAAAACCCAAAAAAAGCAATAAGCGATCTCAAGAGTGCTCTTTTTTATATGAAATACTGGGAAACCGAACAAAATTCCCCTCAACTGACAGCTATGATAAATTCTACTGAAAGTTCCTTAAATTCATTGCAAAAAAAATATGAACCAAACTTATCACCAGCGCAAAAATTTCAAAATGCAAAAAATTTAAGAGCACAAGGAGAATTACCAGCTGCAGCCTATGATTTTTTAACGATAAATAATGCTCAATTTGAAAAAAATGCAAACGAACAGGCCGGAGATATATACAAAGCACTTAACAACAAAGGTGAAGCAATGAATTGTTACAGAGCAACAATAAAAGCAGATCCAAAAGATGCAAAAGTTCATTTTAAATATGCAGTAATACTTGATGAAGTTAATAACGAGGATGCAGCAGCCGAACAATACAATCTCGCATTAAAATATGGTGAAAAAAATCCGGAATTACTGGATATTCTTGAGAATCTCTGGCGCTCAAGAATTACAAATAATCACAATGATGCACAAGCTTATATAAACCTGGGTACAGTATTCCAAATGAAAGGTGATTTAGTTTCAGCAAAAAACCAGTATTTAAAAGCCTTATCGCTTGAACCAAACGACAGAACAGCATTGCTAAATTTAGCATCCTTATACAGTGCACAAAATATGACATCAATGGCAATAGCTCAATATGACAAATTGCTTGCAAAAAACCCAAACGATCTTGAAATAATAGGATATAAAGCAGCAACTTATGAAGCTCAAAAAGATTATAAAAATGCTATAGCACAGTACAAAGCAATACTTGCAATAAAACCTGATGACAATAATGCAAAAAATTCTATAGCGCAAATTGTTACTGAAAAGTTTAGCCCTGAAGACAAATATAACTATATGATGTTAGAAGCAAATTCAAACCCAAATAATTATGACTTGCAATATGCCTATGCTTACGAAATGCATAAACAAAAAAAATATGACGAAGCAATTAAATATTATAAACGCGCAATGACACTTAATCCCAAGAAACAGGAAAATTATATTAACATAGCGCAAATTTATACATTGAAAAATGATTACACAAATGCCATAGCAGTATTAAACCAGGGCATAGAGCAAATACCATACGGTGCAGAACTTTTAGCACAAAAAGATTCTTTAGAAAAATCTCAAGCCGGACAAGTCTATGAAAATGCAACAAAATTATATGAAGCCGGTAATTATCAAATGGCATTACAGAATTATTTAAAAATTCCCCAGCAAACACCTGAAGTCACCCTTGCAATAGCAAATTGCTATTATGAAATGAAAAATTATCAAGCAGCAATTCAATATTACGAAAAAATTCTGCAAAAAGACCCTAAAAATCAAGAAGTCCTTTATGTATGTGCAATGTCATACAATGAATTAAAAAATCAAGCAAAAGCTCTTGAGTTTCTAGATAAAATTATTACGATAAATCCTCAAAATACAGATGCAAAACAGGCTATTGTCGCTATTAAAGAGGGAGAAACAGCACAGAATCTTGAAAAAGCAATAGAACAATATGAGAAAAAAGATTTTAATACATCTCTCTCACTTTTAAATAAAGTAATCTCTCAAGAACCAAAAAATACTTATGCTATATACTACAAGGGTTTAATTTTTGAAGAACAAAAAAAACAAAAAGAGGCAAACGAACAGTACAAAATTGCAATAGCATCAGATCCCAATTTTGCTCTTGCTTATTACTCATATGCACTCGGATTAGATAACCTTGAAAAATATCAAGAAGCAATTACAAATTATAATAAATTTCTTGAATTGAAATTAAAAGAAAATGCACAAGATGAATATACAAAATTTGCAAAAGAAAGAGTTACACAGCTAAGAGAGTTTTTAAACACTAAAAAATGAAAAATATAAAGATAATACAGGCGCCTCTTGCAGGTATATCAGACATGATATACAGAAAGCTTGTAAGAGAAAAATCAAGCGAAACTCTTTTGACAACCGAGATGATTTCCTCTGAAGCACTTGTTAATAATCAAAAAACACTTATTATTAAACATGATAAGTCAGAATATCCTCTGTCATTCCAGCTAAGCGGACATAAAACTCATATAATGGCAGCTGCCGCAAAATTTTTAAACAAATACGCAAATTGCATTGATATTAATTTTGGTTGTCCTGTAAACAAAGTCGTAAAAGGGACTGATGGAGCCGCCTTAATGAGAAATCCAAAACTTGCTGCAGACATTGTAAAAGCAATAAAAGACGTAATTGATGTCCCCCTTAGCGCAAAATTCAGGCTTGGCTGGAGCTTAGACGAAATAAATTTTGTTGATTTTGCAAAAACACTTGAAAATGCAGGTGTAGACTTTATAACAATACATGCACGTACTCGTTCGCAAATGTACTCAGGAAAGGCAGACTGGGAAAAACTTGCACAACTAAAAGGAGAGATTAAAATACCCTATTTTGCAAATGGTGACATAAAAAGTGTGCAAGATGCAATAAATTGTCTTAAAATTTCAGGCGCACAAGGAATAAGTATAGGCAGAGGGCTTATAGGTAATCCTTGTCTGGCTTGGCATATTGAACACTACCTTAATAGCGGTGAAATTTTAAGAGAACTTACTCTTGATGAAAAAATTGAAATCCTAAAAAAGCATATTGAAGGTGAAATAGACCTTCGCGGTGAAGTAAACGGAATAAAATTTATGAGAAAGTTCTATAATTTCTATATATCTTCAGTAAAAGATGCTTCAAAATATCGTCAAGTATTGGTTAGATTAGAAAACAAAAAAGAAATTTTAAAGGTCTTAGATGAAATATTATCTTTACATATTGCAAACACAAGATAATACTCTTTATTGCGGAATTGCCAGAGATGTACAAAAGAGGTTTGAAAAACATCTCTGTGGCAAAGGTGCCAAATATACCCGAGCACACAAACCTCTTAAAATTGTTTACATAAAAGAATTTGAAAATCGCAGCCAAGCACAAAAAGAAGAATACAGAATAAAACATTTAAACAAAAAGCAAAAGTTAAGATTAATTCAAGAATAAAAAAAAGGGAGTTTAACAAAACCCCCATTTCCCCATTAAAAAATCTTTCCAATTAGTATTGTATCATAAATAAATAATACAACAAGTTTTTGCAATTCTTAATATTCAATTCCTCTTCTTGCCATAACTCCTATATCAAAATAATGCTTAACAGGCTGCATTTCAGTTACAAGATGAGCCATTGCAATCAATTCCTGATGAGCATTTCTGCCCGTTAATACTATTTCAAGATTTTTTGGTTTGTTTAAAAGTGTATTTTTTACATCTTGCAATTTAATCATGCCTAAATCGATACATATATTAATTTCATCAAGTATA
The DNA here is from genome assembly GCA_944324865.1 of Candidatus Gastranaerophilales bacterium. Classification (GTDB taxonomy): domain Bacteria; phylum Cyanobacteriota; class Vampirovibrionia; order Gastranaerophilales; family Gastranaerophilaceae; genus Galligastranaerophilus. The sequence continues at coordinate 6,916 of CALUXW010000008.1, read as the reverse complement.
ACAAGACCATACTTTCCGCTCATAATTGCTTCTTTTGCACATTCCCAACCTTTTTTAGCTTCTTTATAGTCATCAATATTCATATTGTGAGAATAACAAACTCTATCTAAACCAAACTGTTTAACTTCTAAATTATCACTAAAGCGGTGTGAAGAAGCAATTTCACCATATGTAGTACCTTGATCACCCTTAGCAAACTGTATAATCATAACTTTCCAACCATGACCAAGTGCCCTCAGAGCTAAACCCAAAGATGCCGTTGTTTTACCTTTTCCGTCTCCGGTGTAAATTTGAATGTAACCGTTTTCTAACAATTTTGCCTCCACAAGGCCTTTTGACCTTACCGCAATTCTCTAACTCGTTTTTTATTTTTTAATGTTTTAACTACACTTATATAGTAAATCAAAACTAACTATTTAGGCAACGAATAAATTCACATTTTCCCTTTTGTTTACATTTTACACTTGTAGAAATAGCTTTACCTCCATTTATCAGAGGATTTTAAAAAATACAACAAAATTAACATAAATAAATCTTCATTATTCTTAAAATATACTTGAAAACATTAGCTGAGGCTAATATGACCATTATTGTAAAAAATAAACGGTTTTAGTTTTGTAAACCATGCTCCATGCCTGGTTAAATTTTAATAAGGAAGTGCAAATAAATTCATTGATATTGGTTTAGCTTGTCTGACAAAACAAAAAACTCCATCAGCACTACACTCTGCAGCAGGTGAATAGCCCAATTGCGCACACTGTGTTCTTGTTAAAACGTTGTTTTTTGCAATACAATCAGCCTCAGCAAAGCTTATTTCAGCCTTTATTTCATCACCCACAACCAAGGCCTCCGTGACTCTGTCTTCAGCTTTGTAAGAACCCGAATTAATTTCTTCTTCTGTAGCAAGTCTTGACTTATATACAGTGTACGAAAAAGGCTCTTTTTCGTTTATAAACATTGTAGTATTGCTACCACAATCCGGATGTCTTGCAAATGTTGGGTTTTGAAAAGTTGTACCTGCACACTCAGCAGGAGTTACATTTCCTGATATACTTACGCAAGTTCCGGGTATTACTTCACCTGTCTGCAAAATTTTAATAGGAAATTGATCTTTACCAATTTCGTTATCACCATCGTCACCGTCAATATCAATCATTACATCCTTTACGGCCGTTTCTATTGTTGCGCACTGCTCAGTTTCTGTTGCAGCCCCACGAAACGTAGAACTGAAATCTTTTTCTAGTCCCGAATATGAAATGAGATTTGCAGCAGTAAAATTAGGGTTTCCATCGTTTCCTTTACCACTTGCCGGTTTTGAATTCATTGTTTTCACACAATTATAATCACCGATAAGGCTCATTGCTTCCGCCATAGAAACACATGTCTCATTACAATCAGCAACAGGGTAATCAATAGGACCGTCTGGTAAGTTTGTTGCCGATTTTTCATTAAGGACATATTTTGCTGCATCGTTAAGATTTTTAACTGCAGCATAAGCAAAAGGTAAGGTTTTCATTTTCTTTGGCCTGATTGCTTGAATTGATAAAACCATTAAAATTGCAAGCACGAGCATCGCAACAACAAGCTCTGCCATTGTCCAAGCGTTAAATTTTTTTTTCATGCACTAATCCTTTTTTATAAATTCAAGACAATCTTTATAATTATCAAAGCAAAGTATATCACTAATTTTAAGCTTTTCACATCCTACATCTAATTTAGAAGGATTTTTAACGGCACAAACTTTTATGTTATTTTCAAGAGCACCAAGCACTCCTTTTGAACCAAGTGCACAACTTGGCACAATCAAATATTTAATATCACAGCAATTTAAACCTCCAAACAATGTAAACTTTGGAGCAAATTCAAGCCCTTGAAGTACGCAAGGCAAATATGTAGAAGAAACACATTCTGATGCAACTTTAGGGTTTTCAATTTTACTTGAAATCTCAATATCTGAAAATGCAGGTGCATGCGCACAAGGCAATTTTATTTCTTTTAACACAAAATGGGAAATTATTGCTTCAACACCGCCTATAGGATCTATTCCAACACCATTTAAATAATCTTCGTCATCAGCATCACATCCAAAATAACAAACAATTGCAATTGCAAGGGCACCTTTTTTTACCAGAGTTTTTGCTCCTTCTAACAGTGAATTCGGATTTAATATTGTTCCTGAAGATATATTATTTTGAATAGAAAATTCAACTCCTACCGGAGTTCTTGTTTTTATAGGGTCTAAAATATCAAGTCCCTGAACAACCCTAAGTGCGTTGATTGTATTTATATGAACATTTAAAATATCATCCGGTATTGCGCAATCAAACAAAACACCAATTTTATTTGGCTTTTTAGGATATTTCAAATTTAAATTACCACACAAAAACTCATCAAATGCGTAACCCTCCACATAATACATATTTTTGTTAATTGCACTTAAAATACCACCATTTACGGCATTCGGATTAACTACAACCTTAAAATACTTTGAGAATTCTCTTACAATATGACCTATATCACCGGCATAACCGCCTATTTTTGCGCCAATACCTGTTGGCAAAGAAAAGGCTATATGCTTCATTTTGCACCTCTTGCTATTTTTAAAAGCAGCGTATCAAAAACATTTTTTTGAGATATTGATGCATTAAGATATTTTCTTGCCTCGCTCAATAAATTGATATCATTTTGCAATTTTGAAATGTAGTTATCTTCATTTGAAATCTGCAGCTCATTCACAAAATAAGCCAATATTAAATCTAACAGAAAGTCTGCAGTTATTTCATTGTCTTTTACATAATTTTGCAGTTTATCACTTATCAAAAAGGCATCTTCAAAATTTATATTCGGATATTTATGAAAAATTTCCTTAATATCACATAGTTCAAGCTTTTTAGCAACAAATGGCAATTTAAAGCACTGAGAGCGAGACACAATTGTATTAATTAAATCAGCTCTATTTTTAGTTAAAAATACAAAAGTTGTCCCTTGCGGGGGTTCTTCAACACATTTTAGAAGAATATTTGGAGTTAGCGGACTAAAAGTTTTTGCATTAATATGTCCCAATGTCCAACTGCTGTCAGGAAAAATATTATAACCAACAGGCGAATATCTTTCAATTGAACTTAGGGCACACTCATTTAAAGGTATGGGTTTTGCATCAAAAAAAATGAAGAATCTATGATAATCAGATTTTTCTCTTAGTGATTTTTCTATATCTTTAACCTGTGGTACCGAAATTACTGTTTTTGAATCATCTGAAACACCTTTATAATGTAATTGTGAAACAAAATTTACAGCAGGGTGCTTATTTTCTCTAATCCAGCGACAATTAAGACAATTACAATTTTCAGAAGCATCTTGCAAACAATTTAAAACTCTTGCCAACTCCAATGCAAAAAAACACTGCGCATAAGGATTTAGACCTTCAAATACGATAGATTGAGGAAATTTTTTAGGATTTAAATCTAATAATAGAGTAAAATAATCAGAAACAAATGAAAAATTTTGCGCCAATTTCTTTGATATCATTGACCTTCTCCCATTAGGGCATTACAAAATGCCGTCATTGGCTCCAGTTGTCCTATTTTAAGAAAATATTCAGCATTAGTTAAGTTAAATTTTACCCTTAAGAGTTCATCAATACTAACTGCTGCAAGTTTTTCCAAATTTTTCTTCACAACAAATTCATGCAAACCTGTTTTTCTTGAAATTTCAAAAGACGAAAGTGTTTTTGAAAATATTTTTATTTTCAAAAGATTTGCAAAACCAGTTTGCAAAAATGCTAAAATTTCTAAATAATGAGATTTGTCCAATATTTTTGAAATATTTTCCAGTGCGGTTGTATAATCTTTTTTTAGAATTAAATCAGGTAATGAGAATATATCATCGCCCGCAAAACATACATTTTTAACCATATCTGCGGTTATATGTGTCTGGGGATATGAATATAGTTTAAGTTTTTCAAGTTGTGAATCGAGATTCCTTATTGAAGGACCACAATATTGAATTAAAAGTAATATAACATCATTTGAAATAACAATATTTTTTTCTTTTGCTATTTCCTTTAAAATTGGTGCAATTTTATAATCTTCATAGGCCTTATAAGCTGGAAAGTTTTTAACTTGAGCCAATTTTATGACTGATTTATATATTTTTTTCCTACTATCAGGTTTTTTCTTTTCTCCGGGGGGTATTTGGCACAAAAGAACCACATGAACTTTTTGTGATATATTAGCAAAAGATTCGCATAATATGTCATTTTGTTTATCATCAAGTTTTTGTTTATTTTTTAAATCCAAAAAATATTTCTCACATTTGATGACATATAGTACATCTGCAAAAATCATTGGGGACGAGCGCAATATTTCATCAAATTCCAAAAAATCAGGATTATCCGACACTCTAAAGTTAAGGGCGTCAAAATTGTCGCCCAGAATCTTTTTTTTAAGTATATTTATTTCTTTTTCTATTAAATAATCTTCCTCACCCTGGAAAAAATATAAGGGCATTAGATTTCCTTTAACTTTCTATAAGAAGACTTGCACCAATTACACCTGCAGTATTACCCAATTGAGCATGCACAATTTCAACACTTGCAGCCTGTATTGGCATGGCACGTCTTTGTATTGTATCTTTAATAGGTTCAATTAGTATATCTCCGGCATCAGCTACTCCTCCACCGATTATAACTCTTTCAGGGTTTAGCAAATTTATAACCGAGGTTAAACCAATACCTATTATTTCACCCATTTTCTTATAAATTTGTTTTGCAACAACATCCCCTTGTAACGCTGCTTGCGCCACAATATAAGGGCTTAATTCTTCAGTTGCAAGCTCTTTAAATTTAGACGATTTACCTCCTCTTATATAATCTCTCGCCATAGCAACAATTGCAGGACCCGAAGCATACGCTTCAAAACATCCAAAGTCACCACAACCACACAGAGGACCTTCTCCCATAGTCATTTTAATATGGCCAATTTCACCTGCTGCGTTTTTCGCACCACGTACCAACTTCCCGTTCATTACCAAACCGGAACCTATACCGGTTCCTATTGTAATACACACAAGATTTTCGCAGCCTTTACCCGCACCATATTTAAGTTCGCCTAATGTTGCAACACGAACATCGTTATCAAGTCTTACAGGAATCTTAAACTCATCTTCGATAATTTTGGCAAAAGGTATTTCAACCCAACCCGGCATATTTGTAAGCAATCGTACTATGCCTTCTTTATAGTCTACTTGCCCGGGAAACCCAAAACCAATTGCTTCAATTGTAGTCTTATCAGAATTTGTCTCTTTCATCAAGTCTGAGATTGCTTGTTTTATATTTGCAATTGAATACTCATAACCCATATCTGCACGAGTAGGGGTAGTATTAGAGTAAACAATCTTACCCTGCAAATCAACAAGTGCAATTTTAATGTTTGTACCACCTATATCTACGCCAATTCTATATTTTTTCATGTCCTCTCCCATTAAAATATTGTAGTATAAGGATTTTAGCATAAACAAAATTTATTTGTAAAGTATTGTAAAAATATTTAAATAAAAATGCAATTATATATCTTTTATATACTTTATATATATGTAAGAAGTTAATAAACGAGAGAAACGGATATAAAAATTATGATGTCAGCAGTAAATGATTTGGATCAAAAGTTAGCAGAGCTTTATTCAACAAAAGTAACAGTAAACTTAGATGCAAAATCAACACTTTCACCAAGTGAGTTCTGGAATTCAATGGAATTAATAGCAACAAACAATAAAGCAGTTATCAATTTTCATATGAAAAGAAATGCATAAGATATAAATACGGGCAAAAGGAGTTTAACCCCGGCACCAAAAAGTTGCCGGGGTTTTTAAATTTTTCTTTATAATAAATATGGTTAGTGGTAAAATTTTTTTTATAAACACAATAAAATGAGGAAGTTATGGAAAAACACGAAGAATTACAAATTTTAAGGCACTCAACTTCACACATTATGGCACAAGCCGTACAAAACCTTTTCCCAAGTGCAAAGCTTGCAATAGGCCCTGCTATTGAAAACGGTTTTTATTACGACTTTGACATTGAAAATATAACGCTTAACGAAGACAACCTAAAAGACATTGAAAAAGAGATGAGAAGGCTTGTTGAGCAAAATTTGACCTTTGAAAAATACGTAATTCCCGATGTGCAAAAACAAATTGACGAATTTAAAGCTCAAGGTGAAATCTACAAGGCTGAGCTCCTTGAAGAACACAGAAACGACAACCCGACTTTGTACTTAACAAAAGATAAAGACGGAAACGTACTTTTTAACGACCTTTGCGCAGGCCCACACCTTGAAAACACTAAGAAAATCAGAGCGTTTAAACTTCTCTCCGTTGCAGGAGCATATTGGAGAGGGGATGTGAAAAATAAAATGCTCCAAAGAATTTATGCAACGGCATTTTTCACAAAAGAAGAATTAAATGAATATTTAACCATGCTTGAAGAAGCAAAAAAACGTGATCACAGAAAATTAGGTGCTACACTTGATTTATTCTCCGTAAGAGATGAAATAGGCGGCGGGCTTGTGCTTTGGCACCCTAATTTAGCCGTTGTAAGAGAAGAAATTGAAAACTATTGGAGGCAAGAGCACAGAAAAAGAGGTTATGTAATTGTTAACACTCCTCAAATTGCCAAATCAAAACTTTGGGAATTATCTGGACACATTGACCACTACAAGGAAAATATGTTCTTTATTCAAAAAGAAAACGAGGAAGATGACCAATATATCGTAAAACCGATGAACTGCCCGTTCCATATTCTTATTTATCAAGCAAACAGGCACTCTTACCGCTCATTGCCACTTAGAATGGCTGAATTGGGAACTGTTTACAGAAAAGAAAAATCAGGAGCGCTTTCCGGTCTTACTCGTGTACAAGG
>CALUXW010000007.1 GCA_944324865.1 Candidatus Gastranaerophilales bacterium | reverse complement strand
ATGATGCAACAAAAACAGTAAGCAAAGTTGTTGAAGATATTCCCCAGGCAGTTGAACAGGTAGCACAAGAAGCTCAACAAACTGACAGGACAAAAGAGATTGGTTTTGCAGTTGCAGCTTTTTCTGCAGGTCTTATTGCACGTGCTTTGAAGGAAATTAAAAATAGCGATGATGCAAAGGCAATTGAGTTAAAAAAACAAGTTTTGCAAAGAGAATTTTATTTAAGAAATGTAGAAATTCCTTATTTAGAAAAAGAAGCAAGTGAATATTATAGAAATTATAAACAAGATATTTTAAATGCAATTGAAAACTTTGATCGAAAAAAAGATAAAATTGGTACAAAATATGCACAAGCTGTTGTTCTGTATAATGGTTTAAAAGAAGGCAGTTATGAAGAAAATTGGCCGAATAGTAACCTTATTAAATTAAAAGTTGAACGTAATCCAAAAAATAATACTACAAGGGTTGAAACTTTTTCACAAGACAATAAAAGTAGTGTTGCAGTGTATTATAATTCGCTTGGTAAGCCATTATTAATAGAACAGTATTATGATGGTAAACTAAGACTAAAAGGTAGTTTTAGACATACCGATAATGATGAAGGGTATTTGTCAAAAATATTCATTTATACAAAAGGTAGTAAAAAAGCAAGTTTAATTTCATATGATAAAAATGGCAATCCGGAATTTTACCTTGCACGCAACAATGATGGAAAATTGATAAAAAGTTTTGAAATAGATAACAAAACTCTTGATGTAAAAACGATTATACTTCCTGATAATTCTGGTAAAAGTTGGTTGAAGTGGTATGAATATGATGCAAATGGTAATCTGAAAACTGTACTTGCAAAACCTTCTAACGGGTTGCCTCAAAGAAGATATAACTTTGATAATGGTGTAGTAAAAAGTTTAGATTTGTTTAATGATATGGACAAAACTCCAATTTTACACGTACCTTTTGAAGAAGAATCTAATTAGAATTTATTGAAAAATAAACTTCTCTCAAGCGTTTTTTACTAATATGTGTATAAAGTTGTGTTGTAACTATACTTGAGTGTCCAAGTAATTCTTGTACTACTCTTAGATCTGCTCCATTTTCGAGCAAATGTGTTGCAAATGAGTGACGTATTGTATGTGGCGAAATATTTTTATCAATTTTTTTCCCTAAGTTATGTATGAATGTATAAACATACTGGCGAGTTATTTTTGTACCGTTAGGTTTTAAAAAAACATATTTTTGGTTTTTTTTGCCAAAATCACTTGTCAAAATAGTTATTTCTCTTTCTTTAAAATATAGTTTAAGTGCGTTTCTTGCTTTTGTGCCAACAGGTATAATCCTTTCTTTTGAACCTTTGCCCATGGTCTTAATAATTCCTGTTTTCAAATTTATATTTTTAAATTCTAAATTTACGAGTTCAGATACCCTTAAACCTGTAGCATAAAAAAGTTCAAATAATGCTTTATGCATAATGTCTAGATGCGAAGATAAAAGTTTTTCAATTTCTTTAATACTTATTACTTTTGGCAATTTTTTTGATATTTTTGGCGGGCTAAGTGCTAATGCCGGATTTTTTTCTAAAAATGAATTTATGCAAAGATACCGAAAGAAACCTTTTATAGAAGCTATTTTTCTTACAATGCTGGTAGGACTTATTCCCTTTGAGGCTAAATATCTATTAAAAGAGCTAATATGGGTACGTTTAATCTGTTTTATATCTTCAATACCCATTTTATTCGAAAGATATTCAAGAAAGGAAAAAATATCATTTGAGTAAGCTTCAATAGTATTTTTGGAAAGAGCTTTTTCTACTTCTAAATAATTAAGGTAATCTGAAATTAACTCTGTATTCATTTTTACATTTTAACATTTTTTGTAAAATAAAGCCTCCGATAAAATAAGGAGGCTTTATTATTGTATTTTACAGATTACCTTGAATTAAATTCTATTCTTTGGATTTAAAAATTCTGGAATATCTAACAAGCTATTTGCAGCTGCCTGATTGTTTTGATTTTCTTGAGAATTAGAATTAGAATTTGAACCTATTGTACCAAAAGATAATCCACTTGTGCTTGTTCCGCCAAAGAAACTTGCTGCAGAAAGTTTTAAGTCATCTTTTGTATTTACGGTGTCACCATTTTTAAGTTCAAAACCTGTTGCGATGATTGTAATCATAATCTCGCCTTGAATTCGATCATCAATCACAGAACCAAATATAACTTCAGCATCATCAGAAACTGCATCATGAATTACACTTGCAGCTTCGTTTACTTCATGGAGAGTCATATCGGGTCCACCTGTTACATTCATTATGATGCCTGTTGCACCATTGATTGATGTTTCAAGAAGTTTAGAGTTAATAGCAAGTTTAGCTGCTTCCATTGCTCTACCTTCGCCTGATGATTTACCGATACCCATTAATGCCGAGCCTGAAGATTGCATAATTGTCTTAACGTCTGCAAAGTCAACGTTAATTAAACCGGGAACGGTAATTATGTCTGAAATACCTTGAACACCGCAAAGAAGTACTTCATCAACGACACTGAAAGCATCACGCATTGTTGTTCTTCTTTCAACTACTTCAATTAGCTTATCATTGGGTATGACAATTAGTGCATCAACATTTTCTTTTAATTTTTCTAAACCTTGCAGAGCTTGTGTCATACGACGTTTGCCTTCAAATTGGAAAGGTTTCGTGACAACACCAATTGTTAGGGCACCGAGCTCTTTTGCTATTTTTGCAACAACAGGAGCAGCACCTGTACCTGTTCCGCCACCCATACCTGCAGTAACAAAGACCATGTCAGAACCATCAAGTGCTACGAGTAAATCCTCTCTTGATTCTTCTGCTGCTTTTTCGCCTATTGACGGGTTACCGCCTGCGCCAAGACCAGAGGTTAATTTGGCACCAAGTTGAATTTTCTTTGAAGCGGAAGACATTTCAAGAACTTGAGCATCTGTGTTCATGGCCCAAAATTCGACACCTGATAGCCCTGCTTTAATCATTCTATCAACTGCGTTGCCGCCACCTCCGCCAACACCGATAACTTTTATATTAGCATGTGAAGCATATCTGCTGTAATCCGACGCTTGTCTGTCGTAATTGTCTAATTTAAACTTTTCCACTTAAATGGCCCCCATTTATTTTTTATTATTAACTTTACTATATTTTAAAAGCATTTATATGTAAAGCGTTCCTGATTAAATTATCAATCAATGTTAACATAAATTCAATTAAACTTTACAGAATTTAATTTTTTTCCCTACTAAAAGTGTAAAAATTTTTTTGTGAATTTTTCTTAATATTTTGCAATATATAATAAAGAGCAGTTTTTTTTATTGTATATTCTAAAGAGTATGGAAAAAAAAATTTTTGTAGCGGGTCATAGAGGTTTAGTCGGCGGAGCAATTTTAAGAGAGCTCCAAAGAAAGGGTTATACTAATTTTGCACTGAGAACTCACAGTGAGCTTGATTTAGAAGATACTAAAGCGGTTGATGAATTTTTTAAAAGTGAAAAGCCGGACTGGGTATTTTTAGCAGCTGCCAAAGTTGGCGGAATTTACGCTAATAATACTTATCCTGTCGATTTTCTTTTGAATAATTTAAAAATTCAAAATAATATTTTTGAAAGTGCTTTTAAGTACAAAGTTTCAAAGTTTATGTTTTTGGGCTCTTCTTGCATTTACCCAAAAAATGCCCCTCAGCCTATTAAAGAAGAATATCTTCTTTCTTCAAAGCTTGAGCCTACAAATGAACCTTATGCTTTGGCAAAAATTTGCGGTATAAAACTTGCAAACGCTTATAACAGGCAGTACGGAACAAACTATATTTCGGTTATGCCCTGTAACTTGTATGGTATTGGGGATAATTATCACCCTGAAAATGCCCATGTTGTTCCTATGCTGATTAGAAGATTTCACGAAGCAAAAGTACGTGGCGACAAGACAGTCAGCGCTTGGGGAACGGGCACGCCTTTAAGAGAATTTTTATTTTCTGATGATTTGGCGCGTGCTTGTGTTTATTTAATGGAGAATAAAAACGCAGATGAAATCGGCGAATTTATAAACATTGGCTCAGGCAAAGAAAGAACAATTAAAGAAATAGTTGAGCTTGTAAAGAAAACAGTCGGTTTTGAAGGTGAAGTTATATGGGATAAAACAAAACCTGACGGTACGCCGAGAAAATTAATGGATGTTTCAAGGATAAACTCTCTTGGTTGGAAGGCACAAGTAGAACTTGAAGAAGGTTTAAAGATTGCTTATCAGGATTTTCTTGAAAGATATTCAGATTAAGATTTTATAAATTTCTTTGACTAATCGCAAAAAAACGTAGATAATAAGCTATGAAGATTTTTTAAGGAGATTAGCCGATGAACTACATTCCTGAACATGGAAAAACATTAACAAAAGACGAAATTAAACAGATTATTTGTGAAAATGATATTCATTTTATCCGACTTCAGTTTGTTGACATTAACGGGAATGTGAAAAATCTTTGCGTTCCGTCCTCTCAAATTGATAAAGTTTTAAACAACGAATGCATGCTTGACGGTTCTTCCATCAAGGGTTTTAGAAGCATTGAAACCTCAGATATGTATTTTTATCCTGACCTTGCAACATTTGCAGTTTTACCTTGGAAGGATGCAGGAAATAAGAATGTAGCAAGAATAATTTGTGATATTCATAACGCAGACGGTACACCTTTTGAAGGCTGCCCGAGATGCAATTTAAAAAGGGTTATTAAAGAAGCAGCGGATATGGGCTATACTTTAAATGCGGGTCCTGAGGCAGAGTTTTTCTTATTTAAAAGAGATGAAAAAGGTAAACCTACGCTTGAAACTCATGACGATGCTTATTATTATGATGTTGCACCACATGACAAAGGTGAAGACATTAGAGCGCAAATGGTTGATGTGCTTCAAAAAATGGGTTTTGAAATTGAAGCCAGCCACCACGAGGCAGCACAAGGTCAGCATGAGATAGATTTTAAATATGCAGATGCTATTACAACAGCGGACAATGTTGTTACGTTTAAATATGCTGTAAAAGCAGTTGCTGATAAGCACAACTTACATGCTACTTTTATGCCAAAGCCGATTTTCGGTATTAACGGTTCAGGCATGCACTGCAACATTTCACTTTTTAAAGACGGTAAAAACGCTTTCTATGATGAAAATGCACCGTATCAGCTATCAAATGAGGCAATGTACACTATTGGCTCTATGATGCAAAACGTAAGTGCGTTTACAGCAGTTTGCAACCCCCTTGTTAACAGCTATAAAAGACTTGTTCCCGGGTATGAAGCTCCTGTTTATATTGCTTGGTCATTAGCTAACCGTTCGGCTTTGATAAGAGTCCCTGCAAAGCGCGGAAATGCTACACGTGTTGAGCTTCGCTCACCTGATCCTACTTGCAACCCTTATCTTGTTTTTGCTGTACTTTTGACCTGTGCCATTGAAGGTATTAAAAATAAAATCGAACCTCCAAAACAAATTGAAGATAATATTTACGATATGTCATCTCAACAAAGGCTAGACAGAGGTATTTATTCTCTTCCCGGAAGTTTAAATGAAGCACTTTACATGATGAAAAAATCTGAGCTTGTTAAAAAAGCTCTTGGAGAGCATATCTTCAATGAGTTTGTTTCATCAAAAGAAAAAGAATGGGATAACTACCGTATTCGTGTAACTGATTGGGAGTTAAAACACTATATGTAATTAAAAGCCCCTTAATAAGGGGTTTTTTAAGAATCTATTTTAAAGCATCTGCACCAGATACAACTTCGTTTAGCTCTTGAGTAATTTGAGCCTGACGAGCTTTGTTGTAATCTATTGTCAAAACCCTTATCATTTCTTGTGCGTTATTTGTAGCAGCACTCATAGCTGTCATTCTTGATGCAAGTTCTGATGCTTGTGCTTCTAAAAATGCCTGATATATGATATTGGTAATGTACATAGGGACAACTTTTTGTAAAATTGAGCATAAATCAGGAATAAATTCTGTTAATGGGTCAATTTTATGTATACTTTCTTTATGAGTTATATTATGTTCCTGATCAAATTCTTTTTTGTGGAATTCTTTAATTGTAACAGGTAGAAGTGTCCATTTTTCAACCTTATAAGTCATCATATTTTGATATCTTGTGGTAATCAATTCAATAGCATCAATTTCACCTTTTACGTATTCTGTTGCTAAATCTTCCGCCAAGACAAGTGAGTTTGTTGAGTCGGGGTTATCCATAATGCTTGTGTAAACACTTCTAATTTCGAAATTTAAATTTCTTGTTGCATTTTTTAGTGCAGCATGAGCTTTTTGTCCTGCAAGATAAAGTTTTACTTTTTTACCTTCGCCAAGTGCTTTTTTTATTTCATTTAAAGTAAATCTTACTATATTTGCACTATAAGCACCTGCAAGACCTTTATTTGATGACATAATAACAAAACCTAGTGTCTGAATTTTTCTTTTTTCAAGCAACTTTGGATAATTATCAATTGCACGTTTTGTTTTTATTGGTTCAAAATTTCCGTCTGAAACTGCTTTAAACACTCTGGTAAACATCTTATAAAGTTCAAAAGTAAAAGGACGTGACATTTTTACTGCATTTTCAGCCTTTTTAACTTTTGCTGCAGCAACCATTTTCATTGCACGAGTTATTTTTTGAGTATTTTGAACGCTTATTATTCTATCTTTTATATTTCTTAAGTTTGACACGTTTAATCCTTCTTAAAGATATTTTCTTTAAATTTTTTAAGATGATTTTTTAGATTTTCTTTGTCGTTATCATCAAGGGCTGCACCTTGATTTAATTTTTCTTCAAGTTCACTCATATTGGATACAAAATATTCAAACCATTGATTTTTGAAATCTTGAATATCTTTGTTCTCGATGTCATCAAGGAAGCCTTCATTGCCTGCAAAAAGTATTGTAACTTGTTTTGCAACACTTAATGGGTTATATTGAGGCTGAATAAGAATTTGTGTCAATTTTTCACCCTTTAAGAGTTGTGCACGTGTTGCAGGATCTAAGTCTGAAGCAAATTGTGCAAATGCAGCCAGTTCGCGATATTGTGCAAGGTCAAGACGCAGTTGCCCCGCAACTTGTTTTATACCCTTTGTTTGTGCTGCACCACCAACACGAGAAACTGAGATACCTGCGTTAATTGCCGGTCTTTGACCTGCATTGAACAAGTTTGATTCAAGGAAAATTTGTCCGTCTGTAATTGAAATTACGTTTGTTGGAATATACGCTGATACGTCGCCTGCTTGTGTTTCGATGATTGGCAGAGCTGTAATTGAACCACCGCCCAATTCATCTGATAATTTACAAGCTCTTTCCAATAACCTTGAGTGCAGATAGAAAACATCTCCGGGGTATGCTTCACGTCCCGGCGGTCTTCTTAATAGCAAGCTCATGGCGCGATAAGCCTGTGCATGCTTAGTTAAATCATCATATACAATTAAGACATCTTTTCCTTGTTCAAGGAATTCTTCTCCTATTGCGCAACCTGCAAAAGGCGCAATGTACTGCAAGGGGGCACTTTCATTAGCTGCAGCAGAAACTATAATTGTGTACTGCATAGCATTATGTTCTTCAAGTGTTTTAGCAAGTTGTGCAACAGTGGATGTTTTTTGTCCTATTGCAACGTAAATGCATATTACATTTTGACCTTTTTGGTTCAAAATTGTATCAATTGCAATAGCTGTTTTTCCTGTTTGTCTGTCACCAATGATTAGTTCTCTTTGACCTCTGCCAATGGGAGTCAGAGCATCTATTGCGGTTAATCCTGTTTGAAGTGGTTGATGAACTGATTTCCTTGTAATAATCCCGGGGGCAACGCGTTCTATCGGTCTTGTTTTTGAGTTATCAATATCACCTTTGCCGTCTATAGGTTTTCCTGTAGGGTCAATTATTCTTCCAATTAAAGAATCTCCTACCGGAATAGAGGCAATTCTTCCGGTTGATTTAACCTGCATACCTTCTTTTATTTTTGTATATTCACCTAAAATTACAACGCCGACATTGTCTTCTTCGAGGTTTAATGTAATACCCAGAGTTCCTTCGCCGTCTTGAAATTCTACGAGTTCTGATGCCATAACATTTTTAAGTCCGTAGATACGTGAGATACCATCTGATATTTCAAGTACTGTACCAACGTTTGAAACTTCGCTTACTGATTCAAAGTTTTGGATTTTTTCTCGAATGATAGAACTGATTTCATCCGGTTTAATTGCTACCATATTTTTTCCTCTTATTTTATTATTGCTTTTTTAAATTTGTTTATTTTACCTTCGACAGATGTATCAAAAACATCATCGCCCATTTTATATATAAGACCTGCTATTATTTCGTCTTTTATATCGTAATTAACAATTATTTCTTTTTTTAAAATTTGTGATAATTTATTTCTTATTTGTTCTTTATAACTGTCTTCAAGCTCTATTGCGGAGATTACCTCAATTTTTGATATATTGTTGATTTTATCAAGTAAATTATTATAAATTTTTATTATTTCAAAGATAAGATTAAATCGATTTTTTCTGACAAGTAATTTTAAAAAGTTTCTTATTAATTCATCCGTGTCATTTGCAAAAATTGCTTCTATTACAGCTTCTTTGTCATTTGCAGATATAACAGGATTTATCAATGCATCAGTTAGTTCTTTTGATGAGTTTAAAATTACTTTTATATTTTCAAGATTGCGATAAATTGTTGCATTATCGAGTTTACTATCTTTGCTAAGCTCGATAAGTGATTTTGAATATCTTGTTGCGATTGATTGATTTTCACTTTTATTCATTAGTCTTTAACCTGTCAAGTTCGTCTATACTTTTTTGTATAAAATCTTTGTGATATTGAGGCTTTTCTTTTAGTGTATTTTTAATATGATTCTTTGCAACTTCCAATGAGGCAAGAGCTGTTTTTTGTGTAAGGCTGAGGGCAATTTTTTTGCTTTCGAATTCTACTGCTTTTTGTGCATTTTGTTCAATATTTTTTATTTGAGTGTTGGCATCGGTCAATATTTTTTCGCCCATTAGTTCTGCACTTTTTTGAGCATTATCAAATATTTCTTTTATCTCATTTGTAATATTTTTTACTGTTTCATTGGCTTCTTTTAGCTTTTTTTGAGAATTTTCTTTTTCTAAGTCTGAATTTTCAACATTTTCTTTTATCTTGGAGCAAGCTTTTTCTATGAGATTTCCAACTTTAAAAAATTTAATGGCAAAAATAATTAATCCTAAAAGAATTAAAAAGTTAAATGCGTTTGATTTTACTATAAGAGTCCATATTTCCATAGAATTATTCCTGCATTATTTTTTCAACAAGATTATTATCAATTTCTGATATTTTTTCATCAGTGTTTAGAAATTTGTCACTAATCATTTGAGCAAGATTTTTTATTTCACCCCTAAGAGCATCTTTTGCTTGCTTGCTTTCGTTTATTGTTTGAATTCTCTGTGATTCTATGTGTTGTGCAGCTTGATATTTAGCTTTTCGCGTGATTTCTTCTTTTTTGTTTTTTGCTAAATTTATTTCTTTATCGACTTTTTCTTTTGCATCAGATCTTGCTTTTGAAAGTTTATTTTTCCTATCTTCCAAAATTGATTCTGTTTTTCGGGCATTATTTTTTGCTTCATCGTAATTTGTATCAATATATTTTCTTCGTTTTTCAACAATATCATTTATTGGTTTATATAAAATGATATTCATGATAAACGTAAAAATTATAAAACTTATGAATGCAACAATAAAAGTTCCGTTGAATTCCATTTTGTAAGATTTGCCTTTCTAATTAACCCAAAAGTTGAAGCGCTATAAACAAAGCATAAATTGCTGTTGCTTCTGCAAGACCCAGACCAATAATAAAGTTAATAAATGCCTTACCTGCAATTTCAGGTTGTCTTGCCATAGACTCAAGCATACCTTTTGTTGCTATACCAATGCCTATACCGCCGCCTATTGCACCAAAACCGATTGCAATACCTGCGCCCAACTTACTGAATGCTGCAACTTGTGTTGCTAATTGTTCTACTGCCATAATTTTCTCCTTTATTTTATTCTTCTTTATTAACTGCTAAAGCTATATATGTTGTTGAAAGTAGTGTAAATACCAGTGCTTGAATTAAAGCAACGAATATTTCAAATGCCATAAAAGGTAGTGGCACAAAGTATGCACACATACTTGCAAAGGTAAAGACCAAAATTTCACCTGCCAAAATATTTGCAAAAAGTCGCAGTGCAAGCGAGAATGGTCTTACAAATAATTCCAATAAATCTACAAGAGCAATCATTATGCCATCAACTTTAAAGTTGTGGATAAAGAATTTAAAGCCTTTTGCTTTGATTCCATAGAAAATATAATAAATAGAAACCACAATTGCCATTGCAGCTGTCATATTAATATCATTATTAGGAGAGGCAAGTTCGCCTTGATGTAAGTGTATAAGCCTCCAGGGTAATTGTCCTATTAAATTTGCCGTTAAAATAAACATAAATAAAGTAAGCAATAAAGGCAAGTGTTTTGCTCCTTCCTTTTTACCCATATTAGAAGTTGCAATGTCCGAGAAATAACCTATTATGCTCTCAAAGACAATTTGGAGTTTATTTGGTATGAGAGACAGTTTTCTTGTTGCAATGAACGACATGATGATTAGCAATGCCATTGTAAACCACATTGTAATTAATGTGTCTAAATTGACGTTCATTCCTAAGATTTGAGTGCTTAAATGCTCTCCCATATCTGTTTCCTATATTTGCTTACTGTCCAATAATACACTTAAAGAGAATATTTGTTTTGGTCTGTTTGGAGGAAAAATAGTAAAATTTTTCCTCCTTTTAAAAATTAGTAGGATTGACAAAGATTAAAAGTATTGCCAAAGTTAGAAAAACGCCCATTTTTAAATCTTAAGATCTAGTACTTAGTATCCGCCCCAAATGCCCTAAAATTAAACCTTTCAATTGATGAATAAATCATCTTAAGGGGGTATATATAAAATTGTAAGGGTTAAAAAATAGCCCGTTGAGTGTAAAAAATAATAGGGATAAAGCGGAGGATAGTATGAGGAGAGCTGATTTTAAAAGAAAGACAAGAGTTATTGTAGTTGATGATAACTATGATCATGCTTCAGGTATCAGAGAATTGATTAATCTTGAGCAAGATTATGAAGTTATAGCAAATGCAGGCAATGTTGATGTCGCTATTTCTCTTATTAAAAAATATCAGCCTGATATTGTTTTAATGGATATTAATATGCCTGATACAGATGGCATAACCGCAATTTCTGAGATTGAAAAACTTGGTTTAAAAACAAGAATTATAGCATTAACAGGTTATGATGAGGCTGATTTAATTTATAGAGCTATGAAAATTGGTGCAAAAGGTTATATTTTAAAGACAATGGCATCTGCACAGCTTATTCGTGCATTAGATGAGGTTTCTATGGGTAAAATTTATCTTCCTTCAATACTTTGTTCTAAATTCTTTGAATATTTTCAAGCTGCAGAACGTAATGAAAAGGCATATAATGTTGCAGATGATGAAGAAAATTTACTAAACTATCTTACAAATCGCGAGGAAGAAGTTCTTGGTCTTTTGACAGAAGGTATTACATATAAAGGTGTTGCTCAACAACTCTTTATTTCTGAAACAACAGTTAAAACGCATGTTAACAATATTTTTCAAAAATTGCAGGTTAATGACAGAACACAAGCAGTGCTGTACGCAATTAACAAAGGTTTTAACACAAGGAAAAAGGCAAAAATTGCTTGATTGGCATTTTGGCAAAGTTAAAAATGGTGAGTTTATAAATGTACAGACATAATAAAAAGAACCTGAAAAGTTTTTTAAATTCTGAATATGAAAATAATGAGGAACTCTTTTCGAGAAATACAGTAAATGGACTTTTGCGCAGTTTATTAGAACCAATTGCTGCAAATAATGCAAAATCTTTAATTTTTACAAGATTTAAAAATACAAATAGCATTGAAGGAATAATTAAAAGATTAGAATATTGCTCTAATGTTGAAATGTACAGTTTTTTAGATTTTGATTTAATTTCGAAGGATAATCTTGTAGAAACAGAGTTTGTAATAATTACTTCACACAGATATAATGCGGTCTTAATATGGGATTACTCGGAATCAAAAAGTAAAGATGAAACAAAGCTTTGTATAAGAGTTAATTCAAAGGATGTTAATGAAGTTTTTGAAATTGTAAAAAATAATCTTAAGATTAATTTTGATGAAAAGTTTTATTCATACCGTCCAGAACGTCGTGAGAACGCACTTTTAAATGATGCAATTTACAATGTTTTAAAAATGCTTAATGAAAATATCAAGGAAAATGATTTTAATTCAAGGGAACAGGAAATAATAGCAAATAAATTGCAAACCCAAAACTCTATAGATGAAATAAATGCAAACATTCGTTATTGTTGCCATGAAATTAAAAATCAATTGGGAGTTCTCGATATTTATGCAAAAATTCTTGAGAAAAAGTTTGGTCTGGATAATAATTTGGGACTTATTCAAAAATCAATTTCTTTAATACGTATGCAACTTGATGATTTGAGGGCAAATGATAATCTTAATTTTGAAGAAAAGGATTTAAAAAAAGTAATTAAAACTTCAATTGAAGTCTTTGAGAAAATTTTGCCAGAGCGTAATAATAAGATTAAATTAATTGATAATATTAACGGAAAAGCAATTGTATTTATAGATGAGGAAAGATTTTTTGCCATATTGAATAATATTGTAAAAAATGCCGATGAGTCTACTGAAAATGATGAAATTGAAATTAAAATTGAAGCTGATGAAAAATATGCCAAAATATTTATAAAAAACCATGGTGATAAAATAGATGAACAAATACAGACTAAACTCTTTACGGAAGGATTTTCGACAAAGAAGAACGGATGGGGTTTAGGGCTTAATATTTGTAAAAAGTATCTTGCAGCGCAGTTGGGTTCTATCTCCTTAGTGAAAAGTGATGAAAATGAAACAGAATTTTTGGTTACTATTCCGCTTTCACAAAAAGCAATTAATTAAGAGGTGTATTTATGGATTTGATTAATAACAGAACAAGGGAAATAGCAGCACTTGCGCTAGATGGTTTATACCAACGTTCAAGGGCTATTTCTGCAAATACGGTGAATGCTACTACTCCGGGTTATCAGAGGAAAGACGTTGCTTTTGAGGATCAGATCCAGGATATGATTGAAAGAGAAAATTTAAAGGAGAAAATTAAAGTTCAAAATTCTCAAAAAATTGTAGAAAATCCTGCAGAAGCTTTGAAAAAACAAGATCCGGCTCAAATTGCTTTTTTGAGGAGTTCTGTTGATAATGGTTTTTCGCCTGAAATTTTGGCTGATTATTCTGACCCTATAAGTGCGGATGGTAATAATGTAAATCTTGAAGCAGAAATGATGGACGAAGCTAAAACAGGTACTCAATATACAATTCTTTCGACTCTTATGTCAAGATCATTTCAAAGCTTACAAAGTGTAATTAAGGGTCAATAGGAGGATAATTAAATGAGTTTTGATATTTTTGATATAGCTGGTTCCGGAATGCATGCGCAAAGAGTTATGATGGATACTGTTTCATCAAACATTGCAAATGCAAATACTACAAGAAATGCAAAAGGTGAACGAGAAGTTTATACAAAAAAGGAAGTTACCTTTAAAGCCGTTTATAAAAATTCTTTGCGCCCTGCCATGCCTACCGGTTCACATGAAGTGCAAATGGATTTGGAAAATGGGCCATATCTTAGAGGGCGTGTAGTTTTCCAAGAAGATGGTATGGCACAAGGTGTTATGGTTGATCAAATTAAAGAGTCAGAAAATCCTTATAGGATGGTCTATGATCCAACTCATCCGGATGCTGATGAAAATGGCATGGTGCAGCTACCAAATGTTAATGTTGTTGAAGAAATGGTGAATATGGTTAATGCATCAAAAGCTTACGAAGCAAATGTTACAATAGCACAAACCACAAAAACAATGATACAAAGTGCACTTCAAATATAAGGTATAAAATATGAATTTGGAAATTAATACCAATATCGGTTCAATTGATAATTTTAATAAGAGTTTTGATAAAAGTATTAAAAACTTTAACGAACAAATTAACGATGCTTCTGATTTTAATGAAGTTTTTAACTCATTAACTTCAAATGAGCCAAAAAATACAAAAGAACCTCAAAAATTAAAAGGTTCGGTAGAAATGTTCTTAGGGGTTGATGCAATTAACGCACAAAAAGTGGAAAACCTTTCAGATACTGCAAAAATGGCACATGATATAGGTGAAGGTTTTTCACAAGGAATTGGAAATTTAAGCGCCACACAAAAAGAGGCGGAAAATGCTATGGAAACATTTGCCGCAGGTGGAGATATTAGCGTTCATGAAGTTATGATTGCCTCTCAAAAGTCTACCCTTGCAATGCAAATGGCGATTCAATTAAGAAATCAAATGATAAATGCATATAGCGAATTTAAAAATTTAAGAGTTTAAAAAGCTTAACAAATTGAATTAATTAATAAAAAAGTCTAAAATACTGTAGTAAACACACTAAAAAATCAGGGATATTTAATAAAGTGAACGAACATTTAAAAGCCATGGCACTTGATATAAAAAAGATTTGGGATAAATTTGACCTGAATCAAAAATTTGTTATAGCGGCACTTTTGGTCGTTGCCATGGTAGTTTGTATTTATTTTATATTCAAGGCTACTGAACCAAATTGGTCTGTTTTATATTCCGATTTGTCTCGTGATGATGTTGCAGCAATTACGGAAAGTCTTAAAAAAAGTGGTTATGCGTTTAAATTGTCTGAAGATAAAAACGCAATTTTAGTTCGCGAGCAAGACAAAGAAAATCTTAGGATATTTGTTGCTGAAAATGATTTGATTAAAGATTCTTCACCCGGGTTTGAATTGTTGGATGATTTACAAATGGGCTCTACCGATTTTAAAAATAAACTTACAAAACAAAGAATTTTTCAAGGTGAGCTTACTCGTTCTATTGAAAAAATAAGTGGTATACAAAAAGCTCGTGTTCAACTTGCAGAACCTGAGCGTTCAGTATTTTCCGATGATGATGAAGAACCCAGTGCGAGTGTTATTTTAATACTTGAACCAGGATACAGGTTAAAGCCTTCTCAAATACTTGCAATTAAAAATCTTGTAGCATATTCCGTTCCTCGTTTAACAAATGATAGAGTATTTTTGACAGATCAAAACGGAAATGCGCTGAGTGAAGATGTTTCAAAAAACAATACGGATATGCAAAGTTATAGAACTTCTTTTGAAAAAGAGGCAGCTAAGAAAATTCAAGATACACTAGAAACAATTATGGGTAAAGATAATGTTTCAGTTCAAGTAAGCGCTGTTATGGATTTTAATTCTACACGCTCTACAATTGAAAGCTATATACCTTCTGATGGTACTCAAAGTGGAGTAATATTGGGGCAGCAAAGTGAAAAAGAAACTTACAAAAAACCTCAACCAATTGTACTTAAAAAGGATGAAGTAGCACTTGATCCTGATAATCCGCAAGGACAAAATCAACAGCAAGGTGTGCAAAATCCTCAGTTACAACAACAAAATGCTCAAACTCAAAATGTAATGACTGTAGTGGAGGAACAAAGTGGAATTAGTGAAGCTGATGAAAATGCACGTAATGTAACTGATAAAGTCCGTGGTCGTGAATTAAGTTATGAAAAAGAAAAAAATGCAGTCAATTATGCTGTTACTAAAGAGGTTAAGCAGGTAGTTTATGCGCCTGGGGCAGTTACCAGATTATCAGTTGCTGTAGCAGTGAATAAAATTTTAACTGATGAAGAAAAAGAAGATATTAAAAACCTTGTAATTGCTGCTGCTGGTATGGATATAAGCAGAGGCGACGTAGTAAATGTTTCAAGTCTTAAATTTATGGGAATTGATAAGGCAGAACAGTTACAAACTTTAAATCAGGAAAGATATTCGAAAATTATGGAAATGCTTGAGTTTATATTTTCTAATGTAGCACCTCTTATTGTGGTATTGGTGCTTGGAATTTTAGGTCTTACAACCTTTTCTTCAATATTTAAAAAACCTGAACCTCCAAAACCTGTTTACCAGGAAGAGAATCAATATAGTAATTCATTTGACCCTTATCTTATGTTAGGTAATAATGATTCAACTGACAGTGCATTTTTAGAACAAGCGGAAAGTGATGAACCTGTCTTTACTTCCGTTGTCGATAAAAAACGTGCTGAAATTACCGATATTATTATGGGTGATCCTCAGGATGCTGCCCGATTGCTTACATCGTACATAAAAGAATAAAACACAGAGAGAAGAATTAAAGAGAATGCTCCCGATACAACTAGAAGCTATGACACATTCACAAAAGGTTGCAGCACTTATGATAGTGCTGGGACCTGCTGCTGCTTCAGAAATTATGAAAAACATTACAGACGATGATATCCTCGAACAAATAACATTGGATATTGCTGCGATGAATAAGCTTCCAATTGAAACGCTTGAAGCAATTGTTGATGAATTTCACACTATATTTCAGGCAAATTCCATGTTGGCCTCTGGAGGTATGAGTTATGCAAAGACGTTATTGGAAAAAGCTTATGGTGCAGAACAAGCAAATAAAATTCTTGATCGTCTTGTGACAATTTTGAACTCTAATCCTTTTCAATTTTTTAATGATGCAGATCCAATACAGCTTGCAACATCGTTTCAAAATGAAAATCCACAGTTGATTGCACTTATACTGGCATATCTGAAGCCCGAGCAGTCGGCAAAAGTTCTAAATTGTTTACCTCCAAATGTCCAACACAAGGTTTCTTTAAAAATTGCTCAAATGGAAACGACAAATCCGGAAATTATATCAGAGGTAGAGAAGATAGTTGAGAGTAAGTTTTCAAATGTTGTTATACAAGATTTCTCTAAGGCTGGTGGTACAGAGGCTCTTGCAAGTATTTTGAATAGAACTGACAGGGCAACAGAGAAAAACGTAATTGAAATGCTTGAAGAAGAAACGCCACAACTGGCTGAAGACGTGCGAAGTCTTATGTTTGTATTTGAAGATATTGTTAATCTTGATGACAGAGCAATTCAAAGAATTTTACGTGAAGTTGATACAAAAGATCTTGCACTGTCACTTAAGGGTTCAAGAGATGATGTAAAAGATAAAATTCTTCGTAATATGTCTGAACGTGCACAGGCTATTTTACTTGAAGATATGGAGTATATGGGTCCTGTCAGAGCTCGTGAAGTTCAAGAAGTACAATCCAGAATTGTTGGTATAATAAGAATGCTCGAACAAAATGGCGAGATTGTTGTTGTACGTGACGGTGCCGGAGATGAATTAATTGAGTAGAATTAAATCAGATAAAATAAATTTAGCAGATTCAATAGTGGTTGATTTTTTTTCTAATGAAGCAGAAGAAGATCATAGTTTGGTTGAGCAAAATAATGCAATTTTAGAAAACGAATTGTCAAAAATTAATTTAATGCAAAAAGAAGCAGAGCTTAAATCGCAAAAAATCCTTGATGATGCACTTATTAAGGTGCAAGATATGCTTGATAGCGCAAATCAACAAGCAGAAGAAATAAAAAATAAGGCTCAACTTGATGCACAAACTATTATTGAAAAAGCAGACGAAATTTTAGAACAATCAAAGTCGCAAGCTGCTTCAATCCTTGAAACAGCTAAAAATGATTCTATTCAAATAAAAGATACCGCTTCTCAGGAAGGTGCAAAAGAAGGTTATCAAGCAGGATATGAAGATGGTTTGAATAAAATTAAAAATGAACTTTTGCAAAAAATATACGGTATGGATGAAGTTGTAAAAAGTGCGTTTGAAATGAAAAATAAAATTTTGGTATCTTCTAAGAATGAAATTGTTGAACTTGTACTTATGATTGCCCGCAAGGTCTGTTTAAATTCTGTTGATGGTTTGTGCATTGCAAAAATTTTAGATAAATCCTTTTCATTTTTAAATGATAAGGAAAATATTGAGCTTATTTTAAGTGATAAATATGCAAAATTATTAAATCAAGTTTTAAATGATGATATTACTGAGCAAAAAGCAGATTTAAAGATTGATATAGATAAATTAAAAAATATAAAATTAGTTTATAATTCAAAAATGAAAGATGATACATTGATTGTTCAGACTCCAAAAGAGCGTCTGGATTTAAGTTTTGACTCTCAGCTTAATGAAATATCAAAAGAATTTATAAAGGAGTTAAATTCATCTTTTGATAAGAAAGATGAGGGAGAAGTTGGACAAGTTTGATTTTTTGCCATATAAAAAAATTGTAGAAAACATTAATACGATAACTAAAATTGGAAAAGTTGTAGAGATTATTGGGCTTATAATTGAAGCAGATGGTCCTGAATCTTCTATTGGTGATTTATGTCATATTATTTGTGATGATTTAGACCCTATATGGGCTGAGGTTGTAGGTTTTAGAGAAGATAGAATACTACTTATGCCATTAGGTTCAATTGATGGTTTAAAGGCTGGTGCAAAAGTTGTAAATACCGGCGAAGATATGAAGGTTAAAGTTTCTGATTCTTTGTTGGGTAGAGTTTTAGATGGTCTGGGAAATCCCATAGATCAACTTGGAGAAATAAATGCAGATAAGTATTATTCAACAGGTGCTAAACTGATTAACCCGCTTAATAGAAAGCCTATTGACGAGCCGTTAAGTTTAGGAATAAGGGCTGTTGATGGACTTGTTACCATTGGTAAAGGTCAAAGAATGGGAATTTTTGCAGGTTCAGGTGTAGGTAAAAGTACTACACTTGCAATGATGGCAAAAAATACATCTGCGGATATTAATGTCATAGCACTAATTGGGGAGCGTGGGCGCGAAGTAAGGGAATTTATCGAACATACCTTGGGTACACAAGGTATGAAGCGCTCGGTTGTAATTGTTGCTACTTCAGAGCAACCTTCTCTTGTTAAAATTAAAGCGGCATTTGTTGCTTGTGCAATAGCAGAGTATTTTAGGGATAAAGGCAAAGATGTGCTTTTTATGTTAGACAGTGTTACTCGTATTGCACTTGCTCAAAGAGAGGTTGGTTTGGCTGTTGGTGAGCCGCCTGCAACAAGGGGTTATACCCCCTCTGTTTTTGCACTAATGCCCAAATTTTTAGAGCGAGCAGGTTGTAATGAATATGGGACAATAACCGGACTTTATACGGTTCTTGTTGAAGGTGATGATTTTAATGAGCCAATATCAGATACTGCAAGAAGCATATTGGATGGGCACATAATGCTATCGCGTGCGTTGGCTCATAAAAATCACTATCCGGCAATTGATGTTTTACAAAGTATTTCTCGTGTTATGAATAATGTTGTTTCAAAAGAGCATAAAGATGCTGCAGGTAAAATTCGTTCTTTGTTGGCGAGTTATGCCAAAAACGAAGACTTGATAAATATCGGTGCATATCAGAGAGGGGCAGATCCCATTACTGATAAGGCAATTTTAATTATGGACAAAATTGAAAATTATTTAATTCAGTCTACTGACGAAAAGACGGATTATCAAAAAAGCGTGGATGAGCTTATAGAATTGGCGCAGCTTTAAAAGCTGCGCCAATTTATCTATTCATTGTGAGTGACACTTAACGAAATTCTTTTGTCATCTGGGTTAAATTTTAAAATTGTGGTATCTATTTCATCACCAACATCCAATATTGTACCATGCTCATTTTGGTACTGTGCAAGTTCAGCTTGTGGCAAAAGTGCTTCAACACAAGGGTATACTTCGACAAAAGCACCAAAGTGTTTAATTCTTGTAATTTTACCCTTTACTTTTGCGCCTTCTGTAATTTTACCCTTAGCTTCAACCCAAGGGTCAGGTTCAAGATTTTTAAGGCTTAAAGACACTCTTTGTTTGTCAAGATCGATGCCTATAATTTCAACATCTATTTTTTCACCTACTTTTAAAATATCACAAGGATGATCCACCCACCTCCATGAAATTTGCGAAAGAGGTAATAATCCGTCAACTCCGCCTATATCAATAAATGCGCCGAAATCTGCTATTCTAACAACTTCGCCTTTAACAACAGCGCCTACTTCAAGTTGTCCAAATACGTCTTTTTTAATTTCTTCCAGATTATCTGTGTAAACTTTTCTATTTGATAGGATAAAATTATTTTGTGCCATATCCATAGTTAAGATTTTAAGTTCAATTGTTTGATTTACAATATTTTCAGGATCTTTGGAGCGCAGATGACTGGATGGCACAAAACCTCTTACTCCCATAACATCAACCAAGATTCCGCCCTTTACGGCTTGAACAACTGTACCTTCAACTACTTTATCTTGTGTTTTAGCTTCTTCTAATACTTTCCAATTATACGCCATTGCAACTTTTCTGTAAGAAACAGTAAACCTTCCGTCTTCATCTTCTTCTTTTATAATTAAGAATTCGTATTCTTTACCTTTTTCAAGGATTTGTTCAATATCATCCTCTTTGTTGATTTTCGCTTCTTTTTCAGGGCAAATTGCATTTGTTTTTGCGCCAATATCGACAATTGCACCTTCGCTATCATATGCACAAACAGTACCTTTGGTAAGATCTCCCTTTTGGAAGTTGTATTCGTATTTTTTAAGAAGCTCCTCGTATTCTTTATCGCTAAGCTGGTTTGATGGGCACATACTCAAAAAGTCTCCTTGTATTATCATCTTTTATGATTATAACAAATTTTTTAACAGAGTACATTTTTTTTGTTAATATTTCTTAATAAATAGGTCGTATGGATGAGATAAAAACTTAAAATTTATGATATGCATTCTTTTTTTGTTACTATAAGTATATAGTAATTATAAAATCAAAAAGTTTTTGGATATCAATGTTAAAACTAGATAATAATATTGCACAAACGGGGTTGAGAGTTTTATTTTTAATGCAGCTTTTATTAAAAGCTCCAATTTCTAAAGCAGAAATTTTAAAAGAAATTTCAATGCATCCTTTGTTGAAAAATGTTGCCCCGGATACAATTACATTGGATATTAACACATTAAAATCGGCGGGATTTGAGATTGTAAGCGGAAACAAAGGGAATAATTACTGCTATGAGCTTAAGCTTAACCCTATAAAAATTAATTTTTCAAAAAAAGAAATAAGGGCTTTTTTGCTTGCTAAAAAAGCCATGTTTCATTTTATGGACTTTAGATACGTTATTTCGGTTTATGAAACTTTTTGTAAGATTTCTAAATTAATTGAATCGGAAGAACAGGCAGAGTTACTCTTAAATTTTGGTAATATTCTACAAACTGATTTTAAGATTTTAAAAGAGTTAGATGTGCATGTAAAACATAAAAATGAAATCACGATTTTATATAATTCTCCTTCGGGCAGAAAAAGAGAAATAAATATTTTATGTACAAAATTAGAATATTCAAAGAAAAATGATAAGTTATATCTTTGGGGAGAGTCCGATGATTATGGAAGTGTTTATTTAAGATGTGATCATATAAAAAAAATAGTAAAAATTAATAAAATAAATTCCAAAACAAAAATTGTTCTAAAAAGTAATGTTTATAGTATTTTAAATAAAAATAATTCAACCATAAGCATTGATGATAATGAAAAAATTATAAAAATTACACCTGAATATATTCAAATAAGAAATGAATATTCAAATGATTTTTATTTGAAACAAAAATTGCTTTCATATGGTGAGAATCTTCTCGATGTTGACAATAAAGAAGTTAAAGAGGAGTTAATTAAAATTATTCAAAGTGTTGAGGAAATGTATTCTTGAGAAAAATTGATGCTTCGTACAGAATAATAAAAATATTTAAAATGCTCTATGAAAGGCCGCATTCTATGGCAGAGATAATAGAGGAGCTCTATCGTGATGATATTTTAATAAATAAAGAAACACTAATTAAATATTTTAAAACAATAAGGCACTCAGGTTGTGTTTTAAGGAAAAGACAGGGAAAATTTTCAATCGAAAGTGTACCCTTTTCCCTTGATTTAACCTCTTTTGATTGTGAATATCTTGCAATATTTATCAATCTTGCAGTGGGTTTATATGCTGATGGTGTTCAAAATGATTTAAAGTCTGCGATGAAAAAAATTTTTTCTCTTGCAAACACTGAGGCAGAAAATAAATATTTGCTCTATTTAGAAAGAACAAAAAATATAGCACCTGAACCGTTTATTTTTAAAGAAAAAATTTCAACTCTCTTAAATTATGGTTACAACAATTCTAAGATTAGAATTTTATATAACGAAGAAAAGCTTGTAATTTCACACATTTCCTTTAAATATATGGACAATAGCGTATATGTCCATGCATTTAATGAAATGTCGAAAAGCTATGAACTTTTTCTTTTAGGAAATATTAAAGAAATTTATCCCACACCAGAAATGTCTTTGCAGAGTGTATTTGCGCCTTATACTGTTTTTGAACTAAGTGGCAGATTAGCTAGGACATATACTCTCTATGAGGGTGAAAGAGTTATAAAAGCTAAAGAGGATTGCATAGTTGTTTCAAATAATCTTGAAGATAAACAAAGACTTTTTAGGAGGCTTTTGCGATACGGAACTTTATGCAAGATAATTTCTACTCAAAGTGACATTGAAAATTTTAAACTTATGTTATCTAAAATTAAACAAAATTTATTAAATTGTGAAATTATTTGATACCTTGTTTTTCGTAGCTTAAAATAATATTTCTTATTTCATAATCATCAGGCTTTGTAGTATATGCGTATCTGTAGTATTCAAGTGCCAGCTCTTTTTTGTCAGAATTTTCTAATATTTTTGCTATATTATAATATGCATCTGTGCAACAAGGGTCTATATTAATAGCCAGAGTGTATTCAAAAACACTTTCTTTGAAATTTCCACACAGTCTTAATATATCGGCTTTTAAAAAATGCCCTTCTACACTTAGAGAATTTTCTGCAAGTGCTAAATTTATTGCTTCAAGTGCATCTTTATATTTTTCTTGACTTTTTAAACTTAGTGCTTTAGAAAAAAGTTCATCATATGCAGGGGTTATTTTTGCTGCAGCTGCAATGTTACGAGGATTTAAAGACAAATTGTATTGTGTTGGAATTTTTTGATAGTTTGCAACTTTTTCAACAGGTTTTTTAATATTGTATGTATTTTTTGCGCATAACATATTTAAAGGTCGAAAATCTTTAAAGTATGCTACTTCAATATCTTCTTTATTTATTTTTGGCAGACTTTGTATGCTTATGGGATTTTTACACGGAATTTGATTATTTACATCCAAGTAAAATTCATATACAACTCCTGCATTTATTTTTTCGTTGCAAAAGATGGGATTAACAGTGCAAAAAAATACTATTAAAACAAAAAACAAAAGTAAATGATTTTTTTTAGTGAAAGTTATCATTTTTAAGGTAAATTTTTAATTTAAATACTTCCTCAAAAAGGGTCTTTTTTTTGTCAAATACCCTTTTAATCCCCTTGTTAAATATTATATTTATGCCAGGATCTAAAGTCAAAGTACATTTGTCAAAATCATACATTAAGATGATATTTTGAATATTTTGTAAATGATTATAATCAAGAGAGTCTGCAATTCTTAAAATTGAAGAAATAACACGTATGGTATTTTTGTTTTTTTGGTTTAGTGATGCAAAAATTTTGTGCTTATGTTCTTTTGGTTTGGAGCCCCTATGGTATCTTACACAGAGAGCTGTTATTATAGTTTCGGTATCGTTAAAATCATCTATTTTATTTTCTAAAATTAATTTTGCACCTACTTTGTTGTGCGATTTAAGTAAAGGAGTACTTAAAAGCGCACCAATGTCATGTAATAGTGCTGCAGATGAGATTAATTTTTCTGCTTTTTCAAAATTAAGTAAATGGTTTTTGGGGAATATTTTTTTTAACTTTGTATATAATTCAAGACTTTTATTTTCTACGAATTTTGCATGAGCTAAATCACTTTTTGAATTTAGATAATTCCTTAAATATTCTTCAATTTTCATAAATCGACCTTTTTAAGAAATTATCGACACTTCTTACAAAACTTTCTTGTTCGAAACGATCTTTTTGTATATACATTTGTGCGCCGGCTTCCTTAAACAATTTTCCCCACTTGGATTCAGGCATTGAAGTAAGTACGATAATGGGAATGTTTGCAAACGAACTTTCTTTTCTTATTTCTCTCACAAATTCAAGTCCGCTCATTTGAGGCATTTCATTATCTGTAACTATTAAATCAAATTTTTCTTTATGCATTTTAATAAGGGCATCAGGCGCATTTGTTGCAATTTGCACTCTATAACCATAGCTTTGAAGAATATTCTTTTGCAATGTTCTTGTTGTTAATGAGTCATCTACCACAAGTATTTTATGAGAGTAATTTTCTTTCATTTTAATTGCTTTATTAGATGCGATAATTTTTGTGCTTATTTTTTTAGGAAGTGTGGTGCTAAATATATCACCTATGTTTAAAATAAGGCATATTTCACCATTTGCCAGGGTTGTTATTCCTGAGATATTTTTGACTTTGAATAGTGGCGCTTCTAGTTTTTTGTGTAGTACTTCCTGGTCATATACAAGTTTTTCTACAATTATGCCGATTGCTGAGTTTTCTGATTTTACAATCATTAAAGTATATTTATTTGCATGTCTTGGTTTGTTTTCAAGTTCTAAAATTTGAGAAAGTGTAAATACGGGTATTACATCGTCATTATGCACATAATAATTTTTGCAATCTCTCTCAAAAATATCTGTTGTATCAATTCTCAAGACTGTTTTTATAGAGGATGTAGGGATTGCATATAGTTGGTTTTGTTCTGATACTATAAAGGTTTTGATTGTTGCCATAGTTGCAGGTAATTCTATGGTAACCATTGTACCTTTTTTAAATTCGCTGAAAATATCTACTCTACCGTTTAATTGCGATATTTTAGTATGTACTATATCAAGCCCAAGACCTCTGCCTGATAATTCGGTTACAGAGTCTCCTGTTGTAAAGCCGGGGTAAAAAATTAAATTAACAAGATGTTCTTCATCTATGTTGTCAATTTCTTCTTGAGTTAAAAGTCCCTTTTCAAGTGCTCTTTGTTTTATTTTTTCAACATCCAGACCACGACCATCATCTGTAACATTTATAATTATTTTATTTTCATGGTGCTTTGCACTAATTGCAATTTTTCCGACCGGATTTTTGCCTCCATCTTTTCTTTCTTGAGGAAGTTCTATGCCATGGTCTATTGAATTTCTTAAAATATGGATAAGTGGAATTTTTATTTCTTCAATAATTTTTTTGTCTGCAGCAACATCTGCACCTTCTGTTATAAATTCGATTTGCTTACCTTTTTCTTTGGCAATGTTGTGCACCATCCTTGGAAAAAGATGAAAAATTGTGGATAATGGCAAAATGCGCATATTTTTTACCATACCTTCAATTTCAGTTGTGGCAGAATTTAATTTTGTATCATTTTCCTGCATTTGTTTAAAAAGGTCTGATGTTTCTTTTATTAGGCCAACCATTTTTTCAGCATGGTAATTTTGCAAAACCATAAGTTGTCTGTTGAATGCTGCTATTGCTCTGGGATCAAGTGAAACTCCCAAATTTGAATTTGCAAGATATTTTCTATCAAAATATTTTATGTAATAGCCCATTTTATTAAAACTTTTTTGCCAGTCTAAAAGTTCATTTTGAATATTTTTTGCGACACTTAAGTGTTCATTTGTTTTAATTCTTGAGATTATTAAATCACCAATTTGGTTTACAAGTTTATCTAACTTAAAAGAATCAATCCTAAGTGTTTTAATGTCACTGGTATCAATTGTACTTATCCAATCTTGCGTATTTTTCTCTGCCTTGGGAAGGTTTTTTTGCGGTTTTGGTTTTGCAATGTTTAATTTGGACATTTGTTCAACTATTGTGATTTTTTGCACTAATAGTTCTATTTCAAATTTTTTTTCTTCAGGCTTTATTCCTTCTGGTTCAAATATTTTTCTTGTATTTTCGCAAACTTCTTTTATTGCCTCAAGAGTATCATTTTCCAGATTTTTAGAATTTGTTTCATATAAGTTTAAAATATTTAAAATTGTTTCAAAAATTTTTTTAATTTCCAAATTTTTGATTTTAGTCAAAACTTGAGCCAAAAGACCTTTTATATCAGGTAAAAATTCAAGATTTATTTCAAGAAGACTCAATTTTTCGTAAATTCTGTCTATTAAATCAGCAATGATTGTTTTGTCCTCTTTTTTATTTTCGCTAATTTTTCCCTCGTCACTGTTTAACAGAAGTTCATTTGCAATGTTAAAATAGTTTTGTGTGTTTATACCTTTTTCTTTGCAATAGTTACTAAAAAATTCTTCAATGGCATCAATTTTTGAATTTAATTCCAAAATTTGATTTTCATCTATAATTTTTGGATTTATTAAAGAGATAAATCTCCCTGCTTCCGATATAAGTTCTTCTAAGGGTTTTATGTTTATTTCTCTTATTAATAAATTTAATTCAGCTAATGGGGTTTTAATTATTTGTATTTCAGAAAAGTTATTTTCTTGTCGTGCAGAGGAAAATATGTAAATAATCTGCACAATAAGTTCTTCAATTTTATTTAACCTTGTGAGTAATCTTTTAACCTCTTCGCTGTAATTATACATTTGCTGTGTTTTTGTTGCACCATTTGTTTCACCGGCAGAGATTTTATCAAGTTTTTCAATATAATTAGTGGTTTGAGATGTTTCATATTCTTTTTTTTGCTCAACAGTTTTATTTATAAGTAATTGTATATGACCTAATGCTTCTGAAATTGTATCTGTAACTTCGCTGCAAGGTTCAATTTTTCCATCCCTAATAAAACCTAAAACATCTTCTACCTTGTGCGCAACACTTTGTATGCCACCAAATCCCAACATTCTTGCAGAGCCTTTCAGGCTGTGGGCATCTCTGGCCAGTTGAATAATTATATCTTGGTTTTTCGGATCTTTTTCAAGTGCAAAGAGATTTTTATCCATGGATTGCAGAATTTCTCCGCCTTCCTGTTGGAAAATATTTAATATTTCGTCCAATTCGTCATCTAAAAAATCCATGTAAGACGTCCGTTATTCCTCGCTTATATTTGATTTGAAATTTTTTGAAATATTTTGCAGGCTTTCAACATTTTGAAAGTTTTCTTCTGTTGCTTTGTAATTATTTTCAAGCATAGAATTAATGTCTTTTATAGAATTTTCTGTTGTTGTAGTGTCATTTGATATTTTCTTTGAAGATCCTGTCATATCATTTATACCTTGAGAAATTTCGTTCATTAACAAAATTAATTGTTCTATATTTGAACCTATATTGTGTGCTAATTCAATACCGGATTCAACTTCCTTTGTACCTTCTTCTGTTGCAAGTACTGTTGAATTAGCGGTTTGTTGGATATTTGTAATAAGCGAAGTTATTTTTGTAGTTGCTTGTTTTGACTCGTCTGCAAGCTTTCTTATTTCTCCTGCAACAATTGCAAACCCTTTACCATGTTCACCTGCACGAGCTGCTTCAACTGCTGCATTAAGTGCAAGTAGGTTTGTTTGCTCTGCTATGTCTTCAACAAGTCCGATTGTAGAAGATATAGATTGTATAAAATCCGATAATTCAAGGATTAATTCAGCAATAGTTTGAATTTTATGTCTTATGGTAAACATCTTTTCTATATTTGCTTTTACTGCATCGTATTCTGTGTTTGTATAGTTAAGAGAGTCAATTGCTTTTTGTTTAGTATTTGTAATAATACTGTTTAAGTCTGAGCTTTGGCTTTTAAGATTTTCTATTAACAATTTTATATTAGAAAGTTTTGCAAAAGTAAGATTTATATTTTCTTTTTGAGTTGAAGTTGCTCCTTCTATTTTTTTTGCATTTTCAAGAGCATTTTCAAGAAGTTGGTTAATCGAGTTTGTACTGTTTTTCTTGTATTGTTTTTTAGTAGCCTCAAAAATAACTACAGTTAGACAAAATAAAAGAACCAAAACACCTGCTGTCATTATTTTTGAAAGGTCAGTATATTCTACAACTCCAAATACAAAAATAAAAATACATAATATTACCATTAAATCAACTGTTTGTTTTTTATTAAGATAATCGTTTATACCGTTCTTTTGTTTGATTTGTTTAGACATAAATCCCCTTTTTTTAAAAAATAATGTATAATTTTTATACGTTCAATTATATAAGATATTTAGACATATGGCAAAAAAAGTACTCATAATAGATGATAGCACTGAAGATATAGAGGCTGTTTTTAATATTTTTAAGGATTCAGATATGAATGTTGTGAGCAGTTCAGATCCTTTTTGTGTTTTAGGTTTGATATATAAAGAAATACCTGATTTAATTATTTTGGATATTTTAATGCCTGAATTAGGGGGGTATGAGTTATGTAGAATGATAAAATCTGATGATTATGCAAAAGAAATTCCTATAGCGATGTATTCGAGATTGGACAAAAATATTGATAAATTTTGGGCGTATCGTTCAGGTGCAGATGCATTTGTAAATAAAGGAGAGCTTTCTCAAGAACTTTTAAAAGTATGTGTAGAATTGATTAAAAAAAATCCGGTTACATTGCAGACAAAAAGCAAGCTTTTAAGTGCAAAGCAAAAAAATAATTCTAATGGTGAGTTAAAAGTTTTATCAAAAGAAGACTTAATAAAAGATTTTAATTCTATAAAAGAAATTGATGCAGATAGTGATATTTTGGCAGTTAAAATACTTGGTGTAATATATAGATATTTTAAATATGATTGTGCAATGATTTGTTTTGCCGATAATAATGAAAATAATTTTTTGTATTGTGATGTCGGTAATTTTTCTCTAAGTAATGAAGCATTTGAGCAAATAAAAAATAAAACACCAATTAAAGGGCTTGAAAAAAGAGTCATATTGGGAAAAGAAGAAAAAGAGTATATTACAACCATTGATAACTTTTGTGTAAAGTATGAATATGAAATTAATGTTGATGCCAAAGCTATAGGATGTCTGTATCTATACGCAAAAGATAATTTAAATTCTCAAGAGTTAAAACTTGCAGGCACAATAAAAGATCTTGTAGAACATATAATGCGTTTAAGGCATTTTAAAGTATATAGAAATAATGAGAATTCTAAAAATGCAAATCCAAAGAAATTATATACGCAACTAGATTTTGACAGGATTTTAAGTTACGAATGTTCTTGGCATAAAAGAAATAATGCGCCTTTGTGTCTTGCTTTTATTGAAGTAGAATCATTGGAGATTATAGAAAATAAATATGGTAATTATTCAGGTGATTTACTGCTTGCAAAGATATCAAATTTTCTGAGCGGATGCTTATCTGACGGTGATTTTATATATAGGAATGATGATAATATTTTTACAATATTAATGACAAATTCGGATAAAGAACTTGCATCCTCGAAATTAGAATTTTTAATTTCAAAAATTAAAAGCCCCGAGCACAATTTTCTTGGTGATGAACAAATAAAAGTAAAAGTGGGGGCTCTTTGTTTAAATGAAAAATATAAAAACCACTATGAATACATCGATGCTTTATATGATGTACTTGATATGGCACGCCATGCAAAGGAAGATATTATTATAAGGTAAGGCAAAATAAATAATGGAAAATGAAATAATACAAACAGAGCAATCACAAGGGTGTATACCTCAACGAGCAGAAAAAATATACACTATATTTAGTATAGCTGAAGATGTCTATGCAATTAATGCTGCAAATGTGCTTGAAATAATTAAATTTGTGGAGCTTTCCCAGCCTGAAAAATTACCATCGCATATTGCAGGACTTTTTGAATATGACGGTAAAATAATTAATGTTGTTGATATTAAATCTGTATTGAATATTGATCGCTCTGTATACGATATAAATTCAATGATAGTAATAATAAAAGAAGAAGAAGATGTTTTTGCAATTATGGTGAACAAGGTTTTGGATGTGAGAAGAGTCGAAAAGTCCAAAATGCAGCCTGTTCCATATTCTACTCAAAATAGTTTTATTGAGTATATATATGATTTTAATGATATTCAATGCAATGTCTTAAATTTAAATTCTTTAAATAAATGGATTAAAAATCATCCTGATGATACTCAAGAAACCGGCAGTGTTGATTTAATTCCAAAAGATATGCACTCGATTGAAATTTTGCATGAAAGAAAGCTTGAATATATTGAAAAAACAAATAAAAATCCATATTCGATAATGAGTGACAAAGATGAATTTGTTTCATTTTTTGTCGGTGAAAATAAATATTGTATAAAAATGAACGATATCAAGGGCTTTTATAAATTACAAGAAACAAAAATGATAAAAGTTCCATGTACGCCGGATTTTATTTTGGGTCTGGTAAATATAAAAGGTGATTTTATTTGTATAATTGATGTAAAAAATTATTTCCATTCGCAAAAAGTACCATATAGCAGTTTAGGTACAATAATAGTACTTAATTCTGACGATTTTAAAATTGGGGTTTTGGCAGATGCAATTGGGGATAATATTCAAATAAAACCTGATGAGATAGTTAGTTTAAAAAGACAAGAAAATAAAAATGAACTTATGCAATATGTAAAGGATGGAGAAATATATTTGATAATTAATGTAGGCGAAATGCTTGCTAATGATAAATTATTCATCAAATAGAAATTTTTTTGCTTTTTCAATATTTAAGCTGAGTATTTTTAATTGTTTTAAATTATTGTTATGCAAACTTTGATATTGTTTTAAATCTTTTGTATCGGCGATTTTTGTAAGATTTGAAAAATATGTATTTGTGCAAGATGCGCATAAGTACATTACATAAGGTAAGTTATAATATTTTTCTATCATTTCGTTCAATATGGAAATTATTTTTTGTTGCGACTTTTCTATATTTTTATTTTGTGTTTTTCTTCTGTTAAATTCTTTTATAATTTCTTCTTGTATTTCTTTCAAAGGATTTATAAGTTTTTCTAGCTCTATGTATGTTTTTTGCATTTTTTCTTTTAATATATGTATTTTTTTGGCATTGTATGCATTTATGCAATAAGGTATTTGCGTTTTTGGTGCCGTGTTGTTAAAAACAATATTTTCAAGGGGCATATTTTCAAAACCATTAATTTGCGCGCCTCCTGTAGAAGAATTTATTAATTTTATACTTTTGTTATTTTTTGCAAATTCTTCAAAATATTTTATAAAAATAGCATAGCAAGCTTGTGTAGGATGCATTTTGCCATCTTGTCCCATAACTGAATAAATTGTAGAATTCAGTTTTTTAATATATCCTTTTGCATATATGTCTGCATATTTGCTTTCGTAGTATTTTTTTGAAAGTAATTTTTTCTTGTATTCCTCATAATTTACTGCCCGTATTTCATACTTATTTGCATCAGGATTAAAAATGCACTCTAAATCTTCGTATATACTTCCTTTTGCATAACATTTGCCGTCCTTAAAAGCTAAATCTTGTCCGCAAAGTATTATTTTGTCGAACCCCATTATTTTGGCAGCAGATAAAGCGCAATATGAAACAGTACCTATGTTTATATTATCTTCAATATTTATCTGAAGATAATTTGCGATGAAATCATTTAAAAAGTTATTTTTAGAGAAAAATAAAAATTTATTTTTTGTTTTTAAATCCCATAAGTATGAATTTGAATATGGTTCGAAAATTAAATTGGTAGTACTTAGATTTATGTCTTTTAATTGAGTACTTGTATCAAGGGCTTCAACTACGCATAAAAAATCTGGAATTATTCCGTTTTCCTGCAGCAATTTCATCGATGGACCAACTGCAAAAAGTATGAAGTTATCTCTATATTTTTTTATTTTTTCAATGTTTTCAGCAAGTGAAGGACCAGCAGAAGCAATAAGTGCAGTTGAGTTTTTGTATATGTCTTTAAGTGAATTTACAAGAGCTGTGTTTGCAATCTTATCTATGTTTTGAATGGTGTTAAGCGTTGCAAGCGGAGCAATTTTGTTAATTGTGTTTGTATTTGCTTGTTTTTCTCCGCGTCTTTGTTCAATTATATTTGCAAGTTTATATATGTCATTTTTATAAATATTAAAGTAAGAACTTAAGAAAGAAACTGTTATTTTTGTTTCTTTATTGGAAATTGTATTGATAATTCTTAAAAGTTTTTCTTTATTATTTGTAATAAAAACGTTATTTTTGTTAAGATTTTCGCTAAATTCTAAAATTTCAAATACTACTCTTAACAGTTCGATATCAGGCTCGTAAATTATTATTTTACCAGTACTTCTTGAAATAAATTCGTCTGCTAAATATCCTAATCCAAGTCCGTAGATTATTCTGACAGTATTTTTGTTTTCAATTTCCTCAATTTTATCAACAATTTTTTTTGCCTCTTGTTTAGCATCTTGTGTATTGTGCAAAGGTATTTTGTTGTATAAAAAGTTATAATCACCATTTTCGTTTTGGAATAATTCAAATGTTGATTTAACATTATTAATCGTTAAAATTTCTTCAGCAAGATATTTGTCATATCTTTTTATGGCATTAAGATTTGCGTTTAATACTTTATTTTCCATAATTGTTATGTTAACATTAAGGGGGTATATATGGCAAACTTCAAAAAATTTAAAAAAATATTTTTGTTTGCAGTTCTTTTGTGTTCTGTAGTACTTTTTGCCTCTTTAAACTGCTCTATTGCTCAAGAAAATAAAGCAAATGGCGAAAATGCTAAGTATGCTAAAATATACGAAGAATTGAGTGAACCTGATTTTAGTTATATTTTTAATTTAGATCCATACCAAACTGAAGAATATACCAAATACATGTATGCACCATACCCTTTATTCAGAACAGCAATCCGTTTCGTGTTTAAAAATACGGTTATAGAACCCGGATATTATCTTTTAACTCCACGGGAAAAAGACGGAAAGTGGTATGTGCTGTTTAAAACAAATGGAAAAGTTAAGTATATAATACCTGTTTATGAAAAACAGCTTGTTGAACCAATGTTTTATGAAAAATATGTGCCTGAGAGAAAACTTACTTTTTGGCAAGGTATTTGCAAAAAAACAAGAGATACAATGGGTAAGTTCTTTCCTAAACAAACACAAAGAATGCCTCCGCCAAAATCTTATATTGATGTCAATGAGCTTGGTACTGATTATTGGCAAGTAGTGCTTTACTATGGTGCAAGTAAATATTATATGATTTTTATGAGATAATAAAACATAAATGCATAATGTAGAGGGAAAAAGATGAAGAAAATATTTGCGGTATTAATGATTTTAACAATGCTAAATTCTAACGCTTTTGCGTTTTCATTGTTTAAAAATAAAAATAATGCTGATAAAAATTCAATAAAAAAGACGCTTACTAAACAAGAAGAAAATGAAGTAACTTGCAGACAAGAAGTAAGGCAAATAAAAAATCTTTTGGCACAACTTACCAGATATTCAAATGAACATGACTACAATAAAATCATTTCTCTTTATGATAAAAGCTATAGAAGTTTTGACGGATTTAATTATGATACATTTGCTAAAATGCTAAAAGAGACATTCGAGGCTTATGATGATATAGCATACCAAAGTAAGGTTGAAAGCATACATTTATATGGTGATAAAGCAGTTGCAAATCTCATAGATAAAACAACAGCAACACTTACAAATAAAACTGCTCAAGAAAAACTTAAAGAAATTAATGATTCCGATTTAGACACAGGCGTGCTTGAGGGGGAGTGCAATTATGCAATTTACCTGCAGAAAATCAATAATGAATGGAAAATAATTGGCGATAATGTAATATCTGAGGTTACAGCTGTTAAATATGGCAGTGCCGAGAAATATCCTATGGAATTTTTTGCTCCTTTGACATCTCCGGTAGGTCAAGAATATTGCCTTACTTTAAAAATGCCTGTTAAGAAAGGTGTAAAGGTTGTTGCTTCATTGGGTAAAGAGGAAATTTTATACCCGAGTGTAGAACCGGAAGATGTATTTAGAGGTTTGCCAAAAGATGGTATTTTGGAGCGTATTGTGCGAGCTAACAATGACGGTTTTAATGAATATGCGATGGCCTCTGTAGGTATTACGGAAGTCAATGTTATTGAAGATTTTAGTGCAATTGAGTTTAAAATGACGGGT
Source organism: Candidatus Gastranaerophilales bacterium (assembly GCA_944324865.1). Taxonomy (GTDB): domain Bacteria; phylum Cyanobacteriota; class Vampirovibrionia; order Gastranaerophilales; family Gastranaerophilaceae; genus Galligastranaerophilus. The sequence goes on along the minus strand of CALUXW010000007.1, from coordinate 26,697 downwards.
CTTGCATTTTTGATGCAAAGAGTTAATTTGTATAGAGAATTAAATCCTGTAAGGGAGGTTGAGAAAGATAAAAAAGAAAATTCTCAAAATAAAGGATAAAAGAGCTTTTACTTTTTATATCATTGCAACTTTTATGCTATGGCAGCTTGGTGTGACAATAAGAGAGCTGTGTACAGATACTTTTGCGCAAATAAGCACAAGTGGCAGTGCAATTTTATCATTTGTGTATGCTAAAAATACTGGTGGCGCCTTTTCTCTTTTTGAAGGGCATCCTTATTTATTAGCATTTTTTGCTGTTTTAGTTCTTGGTGGACTTGTTGTATATGTATATAAGAGAGTTATTTTTAATGATAAATTTCGTATTTTAGCTCTTATATTTTTTAGCGCAGGTATTTTAGGTAATTTGTATGAAAGAATTGTTTTTGGGCATGTGATAGATTACATTAAACTAAATTTTGTCAATTTTGCGGTTTTTAATGTTTTTGATGTAATGATTTGTACATCTGTTTTTATTTTTATTATTATGGTTTTATATGAAGATATAATTTTTATTCTTGTAAAAAATGGAAAAAATAATCCCTAAAATTGAAAATAAAAATCAAAGGCTTGATGTCTTTTTGTCATTTAATTTAAAAATAAATCGAAAACAAGCTTTTAATGCAATTGTTGAAGGTCTTGTGGTTGTAAACGGTGTAAAGAAAAAGCCGTCTTATAAGTTAAATGGTAATGAAATAATACAATACAGTACTAAAATATTTGCAAAAAAAGAAATTGCCATAAAACCTCAAAATATAAAACTTGATATCAAATATGAAGACGATTATGTAATTGTTTTAAATAAGCCAAAAAATATGCTTACTCACCCTACTGCTTATGAGTGCGAAAATACTCTTGTTAATGCACTTTTATACCACTGCGGCGATAATCTTTCAAACAAAGAGGATAAGCTCCGTCCCGGAATTGTTCACAGATTGGATAAAAATACATCAGGGCTTATGCTTGTTGCAAAAAATGACATAGCTCACAAAAGTTTGCAGGAGCAGATAAGAAATAAAACGGCAATAAGAAAGTATTTAGCTGTTGCACTGGGTGAATTTGAAAAAGATTTTGGTGTGATTGATAAACCACTTTTGCACTACATCTCTGACACGGTTAAAATGCAAGTGGGAGAAGGTGAAGGAGCTAAAGAAGCACTGACTTATTACAAGGTGCTTGAGAAATTTCAAGGTGCAGCTTTAGTTGAATTAGAGCTTAAAACGGGAAGAACGCATCAAATTCGTGCCCATTTGGCGTCAATTAATCATCCTGTTTTTGGCGATACGCTGTACGGTGCAAAAGGCAAAACTCTTGAAAGATACAGGAATATAAAAACTCAAGAGCAGGTTTTAATGTCTTATTACCTTAGCTTTACACATCCCAAAAATAATGAGATAATGACTTTTGAACTTGATAAAAGTGATTGGGACAGAGATTTAATTAAAGTATTAAACGTTATGAGAGGTGTAAAATGATTAAAAACTTTGGTTTATTCTTGGCTTTTATTATAACGGCAAGTTTTGTTTACCTTTTTGGGTATAATAACCCCCAAATTTCAATAAATGTAGGCGATTTAAGATATGATATAGACCTTTTTATATATGCGCTTTTTGCTTTTATTTTTGGTGTTGCAGCAGGCGCTATGCTTATGCTGAAAGGAATTTTTGACGCTGCCGAGAATTATAAAAAGCTCAAAAGACAATACGAGAGAACCTCTGTCGGCGCTGATGATTCTGACTTAAAAGTTAAAACTTTAGAAAATAAAATTAAAACCTTGGAAGAAGCTCTAAAAAAATCCTTAGAGGGCTAATTTCTCCACATGTCTTTATGCAAAAGGGCTAAGAACGGGATTAATTCCAATCTGCCAATTAGCATATTAAAAATAAAAATCCACTTTGTGGCAAGCGCCAAACAATCAAAACTTGCCATAGGGCCTATTTTTGCACTTAATCCGGGGCCAATGTTGCCCAACGTTGTAATTGAGCCTGAAACCGCTACTGCCGGATTTTTTTCAATTAAGCCTACAACAAAGGCACTTAGGGCGAAAATGAAAAAGTAAAATACGCAAAAAGCCATCATCTGTTGGGTAATGTCAGATGAAATTGCCCTGCCTTCAAGTTTTATGGGATAAACGGCGTTGGGGTGAATAATTTTTGCAACTTCTCTTTTAATGTATTTAAACAAAAACAGCCATCTTATAATCTTTAAACCGCCGGCAGTTGAAGCAGCACAAGCACTTGCAAACATTGTTGCAAACAAAAGAGTTTTTGCATCTGCCGACCATTTTATAAAATCGCAGCTTGCAAACCCTGTTGAGGTCATTATGCTAACGGTATTGAAAGCGGAATTTAAAAGATTGTTTATAAAGCTGTCTTCATTTGTTGCATTGACAAATATTGCTATTGCAACGCTAAAGAATATTACAAGACCGGTGTAAGTTAAAAACTCTTCACTTTTTATAAGCTCTTTCCATTTTCTTTGTATAAATACTTTGTACTGCAAAATGAAGTTAGCACCCGATAAAAACATAAAGACAAGCACAACGAGTGTAACTTTTGAATTATGGTAGCCCATAATACTTTGTGCGTTGGGCGATAATCCGCCTGTTGAAACTGTTGACATGGAGTTGCATATAGCGTTATAAAAATCCATACCGCAAAGCTTTAACAGTACAATTTGAGCTATTGTTAAGCTGATATACATTGCCCAAAGCCAGCTTGCAGTATGCCTTATTCTTGGTGTTATTTTTTCTTCAACAGGCCCGGGGGCTTCTGCCGAGAACATTTGACGACCGGCAACCGCAAAACGGGGCAGAATTGCGATAAACAAAACTACAATGCCCATACCGCCCAGCCATTGGGTCATTGAGCGGTAAAAGAAAAAGGTTTTTGGATAAATATCGAAATTATTTATAATGGTAGCGCCCGTTGTTGTTATGCCTGATACTGATTCAAATATTGCATTTGTAAAATTAAAATTGTAAAAAAGATAAGGTATAGAGCAAACAAGAGCAAAAAATACCCAAGAGAAAAATACGCCCGACAGTGCTTCTGATTTTTTGACGCTGTCAATGTCTTTTTCTAAAACCTTGGGAAGAGTAAAAAGAAAGCCCAAAAAAATCGAGGTTATTGAGGCACAGATAAAAGGCAGCGTGTGATTTAATTCCCTGTATGCAAGTGCGAAAAATATGGGCATTAACAGCACGACACCGATGTATCTTAAATTAGAACCTATAATGTTTGATACGATATTATATCTCATTATTTAAAAAAGTCCTTGATAGTTCCTACATCTTGAGATTTTGTAAATATTAAGAGCTTATCTTTTGCACGCAAGAGGGTTTGTCCCTTTGGAATTATAATTTTTCCCGCTCTTTCAATTATTGCAATAACTGCTCTTGTGGGAAGTCTTAAGTCCATAAGAGCTACATCTTTAAAGTCTTCTTTTATTCTAAGTTCAAGAATTTCGGCAAGCCCTCTTTCAACGGTTGCCAAAATGCCCGCATGGGATTCGATAATTCTGTTTTTAATTTCGTTTACGGCAGCCTCATTTGGCGAAATTGCAACGTCAACTCCGACTTTTTCAAATAATGAAGCCGTTGCTGCCTGTGAAACCCTTGTAATAGCTCTTTTTGCGCCTAATTGTTTTGTTAAAAGAGAGCAAAGCAGGTTCTTTTCATCATTATTTGTAACGCAAATCGCAACGTCAGAAACACCGGTGTCTTCTTGTTCCAATAATTCAAGGTTTGTTCCGTTGCCGTTTAAAACAAGAGTTTTTTTAAGCTCTTGAGATAAAAACTCGCACCTCTTATAGTTAACTTCAATTAATTTTATTTTAAGCTTTGTGTTTTCAAGGCTTTTTGCAAGCTCATATCCCACAGAGCCGCCGCCTATAATGGTAACGTTTTTGATGTTGTTATCTTCTACGAAAAACTGTGCCGCAGTATTATCCAAAGCATCGGGTGTTCCCATAAATATTGCCTTGTCGTTTAATTTAAACTCGCTTTCACCGTTTGGGATAAATAATTCTTCGTCCCTTGCAAGCCCTACAACAAGGGTTTCTTCGTTAAATTGGCAATCCTTTAGCTTTTTATTTAACAATACGGAATTTTCTTTTATTCTGTATTCAAGAAGCTTTGCTCTTCCGCCTGAAAAATACTCAACATCAACCGCATCGGGTACGGTTATAATCCTTAGAAATTCATGTACTAAAAGTCGCTCAGGCCAGATAACATGGTCAATATATAAAGCATAATTTCTGTTATGCTCTTCTCTTATTGTGCGCAAGGAATCTCTGCATTCTTTTTTAGAAACAAAGCAAACGGTTTTGGCGTCTGATAATTGTTTTGCAATAAGGCAGGCAACAATATTCCCTTCATCAATATTTGTACAGGCAATAAAAACATCCGCGTTTTTGATGTCTGCCTCTTTTAAAATGTTTATATTTGAAGCATCCGCACAAATAGTTGTTAAATCAAGATTATTAAACTTATCCAAGCTTGTTTTATTGGGGTCAATTACAATTATGTCATGGTCCTCGAAAAATTCGGTTGCAATTATCGAGCCCATTTCATTTGCACCGTAGATAATTATTTTCATAAAATTATTATTAACTAAACATCAGATTTTTCAAGTGGTAAAAAATTTGCACTATACCTTTTTTGTTGTAGAATATTATTAATAAGAGGTATTTTTAGGGGAATTTACATGTCAGAACAAACAACGCAACAATATGATGCGAGTAATATTAGAGTTTTAGAAGGTCTTGAAGCGGTTAGGGTTCGTCCCGGCATGTATATCGGTTCAACTTCTCAAAGAGGTTTGCACCACTGTATATATGAAATTGTGGATAACTCAATTGACGAAAGCCTTGCAGGCTATTGCGATACAATCCATGTTACGGTGCATCAGGATAATTCCGTAACCGTTGAAGATAACGGACGTGGTATTCCCGTTGATATTAAACCTGACAGCGGTAAATCTGCCCTTGAAATTGTTCACACAGTACTTCACGCCGGCGGTAAATTTGGCGATGGCGGTTATAAGGTTTCAGGCGGTTTGCACGGTGTTGGTGCATCAGTTGTAAACGCTTTGTCGGAAAAATATGTTGTTGAAGTTTCACGTCAAGGCCATGTATGGCGCCAAGAGTATTTAAGAGGCGAGCCTACAACACATGTTGAAAAAATAAGAGAAACTGACGCTACAGGTACAAAAACAAGATTTTGGCCCGATCCTGAAATATTTACCGAAACAACGGAAATTGACTGCGACGTTATTGCAAATCGTTTTCGCGAAATGGCCTTTTTGAATAAGGGCTTAAAGATAATTTTTACCGATAAAAAAGCAGATAAAGAACATGTTTATCACTACGAAGGCGGTATAGCAAGCTACGTAGAGCACTTAAATAAAAATAAAACTCCGCTTTTTGAAAAGCCGATTTACATGGAAAAAATGGTTGACGGTATAAATGTTGAAATTGCAATGCAATACACAGACTCTTATACCGAAAACGTTTTGAGCTTTGCAAATAATATTAACACGCATAACGGCGGTACTCATTTAACAGGGTTTAGAAACGGTATTACCCGTGTAATTAATGATTATGCAAGAAAGAATAACTTAATCAAAGATAATGAACAAAACCTGGCAGGTGAAGACGTTAGAGAAGGTTTAACGGCAATTGTATCAGTTAAAATTTCAAACCCCGAGTTTGAAGGTCAAACAAAAGAAAAACTGGGCAATGCAGAGGTTACTCCTGCGGTTAATGATGTTATTAGAGATAAATTTCAAGAGTGGCTCGAATTTAACCCAAAACTTGCAAAGTTTATTATAGAAAAAACTTTACAAGCACAAAGAGCAAGAGAAGCTGCAAGAAAGGCTCGTGAACTTACAAGAAGAAAAACGGCACTTGAAAGTTCTTCTCTGCCAGGTAAACTTGCTGACTGCTCTTCTCGTGAACCTGAAAAGTGCGAATTATACATCGTTGAGGGTGATAGTGCGGGCGGTAGTGCAAAACAAGGTAGAAACAGAATGTTTCAGGCAATTTTGCCACTAAGGGGTAAGATTTTAAATGTTGAACGTGCAAGGCTGGACAAAATTTATAATTCAAATGAAATAAAAATAATGATTCAAGCCTTAGGTATAAATATTTCAAAAAATCCTGATGAAGTGGATGTTGAAAAATTGAGATACCATAAAATTGTTATGATGACAGATGCAGACGTTGACGGTGCACACATCAGAACGCTTTTAATGACATTTTTCTTCCGTTATGCTCGTCCTTTGATTGAAAATGGATATTTATACATTGCTCAACCTCCTCTGTATAAAGTAACAACAGGTAAAACATCTGAATATCTTTATGATGACAGAGCACTTGACAGAATGGTGCGTGAACGTGGTACAAAGGGACTTTGCTTGTACGATAAAACGAAAACAAAAAGTGTATGTGATGACGAGCTTGAAAATCTTATTTATTCAATGTCAACATATTATCGTTCTTTCCATAATCCAATTATTAATCAAATGCCCTCGGTCATTGTGCGTGGTTTAATTCGTTCAAACGTAGAGCCTCAAGACTTTGAAAACGAAGAAAAAATTAAAGAAATTTATCGTTATTTGGCTCATTATATAGAAGATCATGCTTTAAATTACGGTATAACAGAGGCTAAGGATTATAAAGTTTCTTTGGGTGCAAATCCTGAAAACAACAGGTTTTATTTTAAGATTGATTTAGGAACTGACAGTGATCCTGTTACAATTACTGCTAATATGATAAAAAGTAATGAATTTGCACGTATAAAAAATGCGTATCCCAAAATTAGGCAGTTTTTAATCGAAGAAGAAAAAATACTTATTTTACAAACTGCAGAGGGTGAAATTGAAATTACATCTTTTGCTCAACTCCAAAGGCTTGTTGAGGAACGTGGTCAAAAAGGCATGCAAATTCAGCGTTTTAAAGGTTTGGGCGAAATGATGCCGCAACAGCTTTGGGAAACTACCATGGATCCTGCTAATAGAACACTTCTTAAGGTAAATATTGAAGATGCTATGCTATGCGATGAGCTTTTTGACGTACTAATGGGTGATAATGTCGGTCCAAGGCGTGATTTTATTGAGCAAAATGCAGTATATGCTACAAATATTGATACGTAATTTTATAATACACCAATTTCTCTTAATTTTTGACATTTTTCTTCCATATCTGCGGTCGCAAGATAAAAACTCATTGGTAAGCTGTCTAAGACTTGTGTGTAAAATTCGTACCCTTGTGTGCTAAATTTTAATCCATTATTTTTTAGTGCTTTTACATATTTATCTATTATTGTAATTGTATTTTGAAATGCAGCATTTTTTTCTTCATCACTTATTAATTCATCATCTTTTGAAGACATGAAAGTACTTAAATACATTATGTCACTTAATGCCCAAAGTGCGTTTCCAAGGTCATTTTCAAAGCCTTTTTTTATTTCTTCCAAGTCTATGATATTTATTTGTGAATTATTTTCATCCAGCATAAAATTGTTTGGGTTATAGTAGTCAAATCTGTAGCCAAGGTTGCCGATTTGCGATAATTCTCTTACCAATTTGTCATAACTTTCCTGTGGAAGATTGGCAAGAATTCTTAAACAGTGTGAATAGTGTTTTTTTCTCTCAATTGCTTCATAGGGCAATTCATCTTGTCTTAAATCTCCATTTTCATGATAAATTGCTGTTGTTGGTGGGTTTCCATTGGTTATTCCCTTTTGTCTTTTTAGGATTTGTAGTATTGGCTTGGTTTTGTCTTTACTACGAAGTTCTGCTATAGGTTGTCCAAAGTTTCCTTTAAGATCTCTATCCTGTACATCAATTATTTCATAATCGGAAAAATCTAAATTTTGTATATCTCCCTCGTATCTTTTGAATCTAATAACATAATCTTTGTTTCCGTCAATTTTATATACAAAATTTGAAAATCCTTTACCAAGCAAGTTTTCTTTAGAAAGCGAATATTTGATGTCTGCTGGAATAAATTTTGTATCTGTTGCCCAATTAATAAATTCGTTGTCCGCTTTTTTTATTGTTTTTTTAACAAAACAGTCGCACTCAATTGGTTTTGTCACATAATATACTCTTTTATTTTCTGCAGGTCTTCTGGTAATTTGTCCTAAAAAATTAATTGTGTTTATCATTTTATCTCCTTTGTGATGTTGTTAAGAATGCTGAATAGAAAAAATTAACTAATAATTTAAAAAATTAACAATTTTTAACAATATGTTAATTTTTTAAATCAGCGTATTTTATTGATTTATGAATATCGTAAATTTATATACAGATACATTTTGTGGAAGACAAAATTTAAAAACAGGCACAAAAAAAACTTTTAATTCTTGCAGGAACGATTCTTTCACCAAAAGCAATGACATAGCTTTTGGAGCAAAATTTTTATATAAAGTAAAATTAAAAGATCGTATAACAAAAGAACCTATTCAGGCTCAAGTCTTTGAGATGGATTTTTCAAAGTCTGATAAGAATTTGCTTACAAGATTGCTTGAAAAATGGAAAATGACTGAATATTTTTACTCAATATTTTCGGATTACAACGAGGGTAGGAAATCAAAATATTTAGCTGTTGCGCTTGGCGAAAGTAAAAGTCTTGATGAAAACAACATTAAAAGTCTTGTAGAATTTCAAAGAGGTATGATTGGCAGAAAAAAACGTTGCGAAGTTTTATATTTGCAGTGTTCACCTGAAATAGCAAACAACCCAAAAAGTCCCATAAGAGGTGCAGGTGAAGTTGCACTCTTTGGTGTGGTGAAATATGCTAAAAAGAACAAGCATAGTGAAATAGTGTTGTTCAGCACTAATAACGAATTTTATAAAAGAATAGGTTTTATACCTGAAGATGAAGTCTGTGCTACTATGCCATGCTGTAATTTTTCACTTGAAAATCAAGATTATGACAATTTTTTGAAAAATGTAAAAGCAAAATATAATTTTTAAAGTTCATGTTATAATTTTTTTATGGTAGTAAAAATTACGACAGCTACACTTTGTGCTTTAGATGCATTTAAAATTGATGTTGAAGTTGATGTAACAAATTCACTGCCCCAGGTTGCTATTATAGGGCTTGGAGACACAGCAATTACTGAAGCAAAAGAGCGTTTAAGACTTGCAATTAAAAATTCCTCTTTTGAGTTTCCTCAGACAAAAGTTGTTATAAATCTTGCACCTGCTGATATTAAAAAAGAGGGTACAAGTTATGATTTGGCCATGGCTGTTGGAATTTTGGCAAAAGAAAATATTATTAAAAATATACCCAAAGATACGGCTTTTTTGGGCGAGTTATCATTAGACGGTTCTATACGTCCAATAAGTGGTATTTTGCCAATAGTTTGTGCGTTGGGGGATTTGGGTATTAAAAAAGTCATCCTCCCTTATCAAAATTTAAAAGAGGCGAGTTTCGTCGAAAATATCGAGTCATTGGGTGCAAAGAATTTATGTGAGCTTGTGCATTTTTTAAATAATCAAGGCGATTTGCACAGTTTAAAACAAAAGATTGATGATTTTTTGAATATTGAAGATAATTTTGAAATTGACTTCAAACATGTTAAGGGGCAAAAAAGTGCTAAATATGCACTTGAAATTGCTGCTGCCGGTGCTCATAATATTTTAATGTGCGGTGCGCCAGGTTCAGGTAAAACAATGTTGTCAAAAGCATTTGTGTCTATTTTACCACCATTGGAAAAAAGCGAAGCAATAGAGCTTACAAAAATATATTCAGCATCAGGACTTTTAGACTTTGATAAACCTTTAATCGCAAAAAGACCATTTCGCTCACCGCATCATAGTGCCTCTGCAGTCGGAATTATCGGTGGTGGTGCGAAGGTTAGTCCAGGTGAGATTACCCTTGCACATAGAGGAGTTTTGTTTTTAGATGAAATGGTTGAATTTCCTCGTCATGTACTGGAGGTTTTACGACAACCTTTGGAAGATGGAGAGGTTACAATTTCTCGTGCAAATAAAAGCGTTAAATTTCCTGCAAATTTTATACTTATTGGAGCAATGAATCCTTGCCCATGTGGTTTTTTGGGTGATACTAAAAAGCAATGTATATGCTCTGATTATCAAATAAAAAGATATCGTTCCCGATTGTCTGGTCCGCTTTTAGATAGGATTGATTTGCAAATTGAAGTACCAAGGTTAAATGAAGATGAACTTATAAATATAAAAGAAGAAAGCGAAAGCTCTTCTGAAATTAGAAAAAGAGTAGTTGCTGCAAGAAAGATACAACTTGAAAGATATAAAGATGATGGTATTTTAACAAATTCTGAATTAAATGCAAAGCTTGTCAAAAAATACTGCAAAATAGATGAAGATTCTAAAAATATGCTTAAATTTGCAATTTCTAAGTTTAACCTTTCAGCACGCTCTTATGAGAGAATTTTAAAGCTTTCAAGAACAATTGCGGATTTAAAAAACCAAAAAGATATTCAAGCTCAAGATATAGCGCAGGCTTTGCAATTTAGAGGATTAAGCGAAATTTAAAATAGCCCTTACGGCTAAATTGATTTTTTAGAATTTGCACTTTATAATTTGACAGTAATTTTAGAGAGGTTAACTTATGAAAAATTGGATTATAGTACTTTTAGTTTTTGCAATTCCACTGGGGCTTTATGCTTATTTTGAATCAAATACACAAGTCGGTGCTGCAAAGGAAGAAATTAGTTACAATAATGCTGCAAAACCACGTGTTATTAAGTTTTATTCGCCTATGTGTTCAGATTGCCAAAAAGTTTCAAAAGAAATGGTGGGCGTTGTCGAAGATTTTAAAGATGCTGTTACTTTTGAGGAAATTAATGTATCAGAACAGACTGATAAAAATAAAGCCTTGATAAAAAAATATAAAATAACTCTTGTGCCAACTTTAATTTTTGAGTCAAAAGACGGTAAAATTGTTAAAAAGATTGAAGGTTTTGTCCAAGACGATGAAATACAAAATAATATAGTAAATATAAATAAGTAAGGATTTTAAATGGAATCTTTTGTCGCAAGCTTAACAACATATTTAAAAACGCAAGAATTTTCATATATATTTCTGCTAATATCCTTTGTGGGTGGAGTTCTTGCGTCTTTATCGCCTTGTTCATTATCGATTTTGCCTATAGTGATTGGTTATGTGGGAGGATATAGTGGCGAATCAGGATTTAAGACTTTTATTCAACTTGTATCTTTTGTTTTTGGTCTGTCTGTGCTTTTAACTTTAATTGGCGTTATTTGCGCACTGGGTGGAAGGGCTTTTGTTTCAATAGGTGGTGCTTATTGGATAATTATTGTAGCATCTGTTATTTTATTATTTGGTTTAAATTTGCTCGGTGTTTTGCAGTTTAATTTTCCCGTTATAGTAAAACAAATGCCAAGGGGCGATGCGCACAGCTTATTTGTTTATCCTGTTGTATTGGGTGCTCTTTTTGCACTTGCTGCAACTCCTTGCTCTACACCAATCTTGGTTGGAATTATGAGTTTTGCATCTCTTAGTGCAAATTTATTTTATGCAGCTCTTATGTTGTTTATGTTTTCTTTAGGACAGGGTTTAATAATTATATTTGCAGGAATTTTTGCCTCATTTATTAAAAGAGCAAGAATGTTTTCTGAAATATCAGAAATTTTTCTTAAAATTATGGGAGTTCTTTTGGTTTTTTCTGCAGTGCTTATTTATTACAATGTCTTTGCAAGATTTTTTGTATAGGTTTAAATAATTAATTTTTTGTTAATTATTCCTCCATGTTACAAAAATAATTATATTATTTACTCATAAAGTTAAAAAAGGAGGATAATACAATGACTACAATTAAACCTTTGGCAGACAAAATTGTTATTAAGGTTATAGATGATGTTGAAAAAACATCGGGCGGAATTTTTATTCCCGACAGCGCAAAAGAAAAACCACAAAAGGGTGAAGTAATTGCAGTTGGTCCGGGTAAATTCAATGATAACGGTACAAGAGAAGAAATGGATGTAAAAGTTGCAGATAAAGTACTTTTTGCAAAATATTCAGGTACTGATGTAAAAATTGATGAAGTTGAATATAAAATTCTCTCTGTAAAAGATGTGTTGGCGGTAATCGAGTAATCAGAGAATATAAAAGGAGATATAAAAATGGCTAAAAAAATAGTATTTGATGCTCAAGCACGTGAAGCTTTATTAAGAGGCGTTGATGCAGTTGCTGATGCTGTTAAAGTAACACTTGGACCAAAAGGTCGTAACGTAATTCTTGAAAAGAAATTTGGTGGACCTCAAATTGTTAATGATGGTGTTACAATCGCAAAAGAAATTGAGCTTAAAGATGGTTTAGAAAATGCGGGTGCTCAGCTTTTAAAAGATGTATCATCAAAAACAAATGATGTTGCAGGTGATGGTACAACAACGGCTTCAGTCCTTGCTCAAGCAATTTATCGCGCTGGATTAAGGAATCTTGCAGCAGGTGCAAACCCCATGGGTATTAAACGTGGTATTACAAAAGCAGTTGAAGAAGCTGTTAAAGAAATTAAAGCTATGTCAAAATCAGTTGACTCTAAAGAAATGAGAGCTCAAGTTGCTTCAATTTCAGCAGGTAATGATAAATTTATCGGTAACTTAATTGCCGATTGTATGGAAGCAGTTGGTACTGACGGCGTTATAACAGTTGAAGAATCAAAAACTTTCGGAACTGACAAAAAAGTTGTTGAAGGTATGCAATTTGACAAAGGTTATATTTCACCTTACTTCATTACTGATGCTGAACGTATGGAAGCAGTTTTAGAAGATGCTTATGTACTTTGCGTAAACAAAAAAATTAATTTAATTGCAGATTTAGTACCAATCCTAGAACAAGTAGCTCGTGATGGTAAATCACTTTTAATTATCGCTGAAGATGTTGAAGGTGAAGCATTGGCTACACTTGTTGTTAACACAATGAGAAAAGTTCTAAGAGCTGTTGCAGTTAAAGCTCCCGGTTTTGGCGACAGAAGAAAAGCAATGCTTGAAGATATCGCTATTTTAACAGGCGGTCAAATGTTTACCGAAGAACTTGGTATCAAGCTTGAAAACGTAACAGTACAACAACTTGGTAAAGCAAGAAGAGTAACGGTAACAAAGGACGAAACTACAATAGTTGTTGGTCCTGAAACAAAACGTGCCGTTGATGAAAGAGTTGCACTTTTGAAAAAACAAATCGAACAATCTGACAGTGAATATGACAAAGAAAAACTGCAAGAAAGAGTTGCAAAACTCTCAGGCGGTGTAGCTGTTATTGAAGTAGGCGCAGCAAGCGAAGTTGAACTTAAAGAATCAAAATTAAGAATTGAAGACGCACTGAATGCTACTCGTGCAGCTCAAGAAGAAGGTATCGTCCCAGGTGGCGGTGTTGCTCTTGTTCGTGTTCAACAAGTTCTTGAAAATATGCTTGAAAACAAAACATTTACATCTGATGATGAAAAAATCGGTTTTAAGATTTTAACATCAGCTCTTGATATTCCTCTAACAACAATTGCTAACAATGCAGGCGCTAAGGGTGATGTTGTAGTTGACGCCGTTAAAAAGGAAACAGGCGCATATGGTTATGACGCTCTTACAAATACATACGGAGATATGTTTAAATCAGGTATTGTTGACCCTGCAAAAGTAACAAGATCAGCTCTTGAAAATGCTGCAAGCGTTGCTTCAATGCTACTTACAACAGAAGCTGCAGTTGTTGAAATTCCTGAAGAAAAAGCTCCTCAAATGCCCGATATGTCAGGCATGGGCGGCGGAATGGGAATGATGTAATAAACACTTGAAGCTTGAGCATTACGCTTTAGCGTTTGCTAGAGCGAAAGTGCATACGGATGTGAGAAAACGTCGAAAATACAATATTTTCGACGTTTTTGCAACTGGACGATTGCGACATAAGAGTTTTGGAACAAAACTCAACAGGAGCTTCAAAACGAAGCTTTTTTCTATACGTGGCTTGTGCCACGTTGGAAAAAAGCAAGTTTTGTACGGGTGTGCGGTGCGATATAGGCAGCAAGCGAAGAGCTTGGTACTGTGTACGTAGTCTTTACTGTCTTATTGTATCACACTGTACTAAAAAATTACGAATGACCAAAAAGTGTGTGAATTTTTGACTCAATGCAAAAATGCATTGAGTCATTTTTTATTAAAGTATTGACAATATATTTTAATTATGATAAAATATTAAAAATTTGAAAAAACACGGTTAGCGAATTAACCATAGGTTACTAGTGGGTCACTCCGTCCTTTAAGGATTCGGTGTGGTCTGTTTGTGTGAAATCGAGGTAAGGATATATGAGAACACAATCGATTAATAGTGCTGAGAAAAATAACACAAACGTAATTGCTGCAGGAATTGGTGGAGCGAGTGCAGCTGCTTTTGCAACTCGTTTTATACCTTTAAGTAAGTCTGAACATGATGAAGCTTTTAAAGTTGCTGCTCCTCAAATTATGGATAGTATAAGCAAGTTTAAAGATGAGCAGTTTGAGACTATATTGGGAGAAATTAAAAATAATAGAAAACTTGATAGTGTAACTGATGTTTTTGTAAAAAATAAAGATGTCATTTTAAAAGATAGCAAGGAACAAATAGAACAGGCAGTTTCAAACTTGGATGAAAATTCAAAAAATGTTTTTTATGGTTTGATATCGCAAATTACAAATTCTACTAAGAGTGCAGAACAGTTGTTAAATAATAATGTTATCAAACAAGCCAAAAAACAAAGACCTATTTTATATTTTGCTGCACTTGCAGGTGCTGCTTCAATGACTCTTGCGGTTCTTAAAAATGTAATTATGTCCAAAAAAGTTCAAGAACAAACTGTTGGTATTAGCTATGATAAAGAGGGCATGATTATAGATGCTCCTGATAGTTTGTCTTTGGCAATTATTCTTGATGAGTACGCATAGAGATAAAAAAATACATTAAAAAATCCCGCTATAAGTGGGATTTTTATTTTTGTTATTTTTTACAATCCCATTAACTTAACGATGTCTTTAATATCGCTTGTAGTTTTTTCAACCGGTGATTTTGCATATTTAATAGCACAATCAGGATCTTTTAGGCCATTACCCGTTAAGATACAGACAATTTTTGATTTTGGTTTAATTGTGTCTTTAAGTTTAATGAGCCCTGCAACGGGAGCACAGCTTGCAGGTTCAGCCAAAACGCCCTCGGTTGAGGCTAAAAGATTGTATGCTTCAATTATTTTTTCATCAGATACCATATCAATTGTGCCTTTTGACTCGTCACGTGCTGCCTCTGCTTGTTTCCAACTTGCAGGGTTACCAATTCTTATTGCAGTTGCAATAGTCTGAGGAGCATCGATTTTATGCCCTTTAACAATTGCAGCAGACCCTTCTGCTTGAATACCCATCATTTTGGGCAGTTGTTTAGATTTATCAAGGTTAAAGAATTCCTTATAACCCTTCCAATAAGCTGTTATGTTGCCTGCATTACCAACGGGTATAAAGTGGTAATCCGGTGCATCGCCGAGGGCCTCGATAATTTCAAATGCACCCGTTTTTTGTCCTTCAATTCTGTATGGGTTAACAGAATTTACAAGGGTAATAGGGTAATTTTTAGAAATTTCACGAACGGCATCAAGCGCATTATCAAAGTTGCCATTAATCGCAATAACTTTGGCACCGTACATCATAGCTTGCGACAATTTACCAAGTGCAATGTATCCGTCAGGTATTAAAACATAAGTTTTAAGTCCTGCTTTAGCACCGTAAGCAGCAGCTGCGGCTGAAGTGTTACCTGTTGAAGCACAGATAATGGCATGCGAGCCTTCTTCTTTTGCTTTTGTAACAGCCATTGTCATTCCGCGGTCTTTAAAGCTTCCTGTTGGGTTTGAACCTTCGTATTTTAAATATATTTCGCAATCCAGACCCAGTTTTTTAGCTAAATTTTCAGCTTTAATAAGTGGCGTATTGCCTTCGCAAAGTGTAATAATTTCTGTACTGTCGCTTACGGGCAAATACTCTCTGTATTTATTTATCAATCCGTTGTATCTCATTTACATTACCCTTATTAAATTATTAATTTTAATTGACTGTTTCTTTAATTCTTCAATAGCACTTTGTATGTCACGTTCTGAACATTCTTCTGTAATTACAATAATATGTGCAGTACCGTCTTTTTGAGTACCTTTTTGAAGAACACTTGAAATACTAATTTTATTCTTACCACATGCATTGCCTATAACACCTATAACACCTATAGTGTTAGGTGCAGTAATTGAAATATAATAACTGTTTTTAGTATCCAAAACATTTGTTTGAACGGCCATTTCTTTGTGGTGGCATCGAGTCATTGGTAAAATTGTTTCACATTTGCTGTATTCTGCCGCTATTGCTAAAATATCGCCCACAACAGAGCTTGCAGTCGGAAATTCACCTGCTCCGGGACCTGTAAACATAACCTGACCTACAGGAAAACCTTCAAGCATAACAGCATTAAGTGCATTATTTATGCCTGAGATTACATTTGATTTTTCTACAAGCATAGGGTGAACTCTAACATCAATTTGTCCATTGTTTTCTTGAGCTAATGCGATTAATTTAATTTTATATCCAAGTTCATCGGCAAATTTAATATCATCTGCGCTAATATTTGTGATTCCTTCACGATAAATTTTAGTCACATCAATTCTTTTGTTAAAAGTAATGTTGGCTAATGTTGCAATTTTGTACATTGTGTCGTATCCTTCAACATCGCCTGTCGGGTCCGCTTCTGCATAGCCTAATTCTTGTGCTGCCTTTAGACATTCCTGATAAGAAATGCCTTTTTCCTCCATTTGAGTCAAGATGTAGTTTGTTGTGCCGTTTAGGATGCCTGCAACTTTTTTAAATTTATTACCCTTAAGTGCTGTCTTAATGGGCATAATAATAGGAATGCCCCCAGCAATTGCTGCTTCATATAGAATTGCAACATTATATTCGTTTGCAAGGTCAAAAAGTTCTGCACCATGCTTTGCAAGTAGTTCTTTGTTTGCGGTTACAATGTGTTTTCTGTTCATAATTGCAGTTTTTAAAAGTTCAAAAGCAGGGTTAACACCACCTGCAACTTCAACAACCACATCTATTGCAGGGTCATTTACAATTTTAAAAGGGTCATCTGTTAATTCTTTAACTTCAATCTCTCTTTTTTTATTTAGATTTTTAACTGCTGCTATTCTAATTTCTATTTGAGGAAATGCTTTTAGAGTTTTAACAACTCCGCCACCAACAGTGCCCAAACCTATTAAGCCTATTTTTAATTTATCTTCCATAAAAAAATAATACTAAATAAATTTTAAAATGCAAAAATTTTATTTTGGAGGTATGATTTAGGCATAAGAAATTTTAATACGAGGTGAATTATGTCAGATAAAATTAGAGTACGAATAGCACCATCTCCGAGCGGAAACTTACACATCGGAACGGCTAGAACTGCTTTATTCAATTTTTTATATGCAAAAAAAACGGGCGGTGAGTTTGTTTTAAGGATTGAAGATACTGATTTAGACAGAAGTTCTGAAGCCTATACTCAAAACATTTTCGACAGTTTAAAAGCCTTAGGATTGAATTGGGATGAAGGTCCCGATGTTGGTGGACCTTATGGTCCTTATTATCAATCTCAAAGGTTTGATATTTATCCTAAATATGCTAAAATCCTTATGGATAAGGGGTATGCTTACGAATGTTTCTGTACAAATGAGGAGCTTGAGGCAGAAAAAGAGGAAGCGATTAAAAACCATAGCGCATATGTTTATTCAAGAAAATGCTTAAATTTAACGGAAGAAGAAAAAAACGAACTTAGAGCAAAAGGTATTAAACCATCAATTCGTTTTAAGGTTGAGCATAAAGAGCTTGTGTTTAATGACCTTGTAAAAGGTGAACTTAAATTTGATACAAGCTTAATTGGCGATTTTGTTATTATGAAGTCAAACGGAACTCCAACTTATAACTTTGCGGTTGTAATTGACGATATGTTGATGAATATAACCGATGTTATAAGAGGTGAAGACCACATTTCAAACACGCCTAAGCAAATATTAATCTATGAAGCTCTTGGTGCTAAAGTTCCTAATTTTGGACACTTGGGTATGATTTTAGCACCTGACAGAACAAAATTATCTAAACGCCATGGCGCAACTGCTGTAAGCGACTTTGTTAAACAAGGATATTTAACAGATGCTTTAATTAACTTTGTTGCACTTTTGGGTTGGGCACCTTCTGATGGTGTTGAGATAAAATCGGTTGATGAAATTGCAGCTGATTTTAGAATTCACGAGGTTTCAAGCTCAAACTCCGTATTTGAATATGATAAGTTAAACTGGATGAACGGACAGTATATCAAGAAAATGGAAATACCAAAACTTACTGATATGACTATTCCGTTTTTGTCAAAGTATGATGTTACAAAATACTCAAGAGAAAAATTGGAAAAAATTGTTCAAATTACTCGCGAGCCTTTGACTGTTTTATCTGAAATTGAACATGATGCAAGCTATTTCTTTGAAGATGATTTTTCATACGATGAAGTAAGAGAAGTTTTGGATAAGGACTTGTCTAAAGAAGTTATCAGCTATGTTATAGATAATGCCGACAGTTGGAACTTTGATGATGAAGAGGATATTCACAACAAACTTGCGGATTTAAGAACATACTTTAAAGAAAGCAAAGGATATAAGCCTAAAGAAACGATGTGGGCAGTGCGTGCAGCTACCACGGGTAGAACAAGAGGGGCTGATATGGCTGAAACCTTGTGGATATTAGGTAAGGACAGAGTTGTTCAAAGATTGAAAAACGCTCTTTAAAGAGCGTTTTTTTATTGAACTTGAAAAGGGCATTTAGAGCATCTTGCCTTAGGATGCAGAACTAAATTGTCCTCAAGGTCGTACATTTTTGCAATTCTTACTATAAGTTTTGAACCACAGATTGGGCAAAAGAAAGCAGCTTTTGAATTTCCCTGATTAAGAAGAATTTCCTCTTTTATTTTTTCAATGTCGTAATTATTTGAAAAATGGAAATCTTCGTTTTTTTCATATCTTTTTATTTCTTCAAGAGAAGTTTTGAGCCCTTTAGAGAGCTTTTGCCTTACCGTTGTGGACAAAAAAGTTTCAATGCCTGATTCAATCGAGCTTATTTGTTCAATATCTAAATTGCACTTTTTTGCAAGCCCTTGTTGAGAAAGACCGATTTTTTCTCTCTCACAGGAAACAAAATGTGCTAAAGAATGATATTTAAGGTTTTTGTTTTCTTTATGCATTTGCTTTTTTTGCTTTAATTTCTTTATCCCAAGCAAGCAGTACGGAAGCAAAGAATATACTTGAGTATGTTCCTGCTGCGATACCTAATATCATTGCAAGTACAAAATCTTTTGTTGTCGCACCACCAAAGAAATAAAGTGCAAGAAGGGTCAGAAGTGTTGTAAGAGAGGTATTTACACTTCTTGCTAACGTTTGATTAACACTGGCATTGATTATTTCGCCACTTGAATATTTTTTGGCAAGAAAGCGGTTGTTTTCTCTAATTCTATCAAATACAACTATTGTATCATGAACCGAAAAACCAACAACGGTAAGTATTGCTGTTATGAATAAACTATCTACCTGAACACCGTATAGTATTCCAAGTATTGCAAAAACACCTACAACAAAAACTGCATCGTGAAAAAGAGCCAAAAGTGCTATTATTGCGTAATCAGATTGAAATCTGAATGAAATATATATAACAATTCCTAAAAATGCCAAAAGTATGGCTACAAGTGAATTTTTAAGGAGCTCTTTACCTAATGTCGGGCCAACAGATGTTGTGGAAATAAGCTGAGGTGCTGTAGTATTTTGCGAAAGTATAGCTGTTATTTTATTTACTTGATTATTGTTTTTTTCGCCAATAAAACGTGTCTTAATTGAAATAATATTTTTTATTCCACCTTCAGCCCCTTGATTGCTTATATTTTGTATAATTGGGTTTGAAATTCCGTTTTTTTCAAGTTCTGTTCTTATGATACTTATTTTTTCCGGCGTAACGGTATTTTCTATACCGTACTGCAATATTGTACCACCTGTGAAATCTATACCTAATTTAACAGGAGAGTGATTGGGCTGGGTAAGTATTAAATACAACATAGCCACAATACAAGGTATTAAAATTACAATGCTTATTGCAAGATAATGCCATCTGTGCTTTACAACGTCAATTGAGTAGTTGCTTTTTATTAAATTAGGATTAGCCATTTTTATCTCCTTTAAAAATTAGTCAAGTACGCCGAATTTAGCTTTTTCTTTTTTTGTTTCAACGGCTGTGTAAGAGTCCTGAATGTCTTCTTTTTTAAGTCCGAATAATTCAGGGTGTTTAAGCTCGCCTGTTCCGAATGCCAAGTGCATAAAGTTCTTTGTAACAGTAATTGCACTGAACATACTAACCAAAACACCTATTGCAAGTGTTAGGGCAAAACCTTTAACAACGCCTGTTCCAAGCGCATATAAGATTGCACAGGTGATAATTGTTGTCATATTTGAGTCAAAAATACTTGTAAAGGCTCTTTCAAAACCTGAGTTAATAGCCGTAAACAGCGAGCGGCCTGCTCTTAGTTCTTCTTTTGTTCTCTCAAATATAAGGATATTGGCATCTACCGCCATACCGATTGACAAAATGAAACCTGCTATACCTGCAAGAGTAAGTGTTACAGGAATTATCTTAAATATTGCAAAAACAATAAGACTATATATTATAAGAGCTAAACAAGAAATTACACCGGGGGCACGATAGTAAAGTATCATAAATAACATTACAAGAGTAAGACCTATAACCCCTGCAACTTTACTTTTTTGAATACTGTCAGCACCTAATGTAGGGCCTACCGAATTTTCTTCAATGATATTAGCTCCAACAGGAAGTGCGCCTGCGTTTAGAAGGTCAACCATGTTTTTAACTTCCTGATATTCAAATCCGCCGTCGCCGCCTGTAATTTGAGCATGTCCGCCTGTAATTTCTTCGTTAACACGAGGTGCTGATTTTAACTCTCCGTTGAAGAAAATCGCCATTTGTTGACCTACAAGCTCTCTTGTAAGGTGTGCAAACTTTTTTGCACCTTCTTGGTTAAATTCAATGGATACAACCCATTCGCCATTTCCCGGGGATGAACCTACAAGAGCTTTTTTAAGGTCTTTACCTGTTAGACCTGTACTTTGCCAAATAATTTCTCCGTTTTCGTCCGTACCATTAGGTTTTTTAAATTCGAGTTCTGCAGTTTCACCTAAAAATTCTTTTGCTTTAGACGTATTTGTAATGTTTGGTATTTCAATCATTAATCTTTTATCGCCTATCTTTTGAACGGTGGTTTCACCTACACCAAGTGCATTTACCCTGTTTTCTATTGCATATTGTAGGGAATCCATAATTTCAGGTGTAATTTTTTTAATTGTAGCTGAAGTTTGTGCTTCAAGTGTTAGTCGCGAACCGCCGACAAGGTCAAGACCCAAGGAGGCTGGCTTTTTAAATATTACACCTAAGCAAACAATAGCTATTATTACAATTACCCAAAAAAGAATGATTTTATTTTTCATTTCTTAGTGTCCTTATAAGAATTTACTTTTAAATTCTAACAAAAAAATAAAAAACATCCTAATAAATTTACAAATTTAGCCCGACAAGGTAATAAAACAAAACCGCTTCAATGAAGCGGTATTTCCTCTTTTCAAGTCCAGTAGCTAATGTGCCTTTTAAACTTTTTTTGTTGTTAATAATCTAAAATCTCTTTTTCATTCCTCATTTGCGATGTTAAACACCGTATATACTTGCCACCACTCCTTTCATAATGGGCTTATTCTTTTGATGTATTTATCAAATACTAAAATAAGCGCATGAGCAATGTTTTTTATATTAATTTTTTTTTACAATCAACCATGCCCCTAATAACAAATAGGTAAAATTAAAATTTACAAACTTAATGAAGAAAAATTTACTTGCAAAACTTAAAAAGGCATGACTAATGTTTTTCTAAAATTTCTAAAATTTTTTACTAACAGTTATTGGCTATAAAAATAAGTTAGTGCTATTATTAATATGAGGAGTTATGGGGAAAATTTTAAAAATTATATTAGCCTTTTTTATGTTCTTTGCCGCTACGTTTTGTGTGGAGGCCGCTCCTGTAGTTAAAATTACCGGTCTTGAATTTGATAACTCTGACAATATTGCAATAATAAAATCTGTGGGAAAAATTTTCCCAAAAACGCAGCAAACTCCTGAAGATAATGATAAAAGTCTTAGAACGCCTGAAAATGTTATAACAAAATGTTTTCTTGATAATCCTGACAGGGTTTTTGTCGATATTACAAATGCTGTTCTTGCAGGGAATCAGAGAACATATACTTTTAAAAATTCATCCTTGAATAATGTTAAAATTTCCCAATTTTCTACCAATCCACACACTGTCAGGATTGTGTTTGAATACAACAAAAAGTTTGATCCTAAAAATTTTGCTGTATATGCAAATGACAGACAAATATTGATACGTTATTCAAATAATCTTGTGGGAAGTGAAAAATTTAAAACAATATATAATAATATGACATCCGGTGAAAGAAAAGTTGATTTTTTGGAAAGTGTTACGTATACAAGTGAAACAAAAGAAAAAATTCTAAATGTTTCTGACTCTGGTGAAATTCAATATCAAACAGTAAAAGATGATGAAAAAAACATAAAATTAAAAGCACTATATTACATAGACAAGGTTTCATCTGTTTCTAATGGTTTAATGGTAAAAGGCAGTGGTGCAATTTCTTTAAAAAGTTCATTTGTGCTTGAGAATCCCACAAGAGTTGTTTACGACATTGAAAATGCAATTGTTGCCCAAGATCTCAGAAATAAAAGTTTTTCTTTGCCAACAAATAACGCATTGGTCGTAAACGGTGTTGTCACATCAAGAGATGTGTTAAGGGTTGGGCAGAATAATCCTTCAACCGCTCGGCTTGTGATACAGGGCAGTGATGCAAAAAATTATAGACTAGTTCTTTCGCCCGATTTACAAGGGCTTTTTATTGCAAAAAGAACTGATGTTTTAAATGCAAAATTAACAGAAACAACAAGTTCAGTTTTATCTTATGAAGCAAAAAATGCTGGCGAGAATTTGAATGTAGTTAATGTGGTTTTTACAAACCCTGTTGCGGTAACTACATTTGAAGAAAATTCTAAATTTTATGTAGACCTGCAAAATGTTGACGATTTTAATCAAAAAGCAATTGATGAATTACATAAAAATCCGGGTTATACTGGTATTTGCGCACAGAAAATTGCAAGTGAAAAAACAAGACTAATTTTTTATTTAAAAGATTCAACCGCAATAAATGCTCAAATTTCTCCTGATGCAAAAGAGCTGAGAGTTTATTTTAAGAAAAGAGTTAAAAATCCTCCCCAGGTTGTTGCACCTTCAAAACCTCAAGAGTCAAAAGAACAAGAGCAGGAAAAGGAAAAACAAAGACCATCTACAATTAAACAAATGTACAGTGTCGTTATAGATCCCGGACATGGTGGTTCTGATGTCGGGGCAACAAGATCAAATATATATGAAAAAGATATAACTTTAGTAGTTTCAAAATTACTAGATGAATATTTAAAAAAACAGGGTGTGTATACTTATCTGACTCGTGATAAAGATAAAACGGTAGAATTAAGTGAAAGAAGTGATTTTTCTAATTCCGTAAGTCCCGATGTATTTATAAGTGTGCATGTTAATTCTTCGGTCAAAGAAGATATTATAGGTGTGGAAACACATTGGTATCATCCTCAAAGTTTGGATTTTGCAAAAAAAGTGCATGCCAAGCTAGCAAGCTCCAGAAATCTTTCTAAATGGGAAACTGTTGATCGAGGATTGTTTCAGTCAAAATTTTATGTTATAAATCATACTAATGCTCCTGCTATTCTTGTAGAAATAGGTTTCATTTCTAATCCTAATGAAAGACGTGAGTTGATTAAAGAAAAAAGACAAGAAGAAGTTGCAAAGGCGATAGCAGATGGCATTATGGAGTATTTAAAAGGTAGAAAATGAAATATTCTGATATTATTGGGGTAATGGATTCCGGAGTTGGCGGTTTAACTGTGCTAAAAGAGCTTTTAAAAGTTTTACCGTCAGCGAAATATGTTTATTTTGGCGATAGTGCAAATTTGCCTTATGGTTGTAAATCTAAAGATGAGATTTTATTCTTTAATAAAAATATTTTAAATTTCTTTTTGACTTTAGGTGTTAAAGATATTGCCATAGCTTGTAATACAACCTCAGCTCTTACCTATGAGGATTTAAAATCCGAGTTTACTCCAAAGGGACTAAGAATATTTCCTTTAATTCATTCTGCTGCTAATGAAGCAGCACAAGGTTTAAATGAGAGTGAGTGCATATGTGTTCTTTCTACTATTGCGACGGCAAAAAGTGGCAAATATGCCCATGAGATTAAAAAAGTCAATCCTAATTTAAAGGTTGTTGAAATACCTTGTCCGGGGTTTGTCGAAATTGTTGAAAACAGGCTTTATAATTCCAAGGCAAGTCATGAATTGGTAAGGGAAAAGATGCAAATTGTTCTTGAAAATAAGGCAAAAAGAGTAATTTTAGGTTGCACCCATTATCCATACCTTATTGATTTATTATCTAAATTTGCACCTAAGGAAATTTTCTTTAATCCGGCATGTTCACTTGCAAAAAGCATTTCAGGGATTATTAAAAATACTAATGCGACAAGTGATGTTGATTTTTATGTTACAGGTGATCCTGATGAATTTAAAAAAAGTGCTAAGCTATTTTTTGAAATTACAAAGGATGTGAATTTTGTTAAAATGCCTGAATTTAGTTCAGTATAGCATCTTTTGGTACAACAGTTATTCCGCCTTGCGAAACATAAAATCCTCGTTTAATATCTT
Source organism: Candidatus Gastranaerophilales bacterium (assembly GCA_944324865.1). Taxonomy (GTDB): domain Bacteria; phylum Cyanobacteriota; class Vampirovibrionia; order Gastranaerophilales; family Gastranaerophilaceae; genus Galligastranaerophilus. The sequence goes on along the minus strand of CALUXW010000007.1, from coordinate 1,750 downwards.
CTTCCTGATTAAAGCCAATTTCCGTATATGGCGGAATAATGACGTTTTTGTCGATAATTGCTCGGTTTATATGCACATGCCTTCCTACGTTAACATTTTCAAGCAGTATGGAATTTGAAATATTTGAAAAACTGTTAATTTTTACTTTCGGAGATAATACGCAACGAGAAAGTGTTCCGCCACTTATAATGCATCCTTCTGAAACCAGTGAATTTTTTGCCATGCCTACACGTTTGTCCTCATCCCATATGAATTTTGCAGGAGGATAGTTATAGTTAAATGTCCTTAGAGGCCAATCTCTAGAGTACAAATTTAATTCAGGACTATATTCAAGCAAATCCATATTTGCTTGCCAATAACTGTCAACATTGCCTACATCTCTCCAGTATCCCCGTTCAGAATCACTCATGCCTGGGTATGTATTTGATGCAAAATCATAAATATAAATTGCTTTTCCACTTTTGAGCATATTTGGTATAATATTTTTGCCAAAATCGTGTGCAGAGGCTTCATCTAATGCATCTGCTTGTAATTCTCCGATTAATTTTTCAGGTTTAAATATATAATTGCCCATTGAGGCTAAGCACTTTGTAGGATCATTAGGTATGTGTTTTGGTACATGTTTAGGCTTTTCAATAAAATTTATAAGTCGCCAGTCGTCATCAACTTCCATAATTCCATATTCACCTGCAAGTTCAATTGGAATTGGGATAGCAGATATTGTTAGGTCTGCACATTTTTCAATGTGGTAGTCAATCATTTGTCTGACGTTCATTTTATAAATGTGATCACCACCAAATACACATACTATTTTAAAATTATCGTCCAGAATTTGATTTAAGTTTTGATATATTGCGTCGGCTGTGCCCTTGTACCAATTTCCGTCCGTTCTCATTTGTGCAGGTACACAATCAACATACTGGCCTACTGATGATGAAAGATTCCAACCACGTGAAATATGCTTGTTAAGTGAATCGGATTTATATTGTGTTAAAACTTTTATTTTATAAAAGCCTGAGTTTACAAAATTGTTTAAAACAAAATCAATAATTCTGTATCTGCCACCAAATGGTACAGCAGGTTTTGCCCTGTCGCGTGTCAAAGGAAAAAGTCTTTTTCCTTGTCCGCCTGCAAGAATCATTGCTAAAACATGTTCGCTAAACATTTTGCCACCCCTAAGCCTTATTATATTTCTATTAAAACATAATAAAGTTAATTTTAAAATACCCTTTAGGATTGATATTGGTGTAAAAAAATCGCCCCGAGGGGCGATTTTTAAACATTTGTTTCAGTTTGTCTTTTTTGATAACATTCTTTGCAATAGATTTCTTTGCCCTCAATGGGTTTAAACGGCACTTTTGTTTTAGCGCCGCATTGTGAACAAACGGCATCATGCATTTTTCTTCTGTTTTTTTGTCTGCGTTCTTTTCTGCATTCAGGGCATCTTTTTGGTTTGTTCACCAATCCTTTTTCAGCGTAGAATTCTTGTTCACCCGTGCTAAAGATAAATTCTTTGCCGCAATCTTCGCATTTTAGGGTTTCATCTTGGTACATTTTGGTCTCCTTTGATTAGTAAATTGTTTTCAGACCACAGAGCAGAATTTTTTAAAAAAATCTATTGCTCGCATAGTTGAATACTATATATTTTAACGGTATTTTTACAATTTTGCAAGAAAATTAATAAAAAAACGGGCACACAAAGTGCGCCCAAATGAATTAAGATACGAAAAAACTTTTAATTATACTCTGT
>CALUXW010000006.1 GCA_944324865.1 Candidatus Gastranaerophilales bacterium | reverse complement strand
GAACAGTTTGAATCAACACTTACCGTTGTAACAGATGATGCTATACCACCATTTGTTGCACTTGGAATATCACCGATGTTATACTTTGTAACACACACTGCTTTACCGTTATTTTGAGAGGCTGTTAAATATTTAGCATCATACTTATCGCAATCTGCTTGAGAAGTCGGAGCAGCACCTGCCTCTTGCTTGTAGGCACCGCCACCGCCTCCTCCACCTCCACCTGAGAGGTAAGTAATAACAACATTTTGCATTCCGCCTATAATATCAATACTTTTTTGCGAGGAGGCAGTTTGCATTTCACTATTACCACTTGAGATATTTGGATTGGTAGCACCTGCTCCTCCACCGCCACCTGATACAAGAACCGCATTAATAAATTTTACACTCTTAGGGACTTTAAAGTTGCATACAGTAGTGCCGTTTGCATCTGTAGTGGTGCACTGTGAGTCTGTCGTAAGGTAATCGTATAAAACACTATTGTATTTTGTTGTAGAGGTTGCACCTGTTGCGCCTGTGTCTTTTTTCCTGACGATGGGAGCCAGTACAACCATAATGACAGATGAAATCAGAAGTATTACAAGTAGCTCTGCAAGAGTGAAGCCAAAAAATTTATGTGAAAACTTTGCACAAAGCTTGCGCGTTTTTTTAAAGCGCTCTTTTTGCGACATATTTTTCGTATCTCCTAAGTAAATAATTCTATAATTAATAATATAGCATAGGAGTTTTAAAAATGTAAAATTATTAAGGAATTTGGAGGATTATTTAATAATTTTTACATTAAAATCTTTTTCTAAGGAGTCTAAAATATGTGGATTAACTATAGAAGTTGAGCAGTTTACAAGGTACAGTCCTTCCAAATTCATAAAAAGTGAGCACAGGAGAGTGTTTATACCACTAATTGAGCATGAAGTAAAGAAAAGGTCTGTTTTTATATTTAATTCTTTACACTTTTTAAGCGTAAAAATGAGCAAATCTGTTTCTATCGGGCAGTCAAGGTTTATGACTTTTTTGCCGTTAAAATCTTGAATATCTTGGGTTTTTGAGTGTTCACCGACAATTATTACAACGCTTTGATTTTTAATTTCGTTTAAAGTGTTTTCTATGTTTATATAATTGTGTGAAATTTCAAGATATTTTCTTTCTTTTGTTTTTTCAAATCCTTCAAGATTGAGGGAAGATTGGATAAGTGGTTCATAGTTTTCGTTTTTTATTTTAAAAACACGACTTGGTGCAATAATTTTGTTTGAGTACATTACTCCGCGTAATATATTATCAATTTTTTGACTAAAATTTTGCGTTAAAAGTATCGCACCGGGGAAATTTGCAAAGTCAATTTGTGGGTTTTGCGTGCCGAGGTGCCCTTTTAGATTTTTATATTTTTTAAATTTCGGATAGGTATGAGCAATAAACATAAGAGAATTTGTGTAGACGTTTATTTTTCTATCGGCAATTGTTTCAAGAACTTTTTCAAGCTCAAATAAATCAGGCCCGCTTACAAGAATTGCCTTACCCTCCTGAGGGGTTAGAAGTATTTTTGCTGATTCCCTTTTGCCATATCGTGCCTGATAATATTCGTTAGTTTGTTCTTGTATTTCAAAGCTTATTTTTGAGAATTCAAGAATTCGTCTTTTTAGTTTTTCACAGCGTGTTGTAAGGGTATTTGTAAGAGAGAAGAATCTTATTATTTCAAAATCATAATTTGCGGTATCTGGTTTAACTTTTTTTAAAAGAGTAAGTACGATTGAGCTTGTTTTTGCAAAAATTGTGATTAACTCTAAAAGTCTTTGTTTTTCATTATCGACACCCTTGTATTTATTTTGCAGTTTTACTTCTCCAATTTTAATCATTGTGTTTAGTTCTGTGTTTTCACAAAAATCAAAATCAGAATCTATGAGTTCGCATGGTTGGTGGTTTTGTTTGCAAGTTGTGATATATTTTTGTTTTGCGGAAATTTTGTCTTGGTGAAGTTGTATTAAAAAATTTGTGAAATCATCTTTATCAAAGCTTGTGTTAACCATAATTATAGATAGAGCTTTTATAATGTTTTCTTCTATCTTTCTGTTTGTTTGTCCTAAATCATGGAGTTTTAAAAGATAAAAACAAGTTTCACGGATTTGTGAGTGCAAAAGTTCTTCAATAGCACTTACTGTAGGGTCAATTGAACATATGCCCATACTTTGGCAATTTGACTTATCGGATAAATTTTTTAAAAATTCGTACATAATGTTTTAGTTTATATAAATAGAATTTTTTTGTTATCCGATAAAAGAGCAATTGTTATTTAGACTTTTGAACTATTTTCTGCCAAGGGCATCGAGGTAGAGTAGCTTATATTTTAGTGCACTTTCTTGCCATGTGAATTTTGATTTTATTGCATTGTGAATAATTTTATTAAATTCGTCGCGTCTGTCGATGTATGTCCATATAGCTTTTTTAATTTCATCCACCATTGAACGGGCATCATAGGTCAAGAATTTAAAACCGTTAGCATATTGGTTAGGATAAGAAATAACGGTATCATCCAAGCCGCCGACTGCTCTCACGATAGGAGGGGTGCCATATTTCATTGCTATCATTTGTGAAATTCCACAGGGTTCAAAAAGTGAAGGCATTAAAAACATGTCTGCACCTTTGTAAATTGTTTCGGATAATTCGGGTTTAAAATCAACCCAAGCACGCATATTGGGCGAGTTATTTGAAACCCAGATTAACATATTTTCAAAGCCGTGTTCTCCTGTTCCTAAAAATACAAAGTCAGCAGGTTGATTCATTAAGTCAAATTTTGCAAAGTCAATAAGGGAAAGACCTTTTTGATATACAAGTCTTGAAATCATTGCAATAAGAGGTCTGTGTGGGTTTTGTGGTAAACCAAACATTTTTTGTACTTGTGTCTTAAAGTCAGGCTTTAGTTTTGGGTCAAAGTCTTTTTTATCGTAGTCTGTTCCATTTAAAATTCCGCAAAGTTTGTATGTTTGACCTCTTAGTGTATAGTCCATACCTTCGCCAAATTCGCCACCTAAAATTTCCTGTGCGTAGCGAGGGGAAACTGTAACTATTTTATCACAACAGTAAATAGCGCCTTTTACCCAGTTGACACGTCCGTAGTGTTCAAGACATTGATCGTTGTATACACAATCCCAACGCATATTTGCAAAATCAATTATGGATTTATCGCATGAGCCTTGATATGCAAGGTTATGTATTGCAAAAACAGTTTTTGTATTGGAGTAGAATTCATCAAATTTATAATTATGTTTTATATAGACAGGAATCATTGCTGTGTGCCAGTCATTTGCATGAATTATGTCAGGGCGGAAATTTAACATTTTTGCATATTCTAAAACAGCAAGCGAAAAAGCAACATAACGTTGCTGTTCGTACATTTCATCTACCCATTGTGGGTAGACAACATTAAAGCAAGAGAAATATTTTGGGTTATCGATAAAAAATACGTTTACATTTTTTGATTTTGGCAGTTTGCACATTTTAAGTTTAAAGACATGTCGAGTATGACCCATATCGATTTGCAATTCAGAATTTTCAAGTTCTTTTATGTTCCATTTCTCTTGATTGATTGAGCCATACAGCGGGGTGAAAATCGCTACTTCGCAGTTTTCTTTTTCAAGATAGGGAGGTAATTCTCCTACAACATCGGCAAGTCCGCCAACTTTTGAAAAGGGTGCAACTTCTGCACTTGCAAAGAGCACTTTAAGTTTTTTTTCTGCCATAATTCTATCCTTATATTTCGTTTGATAACATTTGTAGTGTTTGTCTCAGTATTTCTTGGGGGTCATCCTTTTGAGTTTTTTTTGCGCTTATTTCAAGAGCATTTTGGTATTCGTTCTGGTTGTATCCCAGTGATTGTAACACTGTTTGTACTTCAAGAATTGTATTTTTTGATATGTTGTAAGTATTAATCTTACCTGCGGTAACTTCGGAGGTTACATTTAAGTTTGTTAATTTATCTTTGAGTTCTAAAATTATTTTTTGAGCCATTTTTGCGCCGACACCTTTTGTGCGTGAGATTAGTTTGTAGTCTTCGTCAATAACTGCCCCAATAAGTTCAGATCCAGAAAATTCATCTAAAAGGCAAAGGGCTACTTTTGTTCCAATCCCTGAAACTGAGGTTAAAATATCAAAAATTGTTCTGTCTTCTCTGTGACAAAAACCGCAAAGCATCATAGAGTCTTCTTTATGAATTAATTTTGTGTAAATTTTAATTTCTGAATTTAAATCACCTAAAATACTTAGAGTCCTTGTGTTACAAAGTATTGAGTATCCTATGCCGTTGTTTTCAATGACAGCATAGGGGTGATTTTTTGATATTAAAATTCCTTTAATATAATCAAACACAAAGAGTTTTCCCCAGTTTTTCAAGAGTTTTTTTGTCTTCTTCAGGCGTAATACCTATTGTAGTAAGATAATTACCTATAAGTATTCCTTCTATACAGTTTGCAACTGCGAGTTCCATGTTTTCCTTTGACAGGCGAGTTTTTCTGCCACCTGCAAATCTTATAATTGAGTGTGGATTAGCTATTTTAAAAATAGCAGCTGTTCTTAAGATGTTTTCTTCATCAATTTTATTACCATAATGTTCAAAAGGTGTTCCCTTAATTGGTGTTAAAATATTAAAAGGTATTGATTCGGGTTGAATTTGAGCTAATTCAAGTGCCATTTCAACTCTTTGTTCGATGGTTTCTCCCATGCCAATAATTACACCGCAACAAAGTTCTATGCCTGCTTCTTTAACTTTTTTGATTGTATCTAGTCTGTCATCGTATGTGTGAGTGTGTGTAATTGAACTGTGATAAGAGCGACAGGTATTTATATTATGGTGAAACCTTGTAAGCCCTGCTTGTTTAAGCATTTGAGCCTGCCCATCTTTCAAAATACCTATAGAGGCGCAACTTTTAAGACCGAGTTTGTTTATTTCTTTTATCATTTCGCAAAATTTTGGCATATCCTTATCAAGAGGACCTCTACCTGATGTAACAATTGCAAAACGTGTAGCACCGTTAGCTTTTGCTTCTTTGGCGACTTCTATTACTTTTTTTGTTTCAACGAGTGGATGGGTAGGAATATTGGTCATATAATAAGAACTTTGGGCGCAATATTTACAGCCTTCAGGACATTTACCGGTCCTTGCACTTATAAGAGAGCAAAACTCTACTTCATTTTTTGTTTTTTCTTTAGCTAAAGACAAGAGTTTATGAAGTTCTATAGAATATAGTCTTAATAGTGTTTGTTTATCCATAAAATTATTATACAATAAAAATATGTTTAAGCTTAATATTTTAAATAACTGGAAAAAGATATACAATGATGCTTTAGATTTTTATAAAAAGAAGAATTATGAAAAGGCTCTGGAGCTTTTTAAACAAGCAAAAAAATTAGAACCGCAGAATTATAAAATTCCTTATAACATGGCATTATGTTATCAAAATCTTGGTGAGGATATAGTTGCTTTAGAATACTATAAAAGTGCAAATAAACTTTGTCCTGGGGATATGGATACCATATATAATATGGGTTGTATTTATTTTTCAAAAAATTTAATAGACGAGGCAATTAAACTTTTTATGGAAGTTATAAAGACGGATAATAAAAATTATGATGCATTTTATGCGCTTTCTATTTGTTATGCTAGTCTTGCCCAGTGGGAAAATTCTCAAAAATATTGCGAGGAAGCTCTAAGATTACAAGAGTGTTCTCATAGGGCTAATAATCAAATGGGTCTTATTTTTTATTCGGTTGAGGATTGGGAAAATGCAATTAAGTATTTTAAAAAAGCTGTAAAATTAAACCCTACTCAATTTCCGAAATATTATTCAAATCTTGCTTTAACGTATGATAAAGCAGGAAAAAAAGATGATGCATTGCGAATCTATAATAAAATCAAGAAAAAATTTCCTGATTACCAAGGGCTTGATTTTATGAAGATTACTTTTGAAATTAAGTCTAAGATTTAACCTTATTTAACGAGTCTACGATTTTTTGCGCAGCCTTATTGTCTCCCAGCATTTTATAGCAATATGCAAGATTAATATAAAAATCTTTTTCATCTGCTTTTAGGGAAAGTGCTTTAATAAGTTGTCTTTTTGCCTTGGAGTATTGTTGAGTTGCAATGTAACAGCTTGCAAGATTGTAATATGCGTATGAAAATTCTTTGTTGCACTTTATACTCATTTTAAAATTTTTTTCAGCAAGATCATAAGATTTCTTCTTTAAAAGAATGCAGCCAATATTATAATATGCTTTGTATGGTTTTTTACTTATATTTACTGCTTTGTTAAAATTTTCAACTGCTATTCCTCTTTGGTTTAAATCATCATATATATTTCCAATTACAATAAAGACATCTTCATCACGCCTATTTTGAGGAATACGATTAAGCACTTCCAGAGCCTCTTTTTTGTTGTTGGTAGAATAAAGTGCAAATGCTTCATTTTTTATGTCCAGTATATCTTTATCACTATATAGTTCTGATGCGAATGAATTTTGTACAAGAAAAAATAAAAATATTACAAGAATCCCACTAACGGATGATTTTAATGTTTGATTTTTTATTAAACTTGTCATATATACTTTTCCCCTGTTGGAAATAAACTAATAAAATGTTAACATTTATTTAGTTTTCTTTGCAACAAAATTAATTTTTTTATTTTTTTAAAGTACAATTACAAACAAATACAAAAGAAAACAAGACATGAACAGAATGCTTGAAAAACCGGCCAAAACAACACAATACAGACCTTTGCCAAAAATGCAAAGAAGAAGAAAGAAGCAAAACAACGCAAGTAGCTTTTTGCGTTCTTTTTTGGTTACTCTTGTAATACTTAGTTCACTTGCTGCTTTTACTTACAGGAGTGATTTTAAAAATGCTTTTTTGGAATGTATCGCAACGCTTACCGGCACAAACAGCGGAAGAGTTGAGTTTAGTTTACCGTTTTCACCAAGACGTCAAAATATTTTATTTATGGGTGTAGATGTGGCTGCAAATGCATCTGATCCTTTTGAAGGTAATCGTTCTGATACAATGTTGTTAGTTAGCATTGCTCCTTATGGTAAGGATATTAATGTTATTTCTATACCACGAGATTCAAAGGTTTATATTTCAGACAGAAGCAAGCCTGATAAAATCAATCATGCTTTTGCATATGGTGGGCCCGATTTGTCTGTAAAGACAGTTGAGGAAACCTTTGGCGTAAGAATTGATCATTATATTGCGCTCAGCAATGAAGGTTTAATTAAATTTATTGATACAATTGGCGGATTGCCAATATATATTGAAAAAGATATGCATTATCATGATAATACTGCAGGTTTACATATTGATTTAACACAAGGTCAGCATGTTTTAAATGGTGAACAAACAGAGGGATATTTAAGATTTAGAAAAGATGCTCTGGGTGATATAGGAAGAATAAGACGTCAACAATGGTTCTTTAATGCTCTCATGGCCAGATTAAAAGAACCTTCGGTATTAGTTAAAATTCCTGAAGTTTTAAAAGTCATGCCAAAATACATTAAAACAGATTTATCTGTTTATGAACTTTCACAGTATGCTGCAATGGTAAAAGCTATTGATATATCATCAATTCAAGTGGCAACATTGCCTGGTACCCCTTCTACAAAAGGCATTATTAGTTATTGGATTTTAGATCCCGATAAAACGCAAGAAATAATAAATAAATTGGTTTATCGTGATAAATCTATGCCCTTAAACGAAGCTTTAAATGTAGGAATTTTGTATACACCTTCTAAAGAGGCTGTTGCAAGAGACTTAAAAATGCATCTGGAGGAAAATGGCGTTATTGTAAAAATGCAAAACAGAAATAAACTAACACATGATCATATCGCTGTTCATAATCTTGATGTATCTGGTGAAACGATAGAACAACTTAAAAAGTCAATTCCTGAAATGCAAGAAAAACAAACAGTGTACGACCCTGTAGGATTTAATAAAGCTGCAAAGGATTTTACTGTCATATTAGCGGGTTCATAAAAACTTAAAAATCCTATGATCGGTTGAAATTATTCCCATTAATATTGTTCTTATGATTGATTTATTTGCCCCGATAGTGTAAGAGAATTTTAATTATGTTGTCGAATTTGAATGAAAAGTATCTTCTTAAATTTGTATCAAGTGCGAATCCTGATGTTGAAGACAAAAGTTCAAACCTCATTGAGCTTTTAAATTCTTTTGGTGTGAAAATTTCGTTTAATGAAGAAAATCCGGTGTATGATATAATCGACAAAATGGAATATTACGGTTTTTGTCATGAATAAAAAAAAGTTCGATTTTTTTATATATGCTTTTATTTTTGTTTTCGTGTTTGCTGCAATAATTTATGCAGGTAAATTTTATGCTTTTGGCAAGTTCGTAATGGGTGTCGAGTGTAAAACTTTTGATATTAGACAAAATATTATATTACCTCATAAGAAAAATAACAGTGATATTGTCATAATATCAGTTGATGACCCAAGTTATGAATATATTGTTGAAAAATTTGGCACATGGCCTGTGCCACGTGATTTTTGGGCAAACTTAATTAAAGGTCTTGAAGTAGTAAATCCTAAATTTATTGCATTTGATTTACTTTTTACAAAACATCTTAATGCCCTTGAAAAAGGGGATAAGGAGCTTATTGAAGCGGTTAGAAATAATAAAAATGTATATTTATCGATGAACTTTGATAATTATCCTAAAGAAATAAGAATCCCTCCTGTATTGAATGACAATTTGAAAGTCGAACTTAAAAATGACAATATAATTAAAAAAAGCCCCATTTTAACTTTTACAAATTGTAGAAATGCAATGAATGAATTGTTGGATGTTACTTCTAATTTTGGTTTTATAAATGTTACGCGTGATGATGACGGAATAATAAGATATATAGCACCTTTGTTTTATTATAAAAATAATTATTACCCAAACCTTACAACATTGATTGCTCTTAAGTATTTAGATATTGATCCAAGCAAGTTGGAGATTAAAAATAACAAGCTTATATTGGATCAAGGACACCAAATTCCTTTAAATCCTGACGGTAGGGCAATTGTAAACTGGTATGGAAAAGAAGGAACTTTTGAACATATTAGCTTATGGGAAGTTAATGATGCTATAAAAAACAACGACATTGATTTTTTGAAGAAAAAATTCGAAAATAAGATAATATACATCGGTACAACAGTTACAGCTTTGTCTGATATTAAAAGTACACCTGTTTCTTTTATGTATCCGGGCGTTGAAACACATGCCACTTTTTTAAATAATATTTTGGATAACAACTTTATTGTGCATTTTAGCTACAGGGCAGATTTATTTATTTCGGTATTACTTTGTTTTTTAATAGGTTTTTGTATATTAAAATTTGACTCTGTGGTGTATTCTGTATTTTCTTCAATTGCTATAGTTGTTGCTTATCTTATTATTACGGTTTTAGCAATGGAATTTTTTAATGTATGGCTTGGTATTGTTCTTCCTATGGTTGCTGCAACAATTATTTTTATTGCAGCCTATATTACAAAATACTTGTTAAAATCAAAGGATTACGAGCATACTTATAAGCTTGCGGTAACAGACGGTTTAACGGAACTATATAATCATAGATATTTTCAAGAACAAATGATTATGAACGTTGAAAATGTAGTTCGTTATGGTGGATGCTTTTCGCTAATATTAATTGATATTGATTTTTTCAAAAAATTTAACGATAAGCACGGACATCAAAGTGGAGATGCAGTTTTAAGACAAGTAGCTCAAACTATAAAAAAGAATATAAGAACAAGTGATATTGCCTGTAGATACGGTGGCGAAGAAATGTCTATTATACTTACAAATACCTGTAAGGAAGATGCAATAATTGTTGCAAAAAAGGTTTGGAGTGCTGTAAGGGAACGCAAATTTGAACTTGCAGATGGGAATAAAGCTAATGTGACAATTAGTGTTGGGGTTGCATCCATGCCTGAAAATGGGGACAGTGTGGAAGATTTGATTGAATATTCTGATAAGTGTTTGTATAAAGCAAAACAAGACGGGCGTGACAGAGTTATTGGTGAATTTGAACAATCATAATTTGCGCATATTTTTTATTCGTAATATAATTTTTTCAAAAGAATTTGAAAGGTTAATATATGGTTAATTCGGTTGTAATTGTTGGCAGAGTCGGACAAGACCCGGAAATGAAATATTTTGAAAGTGGCAAGGTGCGTACAAGCTTTTCTGTTGCGGTGAATCGCTGGAATCCTCGTACTAAAGAAGAAACAACTGATTGGTTTAATGTTGAAGTTTGGGATAAGCAAGCCGAAGTGGCCGGCGAGTGGGTAAAAAAAGGCAGATTAGTTGGAGTAGAGGGAAGATTAGCGGTAAATAAATGGCAAACACCTGATGGTGAAATGGCTGAAAGATATCTGATTCGTGGAACCAATATCCGTTTAATGGGTGCTAAAAAAGACGAGAATTAAAATGATTTTATCAAGTACAATCGGTATTATTGCTGATGATTTGACCGGTGCAAATGATACTGCATTACAATTTTTCCTGAAGGGTTTAAATACTGAAATTCTACTTAGTTATAATGATGAGTTGCAAAACCACATTAATGTTGGCACCTGGGCGATATCAACAGAAACCAGAAATATAGAAAAAAATGATGCTGCAAAAGTAGTTTACGATATAGCAAATGTTTTTAAAGAAAAACTAAATGTTGAACATTTTTATAAAAAAATTGATTCTACTTTGCGTGGAAATATTACTTATGAAATTTTTGCAGCACTTGAAGCAACCGGAAAGGATGCTGCAGTTGTTGCGCCCGCTTATGTTCAAGAGGGTAGAATTACTGTTGGCGGTTATCAGCTTTTAAAAGGTGTGCCTATTGAAAGAACTGATGCGGCCAGAGACCCAAGTGCCCCTATTTATGAATCCTATGTGCCCGATATTTTAAAGAAACCTCTTGGTGATAATGCAAAAAATATGGTCGCATCTATTGAGCTTAATATTGTTGCTAAAGGTGCAGGCCCCATAGCACAAAAATTGAATGAACTTATAGGTTCTGGAAAAAAAATAATTGTGGCTGACTGTGTTTCAACGATTGACTTTGAACAAATTGTGCTTGCGATGCAAAAATCTCCATATGAGATATTGCCTTGTGGTTCTGCGGGACTTGCGCAAGCTTTGGCCTCTGTTTGGCTTGATGATATTAAAATTAACAAAACAACAAAGACTGTTCCAAGATTGCCAAAGCTTATTTTATCGGGTTCTGCAACTTCTCTTAGTGCACTACAACTTCAAAAGTTGGAGGATGAAGATGATTACTCAAATAAATCTTATTTTTTACGTCTTACCTTGAAGGATATAATTAACGGTGTTAGCGAGAATGTAGTTAAACGTATTTGTGATAATTTGGTACAAGATAATATTGTAGCTGTGCATGTGTCAGGTATAACTGAAGAGATTAAAACAGAAGAAGCAAAAAATCTATTAATAGATGAAGGTATAACAAAGGAAGCTTTATCATATAAAATAACTTGTTATTTGTCAGAATTAGCAAGAGAAATTAAGAAATGCAGCGAATTTATATTGATTACAATTGGAGGTGAAACTTCCCATGAGTGTTGTGATGCTATTGGTGCAAAATATTTACAGGTGGTTGATGCCATTTTGCCTGCTATTCCTCTTTGTATTGATTCAACAGCTCAGCTTATTGTAACTAAGTCGGGTAACCTGGGTAGCGCATCAACTCTTGTTGAAATAGTTCAGTATTTGGAGCACCATGAAAACTTATAAAATTGCTATAACAACCGGCGATTTGTGTGGAATTGGGTTTGAAATTACAAAAAAAGCACTTGATTTTTTATCTTTAAATAAAAGTGAAGTTCTTGTTATTGGTCAAAAAATCGATGAAAAATACGACACGATAGAGGTGGATACAACAGTAAATGGTCGTTTTTGTTATCGCTCATTGGAAATTGCTGCAAATTTAGCAAAACAAGGTAGAATAGGTGCTATTGTTACAGCACCTGTTTCTAAGTTTGCCTTATTGCAAGCAGGTTATAATTTTTCTGGGCAGACGGAGGTTCTTGAGAATTTTTTTAACAAAAAAGCAGAGATGCTTTTTATTGCAGATGATTTTAGGGTTGTATTACTAACTCGTCATTTAGCATTAAAAGATATCAGACTTACAAGTGAACTTATATGTGAAAAGGTTAAAAGAGTTAACAGTTTTTTAATTAATTATTGCAAAATAGCAAAACCAAAAATTGCATTTTGTGCACTAAATCCCCATGCTGGTGAAAACGGAATGCTAGGCAGTGAAGAAAAAGAAATAATTATCCCGGCTGTGAAAAAGTTGCAACATACTGGAATTAATGTCGGTGAACCAAAAAGTGCCGATGCATTATTTGCTGGTGTTGGAAAAAGATATCTAAAAGGGGAAAAGCAAGATTATGATGCAATTATTGCCTGTTATCATGATCAGGGGTTATGTCCTGTGAAAGCACTTGCTTTTGATAAGGCAGTTAATACTTCAATAGGGCTTGATGTAATAAGAACATCCCCATCTTGTGGTACTGCATATGATATTGCAGGAAAAGGTGTTGCTGATGCAACAGGTATGGTGGAAGCAATTAAACTTGCTTATAAGCTTAATAAAACTTAATGAAAATGTACTACATTTGTAAAAAATAAGATATAATATAAATGTAAAGTTTAATTAAGTTTGGGTGAATATGTCTTTTAACATTAATGGACCTTCTAATATTCCGTCAATACAAGAGCCACAGAGTATGATGAATAATGGTGGTGGTGGAAATTTGGGTTATTTTATGCGAGATGATAGTGATGCTATTATAAAATTTAGTGATGATGGTGAAGAAGATTCTTTTGAAAAATCAGTTGATGAATCTTTTGATACTGAGTTGTCTTTTAATTTATTTACAAAAATATCAGCCTTTTTAAAGAAATTGTGGAAAAATATTGTTAAATTTTTTACACCTGAAATAAAAAAAACTAATGATGAATTTATAAAAAAATAATTGACTTTATTTTTTAAAACCTTAAAAACAAGCTATGAAAAGTTTGTTTAATTTATTTTTTAAAAAATCAACCTGTTTACATACCCATGCACTAATAAATACAAACGAGGGATATTGCCCTGATTGTGGAGCATTTTTAAAAAAATATTTTTACATTGTTCGTTGTTCAAGGTGTGATTTAAAAAGAGAGGCAAAGATTTTTTTTGGCGATGTTTTACCTGAAGAAAAATTCTGTACCAATTGTGGTTCAAAAGAATTTTATGTTGAAAAACTGGATAAAATAAGTTTTATAGATATTCCTTATGCAATTCACACCAAAGAAGTTGTTAGTCCTGAATTATTAGATTTTGTAAGTGCTCAAATTTGGGTTGACGAGAATAAAACAAAGCCCGTCAGATATTTGACGGGCAATATGTAGATTATAAATTTTCTTCAAAACCGGGAGAACGCTCAGGCAAATTCTGATACCCTTTATTTGAAACAACGAACTTTCTTATGTATGCACTTGTATAGTTGCCTTTTTCAAATAATTTCTTTATTACGTTTTCTCTTTCAATAAGCGGATGTGAAATTGCCTGTAATTCAGTCTTTCCTTCACTTAATTGTGTCCATACTGCAGCTTCCAGTGTCCAAGCATAAGTTTCTTCATTTAGTGAATTAAATTCATCCTGATGAATTGCTTCATGTGCTAAAAGTGCTGCAAGTGCTTCTTTGGGAGCATTTTGATGTTTATTATTTATATATATATATAATTTACCTGATTTTTTCCAACCTAATGCATCAAAATTTGCATATACAGGATTTATTTGAGATAAATTTTTGAATTCTATTTTTATTGGTTTTGATGTTAAGTTTTCTCCGAGAATTGCTTTTCTGGAGTATTCTCCACTTGTTTCTTTTAAAAGCTCAAGTGCTTCAATTACATTTGTATCTTGTGTGCTTTTTTTATAAATTTTAGATAATTCTTCACTAATAGGTGCACTTGGGACTTTTGGAGGTTCAACAATTGCAGCCGCATATGATATTGTCATAAAAGATATTATTAGTGCACAAGCTCCGTACAGTGCATTTTTTTTGCATTTTTCCATAATACTCATCCTCAAAAAATTTACTTACAAAACATTATGGCATATTTATTTTATAAGAAAAGTTTTTTAAAAATCTAAATTTCGTTTTTTTGCTCTTGCGTGCCGTCAGACAAGTTTTTAATAGTGTAAAACCCTTTTTCTATTTCATCTTCACCTAGGATAATTGCGTAATTTGCAATTTTTGCCGCTTTTTCCAGTTGTTTTGCAAATTTTCTATTTTGCATGTCAAAATCGCAAGAAATCCCCTTCTGTCTTATTTTTTGACATAATTTTATTGCTTCTTCAGGATATTTTGAAACCACATAGTATTCAAGTTTTTTATTTTCTACTTTTTTTATAAGTTCAAAAAGTCTTTCAACGCCCATTGCCCAACCGACAGCAGGTGTCGCTGTGCCACCAAGCATTTCTACAAGTCCGTCATACCTTCCTCCTCCACATACAGCACTTTGTGAGCCAAGTGAGCTACTTTTTATTTCAAATACTGTTCTGTTATAGTAATCAAGTCCTCTTACGAGCATTTTATTACGTGTGTACTTTATATTTAGCGCCTTTAGATATTTTTGTACTTCGTCAAAATGTTGCGAACATTCGTCACAAATAAAATCATTTAATATAACTTTTTTAATTTCATCTTGTTCAAAAATTTTTTGACAGTTTTCATCTTTACAGTCAAGCATTCTAAGAGGATTTTTCTCATACCTTATTTTACAGTCTTCACATAAATCTTTAAGATAAGGTTTCAAAACTTCTTTTATGGAATTTCTGTAATTTTCTCTGCATTTTGGACAACCAAGAGTATTTAGTTCTACCTCCAAGTCATCTAATCCTAAAGATTTTAAAAATTCTTGCGCCATAAGTATTGCCTCGGCATCAGCACTTGAGTTTTCTATACCAAAAAGTTCGATACCAATTTGATGAAATTGCCTTTGACGGCCTGCTTGCGGACGCTCATATCTAAACATAGGACCAAAGTACCAGAATTTTTGCGGTGGTGATTGTCTTGAGATATTATGTTCAATATATGCTCTTACTACTCCTGCAGTATTTTCCGGACGAAGGGTGATCGAACTTTCGTTTTTATCTTTCCCGCCAACACAAAAGGTATACATTTCTTTGTTAACAATGTCTGTTGAATCTCCAACACCTCTTTTAAAGAGTTCTGTTGCTTCAAAAATTGGTGTTCTTATTTCTTTATAATTGGCATTTTGAAAAATATCTTGCGCATTTTGTTGAATTTTTTGCCAAGTTAGTGTGTCAAGTCCTATTATATCTTTTGTCCCGCGTTGTGCCTTTATCATATTTTCTTCCTTAAATTATATGATTATCTTACTATAAAATTATAATTAATTCGTAAAATAGTTCTTTTCTATTGTAACAATATTTTAAGAACTTTTCTTTATGTGACAAAAAAAATTAATTATGTTTTTTGTACTGACAAACAAAAATAATAGGAAGGCAATATGCAAATCAACAAAATTTCATCATTAAACCATTTTACAGGTGTTAAAAATAATAGTACAAATAAAACAGAAAGTATAAATATTGACCATCATAGCACTGCAGGAACTTTAGCTGCAGGCATGGGTGCTTTAGCGGCTGCAGGAATTGTTGCAGTCAGGATGGCAAAGGGAAAAAAGATTCCTGTAGAAATTAATATAGACGATTTTAGTAAAATAGGCAGTTTTAAAAATGGTTTTGCTGCAATTGACAAAAAACCTTTTAGCGGAGTTATAAATGTTACAAATACGAGTGGTGATTATGCTCTTGAATATTTGGACGGAGTATTAAGAACTTCAACAAAATGGTTGGGAGGACACCCTTGTTTTAAAAAGGTTTATTCGGAAAATGACGGAATAAAAACAATAGAGCGTTTTGTTTACAATCAAGCAGGCATTAGTACAGATGGACTCAATAGACCAAAATGGCTTTCAAAAGGTGAAAGGTTGTTAATTGGAGATGGCAGAATCGAAAAATACAGTGGTGTACCTTTTGAAAGTGTGATTTTTGAAAAACAAAACAATGGCGTTTGGCAAAAAAAATCTTGCGGACTTGCCGATAAGAGATTAGTTCAGTTAACTGATAAATATTGCCGTGCAGATATAGTAGAAACAAGTGATGCCGGGGAAATTTTAAATGTTAGAAAACAATATTTAAAATACAAGGATTTAACACCAAAACCATTTGAGTCAAAAACTGTTGTAAAGAGTAAAAATAAATATGTAGATAAGGATGGAAATAAAACTGTGGAAATATTTAAAAACGGATTTCCTTATGCAAAACAAACAACAGTTGTTAATGCTGACGGTTCAAGGCAAATAAAAGTTCAATATGCTGATGCTCCTTTTTTCCAAAGGATAATAAATATTGCTTAATTGTCAAATAAAATATTTAAAGCGGGCACAAAGCCCGCTTTTTTAATTCTTTTTATTTCCAAACTTTAAATATTCCTCAATGAAACCATCTATTTCGCCACTCATAACAACATCAACATTACCCATTTCAAACCCTGTCCTGTGGTCTTTTACAAGTTTATAAGGATGGAAAACATAAGAGCGAATTTGTGAGCCAAAATTTACATCCATAACTTCACCCTTTAGTCCTTGAAGTTTTTGCTCGTGTTCAAGTTGTTTCATTGCAAGCAGTTTTGAGGCAAGCATTTGCATTGCAGTTTCTTTGTTTTGTAGCTGAGAGCGCTCTTGTTGGCATTTTACGACTATTCCTGTAGGTTTGTGATAAATTCTTACCGCTGTTTCTACTTTATTTACGTTTTGACCGCCTGCACCGCCTGAGCGCATTGTTTCAACTTCAATCTCATCAGGGGGTATTGTTATTTTCTTTTCAAAATCTTCTATAACAGGTGTAACTTCAAGCGATGCAAAGCTAGTTTGTCTTTTGCCATTTGCGTTGAAGGGGGAAATTCTGACTAGTCTGTGCACCCCTTTTTCGGCTTTTGTATAACCGTAAGCCCACTTGCCTGAAATTTTGATTGTAGCAGATTTTATTCCTGCTTCTTCTCCGTCAGATTTATCTAAAAGCTCACATTCATAATTGTGAATTTGTGCCCAGCGCATATACATTCTAAGCAACATTTGTGCCCAATCTTGCGCATCTGTACCGCCAGCACCGGAGTTAACTGTTAAAATAGCATCATTTTTGTCATACTCGCCACTTAACATTTGCTCCAAGTCAAACTTATCAAGCCCGTATTCCAACCTTTTAATGCTTTCAAAGCTTTCTGCAATAAGACTTTCGTCATCTAATTCAAGACTTAACTGCGCATCTTCAAAAATTGCATTCCAATTTTTATACTGCTCAAGTGTAGTTTTTATTTCTTTTTGCTCCTTTAGGAGCTTTGATGCAAGTTCTTGATTGTCCCATATATTTTGTGATTGCAGTTTTTTATCAAGCTCAAGCATGCTTTTTTCAAGATTTTCAAGGTCAAAGACACCTTCTTGCCACTTCGAGGCGTGGCTTTGTAAGTGTCAATTTTTGTTTTAATTCTTCTTTAATTTCGGACATAAAATTATTTTACTATAAAAATGTTTTTGATAAAATAAAAAACGGTCACAAGGAGTTAGGGAAAATGGATGATATAAAAAAGATGATACGCAATATTAAAGATTTTCCAAAACAAGGAATAATCTTTAGAGATATTACAACTGCTATAAAAGATGCGCAGACGATGAAAAATATTGTCGATTTTATGGCAGCAGAATATGAAAATGAAAAAATAGATTATGTTGCAGGTATAGAATCTCGTGGTTTTATTTTTGGTATGCCTATTGCATACAAATTAGGTTGTGGCTTTATTCCAATTAGAAAACCTGGAAAATTACCTGCGCAAACTATTTCTCAAGAGTATTCTCTTGAATATGGTACTGACAAAATTGAAATTCACAAAGATGCAATTAAAAAAGGTGATAGAATTCTTATTGTCGATGATTTACTTGCAACAGGGGGAACTGCAGCAGCAGCAGCAAAACTTGTTCAAAGTGCAAACGGTGAACTTGTAGGAATTTCATTCTTAATTGAATTGGAAGATTTAAAAGGCAGGGAAAAACTTCCGCCTAATGTAAAAATCTCGTCATTAGTAAGATATTAATGTCCCTTAAATTTGTATAGGGTATAATTAAAATATGGCTGATGAAGATAAGCAGTTTGAGGCTTCGCAGCAGAAGCTGAACAAAGCAAGGAAAGAAGGGCAGGTTGTAAAATCAAAAGATTTTTCAACTGCACTTGGTCTGATTGTTATGTTTAGTGCCATATATGCTCTTGCACCATTCATCTGGGAACAAATTTCCGGTCTTTTTACCCTTATGTACGAACAAATTCCAATAGCACATGTTGATAAAATAGGATATTCTTATTTGCTTTTTATAACAGTCATGCCTGCTATATTAATAATTGGCCCAATATTGATACTTGCATGGTTTATGGGAATTGTTGGTGATTTAATTCAAGTTGGACCTTTATTTACAATGACACCGCTTGCACCTAAATTTGACAAATTAAATCCTACAAAATATTTTAAAAATCTCATGAGTCCTAAAACTTTATTTGAGCTTGTCAAGAATATTTTAAAAGTTGCGATACTTGGTATAGTTGGCTATATGGTATATATGCAACATTTTGAATCTATTATAATGCTTGCTGCTATTGATAATCAGTTTGCAGTATTAATACAATTTGGAAAATTAATTGTGGATTTCGTTATAAAGGCAGGTATTGCGTTTTTGATTATTGCCGCTGCTGATTATGGGGTGACAAAGTGGAAATTTTTACAAGATCAGAAGATGTCTTTTAAAGAAGTGAAAGACGAATATAAAAATACTGAAGGTGATCCGCATGTTAAAGCTGCACTTAGACAAAGACGTCAGCAGCTTTTGCAAAAAAAGATGATGGATGCAGTGCCTGATGCTGACTTTGTTGTTACAAATCCAACACATATTGCCTGTGCATTAAAGTATGACCAAAAGACCATGCAGTCTCCAAAGCTTGTTGCAAAAGGAACTGAGCTTTTTGCAAAAAAGATAAAAGAAATTGCACAACAGCATGGAGTTCCTGTTATAGAAAATCCCCCGGTGGCACGTGCAATTTTTCGTTTTGTTGAAATTGACCATGAAATACCTCCTGATTTGTATAAGGCTGTAGCAGAAATTCTTATATTTGTTTATAATCTTAAGAAGAAAAAAGGGCAAAATCCTTCTGTTGAAAATACTAATCCTACAGATAAAGTGTAGAGTTTGCATTTATAGTTAAAAGATAGTAAAATTTACTTATTGAGATGTAATCGGAAAAATGGCAACAACTTTGCAATCAAATCTTAATGACTACATAGATATTATTCAAAAAGTAGCACGGGTAGAATACAAGAGGATACCATCACATATGGTGGAATGCGAAGAACTTGTTTCTATCGGCATTATTGCTATACAAGCTTTAATAAAAAATAAAACCCCGGAGCAACTGCAAAGATATAATACCTCTTATATCGCAACTGCAGTAAGATGGGCAATAAGGAATGAATTAAGAAACCGTTATAAATGGTATACTTTTAAACATAAAAAAGAAGAAACGGATGATGACGAGGAAATTTATGTAAAGGATAATTCCAGCTTGGACGTTTCTCCTTCAAAAGTCAGGGAAGCAATTTATGAAACAATTCTTTCAATAGATTCCATTGCGGCTGCATCTTCTGATAATGATTCGCCATTTGATTTTATAAAAGATAACTCTGCTACTCCTGATGAAAGGGCGGAAATTAGCGAGCTTGGTAAAATAATCAGAGAGGCAATTGCAACTTTGCCGCAAAAAGATAGAACAATTGTTGAATATAGATTTTATAGAAACATGCAAGTGAAACAAATTGCAGCTCAAGTTGGTTTATCAAGTTCCAGGATAACACGTATTGTACAAGCTTCTTTGAATACTGTTAGGGAATATTTACAAAAAAGAGGTCTGACTAGTTATTAAATGTTAAATTATTTGGGAAGAAAGGTTAAAAATGTTGTGTAAAGAAAATTCAATATTATCGCAAGAGTACAAAGATGCGGTTGCTGAAGCACTAAAGGTATTAGACAAAAAGAACCTTGCTTTAATTCTTCATGGTGTAAGTTTTCCTTCATCTGAAGGTGAAAATACAGGCTTTGGTACTTATAATTCACAAGGTGCAAAGAGAGTTTTTGATTTTATGAGTGGAATTTTTAATGCTTTGCAATTAGGACCTGCAGGAAAAACAAAAATTTCTGATCCTTCACCTTATTGTGGTACGGTTTTTTCAAAAAATCCTCTTTTTATAAACCTTAAAGCCCTTACAACAGCACAATGGGAACACTTGTTAAGTGAGAAAACTCTTAATAATATTGTTGAAAATAATCCATCTAAAGGTACAAACAGGGCATCCTATGTGTATGCAATTGAAAGATGTGATGCTGCAATGAAGGAAGTTTATGGAAATTTTAAAAAGAAAGCTTCTTGGAATTTAAAAAGAAAGTTTGATAAATTTAAAAAAGATAACGCCTTTTGGCTTGATAACGATGCTCTGTATGAAGCTTTTTGTATTGAGCATGGTAGTGATTATTGGCCTCATTGGCAAAGTGAGACAGATAAAATAATTTTTTCCAGTGCTGATAAAAAAGAATCAAAAAAAAGAATTGAAGAAATTTCGAAAAAATATAAGGATGAAATTGAATGTTATAAACTAGGGCAATTCATTGTTGCACAGCAAGGTGAAAGTACTCTTGAATATGCAAAAAGTAAGGGTATAAAGCTAATTGCAGACAGGCAAGTTGCATTTTCTGATAGAGATAACTGGGCATATCAAGCTTTGTTTAAAAAAGGGTGGTCTTTAGGCTGTCCGCCCGATTATTTCTCAAAAGATGGACAGGCATGGGGTTTTAGCGTTGTTGATCCCGAGAAACTTTTTAATAAAGATGGCACTTTGGGACCTGCCGGTGAGCTTTTATACAAGCTTTATCTGAAAATGTTTAAAGAAAATCCTGGTGGGGTTAGGATTGATCACACCGTGGGTTTAATTGATCCATGGGTATACAAACAAGGTTCACTTCCAAAGGTAGATGAGGGTGCTGGCAGATTATATTCTTCACCCCAACATGATGAATTAAAAAAATATTCAATAGCAACTCTAAATGATATTGATGAAGAGTATGATCCTGACGAAGAAAAATGGATTAAGCAATTGAATGACGAGCAAATTAAACTTTATGGTGCTATGATTGAAAAGATTGTAATAGCATCTGCAAAAGAGGCGGGGCTCGATAAAGATGCAATTGTTGCAGAGGATTTGGGAACTTTGACTTATCCTGTTGAGCAAGTTATGGAAAAATATGCTCTACAAGGTATGAAACTTGTGCAGTTTGTTGTACCTGAAGAAGAAGATCATCCGTATCGCTGCAAAAATATTGTTGCTAATTCTTGGGCAATGGTTGGTACTCACGATAATGAACCAATTAGAATGTGGGCATCAAAAATGGTTAATACTGATAAAATGCATCCACATGTTCGCAATTTAATGGAGGATTTGTACAGCGAGTTTGAAGGACAAGATATGATTCGTCATAAACTGTATACTGATGAAAAGTTTCTTGCTTTCTCTAAACTTGTTGAAATTTTTGCTTCAAAAGCCCAAAATTTACAAATATTTTTCACTGATTTCTTTGGCATAAATGAAGTTTACAATGTTCCAGGTACCTCGGGTGATCCAAATTGGACACTTAGGCTTCCTGATAATTTTGAGGATTTCTATTTTGATAAAGTAAAATCAGGTGAAGCTCTTAATTTGCCTCTTGCACTTTTATACGCAATAAAAGCTAGAGGCAAGGACTTTGCAAGTAATAATGCAGATTTATTGGAAAGATTGGAAAAACTTGTATAATAATGAATTTTAAAAAAACTGTCAGGAATATAACTTTAATAGTGTTTTTTGTGTTTATGTGCGTTATGCCCTCAAGTGCATTTTCGTTCAGAAACATGACATTAAATATTGTTCAAATAAGTGATGCTCATATATCTGACAGAGAGGATACTTCTTATAAAATGCTGTCATCCTCTAAAGATTTGCTGAAAGATGCTGTTAATACTGTAAATTCTATTGCAGGTCTGGATTTTGTGATGTTTACAGGCGATATGGTAGATAGTGCAACAACAGATAATTATAAAAACTTTTTTACAATACTTTCTAATTTAGATTATCCCTCGCTCAATGCTTTTGGTAACCATGACAGTGCTGTCTGTATTGCTGATAGTGCTGAGTGTACTTTAGGGCTCAAGATAGAGGAAGTTTTAGATTTCATTAAAAAATGCAACAGAAATTACATGTTTAATAATACTTATTATGCCTTTACTCCTAAAACCGATTTTAGGATTGTAGTTTTGGATACAGTAATAAGAAATGAAGTTACATCAAACGGTTATTTAAGTGATGAACAACTTGAGTTTTTAGATAATGAATTAAATCAAAATCAAGATAAAGTTGTTGTAATTTTCCAGCATCATCCTCCTATTGAGCCTTTTAAAAGTGATGATCATAGTATTATAAATGCAGATAAGTATTTGCAAATTGTGAAAAAATACAAAAATCCGATTTTTATATTATCCGGTCATTACCATGCAACAAAAATTATAAGGGATAAGAATATTGTTTTTATTAATACACCTTCACTTGTAAGTTATCCTAATGCATACAGGCAAATTAAAATTACAAATTACCGTGATCGTACAGAGTTTAGTACAAAATATTACGAAACAAATTTGAAGGATATTCAAGAAAAAGCCAGATTAAACACTATTGCTGCAACTACGTTTTTTGGTACTCAAAAGGATAGGGATTTATCTTTTGTAATAAGAAAGTCCTATGTAAAGCCTCAAAAGCAACCTAAAAAAGAAAAAGTAAAAAAAGAAAGAAAGCGCAAAAATAAAAATGCTGAACCAGAAGCGCTTGATTTAAACCAAATGGAACAAATGCCTGAAAGTGAGCAATACTCGGAGGAAAATTTCAAACAAAATGCTCCTGCTGATGAAAAGCCAAATACTGATGTGAAGGATTTGCTTGAGGATATGATGCAAGATGAACAACAAATTTAAATTAAAATTTAGAGGGGTGAGAGGTTCTTATCCTACACCAAGGGCTAACTTCCTTAAATACGGTGGTAATACATCTTGTGTGGAAATTAACCTTGATAATAGGCTTGTTGTGCTGGATGCAGGTACAGGTATTGTTGATTTGGGAACTGAATTAGTCAGAGAGTATATTTTAAGTTCAGGTGATGCTAGGGAGAGAAAACCTGTTGAAGCAACAATATTATTAAGCCATGTTCATCAAGATCATATACAAGGATTGCAATTTTTTAAGCCGGTTTTTGTCAAGGGTTCAAAAATTAATGTTTTTGGTTTGAATGTTAGTAATGAAGACTTGGTTGATACTTTAAAAGATGTTTTATTTGACAGAGTTTTTCCCCTGGGAATAGATGATGTAAAATGCAGTTTTAATATTCAAAATTTAAACGATTCTAAAATTGTAGTTATAAAAAAAGACAATGATGCAAAAATAATTGATGTAAGTGATTTTAATAGTGATGACTATACAAAAGATGATGCCCTGATAACTTTTCATAAAACACAAGCACACCCTAAAAATGGTTGTCTTTGTATGAAAATTAATTATAATGATAAAGTATTGGTGTACGCAACTGATAAGGAAACATATATTGGTTCAGATAAACGATTTATAGAATTTGCGTATGGTTGTGATGTTCTTATACATGATGCACAGTATACACATCAAGATTATGTTTCTCCTGTTGCACCAAAACAAGGTTATGGACATTCGACTTATCAAATGGCGCTTGAGAGTGCAAAGCTTGCAAAGGCTAAAAAAGTATTCTTTTTTCATTATGATCCTAATTATGACGATGCAACACTTGAAATGCTTGAGGATGAATTTTCAAACCCTGAAGGTGGAGTAGAATTTGCAAAAGAAGGTATGGAAATTATACTTTAAAATATTTTTTATTTTTGCTTTATTTTTGATGTCCAATAAAGTATATTGTGTTACTGCACCGCTTGATGCTGCAAAAAACGCAAAAGAACATAATAATCAAGGCGTTATTTATATGCGTGAAGGTGATTATAGCGCTGCTGCGAAAGAATTTAAAATTGCTATCGGAATAAATCCCAACGTTCAGTCTACAAGTGTTTATTATAATAATTTAGGTCAAGCATATATGAAAATGTATTTTCAGTGCAATAGTAGATTTTTGCTTATTTTGGCGCAAAACTGTTTTGAAAATGCTCTTGTTGGCGATTGTTTAAATTTGACTTATTATAAAAACCTTGTAAATGTATACGAAGCACGTGATAATTTAGCTGCCAGGGCAAGGTATCATTTGTCTAAAAGAAGTGAGAACCCTTATAATGCAATTACTGTAGGTTTAATATATTTAAAACAAAATAAGATCGGGGCTGCTGTTACTATTTTAGATGAATTTTGTTCGCAAAACCCCGATTTGGTTATAAGTTCTGATATTAAACGTTTGATTGCAAATTATGAATTTATTTAAAAATCGTTTGATCTCTGTTTGGTCCAACACTTATAATTTTTATTGGAACCTCAAGTATTTCTTCAAGTTTGTTGAGATATACTTTTGCAGCCTCAGGTAAATCATCATATTTTCTTATGTTTGAAATGTTTGTTTTCCAACCCTTGAATCTTTCATATACAGGTTCATAATTATAATGTGATGCAACTTTTGTCGGGTATTGTTTGATTATTTCACAAGTTTTTTTATTCCTATACCCTGTACAAAGTTTTATTTCGTCAAAGGTATCAAATACATCGAGTTTTGTTATTGCAGCAGCACTTAGGCCTCCCACAAGTACACTGTATTTTGCAAATACTGCATCAAACCAACCGCAACGTCTTGCCCTGCCGGTAGTAACACCATATTCAACACCTATTTGTTGGATTGCTTTTCCTGTATCATCTGTTAATTCGGTAATAAAAGGACCTTCTCCAACACGTGTTGTGTATGCCTTAAACACTCCAATTACTTCCTCAATTGCGAGCGGTCCCATTGAACCACCAACTGCTGCACCTCCTGCAACAGGATTTGAGCTGGTAACAAATGGGTATGTACCATAATCTATATCTAACATAACGCCTTGTGCGCCTTCAAAAAGTATTGTTTTGTTTTTTTTGGCATCTGATATAACTTCTTGCCAGTTAAAACAAACATATGGTGTGAATATTTCCTTGTATTCTTTGCAAATTTTTAAGATTTCGTCTTTTGTGTATGTTTTAAGCCCATAAACATACTGCAATTCCTTATTTTTCATTGGCAAAATAATATCGAGTTTATCTGACAAAAGCTTTTCATCAAATAAATCTTCAACTCTTATCCCGCAACGAGCATATTTATCGGTATAAGTTGGACCTATGCCCTTTTTTGTAGTTCCAATTTTCTTTTCTCCTAAGTCTGTTTCGCACCAGCCATCAATAGCTCTATGGTAAGGCATTGTAATGTGTGCTAATGGACTAATCCTTAAACTTTTTCTTATTTGATCAAAGCTGACACCTTGCGAAATAATTTCGTCAACTTCTTTTTTAAAGTCTTCTGGGCAAATAACAACACCTGCCCCCATAAAACAAATTTTATTTGGGTATAAAATACCTGATGGTATTAAGTGAAATTTGTATTTTTTATTATCTACAACAACAGTGTGTCCAGCATTTGAGCCACCCTGATATCTGATAATAAAATCAGCCTGATGAGCAAGCAAGTCAGTTATTTTGGCTTTACCCTCATCGCCGAACTGTGCTCCTACAACTACCGTATTTTTCATAATTACTCCCAACTTAATATCTATTGCTATTTTAATATAAAATTGTTTATATTAAAATATGTATATGCTTAAATTTTATAATTCATTATCAAATAAACTTGAGGAATTTATACCGCTTGAAAACAATACTGTAAAGATGTATGTTTGTGGTCCTACTGTGTATGACAAAGCGCATCTGGGTCATGCAAGATGCTATATCACCTGGGATGTCTTGTATCGTTATTTAAAGTTCTTAGGGTTTAATGCCACATATTGCAGAAATGTAACTGATGTTGACGATAAAATTCTCAAAAAAGCAGACTCTCAGGGTGTTTTGCCTGAGGTCATAACAAAAGAATTTTATGAATCTTTTTCAAATTCAATGAAAAGTTTAAATTGTTTAAGGCCAGATGTTGAGCCACGAGCAACTAAGAGTATCGGTGATATGATTGCAATGATTAAAAAACTTATTGAGAAAGGCTTTGCTTATACTGTCGAAGGCGATGTTTATTTCGAGGTCCAAAAATATAAAAAATATGGGCAACTATCAAAGCAACCCTTGGATGATTTGATGGCAGGTGCAAGAGTTGAAACTGATGATAAGAAGAAATCACCGCTTGATTTTGCTCTATGGAAAAAGGATGAAAAACATGGCTATAAAAGTCCATGGGGGCTTGGTCGTCCTGGTTGGCATATAGAATGTTCTGCTATGAGCAAAAAGTTTCTTGGTGATAGAATTGATATTCATGCGGGCGGTGCTGATTTAACTTTTCCTCATCATGAAAATGAACTTGCGCAAAGCGAATGTGCTAATGGGTGTAAGTTTGTTAATTTTTGGTTACATAACGGCTTTGTAACTATAAATAAAGAAAAAATGTCAAAGTCGTTAAATAATTTTTTAACCATCGATGATTTAATGAAAAAATATGACTCGAATACAATTAGATTTTTTATTTTGACAAATCATTACAGGATGCCTGTTGAATTTAATGATGAGGCTTTGAGTTCTGCTGCAGCTGGAGCAAAAAGGTTGATTAGCAGTACATGTAATTATGTAAAAACTCAAAATATTGACCCTGAAACTGTTGATGCTTTTAAAGAGGCGATGAATGATGATTTAAATACATCAAAAGCTCTTGCAGTACTTTTTTCTCTTGTAGATAAAATTAAAAAAACTGCCAATAAACAGGAAATTGAATTGTATGTAAGTACGTTAATTACTCTTGGTGAAGTTTTAGGTTTTAATTTTTCGACTGTAAAAAAAGAAATTAATGAAAATGAACTTAGAGAAATAATTTTGCCTCTTTATAATATTTTTCAAATTGATAGTGCTATCAAACCCGCAGAAGCCATTGAGAGAATAATTTTAATAAGAAAACATGCGCGTGATAATAAGGATTGGTCAAAATCAGACTTGATACGTGATGAATTAGACAAATGCGGTATTATACTTAAGGATTCAAAAGAAGGTACGACTTGGCAAGTGAAATAGAAACAGCGCTTTACACAGTTGCTACCCCTATTGGTAATTTGGGTGATTTAACCTTTCGCGCACTTGATGTTTTAAAAAATGTAGATGTGATTGCTTGTGAAGATACAAGAAACACTGTAAAGCTTTGTGAGAAATATGGAATTAAAACTCGTTTGATAAGTTATCATAAATTTAGTGAAACAAAGCGTGCAGAGCTCTTTTTGGATTATTTAAAAGAAGGAAAAAGCGTAGCTATTGTATCTGATGCAGGAACTCCATTGATTTCTGATCCCGGTGAAATTCTTGTTAAAAGAGTAGTCGAGGCAGGGTTTAATGTTATTCCGATTTGCGGAGCATGTGCTGTAATCACCCTACTGCAGTCAGTGCAAAGGACTGGTGAAAGTTTTAAATTTATCGGTTTTTTACCTCGTATTAAAGGACAAATTGAAAATGTGTTTTTGAAAAATAAAACAGAAAACATTGTTTTTTATGAAAGTCCAAATAGGATGGAAGAAACTTTAAAAATCCTTGCAAAAGTTCGTCCGCAAGCATTAACAAGTATTGGGAGAGAACTAACTAAAAAATTTGAAGAAATAAAAACTGCTCCCATTGCAGATATTATACAAAATTTAATACCAAAGGGTGAATTTGTATGTTTAGTGCATATGGAACAAGATATAAAAATTGATAATCAAATAATTGAAAAAGTCCAAACTTTAAAAAGTTTAAAAATTTGCGATAAGGACATTGTTAATATTTTACATGTCTTTTTTGAGTTTCCAAAAAATAAAATTAAGGAAGTTCTCTTTAAACTATAGATTTTATTGATTTTTCAATTTCGCTTAGAATCTCATCAATCCTGCTTGTATCTTTTCCGGCGCCTTGAGCTAGCTGAGGTCTGCCACCTCCGCCTCCACCCATTTTTTTAGTTATTTCGTTTACTATTTTACCTGCTTGAATACCTTTTTTAATAAAAGTATCGCTTACTTGAGCTATAACAAATGCGCTTTTATCTTCTTTTATTGAGCATAAAATGATAATGCTTTCACCTAGCTTTTTAGACAGTATTTCAATTCCGCTTTTAATCGCGTTTGGAGCAAAGTCTTCGATTTTTGAAATAAAAAGTTTGCCCCCTGGAATATCTTGAGCTTTTGAGATAAAAGTTGAGAAACTTGACTGAGCAATTTTTGCCTCCAGTTCATCTATTTTAGTATTTAATTCGCGGTTTTGAGTTTCAATTTTTTCAATTTTATCCTCAATTTGTGTGAATGGGAGTTTGTTTTTATGGGCTATTTCATCAATAACATTTGCTTTTTCATCTAAGTAGTCAAAAGCCGCATTTGAACATAAAATCTCGATTCTTCTTACTCCTGCGGCAATTGCACTTTCGGATACTATTTTTGCAAGTCTTATGTCTTTTGTGTTTTTAACATGACAACCACCGCATAGTTCTTTTGAAATGCAATTTTCACTACCAAAACTCACTACTCTAACTTTCTCTCCGTATTTTTCGCCAAAAAGTGCCATAGCACCAGTAAGTTTTGCTTCTTCAATGCCCATAATATCGGTTTTGCATTCTATGCCTTCATTAATCCAATCATTTATTGTTTTTTCAACATTTTTAATTTCATCCTTTGTCATTGCACGTGAGAGAGAAAAATCGTATCTGGTGCGGTTTTGTTCAACTTGAGAACCCGCTTGATGTACTTCATTGCCGAGTTCTTTTATGAGTGCTGCTTGTAGTAAATGCGCTAAAGAGTGGTGTTTTTCAATTTCTTTGCGCCTTTTTAAATCAATTATTGCTGTAATATTATCACCTATTGCAATTTTAGATTTTTTATCTATTCTGTGTGCAAAGACATCTTGAACTTTAAAAGTTTCGAGTACTTTTATTTTTGTGCCATCATCTTTTATAAATACTCCGCTGTCACCTACTTGTCCGCCGCTTTGAGCATAAAAAACAGTTTTATCAAGAATTACATCCAATGTTTCATCATTTTCTATTACATTTATAATTCTTGCCATGCAGGTGCTCTGTTCATATCCTAAAAATTCTGTTGCAGGATTATCAATATACACAAGGTCATCAACAAGGCTAATCTTTTGAACTGATGCTCTTGCACGTTCTTTTTGTTCCTGCATATTTTTTTCGAAATCTTTTTCGTTAACTTTTAAATTATTTTCATCCGCTATTTCTTTTGTTAACTCAAGTGGGAAACCGTAAGTATCGTAGAGTTTAAATGCTTCTTCTCCTGAGATTTCATTTTTTTCTTCTGTTCTTATTTTTTTTATTAATTCTTCAATGTGTGCCCAGCCACGCTTTAATGTAAGATTAAATTTTTCTTCCTCTTTTCTGATGGTATCTTGTATTTTTGCCCTATTTTGCTCTAATTCGGGGTATGCACTTTTATATATATCAATTACTTTGTTAATAATTGGTTGCATAAAAGGCAATTCAAGCCCTAAGATATATCCATGGCGTAATGCGCGACGTAGTATCATTCTAAGAACATAGCCCCTACCTTCGTTTGAAGGTAAAATGCCGTCGGCTATCATAAAACTTACACAACGTGCATGGTCGGTTATTATTCTGAGTGAAATATCTGTTTTATCGTTTTCTTTGTACTTTTTACCTGTTATTTCCGATACTTTTCCCAAAATTTGCTTTAGCAAGTCAGTTTCAAATGTTGAATCTACTCCTTGACAAACCATTGCAATACGTTCTAAACCCATGCCGGTATCGACATTTTTCTTTTCAAGCGGGGTTAACTTCCCTTCTTCATCCTGAAAAAGTTCTGTAAATACAAGGTTCCAAATTTCAACCCATCTATCACACTCACAAGTGGCGATTGAACAATTATCAGAGCATTTTAAGTGTTCACCTAAATCATAGTGGATTTCAGTACAGGGGCCACAAGATCCTGAAATACCTACTGGTCCCCAAAAGTTATCTTTTTTACCTTTTTTTATAATTCTTTCTTTCGCTACACCAACTTTTTGCCATATTTCTCCAGCTTCATCATCTTCTTCATAAATAGTTATCCAAAGACGATTTTTATCCAATTTTAAATAATTAGTTACAAAATCCCATGCCCAAGGAATTACTTCTTCTTTAAAATAATCACCAAAGCTAAAGTTTCCTAACATTTCAAAAAATGTATGATGTCTTGGTGTTCTACCTACATTTTCAATGTCAGAATCTTTACCACCTGCCCTTGCGCACTTTTGACAAGACGTTGCCCTGGCGGGCTCATAGGGGAATTTTTCCAACCCTAAAAAGTATGGAATAAATTGCACCATACCTGCTGTTGTAAGTAATATTGTAGGGTTATCAGGTATAAGTGATGAACTTTTTACCCTTTTTGAGTTATGCTTTTTTTCAAAAAAACTTAAAAATTCTTCTCTAATTTCATCAACTGTTTTCATAATATGCTTAATTTATCACAAACAAAAAAAATAAAAAAGTAAATTACTCTGATGATTTACTTATTAAATCGTTGTCAGCTTTCATCTAAGTTTGTATAATTATTTTATGGAGGAAATTCAAACTCAAAAGTTTGATGCAGTTGTAATCGGGGCAGGACCTGCGGGGGTTGCTGCTGCAGTTACAATTGCACGTGGAGGAGCAAAAGTGCTCCTTGTTGAGCGTTCACAAATAGCAGGTACAAAGAATATGATAGGTGGTGCTGTTTTTTTAGACGCTTTTAAACAGATTTTTCCAAGTAATTGGCAACAAGCACCATTTGAAAGGTATATAAATAAACATACCTGGTCCCTATTAACTGATGATTCGGCTGTTGAATTATCTTGTGATTTTCCTAACAACCCAAAAAGTGCAAGTATATACCGTTCTAAGTTTGATAATTGGTTAGTGGAAGCTGCAAAGCAAGAGGGGGTTTATTTTGCACCATCGACTCTGGTTAAGCGTTTAATTAAAATAAATGGTCGTTATTGTGCTATTGAAACAGAATTGGAAAGAATTGAAGCAAACATTATTATTCTTGCAGACGGTGTGAACTCACTGCTAGCAAGAAAATATGGTTTAAGATATGACTATGAACCAAAAGATATTGTTCTTAGTGTAAAAGAGACAATCAAGCTTTCAAGAGAAACCATAGAAGAACGTTTTAATATAAAAAAAGATACAAATAATGGCGTTTCAATAAATTTTTTAGGTGGTTTAAAGCTTGAAAAAGCCCCCTTTGCTCTTGGTTTTTTGTACACATATACGGATTGTATTTCAATAGGTCTTGGTGTTAATCTTGAAGACTTAAACAAATATCAATTAAACCCTTCTGATTTACTTAACAGACTCAAGGAACATCCGGTACTGGAACCCTTAATTGAAAATGGTGAGCTGATTGAATATAGTGCACATTTAATACCTGAGGGCGGATATAAAAAACTTCCCAAATTATATGATAATGGTGTTATGTTGGTAGGTGATGCTGCAGGTTTTGTTAACGGTATACATTTTGAAGGTACTAATTTTGCATTTATAAGTGGTAAACTGGCTGGTGAAACAGCACTTTTGGCATTAAAAATTAAAGATTATTCTAAAAAAACTTTAAAGTTATATAGAAAGAAGTTAAACAACAGTTTTATTTTAAAAGATTTAAAATCTTATCAAGATGTTATGGATAATTTGTATTCAAGGAAGAATTCACTTATGGAATATTATCCCAAAAAAGCATCTGAATTTTTTAGTATATTTACAGGTGCAAATTGTATTGCAAAACGTGATGAATTTAGAAAATTTCTGGTTGATTTTGTAAAAGACAGAAATTTAAGAGAGCTTTTAAAAGATATTTGGGCTTTTATTTCAAGTGTTTTCGGAGTTTTAAAATGAACGGTGATGATAATAAAAAAAAATCAGTAGAGGACAAATTAACCACAATCAAGTATAATTGTGATAGTGAGTCACATCTTATTTTAGATACACAGATGTGTAAAAAATGCGAATCTCGTTGTTGTACATATATTTGTCCTGCAAAAGTGTACACATATGATGAGGAAAAAGATATAATTAATGTAGATTATGAAAACTGTCTGGAGTGCGGTGCTTGTCGTATAGCTTGTCCGTATGGAGCAATTAATTGGCAATATCCTAGAGCAGGTCATGGTGTAATTTATAAGCAGAGTTAAATAAAGGAGTAGAGATGAACGAACATTTTTCACGTTGGTATGACAAAGATCCGGTTCTTTCGATGTCTATGCGTACATTATCAACATCAGACGAGCCAAGTCAGATTGCAGTTGCGCTTAATTTAATTAAAGTAATTATCGAACACAATATTCATGATCACAAATATGAAAATGTTGAAGATATTATGAACGCTGTTGAAGACGGAAGAATACAAAGAGGACAAAGACGTTGGTATGATATAGATTCTACTGTTAGGACTGCAATACAAATGTTGGAGAAGTGTTCCCCGGAAACAAAGCAAAAAGTTGCGCTAGATATGGCACAACTTGTTATAGAAAAAATTATTCAGGATGTAGATGATGAAGACTCGGAAAAAATAGAACAAGACAAACCTTCAACTGTTACAATAGATGAAGATGGCAGTACTATACTTGATTTGGATGCGGAATTAGAAAATAACAATGAATGATATTCAAAGGTTTGAAAATTTAAAAAAAACCATTGAAAATAATCCTGCAAATTTTCAGGCAAGACGTGAACTTGCGGTTTTGTGTCTGGATTTAGGATTTGATGAGGTAGCAATGAGACATTTAAGCTATCTTATAAACATTTTTCCAAATGACGCCAATTTGTATTTTAATGCAGGTATCTGTTGGGAAAAGTTAAAACATCCTAAGTATGCGCTAAATGCTTATAAAAAGGCAGTTGAGCTAAAAGGTGATGATCCTGATTTTCTATACAATCTTGCTTTAGCTTACGAAGCAAATGGCATGGATGATGAAGCTATGCTTAATTTTAAAAAAGTAATTTGTATAAATAATGATGATTCAAACGCCTTTTTCTCAATAGGCGTCTTGTATGCTAAAAAAGGTGAATCCGAAAATGCAATAAAGTGTTTTAAAAAGGCTATTGAAAATAATTACAGTGACTATTTTGCTCATTTTTATCTTGCGCAAGAGTACAAAAAAATAAATGAAACGGATAAGGCTATTGAGGAATATTCAAAAGTCATAGAACTTTCTTCGGATTATTCATGGGCATATTATAATATTGCTCAAATATATTGGGAAAGGAAAGATATTCAAAATTCAATTGCCATGTTAAGAAAAACAATAGAAAAAAACAAAAAAGATATTGATGCCTGTAAACTCTTGGTAAATATATACATAGCCACAGGAGAAGAAAAACAAGCATTAAGATTTATAGGGGCAGTATTAAAGCAATTTGGCGCCAACGGCGATATATATTACCTTGCAGCAAAAGCTTATGAAGCAATTGGAAATATGGATTTATATGAAAAAAATTTGGAACATGCGCTGAGTTGTCTTCAGAGTTTAAGTTATAATCATGGCGCTGTTCATAATGAGCTTATAAAATACAGGAAGAGTGCAAAAGATGCAGCAAAGATTAATCAATGAAAACAAAAATATGTTTTATGCTGCGGCGATAGCATTGGGTGATGTTTCGACATTTTTTAAAGCAAAGCTATTTGAATTTTTTGACTTTGATATTCAGTCCTTTTGGCAATGCAAGAAAACTGATTTGGCAGAATTTTCATTTAAAAATCCTGACATAACTGTTCCTAGAACTTTTTTATCCAAAAAAGAAAAAATTAGTCCCGATTTTGAGTATGAAAATGCAGTTAGAAAGGGATATAAAATCTTAACTTTTGAAGATGAAAATTATCCAAAACTTTTAAAACAAATTCCTGACTATCCTCTTGCGTTGTACTACAAGGGCAATTTTGATGGTATAAATTTAAATCGCACTTTTGCAGTTGTCGGTTCAAGAAAAGCTAGTGAAAATGCAAAGGAGTCTTTGGCAAAAATAATTTCTCAAATGAAAAATACTGATGTTGTAATAGTTTCGGGGTTGGCATATGGTATTGATACTGCAGCTCATATTTGCGCTATTAAAAACGGGCTTAAAACAATAGGAGTAATTGGTTCAGGACTTGATTTTGAGTATCCCTCGGTTAATAAGGGATTATATAGGCAGATTGAAGATGGCAATGGAGTTGTAATAAGCGAATTTGCTCCTCCTGTTGCTCCCATCGCACGTAATTTTCCTCAAAGAAACAGAATAATTACGGGTATGTGTTTTGCTACGCTGGTTGCAGAAGCAGCATTAAAAAGTGGTGCCATGATTAGTGCAAATTTAACACTTGAACAAGGAAGAGAACTTATGTGTATGCCCGGTCTTATATCAAATCCTAATTGTGAAGGAATTTATCATCTAATTAAAAATGGTGCTTCTATTGTTACTTGTGCAAATGATATTTATGAGTGTCTTAATTGGACACTTGAACAAAATAATAAAAAAAATAAATTAGAGGGTGTTGAAAAAAATGTTTTTGATACAATACAAATTGAACCCTTAAGTTTTGACTCTTTATGTTCAAAACTGGATATTCAATCAGGTGAGCTTATGGTGTGCTTGACAGGAATGGAATTAAAGGGTTTAATTAAACAAATTAATGCAAAATACTATATTTCAAACTAAAAAGAGAGAATGATGCCTGCAAAAACAGCAAAGAAAACAAATGGGAAATCACTTGTAATAGTGGAGTCTCCTGCAAAATCTAAAACAATTAAAAAAATCCTTGGAAATGACTTTATAATTGAAGCCTCTATGGGGCATATTCGTGATTTGCCTTCAAAGGGTTTGGGCTTTGATATTGATAATGACTTTAAGGCTACTTTTGAAATTATTCCTGAAAAGAAAAAAGTTGTGGATAATTTAAACAAGCTTGCAAAAACGGTTGACAGAGTTTATCTTGCATCCGACCCTGATAGAGAAGGTGAAGCTATTGCATGGCATGTAAGTCAGGTGTTGAAGGTTCCTCAAGATAGAGTTTTTAGAATTGTCTTTAATGAAATTACTCCAAAAGCGATTAAAGAAGCTGTTGAAAATTACGGGCAAATTGATATGTTGAAAGTTAAAGCTCAACAGACGAGACAAATTCTTGATAAGCTCGTAGGTTTTAAAATTAGTCCGATTTTATGGGAGAAATTAAGAAACTACAGATTGTCGGCAGGCAGAGTTCAATCTGTTGCACTCAGGATGATTTGTGAAAGAGAAGATGAGATAGAGGCATTTATTCCTGTTGAATATTGGAGTTTAGGTGCAATCTTATCAAAAAACAATTTTGAATTTGAAGCACAGCTTGCGAGAAAGGTAAACGAAAAAGACAAAGACGAAAAGCTTGAAATAAAAAATAAAGAAGAAATTGATAAAATTCTAAAAGAGCTTGAAGGGGCGAAATATAAAGTCTCAAAAATTACCCCGAGGGATTCTCAAAGAAAACCGCAAGCTCCCTTTATAACTTCAACTCTGCAAAGGGAAGCAAGCTCAAAACTCGGCTATGGCGTATCTAAGACTATGCAGATAGCACAAAAGCTTTATGAAGGTATTGAGCTCGGCGAAGACGGTGCAGTTGGTTTAATTACCTATATGAGAACTGACTCGACAAGAATTTCGGACGATGCTCAAGCTGCCGCAAAAGAATATATTACATATAATTTTGGTGAAAAATATTATCCCTCAGTACCAAATGACTATGCAAAAACTAAAAAGAAAAATGTGCAAGATGCTCACGAGGCGATTCGTCCTTCATACGTTGAAAAAACACCCGATAGCATAAAAAAATATTTAACCTCAGAACAATACAAACTCTATAAGCTTATATGGTCAAGGTTTATGGCATCTCAAATGTCAAATGCCCAAGTTAAAAATTTAACGGTTGATATTCAAGCTAATGATTACATTTTTAAAATCGGTTCTTCAAAAGTTGTTTTCGATGGATTTTTAAAGGTTTATCAGGATGACGAGGAAGAAGTAATTCAAAAATTCCCCGAATTAAATATGGGTGATGAGCTTGAGCTTGTTAAATTAAATCCAGAGCAACATTTTACACAGCCTCCGCCAAGGTATAGTGAGGCAAGTCTTGTTAAAGCTCTTGAGGAATACGGTATTGGAAGACCCTCTACCTATGCTCCGATTATCACAAAAATTCAGCAAAGAGGTTATGTAGAAAAGCTTGATAAGGCACTTAAA
Source organism: Candidatus Gastranaerophilales bacterium (assembly GCA_944324865.1). Classification (GTDB taxonomy): domain Bacteria; phylum Cyanobacteriota; class Vampirovibrionia; order Gastranaerophilales; family Gastranaerophilaceae; genus Galligastranaerophilus. The sequence continues at coordinate 28,427 of CALUXW010000006.1, read as the reverse complement.
CCTACAATTTTAGGCAGAACAGTCTGCACTCAGCTTGTAAAACATTTTAGCGATATTATGGATTACAAGTTTACGGCAGGCATGGAGTTAAAATTGGATGAAATTGCTGAAGATAAAGCAGAATCAGTAAAAGTTTTAAAAGAATTTTGGCAGCCCTTTTCAAAAACGGTTGATAATGCAAAGCAAAATATGGAAAATGTTGTAATAGAGTCTGAAATTAACTGTCCGAATTGTGGTCGCAAAATGGTCGTTAAAACCAGTAGGTTTGGCAAGCAATTTTTGGCTTGTTCAGGTTATCCCGAGTGTAAAACAGCCCTTCCTCTTGACGGCGAAGTAAAAGAAAAACCGCAAGACGAGGCTACAGATTATAAATGCGAAAAGTGTGGCGCTGAAACAGTAATTAAAACAGGACCATATGGTAAATATTACCAATGTTTAAATGAAAATTGCAAGGCCAGAAAAGGTATTGTAATTTCATCAGGTGTGAAGTGCCCGGTTTGTGAAAAAGAAGGACGAGACGGAGAATTAATACAAAGAAAATCAAGATATGGTAAACTTTTCTGGGGTTGTTCCAAATATCCCGACTGTACTTTTGTACTCTGGTCTGAACCGACAGGAGAAAAATGCCCTGACTGTGGTAGTTTGCTTGTTAAAAAATTCCTTAAAAAAGGTAATAAAATTGCTTGTTCAAATAAAGAGTGCAAATATTCTCGTGATATGAAAGAGGATGAACAATGAGCGAAAGTTATAAATTTGCAGTAATTGGCTATCCGCTTTCGCATTCTTTAAGCAAGGTGATACACGAGACTGCACTGAAAACTTGTGGATTTGATGGTGTTTATGATGTTTTGCCTACTGAGCCTGAAAATTTAGTTTCAAGAATTAAAAAACTTAAGGTGGAAGGTTATAATGGTTTTAATGTTACAATTCCTCATAAAGTTCCGATTACGCTTTTTTTATCTAAGTTTGATGCTAATGTAAATTTGATTGGTTCAGTAAATACCGTAAAGATTACAGCTGATAAAAATCTTGAAGGTTCAAACACTGATATTTACGGTTTTGTTAAACCCATCCCTGATGATATTAAATTAAATATTAAAGATAAATGCGCGGTTGTTTTAGGCACAGGTGGTGCTGCCCGTGCAATATGTGCGGGATTGGTGAGCCTTGGAGTTTCTAAAATTACTTTTTATTCAAGAAATGTTATTGATTCTCATTCAAACATAGAGTTGTTAAGACAAAAATTTCCAAAAATTAAAATAGAACTAAACCCATATACATTAATGGATACATTAAGGGGCAATAAAATACTTGTAAATACTACACCGGCAGGTATGAAAAATTTCCTTGAAGGTGTTTGCCCGATTGATTTTAATAAAGTAAAAACCCTAGATGATGATGCTTTCATTTATGATATTGTGTACAATCCTGTTAAGACAAAATTAATTAAGTATGCACAAGAGTGCAATATAAGATGTGTTGGTGGTTTGGATATGTTGGTGTTTCAAGCACAAAAAGCTTTTGAAATTTGGACAGGAAGCACCCCGGACGTTGCTGCTATGAAAATAGCTGCACTCGAGAGTTTGATGTAATATAATAGCCGTCATTGGGAGTACCAACTTCGTGCAAAAAAAAGCCGCCTTTTTGAGGGCGACGAGAATAAAAATCTAATCTGTATATGGAGGAAGGAGTGGAAAGAGAAGAACTAATCTACTATTATAATTCCATATATAACAAATATATAACAAATATATAACAACATTTTAATATTCTTAATAATTTTTTGTGCCATAATATAATAATGAATGACAAAATTGTTATAAATGGTGCAAAAGAACACAATTTAAAAAATGTTTCTTTAGAATTACCAAAAAATCAACTTATCGTTTTTACAGGTGTTTCCGGTTCTGGTAAAAGTTCACTTGCTTTTGATACAATCTTTGCTGAGGGACAAAGGCGTTATGTGGAGAGTCTTTCTACATACGCACGTCAATTTTTGGGACAAATGGATAAGCCTGATGTTGAACATATTGATGGACTTTCGCCTGCTATTTCAATTGATCAAAAATCCACAACAAACAATCCACGCTCAACCGTTGGTACAATTACTGAAATATATGATTATTTAAGACTTTTATATGCTCGTGTAGGCACTCCTCATTGTCCAAATTGTGGGGATTTAATACTTCCGCAAACAATTGATGAAATTGTTACTAAAATTATGTCATTGGGCGAAGGCAAAAAAATTCAAATTATTTCGCCTATTATAAGAGGTAAAAAAGGAGAATATATTCAAACTTTGCAGGGTTTAAAGTCCGAGGGTTTTGTAAGAGTCAGAGTAGACGGTAAAATTTATAATCTTGATGAGGATGAAATTGAGCTGGATAAAACAAAAAAACATACGATTGAAGTTGTAATTGATAGAATTGTTGTAAAAGAATCAGCAAAGTCTCGTATTTTTGACAGTTCTCAAATTGCATTGCAACGTTCTGACGGGCTTATGGTACTTGATGTAATTGGACAAGGAGAGCAAATATTTTCCGAGAAATTGGCATGCCCAAAGTGCAATTTAAGTTTTGAAGAATTAACACCCAGAATGCTTAGTTTTAATAATCCCTACGGAGCTTGCAAGGTTTGTAACGGTTTGGGGGCGCATTTTGAAATAACACCGGAACTTGTAGTTCCGGACCCGTCAAAATCTATAAATCAAGGTGCAATTTACCCATGGGCAAAAACAGGTAATCAGTATTATTATGACATCTTAAATAGTGTTTGCGAATATTATGAAATTGACCCTGATATTCCTTTTAAAAGTCTTAGTCCATCCCAAAAAGGTATAATATTATACGGTAATGATGATGAAAAAATTAAAATGCGTTATGCTGATTTTGGTACTAAAAATTATCATACTCACTATATCCCGTATCCAGGTGTTATTCCTTATTTAACAAAAAAATATGAAAGTTCTGATTCTGATTTAATTCGTACTGAAATACAAAAATATATGACCTCAATTCCTTGTAAGGCATGTAATGGCGCACGCTTAAATCAGTTTGCACTTGCAGTGACAATTTTGAATAAAAATATTTATGAGTTTTGTTTGTTGCCTGTTAGTGAGGCATATGAATTTATTCAAGAAGTTTATTTAAATTTGGATGATTTTAAATTAACTATTGCAAAGCAAATTTTAGATGAAATTCGTGTACGTTTAAAATTTTTAATTGATGTAGGATTGGGTTATTTAAATCTTGCAAGAAATGCTGGTACACTCTCGGGTGGTGAAGCTCAGAGAATCAGGCTCGCAACTCAAATTGGTTCAGGTTTATCAGGTGTACTTTATGTTTTAGATGAGCCTTCGATTGGTCTGCATCAAAGAGACAATGATATGCTTATAAATACACTTTTAAAATTAAGAAATCTCGGCAATACTTTAATTGTTGTTGAACATGATGAAGATACAATTAAAGCTGCTGACTATATTGTTGATATTGGTCCAAAGGCTGGTGTTGAAGGTGGAAAAATTGTTGCTTTTGGCACGCAAAAAGATATTGAAAACGCAAAAGAATCCATTACAGGCAAGTATTTAAGTAAAGAATTGAAAATACCTGTACCAAAAGAAAGAAGATTGGGAAGTGGAAATTTTTTAGAAATCAAAAATGCACATTTGAATAATTTGAAAAATTTAGATGTAAATATTCCCCTGGGAAAAATTGTAGCGGTTACCGGTGTTTCAGGTAGTGGTAAGTCAACCTTGGTACAAGATTTAGTTAACGAGTATGCAATGCATAAATTGCGTTCAAATCGTCCTAAACCTCAAGGTGTGGACGAAATAAAAGGATTTGAATATATTGATAAAATTGTATGTGTTGACCAGAGTCCTATTGGTAGAACACCACGCTCTAACCCTGCAACATATACGGATGTTTTTACACATATTCGTGACCTTTTTGCTCAGACAAACGAAGCAAAAGTTAGAGGATATAAACAGGGTAGATTTTCTTTTAATGTCAAGGGCGGAAGGTGCGAAAAGTGCAAGGGTGATGGTGTTTTAAAAATTGAAATGAATTTCTTATCTGATGTTTATGTAAAGTGTGATGTTTGCAAAGGTAAAAGATATAATCAAGAGACGCTCGAGGTAAAATATAAAGGAAAAAGTATAGCTGATGTCTTGGAAATGACTGTAGGTGAGGCTTTAGAATTTTTCAAAAATGTACCAAAAATTGCAACAAGATTGCAAACATTATATGATGTGGGATTGGATTATATTAAATTAGGGCAAAGTGCAACAACTCTTTCAGGCGGTGAGGCACAGAGGGTTAAACTGGCACTTGAATTAAATAAGCGTGCGACGGGTAAAACACTCTATTTGATGGATGAGCCTTCAGTTGGTCTACATTGGTGGGATATTGATAAACTTGTAAAAATTCTTCATCAGCTTGCTGATAATGGCAACACTGTGTTAATTATTGAACACAATTTAGATATTATAAAATGTGCCGACTATATTATAGACCTTGGACCGCAAGGTGGTCAGGATGGTGGCATGGTAATTGCAAAGGGTACTCCGGAGCAGGTTGTAAAATGCGAAAATTCATATACCGGTAAATATTTGAAAAAATATTTAAATTAAAAATGCGCCCATAAAGGGCGCAAAATTATTGTTCTATGCCATTACATCAAGGGCTTTTACTTTTATTTTTACTCTACCTTTTTCTGATTTATCTACATTTACTACAGATAATTTTTTACCCTGCATAGATGTGGCATCAAAATAAATTGCAGCCTGTCTTTTTGCTTTTTTAGGCTGCAATATTATTTGTGTTAAATTGTGTTCTTTTTTATTATCGTGGTGCAAATTGCTGTATGGCTCTTTGCTCACTTTTGCACTATGGGCACTTTCACCCCTAAGTATAAAGACGTCATCTTTTGATGTGTCGAGTGCAATTTTATTATCACTTTGTTTTGCTTTTGTCTCTCGGAACAAACTTCGCATAATAATTTGCGATTCTTCTGTACTTACAGGACCACTATTTGTTACGTAAACAGAATGGTTTTTACTTCGAAATGTGATTGGTGGTTTACTCGAGTTTAAACTAACTCGCATAAAGCTTTTTTCCAATTTTTTTATCCTCTTATTTTAAGATTAGGTGTATAGTATACCATAAAAAAAAATTTCAAGCATCATATTTTAAATTTATTAATAATTGTTAACATGTTTAGTTTTATGTCTGATAAAAAATATTTTAAAATTGCTCAAAATAACATTAAAAGAAAGGAGCAAACCATGTGCAAAACTTTTGATGCTATACATAAACTTGCAAAAAGCATGGATTCTGATTCTATTGTTGTATGGGTCGGATTAAAAAAAATTTCGGGCAGACTTTATACTTGTGAGGATGGGAAATGTTTGGATGATATAGTCACTTTGCAAGATGCTGTTGTAGAAGATTGTACACACAGTGACGGATGTCAGTTTCGTGAATATAAGTGGCTCAATATCCCATCAAGAAAGATTGTAGCATTTACACTTAAATGTTGCGTAAGATAAATTTTGGGCTTTTAAAAAGCCCTTTTTTTATGATAATATATGTTTTATGAGTGAACTTTTGATGCCTGCGGGCAATATAGAAAAAATGAAATATGCATATGCTTATGGTGCAGATGCATGTTATTTAGGTCTTGTTGATTTTTCTTTGCGTACCATGCGAAAGGGTGAATTAATAACAAGGGAGAACTTAAAGTTTGCAATAGATTGCGCAAGGTCGCTAAATAAAAAGGCATATTTAACTTTGAATATTTTTGCATATGACGAGGATATAAAAAATTTAGAGGAAAGTATTAACATTATAAAAGATGCAAATCCCCATGCCATAATTTTAAGTGATTTTGGAGTCTATAAAACAGTTAGAAGATATTTGCCGAATATCGATATACACATTTCAACCCAGACAAACATTTTAAATATTGAAGCTGTTAAGTTTTGGCGTGATATGGGTGCTGCAAGAGTTATTCTTGCTCGAGAATTATCCTTAAAACAAATTGAGGCAATTAAAAAAGCTGTTCCTGATATCGAAGTTGAAATTTTTGTACACGGCTCTCAATGTATGTCATATTCAGGTCGTTGCCTTTTAAGTGATTATATGACCAATGGGGAAAGAAAGGCAAATCATGGCGGTTGTGCTCAGCCATGCAGATGGAGTTATAAGCTTTTAGAAGAGACCCGTCCTGGAGAATATTATGAAATAGTACAAGATGAGAGAGGGTCGCACATATTATCCCCAAAGGACTTGTGCCTTATCAGATATATAAAAGAATTACAGGATATAGGTATAGATTCTTTTAAAGTTGAGGGCAGGACAAAAAGCATGTATTATGTGAGTGCTACGACGAAGGCATACAGGGCTGTTATGGATGGAAAAATCGACAGCAAAAAAGCATATAGTGATTTAAAAAAAGTTGGCAATCGTGGCTTTACCGAAGGGTTTTTTATGGGCAACAACAATTCTTCAAGTTACAGTTATGAAATCTCAAAAGGACTTGCAGGAGCTGATTTTCTCTGCATTTTTTTGGAAAAAAACGAAAACTTGTTCAAAGTTGTCATTAAAAATAAAATGCTTTTAGGCGATGAGTTTGAAATTATTACTCCCAGTTTTACCGCAAGAGCTAATGTATGTAAAATTATTAATAAAGACGGTGAGTTGACTGACACAGCAAATACAAACGATGAAGTTTGGATGCAACTGTGTAGTACTGGCAATTGGGATACTGAATGGAATTGGGCGCTTGGAAGGACGCTTGGTATAAAAAATGAGATTGAGGCCTGATATAAATATTAAATCAATTTACGATATTAGTGTTTTTAATTTAAAAGCTTGTGAAATAGAGGCTATTTTTTTTGATTTGGATTCTACAGTAATGCGTTCCAAAAGTGGCATTTTTGAAAAAGAAACTCTAGAGTTCTTAAATTTGCTTAAAAATCATTTTAAAATAGCAATAATTTCTAATAATAAAAATACCGAATACATTAAAAAAGCTCAATCTCAGGTAAATTTCCCGATTATGGGGAATGCAAAAAAACCTGACATAAAAGTTCTTTTGCAAGTTTGCAAAGATTTTAATGTAAACCCATTTAATTGCGCTTTTGTTGGAGATAGACCGTTAACTGATATATTGTGTGCTAAACGAGCGGGAATGCTTTCTATTCTTGTTGATTCTATTAGTGCTGCCGATGAAAAAAAGATTGTTCGTTTTGTCAGGTATTTGGAGCGTTTAAGTATAAAAAAATGAAAGGTTATTTTGACCTTTCATTTTTTATTATTGAGTGGTCTATCTTATTATGCCAAAACCCAAAAGCAATGTAGTCAGGATAAAAATTCCACCTACAATATATGTAACTTTATTTAGACCTTTTTCTGCACTTTTCTGGGATGAAAAAAGTTGACTCGCAGATCCGATTGAAGCTATGCCATCTCCTTTTGGAGAATGTAAAAGCACTAATATTATAAGTAAAAGTGCTGAAATTATTTGAATTACGTAAAAAAATGTTACCATTGTCAAATCCTTACTTTTTATAATCAGATTTTATACCATAAACATTTTTTTTTGTCTAATTAATTGAAAGCCAGTAGTCTTTAAGTATTTTGCAATCAACCTCAATATTTGGACTTTCGCAAACTATAACTCCTGTGACATTAAAGGTTTTAAATGCTTTCAGCAGATCTTTGTAATTGAAATCGCTATCCTTAAATACCAGATGATGCTTTTCACCTTTTTGTGAGTATGCAATTCCTGCCATATGCGCATGAAAGTTTTTAAGAGCCTTGTCGCCTAAGTTTTTTGCTATTTTATCCAATATCAAACAAAATTCGTCATAAGTATTGAAAAGCCCATTTGTACGAGCATGAATATGTGCAAAATCTACACAGGGAAGTACATTTTTAAAGTTTTTGCAAAGCTCGATAATTTCGTCTATATCGCCCCACTGTGTGCCTTTACCTGTCGTTTCCGGCCTTATCCAAATGTTGTTATTTTCTTTTTCGAGAATTTCAACAATTTCGCTATGTTTTTCAAGAATTGTTTTAAAGGTATTTTCTTTACTTTCGCCCATATAAAAACCTGCATGGTAGACAATAGAATATGCACCAAGCTTGTTTGCCATTCTTGCAGTATCTAAAATTCTTGTGACGCTTGCTTCCTTTTTTTCTTTTTCTTTTGAATTCAGATTAATATAATATGGACCATGTGATGTTAAAATTAAATTATCCTTGTTGTCTAATACTGTTTTTTGAGTTTTTTCACTCATTCTTACTCCATGGACAAACTCTATTTCGAGTCCGTCCAGCTGCATATTTTTTAATGTTGAAAATGCATCGTAGTAATCTTTTGCTACTGTTGGTATGCCGGCTGTCAGGAAGTTTAGTTTATCCATTAGTTAAAAAGTTCTCCTATATTTGGTCTGAATGCTTTTATGAAATTTTCTGTATCAAAAATGCCCCAGCTTCCACATTGTAGGCATTTTGGATAAATAAAACCGTCCTTTGCTGATATTTCAAGCATTGCACCTTGTATTTTTGTTATAATTCCTTGTTCTATGTTATGTTCTTGAATTTTATAGTCTGCAAATAAAATTCTTACAGGAGCACCTCTAAAGTTTAAAAAAGTGTTGTAAAAAGGATTTGCAGCTCTTATAAGTCTTTCTGCCATAACTACACCTTGATTTAAATCTATTTTTATATCATTTTGAACTTTTGGTGCTTTTTTATATTCACCTTCAGGTTGTGGTTTTGAATTTATTTTACCTGTGTCATTGTAAATATTTAAAACATTTAAAAGCATGTCGTTAATCATAAAATTTGTGCGGTTAAAGAGTGTTCCTATGGTTTCTTTTTCGTTTAAAAGAAAGCTTTTTTGGGCTATAATTTCCCCTGTATCAAAGTTTTCATCTGCAAAGTGTAGTGTAACTCCACTTGTTTTTTCACCATTTTTAATTATGTGAAAATACGGGTTTGCGCCTCGATACATAGGCAAAAATGAGGGATGGCAGTTGATGTACCCCATTTTGGTTGTACTTAAAAAATCTTTGTTTAATTTATGATTAAAAGAACAAATTACACCGATATGAGCATTTTTTTGTGCAATTCTTTCAATCATATCTTTGTCATTAGGATTTTTATCGTATTCAAAAACTTCAAGATTTAAATTTTTTGCAAATGTTATAAAATTTTTTGCTGTTGGGTTAAAATTTGGCGGGGGTATGACCCCTACTACCTCAAAGCCTTCGCTTACAATGGAGTTAAGACAAAGTGTTGCCATATCAGGCATGCCGCAAAAAATTATTTTAATTTTTTTAGAACTGTTTTGCAATAATTACCCCCGCAAAAAGTGCTCCTAAAGATAAAATTATACTTAATAATATATAAAGTACTGCTTTTAAAATTTCACCCGCAAAAAACATATTCCATACATCAAGTGAAAATGTTGAAAATGTTGTAAGTCCACCACAAAAACCGACTGTTAGAAACAATTTGAACTCATTAGATATATCGATTTTTTCCATAAATAATAAAAAGCCAAAGCCCATAATAAAACTGCCGATTATATTAACGCTGAGCGTTCCTATTGGAAAATAATTGCAGAATTTAGAGCATGCTAAAGTCATCAAATAACGACCTGTTGCACCAAGCCCTCCTCCTAAAAATATTGCAACAAATTTAAACATATTTTTATTTTAACACAATATATGAAATTTGAAGTATTGTAACAAATTTAAAACATTAAAAATTTAGTGTTGACGAGAAATTTTGTTTGTAATAAGTTTATGAATACTGAAAGAAACTAGAAGAAGTAAGGCAAATATGACTACAACAGCAAAAAGACAAAGAATAAGAGTATGCCTGAAAGCTTACGACCATCAGCTTATTGATTTAAGTGCTCAAAAAATTGTTGACACTGCAAAAAGAACTGAAGCAAGCGTATCAGGTCCGATTCCTCTGCCTACAAAGCGCAGAGTATACTGTGTTCTTCGCTCACCTCACGTAGATAAAAAATCTCGTGAACACTTTGAGATGAGAACACACAAGAGAATCATAGATATCTATGATCCCACACAACAAACAACTGAAGAATTGACTAGAATGGACTTGCCATCAGGCGTGGACATCGAAATTAAACTTTAGTTAGAAGCTTTAGCACAATCAAAATTGAATATTGAATGTGATCTGGCAAATAGGCAGAGTTTATTTTAAACAAAGCCAAAAGTGAAACAACCGAGAACGCAAGCTCTCACAACAGAAAGGTAGAAAATGACATTAGGTGTTATTGGACAAAAACTTGGAATGACACAAATTTATAACGAGCAAGGACTTTGCATCCCAGTTACGGTGATAAAAGTTGACCCTGCCGTTGTAACTCAAGTTAAAACTGTTGAAACAGACGGTTACAATGCTATTCAGGTAGGCGTGGTTCCTGCTAAGGAAAAACATTTAACAAAGGCTCAAATTGGTCATTTCAAAAAGAATAATCTTGAAAACTTCAGACATTTGCAAGAATTCAGAGTAGATAATCCTCAAGATTATACTGTTGGTCAAAAAATTGATTTAACTGTCTTATCTGAAGTAGCAAAAGTTGATATTACAGGTAAATCAATAGGTAAAGGTTTTCAAGGTACCGTTAAAAGACACAACTTCGGCAGAGGACCTATGGCTCATGGTTCTAAAAACCACAGAGAACCCGGTTCTATCGGTGCAGGTACTACTCCCGGTCGTGTAATTAAGGGTAAGAAAATGGCAGGCAACATGGGCAATCAAAGAGTTACTGTTTCAAAACTTACGGTTGTAAAAGTTGATGCTGATAAAAATCTGTTATTAATCAAGGGCTCAGTTCCGGGTCCTGAAGGTAAATTGGTCACAGTTAAACCTTCAAGAACAAAATGGAATTAGAGGTATAAAATGACTGAAAATACAAAAACTCAAACAGTAAAATTATTAAGCACTTCAGGAAGCCAGCTTGGCGAATTGAGTCTTGACGGCAAAGTGTTTGGCGTTGAACCCAATATCCACGTTATGCACTTAGCTCTTAAAAGACAGCTAAATAATGCTCGCAGAGGCACAGCTTGTACAAAAACAAGAGCTGAAGTTTCAGGCGGCGGTAAAAAACCTTGGAAACAAAAAGGTACAGGTAGAGCTCGTGCAGGTTCAATCCGTTCACCGTTGTTTGCAGGCGGTGGTGTAGTATTCGGACCAAAACCGAGAAGCTATGAAACAAATATGCCCCAAAAGGCAAGAAAGCTTGCGCTCAAGTCTGCACTTAGTGCTAAATTGGAAGCAATGACTGTTGTAAAAGATTTCTCTGAACTAAAAGAAGTAAAAACAAAAGCAATGGCAAAAATCCTTAAAGATTTGAATGCTACAGGCAAGATTTTAGTTATTGCAGACTTGAAAGCTGATGAAAATAAAAATCTTGAATTGAGCGCAAGAAACTTGGCAAATGTTAAGTTGTTATTGCCATCCAATTTAAACGTTAAAGATTTAATTGAAGCAAACAGCTTGATAGTTACAGAGGCTGCAATCAATGAAATAACTGAAAGGTTGGCGAAATAATGGCAAATACAAGAACCAACAAAGAAAAATTATACGATATTATTAAAAAGCCAATAATTACTGAAAAGTCCATGGCTAATGTAGCTAATAACGTATACACTTTTGAAGTAGCAAAAACTGCTTCAAAAGTAGAGATCGCACAAGCAATCGAACTTGCTTATCCGAATCGCAAAGTTAAGAAAGTAAGGACTGTATATATGCCCTCTCACCAAAAAAGAATGGGCTTAAAGTTCGGTAGAACACAATCAGGTAAGAAAGCCATCGTTACAATCGTTGGCGATCCTATTGAAGAATTGACAGGAGTGTAGATAACAATGGCAACTCGTAAGATTAATCCAACTTCCCCCGGTCAAAGAGGTATGACAAGAGCTGATTTTTCTGAAATTACAACTGATACACCTGAAAAATCACTATTAAAACCTTTAAGAAAAAAAGGCGGAAGAAATAATACAGGTAGAATAACAACAAGACATCAAGGTGGAGGACATAAACAAGCTTACCGCGTAATTGATTTCAAAAGAAACAAAGTGGGCGTTGTAGGATTTGTTAAGACTGTTGAATATGATCCTAACAGAAATGTCAGGATTTCCCTTGTAGTTTATGCTGACGGTGAGAAAAGATATATTTTAACACCTGAAAATTTAAATGTAGGTGATACTGTAATTTCAGGTCCTGATGCTGACATTAAACCGGGAAATGCACTTCCTCTTGAAGCTATTCCTTTAGGTACAATTGTTCATAACATTGAGCTCTTCCCGGGACGTGGTGCCAAAATGGTACGTTCGGCTGGTATGGGTGCTCAATTAATGGCAAAAGAAGGTGACTATGTTACTATAAAACTTCCCTCCTCAGAAATGAGAATGGTTAGAAAAGAATGTTATGCAACAGTGGGTACTCTGGGTAATTCGGAATTTAAAAACCTTTCAACAGGTAAAGCCGGAAGAACTCGTTATCTTGGTGTAAGACCTACAGTTCGTGGTGTTACAATGAACCCTGTAGATCACCCACATGGTGGTGGTGAAGGTAAAACGGGTCCAGGTGGTAATCCCAAAACTCCTTGGGGTCGTCCGGCTCTTGGTCAAAAAACCAGAAACCCAAATAAAGCATCATCTAAATTAATTGTAAGAAGAAGAAAAAAATAAAATAAGTAAGGAGAACACGACTAGATGGCTCGTTCATTAAAAAAAGGTCCATTTGTACATGAATCTTTAGAAAAGAAAATAAATAAATTAAATGAAACTCAGGAAAAGAAAGTAATTAAAACTTGGTCCAGAGCATCTATGATTGTACCTGCTATGTTAGGTCATACAATTGCTGTTCATAACGGTAAGACTCATGTTCCAGTTTATGTTACAGAACAAATGGTCGGTCATAAGTTGGGCGAATTTGCTGCAACACGTTCGTTCAGAGGTCATGCCGGTCAAGATAAAACAGCTAAAAGGAAATAAGTTTTAAGTAAGCCATAAGGAATACAAATTATGCAAGAAGCGACAGCGAAACAAACGAATATAAAAATGACGGCAAGAAAGTTACGTAGAGTAATTAATCTTGTAAGAGGTAAAAATGCACTCGAAGCTAAAAAAATGCTAAAATTTATGCCTTATTTTGCAGCAAGAGTTGTTGAAAAAAACCTCAACGCAGCAATTGCAAACGCATCTGAAAAGTTCGGTGCAAATGCTGACGCATTAAAAATCTCTGAAATATTTGCCGACGAGAGTGTAACTTATAAAAGAGTAAGGCCTCGTGCACAAGGCAGAATGTACAAGAGATTTAAAAGAACATCACATTTAACAGTTAAGTTAACAAGAAACTAGGAGAAGAACTTTGGGACAAAAGACACATCCAACCGGATTTAGAATCGGAATAATCGAACCTTGGGTAAGTACTTGGTTTGCTAATAAAAAGAAGTACGCTGAATTTATTGCTGAAGATGCAAAAATCAGAAAGTTTGTTAAGAAGAAATTGTACGCAGCAGGTGTATCAAGAATTAACATTGCAAGAAAAGCACAAAATGTTAACATTACTGTTGTTACTGCTAAGCCCGGTATTGTTGTGGGTAGAGGTGGTCAAGGTATTGACGACTTGAGAGTTGCAGTTCAAAACCTTATTAACAACAAAAACGTGTCAATTGATGTTGTTGAAGTTGCAAGAATTGATGTTGATGCACAATTAGTTGCAGAAAATATTGCACTACAATTGGAAAAACGTATTGCTTTTAGACGTGCAATGAAGCAAGCAATGCAAAGAACAATGCGTGCTGGTGTTCAAGGTATTAAGGTCATGGTTTCAGGTCGTTTAGGCGGTGCTGAAATTGCTCGTTCAGAGTGGGCTAAAGAGGGTAGAATTCCTCTACAAACTTTAAGGGCCGATGTTCAATACGGTTTTGCTGAAGCTGATACAGTAATGGGTAAAATCGGTGTCAAGGTCTGGGTATTCAAGGGTGATTTGATGCCCGGTGAAAAGGCTGATCAAAATATTAAAACAAAGAAAGCAACAAATAAAGATAATGCGCGTTTTAATAGTAGAAGAAAACGTAATGAAGAAATACAACAGGACAAGGTTGAAGCCTAGTTCTTTAATTAATAGGAGCAAATCAAAATGTTAATGCCTAAAAAAACTAAATTCAGAAAAAAAATGAAAGGCAATATGAAGGGAACCGAAACAAGAGGCACAACTCTTGAATTCGGTAGCTATGGATTGCAGTCTCTTGAGCCTGCTTGGATTACAAGCAGACAAATAGAAGCAGCTCGTCGTGCAATGACAAGACAAATTAAACGTGGTGGTAATGTTTGGATTAAAATTTTCCCCGACAAGCCGATTACCGCAAAACCTGCCGAAACTCGTATGGGAAAAGGTAAGGGCAACCCCGAATACTGGGTTGCTGTTGTTAAGCCCGGCAGAATGCTTTTTGAAATTGAATACTCAGTCAGAGAAGATGCAATAAAAGCGCTTGAGTTAGCAGCACAAAAATTGCCTATCAAGGTTAGAGTGGTAGAAAAATAGGTGAATAAAATGAAACTTCAGGAAATAAAAGATAAAACAGTTTCTGAGCTTAAGGAGTTAATTCTTAATTATAAAAAAGAATTATTTGCCTTAAGAATGAAACATAATAAAATGAATCAACTTGAAAATCCTGCTCAAATTAGACAAACAAAACGTTTAATTGCAAGATTGAAAACTATTTTAAAACAAAAAGAATTAAATGTATAGGTTATAAATAACAAAGGAAATAATAAAATGCCCAAGAAAGTTAAACAAGGTACAGTCGTAAGCGATAAAATGGACAAAACCGTTGTGGTCCAAGTTGCTGAACACAAAACTCATAAAAAATACAAAAAAGCTATGGTTTTTACAAAAAACTATAAAGTGCATGATGAAAACAACACTTCAAAAGTTGGAGATGTAGTTTCAATTGTTGAATCAAGACCAATTTCGTCTTCTGTTAGATTTGTTCTTGATAAAGTTGTTGAAGAAGCTAAATAAACTAAAGGGCAGTATTAATATATAAGGTAATAAAGAGATGATACAACAAGAAACAAGATTACAAGTTGCTGATAATACAGGTGCTAAAGAACTTTTAGTTATACGTGTTATGGGTAGTTCAAATAAAAAATATGCATCAGTAGGTGATGTTGTTGTTGCAACGGTTAAGGTTGCGACTCCTAATATGACTGTTAAAAAGTCTGATGTTGTAAGTGCTGTTATTGTTAGGACTAAGGCAGATATTAAGCGTAACGACGGTTCTGTTATTCGCTTTGATGACAATGCGGCAGTCATTATAAATAAAGATGGCAATCCAAGAGGTACACGTGTTTTTGGACCGGTTGCCAGAGAATTAAGAGACAAAAACTATATGAAAATAGTTTCTCTTGCTCCCGAAGTAATTTAACGGTAATTAATAAAAATAGGAAATATAAAAATGTCAAAAACCAATTCAGATAAGAAAGCTTCAATTCACGCAAAAGTCGGCGATAGAGTCGTTGTCACTTCAGGAAAAGACAAAGGTAAAATGGGTAATGTTAAAGAAGTTATTACAAAAGACTCTACAGTAATTGTTGAGGGTGTAAACATTGTAACCAAAGCGCAAAAAGCAAACCCAATGGCTGGTATTCAGGGTGGTTTAAATAAAATTGAAGCTCCCTTAAATGCTGCAAAAGTTATGCTTGTTTGTCCTGCATGTGAAAAAGCTACAAGAATTAAGCATGAAGTAAGAGATAATAAAAAAGTTCGTGTTTGTAAGAAATGTAATGAAACAATAGATGTTTAGACCGCATTTGCGGGGCATTGAGATTTGACAGGCATTTGTGCAAAATCTCAAAGGCTAAGTAAAGGAAAAAGAAATGGCAAAAACAGTCACTAGAAATTTAAAAGATAAATACAATGAAGAAGTTCGTGCAAAGTTAAAACAAGAATTTAATTATGCAAATGATCTTCAAATACCAAAATTAAGTAAAATTGTTATTAATATGGGCGTAGGCGAAGCTTGCCACAATTCTAAACTTGCTGAAACAATAGTTAATCAGCTAACCAAAATTGCAGGCCAAAAAGCTGTTGTTACAAAAGCTAAAAAGTCAATTTCTGCCTTTAAATTAAGAGAAGGAATGCCTGTTGGTTCAATGGTTACATTGAGGGGCGAAAAAATGTATGATTTTCTTCAAAAGTTAATCTGCGTTGTATTGCCAAGAATTCGTGACTTTAGAGGTATTTCTAAAAATTCCTTTGATGGTCGTGGTAACTATACTTTTGGTTTAAAAGAACAAGCTCTATTCCCTGAAATACACTATGAAGAAGTTGATATTGTTAAGGGTATGAATATTTCAATTATAACAACAGCAACTACCGATGAAGAAGCAAGAAGTTTGCTTGCAGCTTTAGGTATGCCGTTTAAAAAATAAGTAAATAACAGGAGAAATTAAAAAAATGGCTAAAAAAGCAATGATAAACAAAGAAAGAACACGTGAAATGCTTGCTGCAAAGGGTAAGTATCCCAAGGTAAGACTTCATAATCGTTGTTCAATCTGTGGAAGACCCCATGGTTTTCATAGAGATTTTGGTCTTTGCAGAATCTGTCTCAGACAGTTCGCCCATCGAGGTTTATTGCCAGGCGTAACAAAATCTTCTTGGTAGTATCGGCGCAGTTTGCATTTGCTGCGCTTTTATAATAAAATTTTTTTGCACGATGTGCATATGTATTACACTAAACTGCAAGATAAGCTTGCAAGTAGGAAGGAAATAAAAATGACAGTTACAGATCCAATCGCCGATGCATTGACTCGTATTAGAAATGCTAATCAAGTTAATCATTCAAATGTTTTAATCCCCGCTTCAAAATTAAAAGTTGAACTAATAAAACTTCTCAAAGAAGAAGGTTATATTGAAGATTTTGAGCTAAAAGATGAGAATGGTTTTAAGGTTATTGATGTCACTTTGAAGTATTATAACAAAAAGCCGGTTATTACTAATTTAAAAAGAGTTTCTACACCGGGTTTGAGAACTTATTCAAAGGCAAAAAACTTGCCAAGAGTGTTTGATGGTATGGGTATTGCAGTAATTTCTACAAGCAAAGGCCTGATGACAGATAAGGCTGCTCGTACTCAAAATTTAGGCGGCGAAGTTCTTTGTTACGTTTGGTAGTTAATATTTATTTACTGGGTTGATTTGTTGTAATTACAACGAAGCGGTCCCGCATAATTGCAAAAGGAGAAAAATATGTCCAGAATAGGAAAATTGCCAGTAATTATCCCGGATGGAGTAGACGTTAAAATCGAAAATAATCTAGTTACGGCAAAAGGTCCGATGGGTACAGAATCGGTACAAGTAAGGGATGAAATTGAAGTTAAGCTTGATGGTAAAGAAATTGTCTTGACAAGAAAAAATGATGATAGAAAATCTCGTTCTTTACATGGGCTTTCAAGGACACTTGTTCAAAATGTTATAACAGGTGTGAAGGAAGGTTTTACTAAGAAACTTGAAATTCAAGGTGTTGGTTACAGGGCTCAAATGCAAGGAACTGCATTAAATTTGCAATTGGGCTATTCACACCCTATAATCATAGAACCGCCACAAGGTATTAAAATTGCTGTCGAAGCAAATACGAAAATCACTGTAACAGGTTCAAATAAACAAATGGTTGGTGATGTAGCGGCTCAAATTCGCTCTAAACGTCCTCCGGAAGTTTATAAAGGAAAGGGTGTCCGTTACGAAGGTGAATATGTAAGACGTAAAGCCGGAAAAGCAGGTAAAAAATAGTGTAAAGCCAATATGAACCGAGCTTGAATAAGACATCGGTTTTGGTGAAAGGAAAAAAAATGATTAAACAAATTAACAGAAAAGAGCAGACGCAAAAAAGACACAGACGTGTAAGACTAAAAATTGCAGGTACTTCAGAGTGTCCAAGATTAGCTGTATATCGTTCAATTAAGCATATTTATGCTCAAATAATTGATGATACAAAAGGTGTGACTTTGGTTTCATCATCTTCTAAAATCAAAGATTTGGGCTTAGGGCATGGTGGAAATATTGAAGCTGCAAAAGTAGTAGGTGCTGACCTTGCAAAAAAAGCACTGGCAAAGGGCATAAAAGCTGTAGTATTTGACAGAGGTGGTTTTTTGTTCCATGGTAGAGTTGAAGCATTAGCTGATGCTGCACGTGAAAATGGTCTTGAATTTTAAGATTATTAAATATAAAATAAGCTCGCAAGATAATTATTGCGGGCTTATTTTATGAAAAGTTGCATATTTATTAATTTCTATATAAAATATTGTCATGGCTGGAAAAATTAGGAAAAAACAAACAAAAAGGGGGGTAAAAAAGAGAAATATATTTTTATATTTTTCTATGATGGCTCTATCAGCTTTTTTGGCAGCGGTTGCAGCTTTTAATCTTTACCTTGCATCATTGCCACCTATTTCGAATTTTGATGATATTAAACCAAACCCGGTTACCAGTATTTATTCTCTTGATGGTGAAGTTATAAAAACATTTACGGTTTTTAGATTTGAGAAAATTTCAATAAATGATATTCCTGCTGATTTAAAAAATGCAGTTATTTCCACTGAAGATAAAAATTTCTATAAACACAGAGGATTTGACACATTAGGCTTAGTGCGTTCAATATTTGCAAATATCCGTGCAGGCTCTTTAAAACAAGGCGCCAGTACAATTACACAGCAGCTTGCAAGGATTTTATTTTTATCAAACGAAAGAACCTTTGACAGAAAAATAAAGGAATTAATTATTGCACATAGAATCGAAAAAACAATTTCAAAAGATGAAATCCTCGAATTATATTTAAACTCTGTATACTTAGGTTCTGGTACTTATGGAGTATTAAGTGCTTCTAAGACATATTTTGACAAAGATCTTGATGAGCTTACTCTTGCAGAAACTGCACTTATTGCCGGATTACCCCAGGCGCCAAGTGTATACTCGCCATTTCAAAATCCTGATGCCGCAATTAATCGCAGAAATCAAGTTTTAAAAAGGATGTATAAAACAGGCTGTATTACAAAAGAACAATATGAACAGGCTAAAAATGAGCAACTCCATTTGAGTAATAAACCTCGTTTATATTCGTTTAATAAAGCCCCTTATTTTATTGATTTTGTTTTAAATGAGCTCGAGCATTTAGGTTTTGAAGAACAGGAGATCTCTCAGGGTGGTCTTAAAATTTATACTACCCTTGATATGAAATCACAAGAGGCGGCACAAAATGCTATCGTCAATGATTTAAATGCTTATGGGCTTAAGGCGAATAAAACACAGATGGCTCTCTTTTCTTTTTCACCTACGACAGGTAGAATTTATTCTTATGTTGGGGGTAAAAATTATGAACAAAGTCAATATGATAGAATTGTAAATGCTATTAGACCTCCCGGGTCTGCTTTTAAACCTTTTGTTTATACTGCCGCTTTACAACAGGGAGTTGGTGTAGATGATATAATTGATGACTCTCCGATTACTTTTAAAAATTGGTCCCCTCGCAATTATGGTAGTAAGTATAGAGGCAAGATACCAATATGGAAAGCACTTGCTATATCATCAAATGTTGCAGCGGTAAGGCTTATTAAAAAAACCGGTACTGATGCAGTTATTACAACCGCAAGAGAAATGGGCATAACAACTCCCTTACAGAATGATTTAACAATTGCTTTAGGTTCAAATGGTGTTAAATTATATGATATGGTAGTTGCATACGGTGCATTTGCAAATGGTGGTTTTAGGGTAAAACCATATGCGGTTGAAAGAGTTGAAAATTCACGTGGTGTTGTTATATATGAAAATTCAGGACCAAAAATAGTAAAAGTTATAAGTTTTGATACTGCTGCAGGTATGACATATATGCTTAGAAAAGTAGTTGAGGTCGGCACGGGTAGAGCTGCTAATATTTCAAAAGCAGTAGCAGGCAAGACTGGGACAACAGATGATTACCATGATGCTTGGTTTATGGGATATACCCCTGATATAGTTGTGGGTGTTTGGTTAGGAAATGATGACAACACAAAGTTGCCGGGGATTACTGGTGGCGGCTTACCTGCGAAAGTGTGGGCTGATTATATGAAAGTTGCTACGACAAATTTTGCAGATTCGGTATTTGATTATCCAAAATTAAACGGAACTGATGAATTGCCAAAAGAAATAAAAGATGTTGAAGATGGGCAAGGACAGGATGATTCAGAGTTTGACGATTTGCAAGAGGGGTTTAGCGATAATCAAAATACTCAAAACCTTCAAGTAGAAAGTGCTGGTGTTAATGTACAGTTACCTGCAAATAATACTGAAATACAAAAGCCACAAAGACCTTTTGTAACAGATGAGCCCCAAAAGCCTCAATCTGCCCCATTGCCAAATGCTCATCAGGAAAGTGCCCCACTCCCGGGTAATTAAATTAATTTTTTGGCAAGACATGATAAGTCTGTTTGATTGTGTTTAACAATACCAATTACATCTACATTGCAATAGTTTTCAATCATTTCTTGCGCTCTTAAGATAACCGGGTCATCGCTATTTTGCGGGTAATTTGTTATTACTATTCCGATTACTTTTATACCATCGTTTTGTGCACATTTTACAGTCATTAATGTATGGTTAATTGTACCAAGGTTTGGTCTTGCAACAATTATGGTGGGTAAATTCAAAAATTTTATAACATCACTCATTAAAATATTTCTTTTGACAGGAACATAAAGCCCACCTGAACCTTCAACAATTGTAATGTCACACTTTTTTGCAAGTTCGTTATAATCATTTTTTATTTTTTCGAGATCATAATCAACATTATCTATTTGTGCACTTACAAGAGGGGTGCAAGGTGTTTTTGTTGTGTAAGAACTTTTTGCAATGACATTTTTTGCCAATATCTCAATTTGTTTTGCATCGGAATCAACATTTCTTTCAATGCCACTTTGAAAAGGTTTTAAGTAGGCTGTTTTTTTGTTTAGTTTTATAAATTCTTTTGCAAGATATTTGCAAATATAACTTTTGCCAACATCGGTATCTGTTGCTGTTACAAAGAAATTCATACTAAATACCTTTCAAGTTCTTCTTTGTCAAAAAATTCAATACTTTCTTTGTTGTGTATAAATATTAAGCATGATATTACTGATTTAAACATTGAGAATTCGCTAAACTCAAACTTTCTTCTTAAGTCCCCCATGTTGTCTGCAAGAAATTCTGTTATAAGCGTTTTATTTTTAAGGGTCAAAGATGTAAAAAAGTCCAATCCTTCTTTTGTTGTTATGCCCTCGAAATATATAATATCTGGACTTTGAAATTCTATAAATCTCATTGCTTTGTCAAGATTAAAACCTATATTCTCATTTAATTCGCACTGTGAAACATTATTGAGTTTATATTTTGCAATAGATTCCAATGTCATAACAGTTTTATTTTTTGGTATTATACCTGAAGATAAAATTGAATATATAAGATGAGTTTTGCCACTTAAAGATGAGCCACATATTAAAATAACACCGGGCTTATTTAAGTTTGTACTTAAGATATTTATTTTATCAGGTGATATGCCAAGCTCGGAAAGATTTTTTGGCGGGTGATATATTTTAAGCGAAATTCTTTCACCGTTAATTGTAGGGAATGCGGATATGCTGGCTGTTAGTTCTGAACCATCAACATTAAAATTTAATTTTCCAAGTTGGGGTATTTCATAAACATTAGGATCTAATCCGCATAAAGTTTTTAAAATTTGTATAAACGGATTTATAAGTAATTCAGGTATAGAACCTGTTGAATAGACTTCTTGTGTGCTTTTAAAAAAAACACTCAAACCTTCGGGAGTTGACTCGAAATATAGTTCATGAATATTATTAATAATTGCATGCTTTAATATTGCGCGAAAAAGTGCTCTTATGTGTTCTTCGCTTAAGTCTTCTTTGTGCAATTCATCTTGCCAGTGATAGTTTTTATTTTTTTCTATGTTAATATCTGCAACTTTACCCTTTGTTTCATAGTATTCGTTAATTTTTTTGATTATGCTTTTTTCGCTTGAAATAATTGGATCAATATTTTTGCCTGTACGTTCAATAATTTTATCTATTGCAAATAAATCAAGCGGATCTGCCATTGCAACAGAAAGGGTATCTTCAATTAGAAACAAAGGTAAAATTTTATAGTTTATGGCTTCTTGATAATTTATTAAACTTAAACATTTTTTATCTATTTCGTAATCATCTAAATTTACTGATGGTATATGCAATTTATCTTGCAGAAATTTTAATAGTTTTTCCTCGCTAATCATAGAGGAGGATATTAAAACCTGTCCAATGTTGGTATTTTGTGCGATAGCAATTTCCTGTGCATGTTCTAAATCTTCAAAACTCACAATATTATCGCGAACAAGGTCATATTTTAATTTATCGATAGTTTTATTATCTACTTTAGTATCAGAATACATTAGCCTATATACCTATTAATTGCATCAATTATATCATTAAATTCAAATGGTTTTGTGATATACTCATCTGCTCCAGTTTCCTCGCCTATGAGTTTATCTTCCTCTTGACTTCGGGCAGTTACCATAATAATTGGAATATTTTTGTATTTACTGTCATATTTTAACAGACGGCAAATTTTGTATCCGTTTATTTTTGGCATCATAACATCAAGTATGATTAAATCCGGCAAAGTTTCCTTAGCCAGTTTCAAACCTTCTTCACCATCATAAGCGCAAATGCAATCAAAACCTTTTGTTTTTAACATAAAAGCCAGTGTTTCAACTATATCTTTTTCGTCATCAACTATTAAAATCTTTTTCATAACTTTCTTTCTAAAGTGAGGCTATATTTATTTTGTCTAAAATTTTTAAAAGTTCTTTACCATCTTTTTTGGTATGGGCCTTTCTTAATACTATATCACAATTTTTGACATTATGTTTTTGTATTTTTGCTATAATTGATTTTTCCATTAAGTCTACTGCACTTTGGACGGTATCAGGCAACAATACGATGTATTCGTTATTTTTTTTGTATTCTTTGGATTTTTTTGTTAGTTTTATTATATTTTCTTTTATAATTTCATTTATAAAATTGCACTCATTTTTTTCTTTAATACTTATTATTCCTACATCTTCACAAGAACTTAAAGCATGATTTATATCCATTATGAAAATTTTTTTCTTGTCTGCAATAGGAATATAAAATGAAAAATCAGAACCTTCATTTTCTTTGCTTTCTACTGTAATTGCTCCTAAATGCGCATCTAAAAGTTGTTTTGTAATAGACAAGCCAAGACCCACGCCCCCTATGTTTCTTGTAAGGGAATTTTCGATTTGTAAAAATTTCTCAAAAATTTTTGGTATGTCTTCTTTTTTAATTCCTATACCGGTGTCTTTTACTGAAATTTTGATATAATCTCCGCTAATGTCACAGATTGGCGCAACTAATAATGTTTTGTTGATTTCATTTTCGCTTACTTTTTTTGCACTTATATTTACCTTGCCTCCTTTTGGAGTAAATTTTAACGCATTTGTTACAAGATTTGAAATTATTTGTTCAATCCTGTGACTATCAGCGTATACTTCGTTTAAATTATTTTCAATTTCTAAATTTACTTCTATGTCCTTTTGCGCTGCGACTTGTTCGAAAGTTTTTTGTATGAGCTCAAGTGATGGAGTAAGGTTGGTCATTTTATATTTAAAATCAAGTTTACCTGTTTGTACTCGTGATAAATCAAGTAAGTCCTCTATAATTCCTGAAAGTCTTGTCACGTTTCTCTTTGCCATATTTATAAAATTTTTTGCATCATCTGAAATTGGGCCAGTTTGTTCGCTCAAAACTATTTCCAGGGAGTTGTTTATAGGGGTAAGCGGTGTTCTTAGTTCATGAGAGACTATTGAAACAAATTCAGATTTTAGCCTTTCAAGTTTTTCAAGTTTAATATTTGTATTTTTAATTTCTTCGTAGAGTGTTGCACTTCTAAGCGGTAACGCTACCTGATGAACAATTGTTTGGAAACAAGTAACATCTTCTTTTGCAAAGGGTGTTTTTCTGAAAAGTTCAATTACTCCGAAGAAATGTTCCCCAACTTTAATTGGTGCAAAAAGTGAATCATAATTTAATGCCCTTAAGTCAAAAATGTTCTGTATATGTGAAGGTTTAACATTTTTTATGATTTCAAGCCCCTCCAAGTCTGTTTTGTGTGGCAAGGGTTGATCTACAAAAAGATTTTTATATTCCAATACAGCCCTTAGGGCAAGAGCTTCCTTTAAACTTTCTGTTGGTTCGCAAAGTGAATTTATGTATAACTTATTGTCACCTTGTGTACTAAAGACAAGGGCGCAAGAAATATCAAAACTAAGAGTTTTTTCAAGAGCTTCAAGCATAATGTTATATAATTTATCTTTGTCCAGTGTGCCTGCAAATTGCGAACTTGTATTATATAAAACATTAAGTTGGTATAAGCTTCTTGCAAGCTCCCTATTGTTTTCGCCCAGTTGTTCAAGTGATTTTTTAATTTTGATATGCGAGTTTATAGTATGTATTAAAATGTTTTTACAGACAGGTTTTGAGATAAACCCATCAGCAAAGTTTAAAAAATCAATCGCTTTGTCTTTTTCAAGTAATAAAAGTATTTGTATATTTTGCTGTTGTGTTTTGATTTTTAACTGCTTTGTTATTAGTTCACAGTTATCAAAGTTTGTATCTGTTAAAATTATATCAGGTTTAAAAATCTCAACTTGACGCAAAATATTTTCCGGATTTTTTTCACTTAATAAATACTCTATGCCGTTTTTTTGTATTTCTTCGGCTATTTCTTGTTCAAATTGCGATAACTCGGATATTATTAATACTTTAGACATATTAAAATTCTAGCAAACAGGTTATTTTTGTGCCAGTTTTTAACAATTATTTACTCTTTTTTAAGGTAGTCAATAAGATTATTTGCATTTTTAATTTGCTTTTTAATGATTCTATCTGCTATACATTCATCTTTATTTAAAATTTTAAATGCAGGGTCAAGATAGTTTTTTTCCTTTGTATTTAGACAATTTTTAGATATTTCAAAAAGTTTTTTTGTGAAAGTTTTTGCATCTATGTTTTTATATATAAAATTTGTGCCGTGTTTGGCTGCTAATAAACCCATTTTGTTAATGTCAAAACAAGTTAGGTCTTTCAAATTATTTAAAATTTCTTTAAAATCGCTTTGTAAAATTCCTTTGTAAAAAGCACACATAGCAAGTGTTAAACCGATGTTTTGACTGTCGTGATTTCTGATTTCTATGCAGTTTTTTAATCTAATATCAGGAAAACAAAGGCTTGAGTGTAGAATATAGTCATTTAAATTTGCACTATAGCCTTGATATCCATCTTGCATGTACTTTCTAAATGTAATTTTTTGACCTATGATTATTCTTTTTTCATCCCTCTCTATAAAAAGCATAGGTATATCTAAAATTGAGTTAATATAATCATCAAAAGTTGAGGTTTTATTGTTTAAAAGATTTTTATAAAATAATCCACAACGTTCTTTTCCTGTATATTTCCAGGCAAGTGCTCTAAAACTTTTGTAATTTGTTAGTTTATTGTTTCGAATAGGAGAATTTGCAAAAAAACCTGTTAAAAAAGGAGAAATGTAGGAAAGCAGTTTGATTTTTTTAATTGCATCTTTTTCGTTTTTATAATCAATGTTTAGCTGTACTCCTGCTGTTTCTCTCATCATAATTGGTGCAAATTTTCCATTTTCAGGCAGAAATTTTGCCATAATTTCATATCTTTGTTTTTTTACAATATCTATATTTTGGTATGTTGAATATGGAGTTATACCAAGAGGTAAAAATTCAATATTATAAAATCCTGCAATTCTATTTAAAAGTATACAATTTTCTTTTGTATCTTTCTCAATTTCACAAATTTCTTTTTTTGGTTCAAGACTTAATTCAAATTGACATCCGGGCTCAACAGAAATTGATGAACATTTCCCAATCGCTCCTATTAACGTTTCCTTGTCGTATAAAAGCCCCCAACCTTTTATATGTGCAAAGTTTTTTATAATTTTTTGTATATAGTAATAGTTTGCAGTTTTTAATGTTGCGGAATCTATAGAAATTCTCTCGTATTCAAGCCCAAATTTTGATTCTTCTTTGCAGGAGTTTTCGTAATACTCCCTTATTTGCCTAATATCAAGAGGTTTTGTTTCGGTTTTTGCATTTTTGTAATTTAGCATGCTTTAATTTTACCAAACTCAAAAATAATTGGCACCTAGCTGATTGTTTATGTATAATAAATTTATGGATTATTATTTTCGTGCAAAACAGTTTAGAGCAAAAAAAAGCTTGGGGCAGAATTTTCTTATTGATGAAAAGGTTATTGAAGATATTTTATCTTGTGTTAATGAAAATGATTGTATTTTTGAAATTGGCCCAGGGCTTGGGTTTGTCACAGAGCGCCTTGTTAATGTGGCAAAAGAGGTGGTTGCTGTTGAAATAGATAAGGATGCAATTCAAATTTTAAATAAAAGTCTTGTCGGTAAGAAAAATTTTACCCTTATTGAAAATGATATTTTAAAGGTAAATTTAGATGAAATATACCCTAGGGATAAGAAAATAAAAATTATTGCAAATATTCCTTATTATATTACAAGTCCAATTTTGGTTCATTTGTTGGGTGAAATTGATGATTTTGAAAATAAAAATCGTTATCATATTGACGAGATAATCCTTATGGTACAGTATGAAGTTGCAAAAAGAATTTGTGCAAATGAAAATTCTCAAAACAAAGAATATGGCATGCTCTCTATCTTGTCCCAATTTTTCTGTGACACTCAAACAATAAGGCAAGTTTCAAAACGTTCTTTTTATCCTTCTCCAAAGATTGATTCAGCTATTGTGAGAATTAAAAATAACTTTAAACCAAGAGTTGAAAATCCTTCTTTTTTATTAAAAAAGACTGTAAAAGCCGCTTTTAATACAAGGAGAAAAAATATCAAGAATTCACTCCTGTCTGCAGGAATGCTAGGGGTAAATGATGCTTTAGAAAAATTGGGTTGGGATTATAATATAAGAGGTGAAAAGCTTTCTATATATGAATTTAATAAACTGGCATGCGCACTTGAGGAGTTTAATAAATGAAAATGAAAGTTGAAACGCCAGCAAAAATAAATCTATCTTTGAAAGTCGGAAAGAGGCGTCCTGATGGTTATCATCCTATTGAAAGTATTATGCAAGCTATAAGTCTTGTTGACTATGTTGATATAGAAGTAGTTGAAGGTGATGGACAAATTACTGTAAGCGGTACAAGTAAAGAAATCCCATATGATGAAAATAATATTGCATATAAAGCTGCAAAAAAATTTATGGATGTTTCAAATTTAAAGTTTGATGTAAATATTTATATAGAAAAAAATATTCCGGTTTGTGCCGGACTAGCAGGTGGTTCAACAAATGCTGCAGGTGTTGTTTTTGCACTAAATAAAATGCATAATAATATTCTAGATATAAAACAAATTCACAATCTGTGTGCTCTTTTGGGCTCTGATTTAAATTTTTGTCTAAAGGGCTCTAAATGTCTTTGCTGTGGTAAGGGTGATGATATTACCCCTCTTGAATTTAGCGATTTTTCACTTTGTCTTGTTAAGCCTAAAAATTTAAAAATATCAACTAAATTGGCTTACGAAAAATTTGATAAAATTTCGTCCGTTTCTGACATGCCAAATGATTTAGAATTTGCGCTGCTGGATAGTTATCAAGAATTGAAAAAAATGCACAATCTTGGTTTGCAAATGTCCGGAAGTGGCCCTACTTATTTTTTGCTTAAGCCAACTATAGATTTTGATCTAAGTGACGATTATTTAGTTATTGAGAATTTGCATGCCATAAATCATGGTGTTATTGAAGTTTAATAGTTTTTTTGGGAACTAAAAAATATGTTATTCGTCATAGCTTAAGTGCTCTGGTGCGACAGGTTTTAATGTATATTAATTTTTGTAAATTTAACTTGAAAAAAATACTTGCAAAAAAATTTTTAAGTTGTAAATTAATTAAAGTGAATGTCACGCACATTGAAAATTTCAGGAATAACTAAAGACCCTTCGGAACCAGTTAATTAGAGTTCCTGAAATCTTTTGGTTTAACTTAATAAAGTTAAAAAAAAATTTAAAAAAACGCTTGACATTAAAAATTCAAGTGTTAACATTATAAATACGGCGTTAACAACGCTTAAATAAACTGGAATGGTTCTTCAAAGTTTATTTTCTTCGGAATTGTTAACTTTGATTGTAAAACTGGAAAGTTTATGTGAAATTCTAAGTCTGAACATTGAAAATAGAATAACGCAAATGCAATTAGTAACCTAACTAATTGCAGGTTTACAAACGACAAAT
>CALUXW010000005.1 GCA_944324865.1 Candidatus Gastranaerophilales bacterium | reverse complement strand
GAAAATATTAGCACGCTCAATAAACATCCATTAAGTCCCAAGACACCTCAAGGCAACAGAATTTATTTACCGGACGGTTTAAGTTCCTGTCTTACTGCAAACGGCGGCGGACTCGGTGCTAAAACAGGTTTGTATTTTGTAAATCGTGTCCGTTATGACAAATATCGTCCTTCCGATACTGTTCAAACACTTTTGGTTGCCGGAGATACACCTTTAATGCGTGTGAGAAACGGTACTAAAAAAGGTTACGATGAGGCAATCCCGGGAGACGGAATAAATCTTGCTTTTCCTCATTCAAAAACAAGACGTGGAAGAGTTGGTAAAGGCTGTTCTCAAACTCTTGATACAAACTGCAATATGGGAACTATTGACGGATACAGAATCAGAAGATTAACTCCGCTTGAGTGTTTCAGACTTCAGGGATTTCCTGATGAAATGATAGAGAAAGCACATGAAATCGGATTGGCAGACTGTCGTTTATACAAGATGGCAGGCAATGCCGTAACCGTAAATGTTGTTGAAGCTGTTGCAAGAAAAATCGCAGAGGTCGAGAATGGTCGAACTTAAAGGCTTATTTAAACTTGCTCCTGCTGCTGCAATAAAATACTTCAGGCGAAAAGGTCAAACTTTCACTTGGGATTGGTACGAACTCTGGCAAGATGCACATAAAAAGACTTTCACAGTTGCCAAAGTTATGCGTGAGGATATTCTAAAAGATATTCGCTCTGCTTTGGATAAAGCTCTGTCTGAGGGAAAAACATTCAAAGAGTTTCAAAAAGAACTCAAACCAACCCTGCAAAAGAAAGGTTGGTGGGGAGAACAGATTGTTGTTGATACTCAAGGCAACGCAGAAAAAGTTCAGCTTGGTTCAATGTACCGATTAAAAACCATCTATGCCGTTAATATGCAGACTTCATATATGACAGGGCGTTATAAAACTCAGATGGATAATGTGGACAATAGACCGTATTGGGAATACGTTGCTGTCCTTGATAACAGAACAAGACCCGAACACGCACAACTGCATGGCTTAATTTACAGATATGATGATCCGTTCTGGGCAAGTTTTTACCCACCGAACGGTTGGAGATGCCGTTGCAGAGTTAACGCTCTTTCAGGTTATAACCTCAAAAAGAAAGATGCAAAGCCGGGTAATTCCACAGGTACTTTGTCTCAAGAGATGAGATTAGTTTCTAAAAAATCGGGGGAGTATAAGCCCGTTACTGTTTATACAGATCCGCTTACGGGTAAAAAGATTGCACCTGATGTCGGGTGGAGTCATAACCCTGCAAGTGGTTTGAATGATATTTGAACACCAATTAAACAATAATTAAAGGAGTTTTGAATGACAGTTGATAAAAAAAGTTTATTAAACTGGGTTGGCGGAAAAAGATTACTCCGTAAACGTATCGCCCCCTTAGTTCCTACGGATATTCAATCATACATTGAACCATTCGGCGGTGCCGGTTGGGTTTTGTTTTATAAAGACCGTTGGGCTGATTTAGAGATATACAACGACCTTGACGGAAGATTGGTTAATCTTTTCAGGATTGTAAAATACCACCCAAATGCCTTAAAAGAAGAATTGCAGTATCTTTTAGGCTCACGTGAGATGTTCTTCCAATTTTTGAACGGAACTTTTATTACCGATATCCAAAAAGCCGCACAATTTCTGTTTTTAATCACCCGTTCATTCGGAGGGCGTGGTGATACTTTCGGAACAGTGAAAAAATCTTCAGGCGGTGCATCGAAATCCCAACGCAATGTTTTAGAAAAAATCGATGCAATCCACAAACGCCTTGATAAAGTTATGGTTGAGAATCGTGACTTTGAAAAATTGATTAAACAATACGATTTTGAAGGTGCATTTTTCTATTGCGATCCGCCGTACACTTCAGGTTGCGGATATGAAGTAACCTCTACCGCAGATTTTGACCACGAACGTTTAAGAGATGTTTTAGGTAACATCAAAGGGCGTTTTCTTCTCTCTTATGATGATTCTCCAAAAGTCCGAGAATTATACAAAGGCTTTGAGATGATTGAAGTTGAAAGACAGAACGGAATTAACAATCGTGAGGGTACTAGCAGGGCGAACAAGGTATATAAAGAACTGCTGATTGCAAACTATCCAATCCGAGA
The DNA here is from genome assembly GCA_944324865.1 of Candidatus Gastranaerophilales bacterium. GTDB lineage: Bacteria > Cyanobacteriota > Vampirovibrionia > Gastranaerophilales > Gastranaerophilaceae > Galligastranaerophilus. The sequence goes on along the minus strand of CALUXW010000005.1, from coordinate 78,369 downwards.
ATTATCTAAAAATGTCCGACCCTATTGAAATAAAAATTGATAACAAAGAAGTTGAATCAAGACTCCTTGATTTGGCTCAAAAAAGCGAAAACCTGCGACCTCTTATGAAAAACATCGCAGGGATTTTCGCATATTCAACAGAAGAAAATTTTAAAAACGAGGGAAGACCTGATAAATGGACTGAACTATCGGAATCAACAATAAAACAGCGGACAAAAAATAAACAGTGGCCCGGCATGATTTTGCAGGTATCAGGTCAGTTGGCATCTTCTGTTAATACTTATTACGATAACGATTCTGCGGTTATAGGCTCAAACCTTGAATACGCAGCAATACACCAACTCGGCGGACAGGCAGGAAAAAATAAATCGATTGAAATTCCTACTAGACCTTATTTAAAACTAACTGATGACGATTTTGAAGAAATCATAGCTGCAACTCAAAATTTTTTATTGTAAACTATGTAATAATTTGTAAAAATCTAAATTTATATAGCAACTTATTTTTTATTTGTGTTTTAGTATGAAAAAAATAAGGGGAAATATGAAGATACAGTTTTTTACATACTCAAACGTGAATTTTCTTAACGGTCAGAATCATATTAATAACTTAAATAAAAATGTTACATTACCACAAAGTTTAAATAACAATAAGGTTGATTCCTTCACAAAATCAGCAAAAGAAATTTCCTTTCATGGTGTAGAAAAGAAAAACAAGACAAATGACGTTTTATCTGATTTAGCAGCTATAGGTATTATTGGTGCTCCATTTGTTCTATCTATAGGTGCAGGTTGTTATGTAATGAATAAAATGAATCCAGAAGATATATTTTTACCTGACGGAACATACTTCATGAGCACGGAACAAATGAAAACTCCAGTTATCACTGCTGATACTGATGAAGGAATTTTAAAAATAGAAGGTACTCCTATTGATATTGATGCAAGTAAATATGATATAGCAGATATTGAACACGGAATATTTAAAAATTTTGATGGCTCTGTTGATATAGATCTTGCCAATAATAAATATATCGATATGGATAAAGGAGTTATTATAGATCCAGAGCATAATTTATCATTTATAAAAGATGCGTCTGGTGAAATACATAACTTGGTGTTACCAGACTTGAATTCTCCAAACTTTGAAGGGGCTTCTATTGGTACTGTTAACCCTGTGCATTTAAGACAAACTAGGGAAGAATATATTAACCAACATCATTCTAAACCGGAAGATGATTTAAGCAATATATATTCTGATAATAACAGAATCCCGAATTCGGCATCTGATAGAGTAGTTGATCCTGATGATAACAGAAATTTAGCTCAAAAGATTATGGATTTCTTTAATCCTCTTTCTCCTGATAGCCGTGTTAACAATTTATTTGATAGAAGCAAAAATTATGATGTATTTGGAAGAGAAATTTTAACTATCTCTAAACCTGATGGAAGTATATCAAAAGTTGCTATAGATGAAGATTTAAAAGCTGTTTTAGACAAATACCATCTTAAGGAAGAGTCTTTAGGTGAAATTGCAGACTTTTTTGACAAGATAAAATTAAAAGAATATCTATTAGAATACCATCCTGTAGAAAGCCTTGACTTTGGAGTCCACATTGACTCTCTTCAAGAATTTCTTCATAAAATCAGTGAAACCCATTCTGATGTCGCAGAGATTATAACTAATGATGCCATAACCGAAACTTTGAATGACCCTGAAACTCATACATCACTGTTAGATACTTTTAAAGAAATATTTGAGAATATTACAAACTAAATATATGGAATGAAAATGAAACTTCTTGCCTTAAATGATTATAACTACGTGTTTAAAAATAGATTTAATTATGAAAATAAAAAGAGAAATAATCATGATATTGAAAATTTCCAAGAAGGGATTTCTCCTACCGAAATTTTAGAAAATTATAATTCGGCAAAAATTTACTATAACAAAAAACTTGATAACGATGGAAAACTTTTTGATGATGAAGCAAGTTTTTTAAATGTTTTAGAAAATCCTAAAGCACGGACTGTATTATTTACTTTTTTTAGAGAACGAGCACAACAAGAACTACTTGAACTAAATTCAAAAACAAATCTTTCGGAAGATGAAAAGAATAAAAAAGAAGGCTTAAAGGAGATTATTAAAGCATTTCCGTCATCAGATCAAGCAATAAAGGCAAATCGAATTCCAAATAACATAGCTTTTTGTGGTAGTTTAACTCCAGAACAAAAAAAGAAATGCCATATAGCTATTCACACAGCAAGTGCAGCTTGCGGAACAATATCAGCGACTATGGGAGAAGGAGCAGCAATTGGAGTCGATACGGCTTTCTTACGCGGCACGCAAGCTCTTATGTTTTTGTATTTACAAAATTTATTAAATGTTAGTACGTCTGCAAGTCTCCTTTATGCAGGACGACAGTACGTAATGGGTTCATATATAGGTGTTAGAGGTGCACAAATTCTCATAGGTTGGTTAGGAATAGGCGGTCATGCCGCGACAGGAGGAACAGCTTCTGGACCTATCACCGGAGCAGTCAGATGTGTGAACTCTGCATTAAGTACAGGTATTACGGAAAAAATGGGTTGGGGATACGTAAAATCTTATGAACAGGATACTATGAATGCCAAATCTCAATTAATATCAACGGCCATTTATGGTGCAACAATGGGGATTTTACATTTTCATGATCATGGGGTTCTTGATCCTTCTAATTCTTCAGATGTACAAACAGCTTTATCAAAAATACCAAAGGAGAATGTTTCTATTTTAGGTGAAGTAATGCATACGTTAAGCGGAACTATTAATTTACCAAGAGCTGGAACTATGTTTGCGGCAAGTTTTTTGCAGGGTGCCCTTACTGCTAAAAATATGGATGAAAAATCAAAAAAAGAATATTTTAAAAATCTGATTGGTATGGCTCTTTTGAATACACTTTTCTATGAAACACTTAATATTCCGGAAGATAGTATTATAAGAGATGATGCACTGCTTGCTATACAAAAAATGCAAGAAGAATTAAATAACACACCAGAAGTATTTAAAGAATTTCAAGAAATTCAACAAAAAATTATTGATGATCTTCATCTTGAAGATTTAAACACAAGAGATTTCATCAAACAATTCAAGGATAAAGACTTTTTAATTAATCTTGCTTTCACCACAGGTGAAACAACCAATATCCTGGCAGACAAGTGGCGAAAACGCAATTTTGCAATGTTAAAAGAAGCTAATGCTGCGGCTAACACCAAAATTGCGAAAGAAAAAGCTCGAACATTACAGATAAATTCAACATTATCCCCTGAGCAGAAAAAAGAATTAGATAAAGATCTTTCTAAGATAGTATCAAAAACAAAGTCTGATATGATAAGTAAAACAAGATCCAACCATGCCCTGGGAAAAATTGCTGGCTATGATGGTGTAAAAACATTATTGAATGCAGTTTATATTACCCCTGTAAAAAATAAAGATGAAAATCTGATTCCGAGTTTATTATTATTTTACGGTCCAAGCGGTTTAGGTAAAACTGCAATCGGGTCAGCAATCGCAGAAGATGCCGGGACTAAATTTAAAAATAAAACAATAGGAATGGGAAATGAAAAGAAGACACTTGAATGGATTAAGAAAAGATTAGAAGAAGGAGAAGAAAATTATAATACAAATAAAAGATTCTCAATTATTCAATTAAATGAATTTGATGACTTTTTAAATGATAATCCTGTCTTATTAGACGATTTTTTAGAACTAATTGATAATAGTGCAAAAAAATATCACACAACCATATTTTTAACTACTAATAATCCTTTACTAATAAATAAAAAACTTTTAAATAAGGTTGAATTAACAATTCCTATGTGTGTAGCATCTAAGAGTGATATTCGTGAGATTGTACAATATTATGTCAATAACAGAGAAATTGATGGTTATAACTTAGACGAAATTACTGACGAATTTGAAAATGTAAAACCTGATTACATGTATAGTAATGCTCAAATAGAAAATATTATAGAGAAAAAATTACCTAAAAATCATTGCAGCCAAAATGATTTTATTAATATAATACGTTCAGTAAAACCTTGCATCACAAAAGAAATAAACGAAAAATTTGAAAACGAACAAAAAATCTTAAACAAGGACAGAACTTAATGATTATAACTTTTCCATCTAAGGAAATTAAAAATGAATATAATTACTTAAAAAGCAGCAAAAAAGAAGTTAATATAAATAATACTTCAAAAAAGTTAGACAGCTATGTTTATGACAAAACGCATAAATTCAACAATGCTAAAACTTTGCTTTTTTTAACAATGATGGATTTATTATATGTTGGTATTTGGTTTAAAAGTAAAAATAAAAATTTTTTAACTAATTCTTTGTTTATGTTGCTTTTGGCAAACGGTATTATTCTAAATTGTATATTTGATGAAGAAAAAAACAAAAAATATACTCTTAACAATAAGGATGAAAAGTTAAGATTATATTATAGAAATGGAATTAATGCTGTAGTTTAAAGCAGTTTTAGTTTTATACAAAATATTCATAGATAACTTTGCCATCTATTGTTATATTCCCTGTACATCTTAATTTATTATTATCTAGCTCATTTATGTTGTTTGGTCTAGGAAATTTTATAGATTTTATATTTTTAAATTTTGGTATCATTTTTATTATATCAAAATTTTTAATTACAGCCTGTATTGCTTCAGTATTTTGAGAATCAACCCATAAAACATTGGAACTATAAGAAAAATCTCCTAGATACAGATCTACAAAATTTTGCTCAAATGGTACATATTTAAACCTATATCCATCGCTATTTTTTATTTTTTGAATATTTGATAGAATATAATTATTTTGAATTTTTTGTAATTCTTCTAATGGAGCTTCTTTATCGATATTATATATTTTTACCCTATGTGGCTGCAATGCAATTGGATTAAGATTTTCAGTGTTGTTGCAACTGAATATAATAGTTGTTTTATACTGTTTACTTATTTTATCTAACATATCTTTTAAATCTCCGATTACTTCTTCGTTATCAGAGTCTTTTGAGAGTAATTTGTCAAAATTTTCAACCCATACAAGAGTTCGTTTCCCATTTTTTTTATAATTTTCTTCTGCTTCTTCTAACACTGTAAGAATTTGATCCAATCTTGTATAATTCGATTCGTTTTTATCTTCAATATATATGTAGTTTGAATTTGACTTACCAACAATCCATTTTAATGTTTCTGTGGCATCATCTTTACTCTTACTCTGTATCATCAGAGCATCCGGAATTTTTACTTTTTTATTATCGCTATTAAATGCAGATAAAAATTCCTCATTTATTTGATATTTAATGCAAGCTGCAGATAGTTCTTTCTTTGCTGCTTGTTCAAGTCGTGCTTTTTCCAATGCATAACTTTTTATTCTTTCCTGTTTAATAATACTTTCCATTCTTTCAAATTGAGCAGCTTTGTCTATATAATCCGGCCATTTCTGAAAATTTTTCCACCGTTGAGTATTAAACCATTTATCATAATTCCTATAATAACTTGGCGGTTCTGGTGGAACTATAATGTCCTGTTTCAGTAAATATGTGTGGTATTCTCTATCTGTTGAAGGCTTAAAATATTTTGCAATATAAGAATCTAAAATACCTTTAGGCCAATCTTTTAATCTAAAGTCAGCAATTTTACGTGCCCATTTAGTTTCCTCTAAGGTTGGAAATATTCCATTTACGTAATCTTGCCAATTTTTTAATTGTTGAGGCGTTAATTCATCCGCAATTTTATCAACAATTCCAGTAAAAGAGATTTGTTTTTTTTTTATTTCCAAATGACAGACTATTATTTGATGTTATTTTATTAGAAGTTTGAGTAGAATTTACTTGCACTGATTGATTTTTTTGTTTTTCATAAACATTTTTTATTCCGAGAATAGCTGCACCAAGACTTAATCCTACTCCTGCAGAAATTTTTAAACCTTTATTAACATGTGATTTACGAAGTTTGTTTAAAAGTGCTAATTTTTCTTCTAATTTAGATTTTTCTGTTATTTCAACTTGATCTTTAATGGTTTTTATTACATTGTCATCTATAGGTTTTCCCATTTTTTTTAATAGTCCCACACCTACATCAGTATTTTTTTGAACAGTTTTCGTAAATATATCCTTTTCATTTTTAACTGATTTTAGATAATTTTTCTTATTATTGCTAAAATTGTCAACAATTAAAAAACTTGCAGGAATAACCGCAGTTGAACCTGCTAAGATTGCAGTAGACTCTAATATTTTTCTTTTTTTGTTTCTTTTTACATCTATATTGCTGTTAAAAGCTGTTACTCCAAAAGTTTTCATAATAAAATTCCTTTATAAATTTGCCTTATCGTTTTCATACTGTTTTAGATATTCTTTTGTTATTCTTAAAAGATTATGGTCAGTATTTGAATTGTTATATTGCTCTATAGCTTGAAGGAACATATCTGTTGTTAGTGGGCTGCCATCAGGTTTTACAACATCTGCAGCAAGTTCACAAATCGCCTTTAAATGGGTATTACTGTATATCTCATCAGGTGCATATTTAAATAATTCATTCAAAATAATATTGTAATCCAAATCCTGTGTATCGCACCCTTGAAGATAATGTTCAATTACTGCTACAGCATTAGTTTTATTTGGGGGATCAAGAGGATAGGATGGTTCAATTCTATGTGAATTTCTTAATTCATAAGGAATTTTTTGCGGTTTATTTGTTGTAAGGAAAAATGTTACATGGTTATCCTCAGAACAACTTTCTAAAATTCCTTTCATTTCACTTATAAACTTATTTGAAACATCTTTTCCAAAGAATCTATCAAATTCATCAATAAGGATAATGGTTCTTTTACCTGTTTTCAGAAATTCCTCTTGAGCTTTTTCCAATAAACCAGGAACTTCAATTTCATTATCTTCATAACCCATCAGAGTATCATAAATTTGTTGCTCTTTTGCTTTTTGTGTACCTCGACATTGAATAGTTTCTAAATTACAATCAGCTTCTTCTGCAAGAGCCTTTACAAAAGTAGTTTTACCACAACCGGTTGGACCATAAAATAATATTGCATTTGGTATTGGTGTAGCTAAATATTTACCAGATTTTTCATCATCTAGTTTATCAAGAAATTCTGTTTGAATTTTACTTTTTTCATCAAGATAACCCGCAATTTTACTAAACCCCTTTTTATCTAAAAGTTCTTTTCTTCTTTTAATAATATCAAGTCTTCGCTGACTTGATAATTGAGAACTCTCAAATGCCGCCAAAATTTCTTTATTCATATTTAGCTGTTTTGCAAGTTGTGCAAATTTATTTTTGTTAGCAATTGCCTCTTGTTCCCTCTGTTCAAATAAATCTTGATATGCATATGCAACTTTTAAAGCTTTCGTTTTTTCTTCACGTAATTTTTGCCGTTCTTTTTCTGAGCCATTTGTCCAGTGATCCCAAAAACCATCTTTTATCGCTGCTATTTTTTTGTCATATTCAGCTTTAATTTCTGCTTCTTTCTTAAAATAACTATCAATAAAGGTCTCCTCTTCTTTAGAAAGTTCAATATTTTGATTTGTAAAAAGTGATGAGAAATCAGAAAAAGTTTCTTTAGTTTTATCGACAATCTTTTTACCTAAATTTTTAGCCTTGTCCAACATATTAGTTGAACCAGTAAACATAAAGGCATCCTTTTGAATATATTTATGTGCATAATTAGAATTAAGATTATTTAACTTTTGTTGTTGATTTTGTGTTGCGCTGTAATTATATGTTTGATAATATACTGGATTAATCTTCATAATTTCCTCTTTTTTAGATTAAACCTCATAAAGAATAAATTTGCCATTATTATTAAAAAGAATAACAAATAATTTACAAAAATTCACGTTCGTAAAAAGTGTTTAAATTCTGACTTTAAACTCTTTCCAATCCTTAACCGGTTGTTCTGAGAATTGAATACCGTCTTGCAAGGCGTCAAAGTGTTGTTTCCCGCAATGAATTTTTAATCTTTCAGGACTTCTCAAATCAAACAGGCTTGTTGTACCTTTTGTTTCAAGAACAAAATAAAGTTTTTGTTCGCCGTCTTTTTCTAAGAACACCGCCCAATCAGGATTATAACTTCCTATAGGTGTTTCAATTTTAAACCTTGGCGGGATTTTGAAGAACATTTTTACATCCGGATCCTCATCAAGAGATTTTGCAAACCTGCTTTCAACTCCGCTATCATAAATCAGGTAATCGTAAACACTGTGTTCTACCTGAACAGCATTTCGGTCAAGGTTTGCAAGAAGTTCGGCACTGTCAAAAATTTCCTGAACATAATATTCTTCGCCTGCAAGTTTAACATATTTTATGCCGTCAATAGCCAGACTGTGGCGGTTGCGTGAGATTATCTCAAGTGCTTTTTCATAAAATCCTTGAGGGTTGTTTATAAAATCTTTTATTCTGCCGCTTTCTTGCAATATACGGATTATGTCGCTCCGTTTTAAAAGTGTTTCGGCTGAAATTAATCTGACAATATCCGGCAGAACTTCATAAAAGCCTGCAATATCCAAACTTCTTCTGTGCATTTCGGTTGAGGATACTCCGGCATTTTCGAGTTGTATTTCAGCTGTTGATTTATATTTATTCAATATTTAAAAGTTTACCGGAAAAATTTCATGTAACTAATTTAACTCAGGTTATTTTTAGAATTTTACTGTTAAAGCCTGATTCTTGGACTCAGCCAACAATAGAGAAAATGTTATTTGAAATTAAAAATATAAGCCGGATTATTTGTGATTAAGATCTCTTGATAGAGTTAGTCCGTTGGCTAATGGGAGCAATATGCTCCCTTTTATTCTTCGTATGTATAGCGTCCTTCTCTTTTAAGTTTTGACTTATATGCAAGTCGTTCATCAAGGGTCATATTCTTCATTTTTTCAATATCTTCATCAAAAAATTTTACTTTTTTTATTTCAGCAGTTTCAATTCCCATCATTTCACTATCATGATTCGCTTTCATACGGGCATTATATTGAGCTTTGGTTTCTACTACATAATCTGGAAATAACCTTTTTACTATCTTTTTAGTTTGATTGGTAATCCAATTCCCAAGTTTTGTTTTAGGACATTTAACCTCTTTTCCTTGATATCCATCTGGCATACTTTTCATGTATTCTCTATATGTTAGACGAAAACCCAGTATTTTTCTGTCTAAAACAACAGGTTGACCGCCTAAACCGTTTACTGTTTTTATACGCAATTAATTTTATCCTTATATTTTATTCTTCGTATGTATAACGATGTTCATCTTTTAATTTTGATATATATTCGAGTTCTTCTTCTTCCGACATATGCTTCATCTTTTCAATATCTTCATCAAAGAACTTTACTTTTTTTATTTCAGAAATCTCAATTCCCATCATTTCACTGTCGTGGTTTCTACGAATTCTCTCTGCTTCTGATATAAATTCATCAGGCTTAGTTTCCAATTTTGTTGCAGTACGATTGATTTTAGGTTTGCTCTGACCTATGTTAGATATTGTATTAAATAATTTTCGGAAGATTTTTATTGTCATATAAACTCCTTTGCATGTATTATAACACATTTTTTTAATTTTTTATATCTGCCTTAATATGCCAAACACCATTTATATATCTTATGTTACGGATAATAATTTGCGAATTCCTTTGCAGTAAGAATTCAACCTGATTTCCATGTGTTGTTTTTGTATTGTAACTTTCAATAAAAGTGCCTTTAGTGCCGGCAGGCAAATCAAATTCCCAACGAATGTCGTTTTTGTTGAAGTGTACATCTTCACACATTGATGTCGACATGAATCGCTCCTGTGCAATGATAAAATCTGACAATCGTAATTGTTTTAGTTTTGCATTTCTAATTTTTATATCTTGTATATTCATAATATTTTTTAATTCTTCAGCCAAACTTGTGTTGTCAGGCAATTTTGCTAACTCTAAAATACAAAAGCTGTCATCTCTATAAACCTTAATAGGCTCTTTGATGCGTTGTTGGTCTATATATGCAGTTATGTTGTCAATATGACTTTGAATTTTAGGTGACGGCTGAATATTATTTTTCTTTAAATCCGTCAATGCCCAGTTGATTTCACGTGAATCATCTTTATACACCATCATTGATTCGTGGATTTTACCCGTTGCAGGATGTTTTACACTATTTATTATTACATCCCAGTGTGCAGGAGATAATTGGGATAATTTTCCGATCGGGGTATGATTTTTAGATAATATCTGAACAAGTTCGGTAAGTTTTTCAGGATTTGCATCCCAGTATTTTAAACTTTCAGGATCGCTTATTTCGTGTAATTTACGGCTTACATAAGTGTACATTGATCCTCTTGTCTTTAATATCCCCGTAACAATCGGAATAAGCTGTGAAATACCTTCCGAGGTTAAATTAACCTGCCCTGTTATAACCCAGTCTGCAAGCAAACTCATTGTTGCATCCGCACCAATTTTGGCAGAAAGTGCTATTAATCTCGGGCAATTCGCCATTACAAGTTCACTGTACGCAAGAGATGACATTTTGCCAATTCCTGCTCCTGCCGTTAATAAAGCTGTTGAAACTACAAGTTCTTTTGTTATAGCCTGTTTATCTTCTTCCGTAATTCCGCCGGCTTTGGTTAAATCTTCCGTTAATTGGACAGCACTGCCGCCAAACGTAGCAGTCCCAAGCCCGCTTAAGACCATAGCGGATGCTGCCTGACCTCCTACAGGAATAAGTTGACCTGCAATTAATAAAAGCATTCCTACACCCTGCACACCTGTTTTAATATATTGAACACCTTTCATCTGGCTTTCTACAAACGCCTGTGCAAGCCTGCTGCCATGTTCTGCTCCATAAGCGAGATTGTATGTCTGTTTGCAGTCAAGTTCAATTTCTTCAAGAGTTTTTCCGTCTAAAAGTTTATTGTAATTACTGTCTAATGTTTCCTGTAGTTTATTGGAAATATTTACAAGTGCGTAACTCTTTACTGCAAAAGTATCATATTCTAATCTGCCGTCTTTAAAAGTTGTCCCTGTATCTTCTAAAAATCTGTTAATCAAATCCTCATCATTGCCGTAAAGTCTGTATAAAGCAGAATTAACACATCTTTCAAGATTGTTTGTACAAATTTCAGCCGCCCCGCCAAAAGGTTCTCCATATTTGTTATTCCCGTCTACGGTTACTGTCGGATTGTGCAAAAGTTCTTTTATTTGATTATTTCTGTTTCTTACGGCAAGAATAAGTGTCATTCGTGCTTCTTTTTCAGCATAATCCGTTATTGCATCAGGATTGAATTTGACACCTCGTTCAAGTTCGTACGCTTTTTCAAACTCCATAACTTTATAAGCATCCTGACTTTCAAGCATACCTTTTACAGTTGCGGGATCAGTAAATTTGATAACCTCAAAATCTTTAAATCGCGTTTGGATATTGTCCTGCAGGGCATTTGTTATTAAATTCTTTTTTATTACGGGAGCTTTTTGAACATACTCGCTGTCCTCCAGAGCTGCAAGAGATGAAATAAACTGATTAAGGTCTGTTGGTCTGAGTTTGCTTAATTCATGTTTAATAAGTCTGACTTCTTCCGCATTTTCTGCTTCCGGCAGAAGTTTGACTGCAAGATTCAGTTTTGTTTCAAGATACTGTTTTACGGAAAGTGCATCCCCAGTTGCCATTGCAAGCATACTGTTACCAAGCTGTTCGACAGCTAAAATTCTTTCGACATTGCTTGATGCAAATTCTGTATTAAACAATTCTTTTCCGCTGTTAAAAAGTTTACTTACTACGCCTTCACTGTTTTTTTGAGTTTTTACTAGAGCTTGAGCTTTTTCTAAATCGGAATTCAAATAATCTACTGCAAGAAGTTCTATATCCTCGCCGGAAGGCTCAATCGGAGCAACATACACAGGCTTTTTCTCCGGTTTTGCTGTCTTCTTAGCATATCCGATTTTGCTGATGAGATTATTAAAAACGGTTGAATCGGGAATCTGTTCACACTCTTTAATTCCCGAAATGAGATTGTTAGAGCCGAATGCCGATGGATTAGCAGACTGCACTGTCCAGGAATTACAGCTTTGCAGCTTGCCGAAATCGGGAAGAACAGAGTTTAGAATATCTATTGCCTCCTGCTCGGATATATTCTTATTGTTGGTTTTAAATTCCGCCAACAGTTTTATTTCCTGAATACTCAGGTTTTTTTCCATAGCTCTTTGTAGCTCCTCGATAATTATCCGTATTCTTTAACGGAGCATCAAAGCCAATTCTTTAAATATATTCTTTATTATTAATTATTTTTTACAAAGTAATGAGCCACATCACCATATATCGATATTATCTGCATCATAGAAATTTACATCTAATGTTTTTTCACGTTCTCTCTTAGCAAAGAACGTATCAGCTTTTTCACGTTTATCTTGATATTCTTCTTTAGAACATAGGCTTATATATACTCTTTTTATTTTTAAATTTTTACTTATAGCATCAAAGATATGTTTGTCTTTTTTATCAAGAGAATGTCCATGAATAAATAAAACACCCTTAATTTCATTTAGCTTCGAATAACAATATGAAAGATAATCATTGTTTTCTTTTAGAATTTTGTTTAATTTATTTTTGCTACTTCCTTCCGTTACTATTAAAGGATATTTATTGTTATATATATTCTCTTTTATAATATCCATTAGATATCTTCCATCATTATGAGGTTTACATATTAAACCATAAGCCTTTTTATAAATATGTAATGCACCATGTAAATAAAAAACATTCTGTTTTTCTTTTTGTTTCCAAGCAAGTTCATTGTAGTATGGTCTAAACCCATCATCCATTTTAAAAATTTCTATATTAGAGTATTTTTTCAAAAAATCTTCTCTATTAAGCAAAACCCAGTATAAAAGGCAATCATAATTTAACGTAAAGATTTTATGAAAATTTGAAAGAAAAACTAAAGTTTTAAACATTCTATCTTTTTCAATATCATTTTGTGATAAAGGATGAATCTCTAATATACGATTGATTAATTCTTCTCGTAAATTAATAGCTTCTTGGTATAATCTATCACTTGTAGTTAATCTACGATCATAGGCTTTTAATAGCTGTGCTGAACTTTCTAACTTTTTTATAATCACTTCAAAGTCATAGGTATTAAATGTTTTAAAAATTCTTTTTATATAAAAAGGAATACTAGGAGAATCTAACAGACTTGAATAATTAAATCTCTCTTCTTCAAAAGCCCTGCTAAAACCATTTCCAAGCAATATATTTCTTTGATCACTGTTAGTTTCAGAAATAATCTCTTCAAATTCAAGGATTTTTTCCATTATACCTCCTACAACTTGAAAATAAGAATAGCATAAGGTTCCAAAAATTTTATACTTTAATTTGATGAAAATTTGTAAAAGATAAAATGACAAAAATTTTGAAAAAATTTAGACTTCAAGTTGCCAAAAATAATCAAACTGTAATGGTTCTGTAAAATAGAGATTAAATAGACTTTAAGATTGAGATTAATAGAAAATTAATTAAACAAATTTTTGCATTTTTCTTGGATGTCTAATGCAATATCTTTTGCAGTTTTTTCATTTAATCCTATATTTTTAGCAACAGTTAAAATATCGTCTAAAGATGGATTTTTTCCTTCTCCGTTTATTGTTGTTGCATGTTCCCCGTTCAATGAAGAACTATAAGTTAAATCATAAGCAGGAGATAAATGCCATTCTTTTTTATTATCGTCATAAAGGAACGAAAAATTCTTTGAATGATCATCTCGATTATGACCAAATACATTGAAACACATTAATCTGAATAATTGTTCAACATCTTCATAATTTCTTGTTAGTTCGAGCGTCAGTTTCATTAATAAATTATAATCAAGATTAGGAAGTCTGTGACTTGTTTCCAATAACCCGCTTACTGATACCATATGCACTTTTTTATTATTTTCCCTGTCAAATCTTTTTATGCCAAAATAACCCGAACAAATTTCTGATGGAAAAAGCTTTGTTTCTGTCATATTAATTCCACAATCTTTGGCACATAGTGAATATTGATATTCTTTTTCACCAATATTTTTAGGGTCAATTGATGACGGGAATTTAATTATCCAATCTTCGTTATTGATTGAAGTCAAAATCTTCGGCCGTGCACCACCTGATGAACCACCCAATTGAAAAAGTTCATCTAAATTATCTGAATTCTGAGATTCTAAAATTTTTGAACATTCTTGAGAGAGAATATCAAAGTCTGAAATATTGTTTTCGGTTTCAAATTTATGTTCAGGTTTATATGTTAAAGCACCCATACCAGTTTCCTGAACAACCGCAAGCCGATTAAGGTTGTCAATTTCAGCGGGATTTATTTTGTTTTTCAAAAATAACCTGTCAACAAGTAATCTTCCCCAGCCATCAGGTAAGCTATCATTAAAAACGCCAAATAATCCGTCAAAAGGTTCATATTTGGGGATAAAAACTTTTTTGATAAGTGGCAAACTAAAAGGCGATATGCTGAACCCATTATTTAACCAATCAGAATCATATTCAAATGCGACAACTCTTTCAGGAGTTTTAGCAAGAGTACCAACTAAAATATGATTATGAAAGACTTTTAAATATTTATAGTTGTCCATTTATAACCTCGTCAATGGAATTATAGTTTTTTTGCGTAAACAAATTTTCAAAATCTTTTTCTAAATTAAGAGCAATTAGAATTTTTATCAATGAAGTCAGTGAAATTTCATATTTAGATTCAAACCTTTTGATAGAACCCAGACTAACACCTGATTTTGCAGCAAGTTGAACTTGTGAAATTTTAAGCATTCTTCTCTGTTGCTTGATTTTCTCAACAAATTCATTTGCAATATCATTGGGAGTTCTTGGGTTAAAAATAAACTCATTCATAGATAATATATTATACCATTTTTGCCAAAAAGTCAATATATAGACAATATATTATCCCAAATGTTATTTAAAATGTAAAAATACAACATTAGAATGATATGTTGTATTTTTTGAGATTGTGGGTAAATGGAAGAGGGGTAAATAGAGTGGGTGCTTGTGTTCTATTTTGTTGCGAGGCATTATTTTTGCTGTCTTTTAGGGCATTAATGTTGTGGCTCAAAACCTTGAAGACAACTTATGAACATCGTCGAACCGATAAAAAGCATAGAAGATATACAAAATATTAAAAGAGTTTTGTCAAAGAAACCACGCAATGCTCTGCTTTTCAGCTTTGGAATAAACAGCGGACTAAGAATTGCCGATATCCTCTCACTCGACGTCAAAGACGTAAAAGGAAAAGACTATATAGAGCTTCGAGAAAAGAAAACCAATAAATATAAGAAATTTCCAATTAACGAAAACTTGAAAGTTGAAATTGAAGAATTCGTAAAAGACAAACCCGACGAAAGACCTTTATTTTATACACAAAAAGGATATAGATTGGATAGAGCTCAAGCCTACCGAATTATAAACAAAGCCGCCCGAATGGTAGGAATTAAAGGCAGAATCGGAACACATACCCTAAGAAAAACCTTCGGCTACCACTTCTACCAACAATACGACGATATAGTAATGCTACAAAAGATTTTTAACCACTCTTCCCCCTCCATCACCCTCCAATACATCGGCATCGAACAAGAAGACATCGATGAAGTTTATAGGAATTTTTATTTATAATGGTTATTAATACCCATGTTTGCTGAGATTGAACCACATTTCTTATTTTGATTGTTTGTGTTAGTATCTATTATAGGAGAATTATAATCAATAGGTCCATATGGAAAATATAAGCAGATGTCAAATTTTTACACCTGAAGAAAAAGTTGCTACATTGCTTAATGCAATTGGCTATAAGCATGATTTATACGGGAAACCGTTTCTCGAAAATTCTTGTGGAGAAGGAGCCGTATTAAGCATGGCCGTGGAAAGATACATACGGGACTGCTTAGAACAAAAATTACCATTAGAGTCTATAAAAAGTGGTCTAGAAAAAGATATTTGGGGATTTGAAATTGATAAGGACCGATACCAAAAGTGTATTGATAATTTAAATATTTTGGTAAGTAAATACAATATTTCAAATGTTAAATGGAAAATATTAAAAACTGATTTTTTAAAGTATGCTTTTAACAATAAATTTCAATTTATTGCGGGAAATCCACCCTATCTTAACTATAGGGATTTATCTATAGAAGTAAGAAATTATGTGAAAAATAATTTTACAACCTGCAAAAAAGGTAAATTTGATTATTGTTATGCATTTATAGAAAAGAGTATTAATTGTTTAGAGGACAACGGAAAACTAGCTTATTTAATACCTACAAGCATATTTAAAAATGTTTATGCTGAAAATCTGAGAACATATATGCTTCCACATATATCAAAAATTATAGATTTCAAAACAGAAAAAGTCTTTGAAAAGGCATTAGTAGCAACATCTATTTTAATTTGCGAAAAGAATATAAAAGAAAAATCTATAGAATATACAAATAAAGATACTAGATTAAAAAGAAAAATAAAAAAAAGTGATTTGCACGGGAAATGGATATTTTCAAAAGTTCCAATAGAAAATAAAGATAAAAATTTTATCCGATTTGGAGACTTATTCCATGCTTCTATTTCCATTGCAACATTATTAAACAAAGCTTTTATTGTAGATGAAAACCCACAAACTAGTAAAATTGAAAAACAAATATTGAAACCAGCTAAGAGTCCAAGAAACTTAGCTTATTCAAAAAATGAAAATATTATATTTCCATATTTTTATAATAAAAATAAACTTGAAAAATACTCGGAGGAAGATTTTAATAAAAATTATCCTAATGCTGCAACACACTTAAGCAAATATAAAGATGATTTAGATAGGAGAAATAGTGATACTTCCGCAAAATGGTTTGAATATGGGAGAAGCCAAGCTTTGGCACATTTGAATCAGAAAAAACTATTAATGTCCACGGTTGTGACTGATAGCATAAAAGTATATGAATTAAAAAAAGAGGATATTCCATATGCTGGAATATATATTATTTCAAAAAATGGGACTCCCTTGGGCAAGGCACAAGAAATATTGCAAAGCAAAAATTTTTTAGAATACGTGAATAATATTGGAATTCAAGCAAGTGGAACTTCATTAAGAATTACAGCGAAAGATGTAAATAATTATGAATTTTGCATGGAGGAAATGTTATGAAAATTCCTTTTAACGTAGATGCTTACACCGCAAGGCTAATTGGTAGAGAAAATGTTGCAAAAATAGACGGTGCTATTTTAGAACTTGTAAAAAATGCCTATGATGCAGATGCAAATATTTGCGTGTTATATTACGAAAAAACATCTAATACATTTTATATAATGGATAATGGTTATGGCATGGATAATGATGCTATCATTTCCAACTGGATGACGATAGGATATTCTTCTAAAAAAAATGATTACCAATTAAAATCTGGTAGAATACAAACTGGAGCAAAAGGGATTGGAAGATTTGCCCTAGATCGTATTGGTGATATTTGTAATATGATATCAAAAACTTCAGCTTCTTCTATAGAATGGTATGTGGATTGGAGAGATTTCAACATTGGGAAAAAAATAACAGAAGTTGGAGCAGAGATATATGATAGCAAAAGAAGCTTTGATCAATTTATATCAGAAATAAAAAATAATAATTTAAAGGATCTTGTAAAAAAACACTTCGTAACAAGTGGAACAATATTTAAATTATCATTTTTACACGATGAATGGGATGAAACATTAATTACACAAATAAAAAATGGACTATCAACATTAATACCTCCTGAAATGGAAAATATATTTAAAATATATGTATTTTCAGAAGAGAGCAATTTAGAAGATGCTCAGATCGTTGTTAATGATGGTTTATATTCTCATGATTATAAAATAGATTTTAAAGTAAATGAAAATGGGAACGTAAACATAAAAATATTTAGAGAAGAATTTGATTTTGGCTTAAAATTGGATGAAATAATACAACAAACAGCATTTACTAATGATGACAAAAAATATTTTTTAGGAAAACCTATAGAAAAAAATATTCAAATAAATGAAGCCATTTCTGGATTAAATATAGCCAACATCGGACCTTTTTATGGTTGTTTTTATTTTTCTAAATTATCAATGTCGAAACAAGATAAAGAAATATATTACTATAAAGATATAACTGGTCGAAAGAGTACTATAGGTACTTTTGGTGGCATCAAGATATATAGAGATAATTTTAGAGTACGTCCTTATGGTGAACCAAATACTACAGCTTTTGATTGGCTATTACTTTCCAATCGTTATAGAAAGTCTCCAGCTGCACCATCTCATCCAACTGGTTCCTGGCGTGTCAATTCAGATCAAATGTTGGGATCTGTTCATATATCAAGATTAAATATAAATCTTCCAGACCAATCCAACAGAGAAGGGATTGTTGAAACAAAAGAGTTTAAACTCTTGAGAGATTTTTTAATATATATAATACGAGAAATGGAACGTGATAGACAATATGTAGCTCGCATCCTAAAAAAATATTATGACGATTCTCATTATGATGAATTATATGAAAATGAAATAAAAAATAAAGCCAAGCAAGCAAAAAACAAAAAATCAAAGAATCCTATAAACAACCCTTCAACTTCTGTTGATGCTGATGAAAATAGTAATAAGCCGAAAGTTGATGCTGAAATAGCAGGAAGAGTAATAGATAATAAAAATGATAAAATTAAAATACTAGAAGAAGAAAACCATATGCTAAGGGCATTAGCTACCACTGGAATAGTTACAAATACTTATGTTCATGAAATAAAAGAAGCAACCAGTAGATTGAGAACAAAAATTATAACAATAAGAAATGCTATTGATAAAAATAAACCAATAGAACATATTTCCGAACAGATTAATGAAGCATTGTCAATACAAAATTCACTTAATTCTTGGTTTAAAGTAACAATAGATATGGTAAAAAAAGACAAAAGAGAAAGGAAATTTATACCTTTAAAACTTTCTTTAGGTAATATATTAGAATCATGGGAAACTGTTTTACAAACTAAACATATAAATATAATTGCTGAAATAGAAGATATTAAATTTAAATGTTTTTTATATGATATAGAAAGCATCATAGGTAACCTAATTGCTAACAGTATAAAAAGTTTTGAAAATGCAAGAGTAAATAAACCTGAAATTTATATAAAAATAAAATCACAAGAAAATTCCATTAGTTTAGACTATTCTGATAATGGTAAAGGCTTAGACTCTAAATATAAACAAGATCCTAACTTGATATTAGAAGCACTAGAAACAAGTTCCAGGAACTCACAAGGAGAACTTATCGGAACAGGTATGGGAATGTGGATAATTAATAAAACCATCAATGAATATAATGGGGCAATAGATTTATCGGGGAACATTATAGCTAAAGATGGATTTTTTGCGTTAATAAAATTAGAAGGGGATGTTAAGCATGACTAATCAGGAAGAGTATATTGTAGGATATTTAGATGATAATACTGATTACAAAGACTTAAAAGAAAATCTGGAAGACTTTGTAAATTTGATACCTATTGAAAATTGTACTACCTTAAATGATATATTAGATTGGGTTATACATAATCAAGTACAATGCCTTTTGGTTGATCATAAATTGGTAAATAAATATGATTTTGTTGGAACGGATGTTATTACCTTTTTCAATAAAAAAATTCCAGATTTACCATGTGTAATTGTTACTAGTTTTAAAAATGATTCCATCGCAGAAGATTTGGTTATTGAATTATTAATAAAAGATCGAGATGACTTGCCAGGAGAAGATTTAAAATATACCGAATTTGGCAATTCATTGGCTCAAGCTTGTAGAACATTTAAAAAAAGATTGGAACAACGCAAACAAGAATTTACAGTTCTATATCAGAAAAAACAAGAAACTGATATTACCACTGATGAAGAAGAAAATTTATGCCAGTTATACAATCTTTTAAAAGCATATGGAGAAATTGATATTATTCCAACAGAATTATTAACTTCACAAATGTCTATAAAAATAAATTCTTTAATTGAAAAACTAGATAAAATTATAAAAAAGGAATGCTAAAATGAATAATAGAGTTCATGGAAGTAAAAAAATAAGAAGAAGATCTAACATAGAAGAAAAAAACAATTATAGAGAATACTATCCAGAATTAAAAGAAGATTTTCAAGGCATATGTGGATATTGTGGGAAGTATTATAAAATATCAAGAGCTATGTTTGAGCCTGATCATTTTGTACCTAAAAAATATTCAAAAACTAGAATTAACGATTATAACAATCTTGTTTTTTCTTGTTTTACCTGTAATCGTAAAAAAGGCGGGAAATGGCCTACAGAAGATCCATTGGTATGTCATAATGGAGATTGTGGTTTTATTGATCCGACATCAGAAGAGTTTGATGAGCACTTAAGTAGAGATGAAAACGGGAATATAGTTCCAAAAACTAATTTAGGTGTGTATATGGCCAATGTTTTTCAGTTCCAATCTAGACCTATCAAAGAAATCCATCAAGCTATGGTACTTTATGAAAAAATAAATAATATTGATGAAAATGCAAGTATTCCTAAATCTCTTTATATGGAGCTGGAGGAACTTTGTGATTTATTTTTTGATAAGCATGAATAAAGTTTTTATAATTTTATAATAATTATATTACCATCCATTACATAGTTATAGAGCAAACAAATAAAGATGGAAAATATTGAGATATATTTGTGGCATTAATTATAACAATTTTGCACTATTATTTGTTTCTTTAATCAAATAAATAATACTATTTGTATCTTTTGATGAAAACACGAAGAATGATTGGAATTAGATTTTAGAATAGTATTAGTATACAAATATGCCATCATACTTTTCGATACAATCTTTATAAAGTTCAAATTGTTGTTTAAATTCAGGGTATTTTTTTATATTTAAGTTTATTGGTAATTGTTCATTATTTAACCAATTAAGATTTTGTTGTAGCCAGTTTAATGCTTTATCTGAAGAACATTCACTTAAATAATACATTAATGCAATATCTCTAATGTAAAATTCATACTGTGTATTTTCAAATACTTTAATAAGAAGTTCTTTTTTGTTTTTTATCTCTTTTATAAAAAGAATAATATAGTTACCTATAGTTCCTCTATCTATTCCTTCATCTTCATTTATTACAGATAATATCTTGTATAATATATTTTCATCGACAATATCGTTAAATTTTTTTGTTAGCCATCTTTTAATAGATTGCTTTATTTCATTATCTTTATGCCAAAATACATCTCCCTGATGCCCTATTGCTATAGATAAATAATAAACTATCATTTTTAGAACAAATCTATCTTTGCAAATTGCTAAATACGATATTATTGTATTCCAGAATAATTGAGAATCTCTATAATACAAGAATAGAGTTTTTAAAGCACTACAAGCATCTTCTGAGTTTTCAGAATATAAAGTATCCAATCTCATTTCTGAATCAATTCTATTTTTATTATTTCTACAATAATTTGAACATTCATTTACAAAATTTTTAAAATTTGTTTCGTTTAAGATTTTATTACAAGGTATATTATAAGTATTAAATTCTTCTTGTTGTTCTATGTATTCAGAGATATTAACCCAATATAATATTCTTGTTTTAGGATTATAAACAATTCCAATTGTAGGCAATATATGTTTTTTCCAGTATTCAAAATGATTTTTGTCTCCTTTGATAAAAGCTTGATTTGTATTAAAATACGACTCTCCTGATTTTATTTGAACTTTTATTTCAATGCCCGAAGGTCTATATTCATCATTATGCAACTCACAAAACTCTATATTCGCATCATGCCCAAGATCATCTACGGTTGATATTTCGCGAAATATTGATCCATTATCTTCCACTAGTGTTTTAACTACGTTGATTCCCTTTTTCTCTGTTATTGTATTTTTAGTTCTGCGTGTCATAAGGAAATTATATTACAAACATCTTAGACTATTTTGCCTTACTATTACAATAATTAATAAACATGCAAGATAAAAACTTCTATGGTACTATAATTTTAGGGATATGAGGGAGAGAGGGTTAGATTTTGAATAAGCAAGAATTAGCTGCAAGAATTTGGGAATCAGCAAATAAAATGCGTTCTAAAATTGAAGCAAATGAATATAAAGATTATATTTTAGGCTTTATTTTTTATAAGTATTTGTCTGACAAAGAATTGGATTTTTTAAAAAGTCAAGGTGCTACTGACGATGAGATAAGAACGCTATTAAAAGAAGATGGTGACCTAACTGAGCATATTCGTACTAACATTGGTTATTTTATATCCTACAACGATTTGTTTTCAACTTGGCTTGAAATGGGAAAAGATTTTGATGTATCAAATGTCAGGGATGCTCTTTCTGCATTCAGTAGATTAATTAATGATAATCATAAAAAAGTATTTGACGGAATTTTTAATACTCTTGAAACTGGGTTAAGTAAATTAGGAGATAGTGCAGCTTCACAAACTAAAGCTATTAGCGATTTATTATACCTAATCAAGGATATCCCTATGAGCGGTAAACAAAGCTATGATGTTCTTGGTTTTATATATGAATATTTGATTAGTAATTTTGCAGCCAATGCTGGAAAAAAAGCTGGGGAATTTTACACGCCTCATGAAGTTTCTTTACTAATGAGTGAAATTATCGCAAACCATTTGAGAAATAAAGAAGAAATACAAATATATGACCCTACAAGTGGTTCCGGTTCTTTGCTTATTAATATAGGTCGTTCAATAGCAAAATATAACAATAATCAAGATGCAATAAAATACTACGCACAAGAGTTAAAACAAAACACTTATAACTTAACTCGTATGAATTTGGTGATGAGGAATATTTCACCGGATAATATTGTAACTCGCAATGGCGATACCTTAGAAGAAGATTGGCCATATTTTGAAGAAAATGACCCTGCCGGTACATATATTCCATTGTATGTTGATGCTGTTGTATCCAATCCCCCATATTCGCAAAATTGGGATCCCGCAAACAAGGATAATGATCCAAGATATACAAGATATGGTATAGCACCAAAGACAAAAGCTGATTATGCGTTTTTGCTTCATGATTTATATCACCTTAAACCTGATGGCATTATGACAATTGTTTTGCCTCATGGAGTATTGTTCCGCGGTGGTGAGGAATTAACTATAAGAAAAAATCTTATAGAGCAAAATAATATAGTTGCAATTATTGGTTTGCCTCCTAATATTTTCTTTGGAACTGGTATTCCAACAATTATTATGATTCTTCAGCAAAAACGAAAGGACAATGATGTTTTAATTGTAGATGCATCAAAGGGTTATATAAAAGAAGGTAAAAACAACAAACTTCGTGCATGTGATATTAAGAAAATTGTTGATGCTGTTGTTGGCAGAGCAGCCATTCCAAAATTTTCAAAGCTTGTTTCAAAACAAGAAATCCAGGATAACGAGTATAACTTAAATATACCTAGGTATGTTGATTCTTCTGAAAAATCAGAAAGTTGGGATATTTATGCTTCTATGTTTGGAGGTATCCCGAAGTCTGAAGTATTAGAATTACAAAAATACTGGGATGCTTATCCGTCATTAATGTCTACACTTTTTAAAAATATCAATGAAGAATATTATGAAATGGCTGTTGATAACATAAAAGATGCTATTAAAAACAATACTGATGTAAACAAATTTATTACTGAATATAATTTGTCATTCTCCGGTTTTGACAAATACTTAGAACAAGAACTTATAAATAATATGTCAAATATTAATGTAGCAATGGAAGAAGAAATTATAAATTTTGAAATTCAAAAACGTTTAAAATACCCTGACCTTATAAATAAATACGAAGCATATCAGCTATTAGATGATGCTTGGACAACTAAAATTGCAGTTGATTTGGAAATTCTAAATACAGAGGGCTTTGAAGCTTCAAAACAAGTTGATCCTTTGATGGAAACAAAAAAGAAAAATAATAAAGAGGTTGAAGTACAAGTAGGATGGAAAGGGCATATTATTCCGTTTGAATTGGTACAACAAACCTTATTAAAAGATGATACAAAAAAACTCAAAGAAAAAGAAGAGCTACTATCTGAAATTATCGAACAGTATGCGGAATGTTTAGATTCTATTTCAGAAGATGACAAAGATTCAGAGGCAATAAATGAAGATGGCACAGCTTTTGTTGCTGCAGAAGTAAAGAAAATGGCGAAAGATATAGATAAAAAAGATGCTTCTGAATTTGAGTTAATCATATTAAAAGTAAATGAACTGCTTGCTAAAGAAAAGACTTTAAAAGCTGAAATTAAAAAAGATTCTGACTTATTGCATGACAAAACAAAGACAACTATTGAAAATTTATTAGATGAACAAGTGTATGATTTATTAAAGTTAAAATGGATAAAACCAATAACTGACGGAATAAATTCTTTGCCAATAGGGGTTATAACAGAGTTATCAAATAAAATTCAGAAATTATCTGAAAAATATTCTACAACATTAACTGATTTAGATACAGAAATAAACGAAACAGAAAAGATGTTAGCATCGTTTATAGATGAATTAACCGGGAATGAATATGATATGAAAGGCCTCAAGGAATGGCAACTGCTTTTAGGAGGGGAAGATTAATGCCTGAAAGAGAGCAAAAACCACAAATACGATTTAAAGGATTTTCTGATGTTTGGGAACAAAATAAGGTTTCTGATGTAATTGAAGATTATATAGAAAAAACTGTTGCACAAAATCAATATCCTGTTTTAACGTCATCTCAACAGCAAGGTATTGTTCTTCAATCAGAATATTTTGCTGATAGACAAGTTACTACAAATAATAATGTTGGTTATTACGTTTTACCAAAAGGATATTTCACCTATCGTAGTAGAAGTGATACCGATATATTTGTTTTTAACAGAAATAATATTATAGATAAAGGAATTATAAGCTACTACTATCCAGTATTTAAATCTAAAAATTCTGATTCAAATTTTTTATTAAGAAGATTGAATTACGGAATAAAAAGACAGCTTTCTATGGCTGCAGAAGGTACTGGACAGAAGGTTTTAGCTCACAATAAATTTAAAACAATACAAATAAATATACCTAAGTACCAAGAACAAATAAAAATAGGTACTTTATTTGAGCACATAGACAGTCTTATCACACTTTATCAGCGTAAGTATGAAAAACTGAAAAATGTAAAAAAATCTATGTTAGAAAAAATGTTTCCCAAAAACAAGAATAAAAATCCAGAGATAAGATTTAAGGGATTTTCTGCCCCTTGGGAAGAACATAAACTCTCAAGTGTTGCTACTATGCATGCAAGAATTGGTTGGCAAAATCTTAGGACTTCGGAATTTTTAGATAGTGGAAATTATTATTTAATAACAGGAACGGATTTTATTGATGGGAAAATAGATCTGAAAACATGCCATTTTGTTGAAAAAGAACGATATGACCAAGATAAAAATATTCAAATAAAAAATGGAAGTATCCTTATTACAAAAGATGGAACTCTTGGAAAAGTAGCATATGTAGAGGGTTTGGATAAACCAGCAACATTAAATGCCGGAGTCTTTAATGTTGTTATTATCGATAAGAATATGGAAAATAAATATTTATTCCAATACTTGAAAGCCCCGTTTTTAATGGATTATGTAGTAAAAAGAGCAACCGGTGGAACAATAAAACATTTAAACCAAAATATCCTTGTCGACTTTCCTGTTATTCATCCGTCATATGAAGAACAAACTAAAATTGGCGTATTTTTTAGCAAGTTAGACGATCTTATCGCTCTTCATCAACGCAAGTTAAAAATGCTCCAAAATATAAAGAAATCTTGTCTGGAAAAAATGTTTGTATAATAAAAAATAATTAAGGAAACAATATAATGACATTTAAGAATGAAGCTGAATTTGAAAATAAATTAATAGGTGTATTAACCAAGCACGGTTGGGAATCTGATATTATAAAATATCCGACTGAAAATGATTTATTGGAAAATTGGGCAAAAATTCTCTATGAAAATAATAGAAGTGTAGATAGACTGGGTGATTTTCCTTTAACTGAAAGTGAAATGCAACAGATTATTGAACAAATAAAAACACTTAAATCTCCTTTAAAATTGAATGGCTTTATAAATGGTAAGACAATATCTATAACAAGAGATAATCCTGATGATAAATTACATTTTGGTAAAGAAATCAGCTTGAAAATATATGATAGACAAGAAATTGCAGCAGGGCAAAGTAGATATCAAATTGTGAAGCAACCAAAATTTAAACCATTAGAAAAAATGTTGCCGGAACGCAGAGGCGATTTAATGCTCTTAATTAACGGTATGCCTGTTATACATATAGAATTAAAGAGAAGTGGGGTTCATGTTTCTCAAGCATGTAATCAAATCCAGAAATATTCTAAAGAAGGCGTATTTACAGGATTATTTTCTTTAATACAAATATTTGTAGCTATGAATCCTGATGAAACTTTGTATTTTGCAAATCCAGGACATTATGACAAATTTAATAAAGATTATTATTTTCATTGGGCCGATTTCAATAATGAACCGATAAATGATTGGTCGCAAATCGCATCTTCGTTGTTATCAATTCCAATGGCACATGAGCTAATTGGATACTATACCGTAGCAGATGATGCAGATGGCATTTTGAAAGTTATGCGAAGCTACCAATTCTATGCATCAAGTAAAATCTCAGATAAAGTCAAGAATACAAAATGGGATTCAGAAAATCAATTAGGTGGTTATATATGGCATACCACAGGTTCCGGCAAAACAATGACATCTTTTAAATCGGCACAATTGATTGCTAATTCAAAAGATGCTGATAAAGTTGTATTTTTAATGGATAGGATTGAATTATGTGTTCAATCATTAAAAGAGTATCGTGCATTTGCTGATGAATGCGATGAGGTTCAGGAGACAGAAAATACAAATGAGCTTGTCTCAAAATTAAAAAGCGATGATACAAAAGATACTTTAATAGTTACCTCTATTCAAAAGATGAGTAATATAACACAGGATATGCAAGGGCTAAAAGCTCATGATTTAGAAACAATACAATCTAAAAGAATTGTCTTTATCATTGATGAATGTCACCGTGATACCTTTGGCGAAATGTTGATTACAATTAAACAAACATTCCCTAAGGCTATATTCTTTGGCTTTACCGGCACTCCCATTATGGATGAAAACAGTAAAAAAGATTTAACCAATGCTGCTGTATTTGGGGATGAATTACATAGATACAGTATTGCCGATGGTATTAGAGATGGAAATGTTCTTGGCTTTGATCCTGATAAGATTATGACATATAAGGATAAAGATTTAAGAAAAATTGTTGCTTTAGAACAAGCAAAATGCAAAACAGAAGAAGAAGCTATTGCCGATCCTAAAAAAAGTGAAATTTATTATGAATTTATGAATAATGTTCCAATGGCAGGAGATTATGACAAAGCTGGTAAATATAAAAAAGGAATAGAAGATTACATCCCTACCGTTCAATATCAAACAGATATTCATCAAGACAACGTAATAAAGGATATATTAGATAATTGGACAAGGTTAAGTCACGGTGGGAAATTCCACGCAATATTTGCAACAAGTGGGATACCCGAAGCTATAGAATATTATAGAAAATTTAGAAAACTAAAACCGGAACTAAAAATAACAGCACTATTTGATCCTTCTATAGACAATGAAAGTTATTTTGCACTTGATAAAGAAGATGGAATTGTAGAAATGTTAAAAGACTACAATGATATGTATGGTACAACATTTACTATTCCAACTTATGATTTATTTAAAAAAGATGTTTCAGCAAGACTTGCACATAAAAAACCATACTTAGGAATACATAAAGAACCTGAAAAACAGTTACACATGCTTATAGTTGTAAACCAAATGCTCACAGGTTTTGACTCAAAATGGGTTAATACGCTTTATATGGATAAACTTATGGAATATGCTGATATAATACAGGCATTTTCAAGAACAAATAGATTATTTGGAAACGAAAAACCATTTGGTAATATTAGATATTACCGCAAGCCTCACACAATGGAAAGAAATATAAATCGTGCAGTTAAATTGTATTCCGGAGACAAACCAATTGGCTTGTTTGTTAATAAGATTGTATATAATGTTGCAAAAATGAACGAAATATTTCGTGATATATCTGACTTATTTAATAATGCTGGAGTCCCTAACTTTGATAAATTGCCGGAAGAAAAACCCGTAAGAGGTAAATTTGCTTCGTTATTTAAAAAACTAACAGAACATTTAGAAGCTGCAAGAATACAGGGCTTTGTTTGGAATAAAACCACTTATACCAATAAAAAAGATAACGGAAAAATAGAAATCGTTGAAATTAATTTCACAGAAAAAGACTACTTAATTCTTGCACAAAGGTACAAAGAACTTCCTAGAGGAGGAAATGGTGGCGCAGGCGACGTTCCTTATGAAATAGATGGATATTTAACTGAAATTGACACAGGAGTTATAGATGCCAATTATATGAATTCTCGCTTTGAGAAGTACTTGCGCAATTTAAAACAAGAAAATATTTCACCGGAAGAATTAGAGTCAACAAAACAAGAATTGCATAAATCCTTTGCTACATTATCTCAAGAAGAACAAAAATATGCTAAATCATTTTTGCTTGATATTGAAAGTGGCGCAGCCACAATGGAAGAAGGCAAAACTTTTAAAGATTATGTAAATGAATATATGTCAAATGCAAAAAATGATAGGATACATAAAATGGCAACCGCCCTTGGTCTTGACGAATCCAAATTAAGAGGAATGATGGATGCTGGTCTTAATGAATCAAACTTGAATTCATATGGAAGGTTTAATGATTTAAAACAATCCATTAATATTGATATTGCAAAGGAATTTTTCAAAAAATCAGAAGGCAAAGAATTATCCCCGTTAATGATAAACGTAAAAGCAAACGAATTACTCAAACGTTTTATATTAGATGGTGGATTTGATATTGAATAACCATAAGACTTGATTTAATTTTAACTTCGAGTGATGAATACGACACCTGAAAAGAAAAGGAGGTCGTAGATGGAAAAAATCGGATTAAACATTACACAAAAAGAATTTAAGCAATTAAGCAAATGGGCAGAAAATGTTTATAACACAGTCGTTGTTATAGATTATTTTGTTGCAAGCCAACCGGAAATTGAAGAATGCTACAATCTTGCACCGGTAGTAAAGCATTTGAGATACGATGCAGATTTATTGAATGCGTTCTTCATTGACCACGAAAAAGAACTTGAAAATAAACAACATTTAAATCTTATTCAAATGCTGTTCAAAAGGTGTTCAAAAAATATTTGTGTCGAAATGATACGATTTGAGACAAATACAGTTGATGTTTCTTGTCAAAAGAGCGATTAATTGTGTAGCTTGAAAGGAACATAATATGACTAAAAAATTAGACTTATTATTCGGAACAAAAATTTTAAACCGCCAAACAAATGAAATTGGATTGCTAATCAAAACTTGGAAAAACGAATTTGCAGATGGAAGCATTTGGTTTGCAACCTGTGTTGATGCAAAAGGAAAGCGTTATCATATCGAACTTGATGAAATAGTGCCGATGGAAGACGTTAATGATTCTGAAGAATAGAACTTACCAGAGAAACTTTAGAAGAAACTCCACCTATAAATTTTAAATTTTGACATCTCATTAATATTCTTGTCTGTTAATAGAATTTTCAACGTAACTTTGCATTGATTTAGCAACATGCTCTTTATTTGCTTTTATTGTTTCTTCCCATTTCG
The DNA here is from genome assembly GCA_944324865.1 of Candidatus Gastranaerophilales bacterium. Taxonomy (GTDB): domain Bacteria; phylum Cyanobacteriota; class Vampirovibrionia; order Gastranaerophilales; family Gastranaerophilaceae; genus Galligastranaerophilus. Next base: position 48,518 of record CALUXW010000005.1, on the reverse strand, counting down.
TTTTATTTTTGGTTTTGCAATGCAAGCATTTCATAATATCAAGATATTCAGCTTGCAAATTTGTTGTATTTTGAAATATGGCATTTATCCAATTTACTGTTACATTATTTTGTTGTTTAAATTGCTCATCTAATTCCTTGACGGTTTTTTCGTATTCGATATAAGCACTGCACTGTGATGCAATAGGCCTCTGCCCCACGGGAATATTGCAAGAAGTACAAGGATGGATTTTAGAATGTATTTTTAATGCCAACATTTCTGCTTTCAAACTGGAACATTCCATATAGCTTGATGCTATTATAATTGATTTTTGTACTAAATTATATATGGATTGAATTTGCTCAACCATTTTTGCTTCTTTTGAGTTTTTTAAGAAAGGCGCATATCGCGTAAAATTGACATTCATAATTATATTGTTAATTGTATTTGCGTAATTTTCAACAGCTTTTGTTGCATATTTTAAGTTAGAGTTTCCGTTAAGATTAGCAATTAGTTGTTTTATCTGTTCAAAATTTAAATCTACAAAAATACCTGTAAAAAATAAATTATTGAAAAATTCTTCGCGTTCATGCAAATAATTAACGAATGCAGTATAAATTGCCAAAAAAGCACCGGTCAGAATGGCAATTAAAATATTGGATATCGTAGGATGTGCTGAACGAACAATATAAAACACAATTATGGAAAGAAAAAATATTACACTTAAACTTATACACATTTTTCTATGAATATTCATAACAAACCTCTTTTTTATGATAGTAGCATAAAAAAGAGTGTCGTATTACTCCATCCCCAAGACTTCTCTTTCGATTTTGCGGACTTGTTCGGGGGTGAGAAAGTTTTGTTGTTTTGGTTTGGATGGAGCAATAGAAGCCTCGTATTCTTTGAGCAGAGGGATGTTTTTTAGGATGTTCATGAATGAATAAATTTCGGATTGGTTTGTGTGCGAATTTTTATCCAAATCGTTGTTCAATTTTCGCATCATTTTCCTTGCAAGTTCAAGCAATTCTTGGCTGAACGCGTCTTTTTCGTACTCGTATTCAAACTTCCGTTTGTTCCAGTCGTATTTCTTTTTCCAATAAAACAAAGTCCTGCGGGACAAATCAAGTTCTATTCCAATTTCGCCAAGTGTTTTATTTTCTTGCACATAAAGCTTTTGAGCCTGTTTTAATTTATTAAATTTTGCCATTTATATATTCTCCTCAAAGATTATTCTGTTAATACTAAATTTGTTTTTGTCTGTCAGTCGTCGCACTTGAAAGTCGCAGTCGGTCTTTGCAAGTTTTTCACGTTTACAGTATTTTAAAATCTGGTTCAAGAGTGCGAGCGAATTTTTTAATCGTCTTTCGCCCATTCCGCGCCGTTTGCAAATCGTGTAAAACCTTTTAATGTCCTCGGTGCAAATCTCTCGGACTTTTTTGTTTCCTAAAATCGGGATTACATTTGTTCTCAAAATCGAGGTGTAAGTTTTTATTGTATTGGGTTTACAGAAGTTCGCAGCATAGTCTTTCATAAAGATTTCTGAAACAGTTTTAAAAGTCATGTTTTTATTTTCGGCTTCAGAACTTGTAAAAACGGCAAACTCGACCTTATTTTCAAAATATTGATATTTGTAAATTCCGGTTTCGAGTGATAATTTACCGTCAGCAATAAGTTTTTCAAGTTCCAACCCAACGTCGCATTCGGCAATCATCTCAATTTCATCAAGGGTAAATTCTTTTAAATATTTTGCTAATTTTTCGATGTTCATATAATTTGTCTAATCACCTCCGAGTTTATTTCTGTCAAGTTGTTTTCTTTAGCTAAGGTTTCAAGTTTGTTTATAAGTTGAACAATTTGCCTGAAGCGGTTGTATTTTTGGTGGATATATTCAATCGCATCGGCAGAAATTGGCACTTGTGAAAGTTCGTTTACAATCTGAGTGGTATCATTTACACCAAAAGTTTCAAATTTCAAAACCTCAGAAAACCTGTCATAAAGGTGCTTGTATCGTTCGAGTTTCCTGTGTGCCAAACCCATTCCAATCATAATAATTGGACAATCTGTCTCGTCGTGTAAATCCCTAAGGATTTCGACAGTTTTAAAATTGTTCATCAAGTAGTCGATTTCATCAATAAAAATCACTTTAGGGTTGGCTTTGAGTTTTTTAACTACAAGTTTGAAGTTGTCCGAGGTCAAATATCTCGGCAACTCGTCCATTTCTTTTATCAGCCCGTCAAGCAGCCATCTACCCGTCATTAGATTTGAAGCTCTAAGATAAATTCCATCATACTTGCACGCAAGCCACAGAGCAGTTTGAGTTTTGCCGAGTCCCGGTTCGCCATACACAAGTCCCATTTTAGGAATGTTTTTGGGTTTGTTGACCAGATTTTCCACAAGTCCGATAAAATTTTTGACGTTGTTCGTCCTTACAAAAGTCTTATTCATAAAGTAGCCTATACTCCTTTGTCTGTTTAAATTCTGCAATCCAAGGGTTGTTTGGATCATGTTTGATTAAGTATTCATATTTTTGTGAGTTGTTTTTAAAAATAGTTTGAACGGCTTTTGAACTCTCTTTGAACGAGGTTTGAACAGGTGGTGAAATTTCTTCATCCATTTTAGTTTCAAGATATTTTATTTCTTCGGTCGAAAAGTAGTTTTTGACTGCATTTACGGTTTTCTTTTTGAGTTGTTTTTGCCGAACGATTTTTTGCTTGTAGTCCTCGTAGTCTTTGACATCGCCCAATAATTTCGCCATCGGGTGGGTTTCGGTTACACGCTCAGCGGTACATAAAAATTCACCTTTCGGGGTAAAAACTTTGATTTTTGTGAGGTCAAAGAGATTGTATTTGATTAGCACTTTGTTTTTGAACCCGTAAAGTCGTTCGTCAAAATAGTCGCAACCCAAAAACCTGACTCCGTTTCGCTGAATTGTTTTAACCTCGGTCGCAAGCATCAAATCGTCAAGGGTGTCAGGGTTTATATTTTGGCGTTTTCTATCATCCAAAACCTCTGCGATTGTTTTGTTTGGGGCATTGGGGCAGGTTTGGGAGTTTTTGAAGTTCAGCCACATATCAATCATTTTTATTGTTTCTTCTATGGTCGGCACATAATCGTTGTGCCAAGCAGAATGCAGTTTTTCGTTTCGCATCAGGTAAGCCGGTTTGTTTGCAATATTGCTTCCGACGTAGCTTTGCATAAGCTTTTCAAAGCCTTCTTGAAATTCTTTGAAAAATCGCTCGATGACTTTTGCTCTGGCATTATAAGGTCGGGCGAAAACCGTTTCAATCCCAAGTTTTGAATAAAGGCCTTGAAACCCAAGTTCGTTAAAACCCTTGTCTTTGGTGAAATATTTCGCCCTAAAAGCTCTGCCGTTATCCTGATAAATGATTTTCGGCACCATATCGAGGTTTATTATTGCGTTTCGAAGGGCGGATGCGATGCACTGTGTGTTTTCTTCAAGCATAATCTCATAACCTACAAGTGCAGTCGATTTCCAATCCAAAAAGCCGACTAAAGTCGCACGACTTGGCTTACCTGTAAACGGGTTTATCACCTGAAACGCCAATTTATGCCCATCAGCTACAAGAATATCGCCGACTTTGAGCAAGCTTGCGTCGCGTTTGATATAAGGCTCAACCTTATCGGACAAGGCTTTTTCGCCGTTTCTGGCAAGCACCCATTTGTCGTAATTGTTCGCCTTAAACCATTTTGCGTACCGGCGAAACGTCGCATCGGCAGGGATAAAATCCTGTCCCTGCTCTTTCAATTTGTATTTAGTGAGGGTGGTGGCTTTGCCGATAGAAATACGATTTGGGTGCAAAAGCAGGCTCATAAAGATTTTTATTTCTTCGTCAGTCAAAGAGGTTCTGAACTCACCGATTTTGGAATATCTGTATTGTGGGAGAAGTTTTTCGTAGTCTTCGGAACCGTCAATCATTGCGTTCCAACGATGAAGCGAACCACGGGAGACTTTGCCCAAAACCTGACGCAAATGCGAATCCGTCGTGTTGTGCAATTTAACAAAATCATAATCGGCTTGGATTTTGATATTCGATTTTCGGCGAAACTCAAGCCATTTGTGGACTAAATCGAGCCTTGCAAGTGCGATTTGCTTTGCTTTTTCTGGTACGTATGTCATATTTAAAAATCCTTACACACACATTAATCGCTCTTGTTGAGGGAAATATCAAGTCCTAAGTCTCAATCTCAGAGACATTTCGACACATCTTAATTTGTGAGACAAATTATTTTTGCACTTTCTTGAACTGTTTTGCACTCGGAGAGAGGTTGATGTGGTGGGGTGTTTGGGCGATTTGAAATAAAAAATTTTGAAACTTGGTGCAAAAGAGTGCAAGAATGGAGACAAAAGTGCAAAAATTGCCCCACAAATCTCAACACTAAAAAATCACCTCTATGGGCGACAGTGTGGGCGGTTAGTTTATATTGACTGCCATTCAAAAGTCTCTAATACATTACACAAACCATCTGTAACAAATAATCAAACCATGTGTTCTTTTACAATAGTATTAAATCCAAAAGTCTTACTATACTTAATAAATAAAAATAGCAAGGGAGAGATTCGAACTCTCGACCTCACGGGTATGAGCCGTGCGCTCTCACCAACTGAGCTACCTTGCCATATTATTTACTTTATAAATCGGTCAATCAGAAACATTGCCAACCGACAAGCCCCATGTTCTCATAAAAAATTTTAAATTTCAAGCCTTTTTTATTTTTTGTTGAATTTGGAAATGATTTTTAGTTATAATAATTCTGGAGAGTTATTTTGATAAAGGGTATTTTTTATGATTACCGACATGACAAAAGGAGACCCCTTAAAGCATATTCTTGTATTTTCCGTACCTTTATTAATCGGAAACATCTTCCAACAATTGTATAATATAGCAGATTTGGTAATCGTCGGAAGGACTTTAGGGGTTGAATCGTTTGCTGCTGTCGGGGCAGTAGCTCCTTTATTTTTTCTAATTACATTCATTATTGTCGGTTTGACAAACGGGTTTGCTGTAATTACAGGACAAAGATATGGGGCAAAGGATATTCAGGGGGTCAAAAACTCTTTCATTGTTTCAACTATATTGAGTACGGTTGTTACACTAATTTTTTCAGTTGTTTGCAGTGTATTGATTAACCCTATTTTGCACTTAATGAATGTTCCTGATAACATTTATCAAAATGCTTTTTGGTACGTTGAAATTATTATAATTGGCTTGATTGTAACTACAATGTATAATATGTTATCCAGTATCATTAGGGCACTTGGAGATAGCAAAACACCTTTGTATTTTCTAATTGTTGCGTCTTTAATAAATATTATACTTGCACTAGTTTTTATACAAATTTTTCATCTTGGAGTTCCGGGCTCAGCCATTGCCGTAATTTTATCACAAGCTGTGTCTGTTATACTTTGTTTGTTCTTTATTAAATACAAGTTTCCAATACTACACATAAGAAGAAATGAATGGTATATAAAATTTGACAAAGATTTTTATAATTCTGTTTATGAACATTTACAGGTTGGAGTACCTATGGCAATCCAATTTTCTATAATAGGATTAAGCGTCCTTGTAATACAAAGTGTATGTAATTCTTTTGGATCCAACGTAATTGCAGCTTTCACCGCAGCATTAAGAATTGAACAAATTGCGACAATGCCTATGATGTCTTTCGGGGTTGCTTTGGCGGCTTATGTTGCTCAAAACTTCGGTGCAAGAAAATTCAAAAGGATTAGATTAGGTGTTATAAAAACTTCTACAATTAATATAATTATAAGCATTTTAATGGCTTTTATCATGAGAATATGGGGTACGGATATTATTGAAGCTTTTATCGGAACAAAAGTAAAAGAGGTTATTGATATTGCACATAAATATCTTTTAATAAGCACTATATTTTACTTCTTTCTGGGACAAATCTTCATTTACAGGAATGCCCTGCAAGGTATGGGGGAAACCATTTTCCCATTATTGGCTTGCATAGCAGAACTTGTTATGAGAATCTTTGCGGCTGTTTTCCTTGCAATAAAATTTGGTTATATCGGGATATTTTATGCAGGTCCAATTGCTTGGATTAGTGCTTCTGCAATAATGTTTTTCGGATATTTTGGAAGTATTAAACATGTTATATACAAAGTTAAAAATAAAATTCACAGCTATTTAACAAACAATTAAAAAATAACTTAAAAGATTATTCTCAATATTTTCTAATTATTTGTTTTCACCATATAACCACTTGCAAAGTTAAAAAGTTTATGAAAGAATTGCTAGAAACAGGGTACTAATGGTAAAGGAGAAAGCTATGTCAACCTATATTGAAGACGTTTATGCAAGACAAATTTTAGATTCCCGCGGAAATCCGACGGTAGAAGTTGATGTTAAACTTACAAACGGAGTTAAGGGCAGAGCGGCTGTCCCATCGGGGGCATCAACCGGAATTTTTGAAGCGTTGGAACTTAGAGATGGTGACAAATCCAAATATATGGGCAAAAGTGTTCAAAAAGCTGTTGACAATGTTAATAACATTATTGCTCCTGAACTTATCGGGGAAAAAGCTTCTCATCAAAAAGAAATTGATACATTCATGATTGATATGGACGGTACTGAAAATAAATCAAAACTAGGAGCAAATGCTATTTTAGGGGTGTCGCTTGCTGTTGCTAAAGCTGCTGCAAAAGCTTACGGAATGGCTTTATACAGATACTTAGGCGGCATAAATGCTCTCACATTACCTGTGCCGATGATGAATATTATAAATGGCGGAGCTCATGCAGATAATAACATTGATTTTCAAGAATTTATGATAGCTCCTGTAGGTGCTGAAAATTTTTCACACGCAATAGAGATGGGATGTAATGTTTTCCACACATTAAAAGGTGTTTTGAAAAACAAAGGTATGACAACATCAGTGGGTGATGAAGGCGGATTTGCACCAAATTTAGGCTCCAACGCAGAAGGTATTGAAGTCATTCTTGAAGCCATAGAAAAGGCAGGTTACAACACAAATCAGATTAAAATTTGCTTGGATGTGGCATCATCAGAGTTTTATGAAAACGGGAAATATAACCTCAAAGGAGAAGGAAAATCTTTTGATAATAAAGAAATGACAGATTTCTTAGATGAGTGGGTAAAGAAATATCCGATTATTTCAATTGAAGATGGCATGGCAGAACAGGATTGGGAAGGCTGGGAAATGCTTACTCAAAGACTTGGTGGTCATTGTCAACTTGTTGGAGATGACCTTTTTGTAACTAATACAAGACGTTTGGCAGATGGAATTAAGCGTAATGTTGCAAATTCTATTTTGATAAAAGTAAATCAAATAGGAACACTATCCGAAACACTTGATGCAATTTCAATGGCACATGCAGCAGGATATACAACAATAATTTCTCACCGCTCCGGAGAAACTGAAGACACATTTATTGCGGATCTTGCAGTTGCCGTAAATAGCGGACAAATAAAAACAGGTTCCGCATCTCGTTCTGACAGAATGGCGAAATATAACCAGCTGCTAAGAATTGAACAAAAGCTTGGTTCTGCGGCAAAATACCTAGGCTTGCAAGCTTTTAACGGACAAAAATAAATATAATTTGTTATTAAACAATAAAATAAATGACTCCTTTTTGGGAGTCATTTCCTTTCCAAAACGTTACTAAGTTAAAGTGTGTGTTTAGTTAATCATTATTTGATTTATACTTATAGCTTAACAAACTGTACGTGTCAGATGAAGAAGACGAACTATCACCATAAAAAACAGACATGTCAGTAGCACGACGATTGTTAAATTCATCCTCGACTTCCATTCTTGCACAATTAACATCGTAAGCTGAAATCTCTGCACTTGTAATTCTTCCGTCATGGTTAGTATCCATTTCATCGAAATGTTCAAGAATTTTTGACATTGTACTTTCAGAAAGCCCCGAACAACCCGATGCATAAAGTTGTGTAAGTTCAGCTCTTGTCAAGCCCTGGGTTGATATTCTGTTTGAGAGATTACTCATTTCATCAGAAGTTATAACCCCATCACCATCATTGTCAATAGATGCAAAATTGTTTTGCAAATACGATGCAAAAGTTTGATTTAAAGCACCCAAATTTGAAGTATTTGTTCTTGCTTCAGTTAAATTTTCCAAAGTCAAACCGTTTGGATATTGTGATGCAAGATAAGAATATGTATTTGTTAATCCGGCATAAACTCCGGCAAGAAGATTATTATTAGCCATACTACGCCCTCAAATTCTACCTCTCTGGTTCTATGTTAATGATTTTGATTAAAAAGTCAAACCTCTAAATGAATGATTTGTAAAAATATGTAACGAAACAATCAAAATATTTAAAGTTTGCAAAAAAAATTCCGATAAAGAATTTGTTGATAGATTTATAAGGAGTGTGTACTCATGGAAGACAAAAACTTTACAGATGTTGAAGATTTGATGGTAGATTATGGTGAAATGACAAGTTTTGATTTTAATTCACTTGATTATCAACAAGTTAGAGAGCTGCAAAGAATAACTGACAGCGAATATTCAAATAAACCCTATGCGTTTAAATACGGAAACTTTGATTTGGTTGATATGATTCATTCTTTTATCACTCAATATCAAAAGAAGAATGTTTAAATTTAAAAACTACATGTCACTAATTCCCTATTAAAAAAGGAGTGTGCAATGAATAGCAAAGAACTTTTTGAAAACAATTGTTTTCCTATTTCGTGGTGCGAAGATGAGGAACATTTTGTCCCACAAACTCCACAACGTAAGGATTTAACAACTTTACTTGCAGAGCTTGAAGACATTAAAAATAAAATAGATGAACTCGATGCAAAAGAATGGCATCTTGCAAAACTTGTAAATTTTTACAACAATGGTTTTTCAAAATAAAACCTACTGTTAAGAAGAACAGCTACCGAGATTTGGGATAGTAAAATTTCATAACAATACATATATATACATTTACGCCGGCCGAAAATCGGCGTTTTTTTTGCGAAAAATAAGACGGATTAAAAAAAATCCGTCTGAGAATTACATTTGGTCTTCAAATAAAAGGAGCCATACATTATGCGGGGTTGGTATGCGGTTTTCCAACAGAGCCGATTAGAATATCAATAACCTTCGGCATCTGACATTTAAAGGAATAGTTTCCGTTTTTTAATGAACATTTTGTACAATCACACTTTATGGAATAGCATTCCATAGCCTGTTCAGTCCAGCTTTGAGTAATAGAACTTGAAATCTCACCGTTATTTTGCGGATAAAAAATTTCCTCCATAAAAGCCACTCCTAAAAGATATTACTTAACCCATTTACATTTTAACTTAACGTTAATAAGGTTTAATCCTCTATTTAGTGGAAATTATTTCAAAATAAGAATTTTTAGTTTCCCAATATATGTTCAAATATTTTTTCATTGTACCTATGATCTTCGGCACTAAAGGGTAAAACAGTTCCGCCAAATTCTTTTTCTACATATTTGATTACATTTAATGTTTTAGATTTTGGGACATAATCCATTTTTGTCACAATGGTAAAAATAGGTAAATTATAAGCTTCAACCCATTCTCTCATTTGATAATCATTTTTTTGAATTTCATGTCTGCCATCAATTAACTGTATCAAAGATGATATTTGTTCTCTTTTCAAAAGATATTCTTCCAAATACTTCTGCCATTTATCTTGGGCTTCTTTAGAGACCTTTGCATAACCGTAACCCGGCAAATCTGCTATCATGAATTTATCTGAAAATTGAAAGAAATTTATCAGTCTTGTTTTACCAGGAGTATTCGAGGTTTTTGCTAACTTTTTTTGATTGGCAAGTGCATTGATAAAAGAAGACTTCCCGACATTCGAACGACCTAAAAGCGGGTATTCAGGCAGTGTATAATTCGGACACTGAGAGAGTTTTTCTGCACTTATTAAAAATTTTGCCTGCATATATTTAGTCATAAATTTATAGTAACATAAAATTTCTGAGATTTAATTTGTAAACTTTGTAAAACAAATTTTTAAAATTTAGGCAATTTTTTATATTTTTAATTTTATTTTCTGTAGACAAAGGGAAAAATTATGAGCATTTTAAATTTAACAAGACCAAACATTCCTCCTCTAACAAAATCTATAGTCAAAACCAGAGAAAATATTATGAAAATGCCCGAAATGGTTTTGCATAAAATGAAGTTTGATAATCCTGAAGGTGTTATTTATGTCGGGATGAATGAATGTAAAACAGCACAAATATTGCCTGATGGAGTTAATACCATCTTCACTGACGGATTGGCAAGCTGCAATTCAGTGGCTTTGATATCCAGAAATAAAGACGGATATCCTATTGTAATGCTTTCACATTACGGCCCTTCTGAGTTTTCACAGGTAGAACAAATAAAAACAATGGAAAAACAACTTAAAACATACGGTGCGTATTTTGACAAAAAATATAAAGCAAAGGTTTTCTACAATGTTCCGGGATATATGAGTGAAGAAGGATTAAAGCCTTGCGTCAACAATCTCTTCAGCAAAATAAGAACTGTTTTTGACAAATTTTTCAAACATAATTATGAAGAACAAATTATTCCCTATCAAAGACAAAACAGACCTGCCGGGTTTTCAACCGCAAATATTTTTCAATTTGATACAAAAAATCCTAATCAATGTAAAATGACAAATGTCGGGGAACACGAAATTTTCTTCGATATTTAAGTTATTTTGTATTTAAGATTTTTTCCTTCTGTTCTTCTAGCTTCTTCTTAAACAAAATTTTCTGGAACAAATTGTACATTTTTTCACTGTTAACAACTGTGATTTGAGTTTTCTTATTTACAAAATCCACGTTTACATAAGGCTTTTTATTAAAAATATTATTTTCAATACTTACAAGCTGAAACAGCCCCTCAGTTAATACGCTGATGGGCTCTCTCAGAAATATTTCAAATGTTTTCCTTATATCGAATTTTTTCATATCCCGGTTAGTGGTTTAATTATTTGGCTTTTACTTTATATTTTTCTATTTTCTTTTGTACATCAACTTTATCAGCTGCATTCGGGTTCATTGCCAAGTATTGCTGATAATATTTTACCGCACCTCTATAGTTTAATTCTTTTTCATAAGACATAGCCTTCAATTTTGCTATCTGTGAACTGTTATGATAAAAATCTATAGCACGGTTACAGTATTCAATTGCCGATGCATAATTCTTTTCCTGATATTGTCTTTGTGCAATATCAAAGAATTCATTTGATTTGATCTCACAAAGATTAATATAACCTATTCCGTTTTTAGCAATAACGTTATCTGGGTCTTTCATTAATGCCTTTTGCAATGCCTGTCTTGCCGTTCTAAATTGCTTATTATGTACAAGAATTTCTGCAAGATACAAATCATCGTCTACTGAAGTTGAGAAATTAATTGCATTTTCAAATGTATAAACAGCATCTTTTTCTCTGCCCATAGCAAGGTAAGCTTCACCCTTAATTACACTGTCCATAAGGTTGTTACCCGCAGCTTGAATAATATAATTAAGACTATCTTTAGCTAAAGGTGCCTGGTGAACCAATCTTGCAAGTTTTAATTTTGCAAGATGCAACTTCAAATCATCAGGGCACTGTTCAATTGCTTTGTTAACATAATCGTATGCAAGATAAACTTCTTTATTAGTTGCTATACCTTCGTTTGCTCCTCTTTCCTTAGCCATTTCATAGTAAGTATTAGCAAGTCCGATTATAGCATCATCATTATATTCTGCATCACCAACGAGTTTTGAATAATAATCGAGAGCCTGATCATATTTCTTGATATGAAGAGCCATATTTGCAATCTTTAAACGTCCTTCATTATATCCAGGATTAATTGCAATAGCAGTCTTTAACTGCTCCATAGCAAATTCTTCATCCGCACGATTTTCATAAATCGTTGCTAAATTCAAATAAGGTCTTGCATTTTCAGGTTTTACAATTTGAGCTTTTCTGAAAGAATTTATAGCTGCTGCCTGATTGCCTTGTTTCAAATATAATTCACCCTGTAAAGTTAAAGCAGGAGAAGAATTTGGATTAACATGCACTGAGTGGTTAACCCATGTTAATGCTTTTGAATAATTTCCTCTGCGAGTTTCTACCTGAGCCATATGATACCAAGCTGTAGGGTTATGGGAATTATATTTCATTGCCTTATTAAAATAATTCTCTGCAGAATCTAAATTTCCATTCATCATTTCAACAACACCTATGTTATCGTAAGCTGTTGCAAATGATGAATTAATTTTTATTGCTGTATTAAATAAATCCATAGCATCGTTAGTATTACCTAATTTTAAAGTAGCAACACCCATTGCGTTGTATGCTTCGTAATATTTAGGATTTAAATTAACCGCTGCCACAAATTCTCTTAGTGATGAATTTATAAGTTCTTTTGTGTTCTTGATATAGTCAACATCCGAAGATGTAGTTCTCTGTAAATAAACCAAACCTTGAGCATAGTGCAAAGTCGGATTTTTAGGATACTGTTTCAACAGTTTATCAAGTTCTTTTTGTGCAGGATCCAATTTATGTTGTTTTGCCATTGAAACTGTTCTTAAGGCCAACAAATTAACATCATTTGGTTTTAAATTGAGCAATTCACGAATTTTCTGATCAGCTTCAGTGCAATGATTATATTCGATAAGTCTTGCAATTTCCGGATAAACTTGTGTTGCTGACTGAGAAGGTGCAACAGAAGTTTGTTTAACTGAATTTGCAGTATTTTTTTGTACTTGAGCCTGAAGTTCTTTTGCAAAAACCTGTGAGGATAAAGCAGCCATAACGACAATTGATGATATCAATAATTTTTTATAATTCATGTTTTCTCCTGCAACCGATTATAAATTGACTATTTTAATTATTATAAAAATATTGTATAATAGTATCCGTAAAAAAGCAATAATGTAAACGGTGTAGAAAAATGGGGATTAACGCAACTTCAAAACAGGATTTAGAAGATTTTAAATCATACATCATTGCAGAAAAGAATTTTTCAAAACACACTGCAAAAGCCTATTGTTCGGACATTTTAAGTTTTCTTGTCTGGATGGATGAAACCTCTTGTGAAGATATTGATCTTCCAAAAATTAGGGAGTATTTGCATTTTATACAAAAATTCAATTACAAAAAAACCACACTTGCCAGAAAAATAGCTTCATTGAGAACTTTTTATAAATACCTGTACCGTGAAAGAAAGGTTGAATCAAACCCTGCAATGAGCCTGACAAATCCAAAGCGTCCAAAATCATTACCTAAATTTTTAACCCCTGATGAAGTGGAACAGATTTTGAATAACACAAAGATTGAAACTCCTGCAGGATACAGAAACCGAACTATATTGGAGCTTTTATGGGCAAGCGGAATGCGTATTTCCGAACTTTCGGGGCTGAACTTTGGGGATTTAAACTTAGAAAATAATGAGATAAGAGTTTTTGGAAAGGGCTCAAAGGAACGAATAATACTTATTACAGACAGAGCTAAAAATTATCTCGAACGCTATATTGAAAGTGCAAGAGCTCTTATTCCAAAAGGGTTTCCGGTACCTTTGCAAGATGAAGATTCCCCTGTTTTTATAAACAATACCGGTTATCGTCTTCAAACAAAGACTATAAGGAATGTTATAAACGAAGTTGTTGAAAAAATTAATTTACCAAAACATGTAACTCCACACGTTTTTCGTCACAGTTTTGCAACACACTTAATTGAAAACGGTGCAGACTTAAGGGTAGTACAAGAGTTATTGGGACATGCAAGTATTTCTAATACGCAAATTTATACTCACGTATCAACTCAACATTTAAAAGAAGTTTATAATGCCACTCACCCGAGAGCATAATTTTTATAAATTTTGTACTTAACTTGCCCAAAATTAAAAAATCCGTTAAACTCGTTTTATGGATGAGATTATTGAAAAATTAAAAGAATTAGGGCTTAATGAGTATCAATCAAAGGTTTATGTTGCTCTTTTAAAAAAATTTCCGTCAACCGGTTACGAAATAAGCAAACTCGCAAACATACCCCAATCAAGAACTTATGACACTTTAAAAGCCTTAGAATCAATGCATATCGTTATTGCATCAACTCAAAAACCAATAACATACACCCCGATTAAACCAAAAGAATTAACCAAACGATACAAACGAAAAATTGATTCGACAATAAATTTTCTTGAAAAAAAACTTCCTGATTTAAAAGAAGACAGCTATACAGAACCTGTTTTGACAATTTTTGGCAGCACAAAAATTTACGATAAATTAACGGAAATTATAAAAAACGCAAATAACAATATTTTTATAGCATTATGGGCAAACGATTTTAAATATCTGGAACCTCATCTGTTAGACGCATACAATAGAGGCCTTGATGTTAAAATCGTGAAATATGATAATTTTGTTTGTAATTTTGGTACAGTCTTTGAGCATAGTGGAATTTCAATGCTTGATCATTACAAAAATGACAAGTTCATCTTTATGACGGCTGATAATGTTGAGGGGATTTTCGGAATAACAAAATCCATAAGAAATATTCAACCTCAAGTAACTTGGACTAAAAATATTGAAATTGTATTTTTAATAAAGGCTTTTAGCGTTTTTAGCATGTACCTTATTGATATTGAAGACAACTTCCCGGAACAGTTGAGATACTTTTACGGGGCAGGCCTAAAAAAGTTGCGGGATAAAATTTTACATTAATTTACTTTTAAATATTTTTTGAAAGATGTATAATTTTCCTGTAAGGAGATATGTGGATGTACGGGTATAGTTTTGAATTAATCACAGGCCCAATGAGCTGCGGGAAAACAGAAGAGCTTTTACGCAGAATCAGACGCTCAATTATTGCTAAAAAAAAGGTTAAAGTAATCTCACCTGACATAGATACAAGAGCAAAAGGTGACTATATAGAATCAAGAAACGGATTATGGCTTGATGCTATAAAGGTTAAACATTCAATACAGATTATGAGTGTTGTAAAACCGGAAGATGAAGTTATTGCAATAGATGAATTACAATTTTTTGACAGTAACATTGTAAAAGTTATTACCAAACTGATGGAAGAGGGCAAAAAAGTAATCGGAACAGGTTTGGAGCTTGATTTTAAAGCAGAACCTTTTGGGAGCATGCCGGAATTGATGTGTATAGCAACAAAAGTTGATAAGTTGCATGCTGTTTGTATGAAGTGCGGCTGCGAAAATGCTACGCGTACTCAAAGGTTGATTGATGGAAAACCTGCTGATAAGAATTCACCTCTCATTATGATAGGTGGAGATGAAACTTATGAGGCAAGATGCGTAAAATGTTACGAACTTCCGGACGTTGAACTTGAAAAGAAAAAACGCGGATTTAAATTACTCAATTTTGAAAAAATATAAAATTTTAAAAAGAGAACTGACATCTTATTTTTAGATATCAGTTCTCTCAGGCTTCGAATAAATTAATTACTGTTTGTTTCTTAGACGCTTGCTATAAAAGAGTTGTACTTTTAAACTTTATTTTTATTAATAAAATTTTTCAAGTTTGTCTTTCAAGCTCACGTTATTCTGAACAACCGAATGCAATAGTAATGTGTTCTCTTGGATTTACAGCGGAGATTTTGTATCCGCGTGGGTCAACAAGGTAAGCAAATTCGTCGCCTGTAGTTTGGAATAAGCCCATTGTACCAGATAGGGCAGTTCTTGTTACATCAACAGGAGCTTTAACTGTTTCCCATAGACCATCACCTAAGTTACGAGCAGCTGCACCAAATTGTCCTTGGAATGCGTGACCTAGCATGTAACCTGCATCATTAGAGATATTTTCAGCAGCGTTACCAACGTTAGTCAAGATACCGCCTGCAGTTCTACCTACAATACCAATCATTGAACCTGCTAATGTGAATGGCATTTCAACTAATCTTGCTACTGGGTTTACTTGTTTTGATTTGTTTACTTGTGCTTGTAAAATTTGTTTTGGTAATTTAGTTTTGCAATCACCGTTTTTAATTTCAGTGAATGACAATTTTAAAGCACCTTTATCACAGCCTGAAGGTCTTATTACTTCAACAACTTGACCTGTTACTGTAGATCCGCAAGGATATGTAACACCGTTAATTGTTACATCTTCAAGAGTTTTAGCTCTGAAGTATTGACCTACGTGAGATGATTTTGCTGTTAATTGGTCGATCATTTTAACTTGTAATGTAGGAATTTTAACAATTTCTTCTTGTTCTACAAAAGCATTTTTGTTTACAGGACAAGCAGGGCAGATATTGTTAGCAGTTTTTGGGTTTGTATCGTAGCCTAATGCTACACGAACTGTTTGCATCATTGAAGCTACTTCTGCACGAGTTGCTTCTTTGTTAGGCATAATCATATTTGGGTTAGGTGAATCTTTTAAAGCACCGTTTTCCAAAGATTTTGCAACAGGAATTCTTGCCCAGTTAGGAATAGATGCACCGTCTGCGTATTTGCTTAAGATTTCATCAGCTTTGCATTGGTCGATATCGCAAGTCATCCCTTTTGCAATTGTAGTTAAAGCTTCTACTCTTGTTACAGGGTGGTTTGGTTTGAAGTTTCCGTCAGGGTAACCTTTTAACAAGTCTTCATCAACAGCTTTTGCAATTGCAGCGTTAGCCCAGTTGCTTTTTGGTACGTCTTTGAATAATCCTTCTCTTGGCATATCGCATTGATCAAGATTGAAACCTTTTACTAACATTGTTGCAAATTCTGCACGAGAGATATGTCTGTTTGGTTTGAAATATCCGTCAGGGTAACCTACTACTACGTCATTTATAGCTAATTTATCAATATCACATGCTGCCCAAAAACCGTTAGGTACGTCTGGGAATTGGCATCCGCCTAAGTTTGCGGCAGCACCTGTTGTTTGCATCATTTGGTTTGGAATTTCATAGGGAACAAATGATTTTCTTACTGCATCAATAGAGTTTGAAGATTGGAAATCAATAGGACAATTATTTCCGTCCATTAATCTTTCATTTCTATCAATTGGAATACCATTGTGTCTTGTAGGTGCTTCGTTAAGACAAGGCATTTGAGTAGCAGCACCTGTTACTTGACCTTGAGAAGAAATAGTTGTTCCGTTTACGTTAGAAGAAAGAGTTCTTGGAGTGCCTGCAAGTGGTGTATCTGTTGAGAATATTGAATTTGCAGGTTGTCCTACATAGTTATTTGTACCATAAATGGCATTTGGATAACCATATACTTGTTTCATATCTTTTCTGTCAGGTTTACCTGTTTGAGGGCAAACTGCACAAGCTGGTTCTGGTGGATCGTCACAGCTTATTTCATCTGGACATCCGCAGTCTGATTTTTTTTCTGTTTCACAAGGATCACATGGTTGTGCACATGGATCTTCTTTTTGACAATCACAGTCTGGTAATGCTTTTTTGCATTTTGAGCAAGTATTTGGTTTTGCTGTCTCACATGGACAAGCTGGACCTGTTACAACAGGTAAAGGTTCTGCGCAAGGTGCCGGAGTTTCCGGAGTCTCGCAAGGACAAGCCGCCATTGCTTGATTCAAGGAACACGTTGCTATTCCAACGGCAATTGCAGCTGCCACAGTAAGTTTTTTAATAGTCATTTTTACCTCCTTGTGTTGCGGGTTTTTTACGAAAAACCCAAAAAATTTTTTTTAAAAAACAAACTAATACTAGATTATGTACTTCATTTGTTATAAGAAACATTGCCAAAAGCGGTTATCCACGCAGGCTATTTGAATATTGCCAAACCTTTTTATAATTGACTTTCAGCATTTATTTGGATATCATTTTTTATTATGAAAAAGATTTTTTTAATTATTTTATTTTTATGCTTGATATGCTGCGGGTGTGGAAAAAAACAACCTAAATCTGATGTATTATCCGAAATTTACAAAAGAGATAAAATTATTGTCGGTGTGAGAGAAGATGCTGCTCCTTTTGGATACAGAGATAACAATGGAAATTTGCAAGGGTTTGATATTGATCTTGCAAAAACTATTGCCAAATCTATTCTCGGGGATGACAAGAAATTGGATTTTGTTATCGTGAATGCGTCTAACCGCATAATGAAACTTGCTTCAGGTGAAGTTGATATGCTTATTGCGACAATGTCAATAACCCCACAAAGACAACAAATCTTAGATTTTTCAATCCCGTATTATGTTGCCGGCCAAGCGATAATGGTTAATAATAATAGCAAAGCAACCGGTTTGAGAGATTTTCAAAATAAAAAACTTATAATAGTTTTTGGTTCCACAAGTGAAAGAAATATTCGTTCGAATGTTCCGGAAATTTCGATTTTAGGATTCAGAAACTACGATGATGCATACAAAGCTTTAAAAAATAACCAAGCAGACGGGATGATTGCTGATGATTCGATACTTTTACGCTACTTTTTGAAAGACAAATCCCTAAAAATACTTAAAAAAAGATATTCAAAAGAGCCCTATGCTGTCGTATTCAGAAAAGAACCCGAGTCAGAAAGACTTCTGACTCAGGTCAATTATGTAATGGATAACCTCAAAAAAACAGGTAAACTTAACAGAATGCTTGAAAAATGGCAGATAATTAATTAAAAATTTTTATTTATTTTTTAATATCTGCACCTATTTATATTCTTTATCACTTACAGCATCAAGCCAAGTTGTTTGATTGTTTGGTAAATTCGGCTCAATTGAAATGTGCGAAAATTCGCTGTTAGGAGATGCTCCATGCCAGTGTTCAACATTTGGAGGTATTTTCACAACATCACCTTTTTTTAAGATTTGAACTTCTTTACCTTTTTCTTGATATCTGCCTTCTCCTGAGGTTACAAGCAAAATTTGTCCGCCAGAATGTTTATGCCAATTTGTTCTGGCACCAGGTTCAAATGTAACGTTACCTATTGATGAATTAAATGTATCATCACGGGTTACAAGCATATTTAGGTAAGTCCTGCCTGTAAAAAATTTGCTGTACGGGTTTATTTCACCTTTTGCAAAAGACTGTTGAAATTCTTCTGCCATAACAAAACTGCCTCCTATTACTATCATTGTAACTAACAATGTGCTCAATAATATTTTTTTTATCATCTTAACTCCTATAAATTCGTTTTAAAAAACTGCTCAATTTTATCAAATGGGATTTTTTCAAAATTGTCGTACAAATCTACGTGATTTGCATCTTTTATAATTAAGAGTTCTTTATTATCTCCTTTTAATTTTTTGAATGCATCTTCTGAAAAATATCTGCTATGAGCTTTTTCACCATGGATTACAAGTACTGCACTTCGAATTTCATCACTATAAGCCAGTATCGGCATATTTATTAATGCCAAAGACGCTGTTGTATTCCAGTTTCCGTTAGAGTTTATTGAACGTTTGTGAAAACCTCTTTTGGTCTTGTAATAACCGTAGTAATCTTTCACAAACTGAGGTTCATCTCCTGAAAGTTTTTCAGGTAAACCTGGAGCTTTTGCAAATGTTCCGTTTTTAAAATCTTCTGTTCTTTGTTTATTTAAAGATTCTTTTAATGCATAACGAGCATTTTCATCCACTGAATCAAAATATCCCCTTGCTGTTACTCTTGTCATATCATACATTGTTACGGCAACAGTTGCTTTTATTCTTGTGTCAATAGCCGCAGCATTTAAACCAAACCCGCCAAAACCGCAAATTCCTATAATTCCTATTTTGTCAGGATCTACATCGTCTTGATTACTTAAAAAATCTATAGCCGCACTAAAATCTTCCGTATTAATTTCAGGAGAAGATACATTTCTGGGTTCTCCACCGCTTTCTCCAGTATAAGATGGGTCAAATGCAAGAGTAATAAAACCTCTTTCTGCCATCGTTTGAGCATACAAACCGGAAGACTGTTCTTTCACTGCCCCGAAAGGACCGGCTACAGCAATTGCAGACATTTTTTCCGAGGTTTTTTTCTTAGGCGTATACAAATCTCCAACCAGAGTTATTCCGTATCTGTTTTTAAAGTTTACTTTTTTGACTTCAACCTTGTCACTTTTTACAAATGTTTTATCCCAATCGCTTGCCATACAAATATTTGCACCTCCAATTATTAGTACCAACAATAATATAAAAATCTGTTTAAACATAAATAACTCCTCTTAATATTTTCATACTTTTTCATTATTTACGTTTTTTTCTAAAATAGCAAATACTTATATTGAATACCATAATATACCTTGCAGGCATAGATTTTAATTGTGCGTATGCTTTGGACGAAGCAGAAGCATTTTTGTATCTTCCAATGCTTTCAACCCATGCGGAACC
Organism: Candidatus Gastranaerophilales bacterium; assembly: GCA_944324865.1. Taxonomy (GTDB): domain Bacteria; phylum Cyanobacteriota; class Vampirovibrionia; order Gastranaerophilales; family Gastranaerophilaceae; genus Galligastranaerophilus. Next base: position 28,271 of record CALUXW010000005.1, on the reverse strand, counting down.
CTCGCCGGCATAACAATCATTTCTCCTGCCTTCAATCTATGTACATCTTTTCCAACAGTAACATCTGCGACACCTTCAATAATTTGTGCAACCTCATCTTTTTCATCTGTGTGTAAAGTTCTTTCCATACCTGCTTTAAAAGCGAACAGAGTTAGTGAACTCTGCTCGTTGTCAAATATAAATTTTTTATTTATGGTGTCTAAGTATTCTATATCTCTTAAGTTTATAACTTCTGACATTATCCTAATATTTCCTTTAAGTCTTTTTCCGGTGTAGTAACAGGTTTTATTTTAAACTTTTCAACCAAAATATTCAAGACATTAGGTGATACAAAAGCCGGAAGTGTAGGACCAAGCATTATATTTTCAATCCCTAAATATAACAAAGTTAGTAAAATACATACAGCTTTTTGTTCATACCAAGATAATACAAAAGATAGAGGTAGTTCATTTACTGAACAGTTGAAAGCTTTTGCAAGTTCAGTGGCAACTTTTATTGCGGAATATGCATCATTACATTGCCCCATGTCTAAAATTCTCGGGATTCCGTCTATTTCACCCAAATCCAAATCGTTAAATCTGTATTTCCCACAAGCAAGAGTTAATATCAGAGAATCCTTCGGGGTTTGTTTTACAAATTCCGTATAATAATTTCTTCCAACTTTTGCACCATCACAACCGCCTACCAAAAATATATGTTTTACACTTCCCGATTTAATTGCAGCAATTAATTTGTCTGCAATTGATAAAACCGTATTGTGAGCAAATCCTACAGTTAAGATGTCACCTCCGTTTATACCTGTCATTTTTGTCAGTTCTTTATATCCGCCAAGTTCTATTGCCTTATTTATTACAGGGGTAAAATCTTTGTCTTCGCCAATATGCTGAACCCCGGGGAATCTGACAATTGAAGTTGTAAAAACTCTATCTGCATAACTATCTTTTACAGGCATTATACAATTTGTTGTAAATAAAATAGGTGCAGGAAGGTTTGCAAATTCTTTTTGCTGGTTTTGCCAAGCTGTGCCAAAATTGCCTTTAAAATGTGAATATTTCTTTAATTGCGGGTAAGCATGACAAGGCAACATTTCTCCATGTGTATAAACATTTACACCCTTACCTTCTGTCTGCTCAAGCAAATGTGCCAAATCGTGCAAATCATGTCCTGTAACTACAATAAACGGTCCTGGTTCAATATTTGTAGAAACTTTTGTAACAACGGGGTTTCCATATGTTTGTGTATTTGCTTTATCCAAAAGCTCCATGCATTTCAAATTTATTTCACCCGTTTTCAAAACAAAAGACAAAAGCTCTTCTGCAGAGGAATTTTTGGAAATTTCTTTCAAAGCTTCATAGAAAAATTTATCAACAGCTTCGTCACTAAATCCTAAAATTTTTGCATGATAGGCGTATGCAGCCATACCCTTAAGACCGAATAATATCAGTGATTTTAAACTTCTAATATCTTCATTGCATTCCCATACTGATTTAATATCAAAACTAATATCACAAGAGATTTTGTCAGACATTTCTTTAATAAGCTTTTTTATTGAATCATCATCAAAATTTACGTTTGTTATAGTTGTGAATAGTGCTTTAATAATAAGTTTTGTATTGCATTCATTGAACTGTGCACAGTTTGCAAATTCAATCGTCTTTGATGTCAATTCATCCTGTAAATTTGCCGTGTCAGAAGTTTTTCCACACACACCTTGAACAGTACAACCCTTAGACTGAGCAGTTTGCTCGCATTGAAAACAAAACATTTTCTCCATAATTATAAATTCTCCTTTATTTTTTATCACTTAGTAAATATTGATTTCATAAATACAAATAATTAAAATCCAACATAAAGGTAATCTTAAAAAATCATATCTTCGCTTTAATCGAAGATGTTTTATCTGCAAACAAAATCATTGCGATATAACTTAATACGAAAGAACCAATCAAAACTTCCAATGGAAAAGCCAATAACAATTCCTTGTCTAATATCATAGGAATTAACAAGACAGCTCCTGCCGGTGGAAAATTTATTTTTACCTTGTTCAATGCTATAAACAAAACTATACAAGATAATGCCGTACATATTGATAAAGGAATATGTAAATAAATATTGAATAACAATCTAAAAGTACTGCCAACAAAAGCTCCAAATGTCATTAAACCGGCGATATAAGCAGGTTTTTCCCTCGCAGGGCTTTGGGGGTTCGACAATTCTGTGAACATAACTATTAATGGAGGAGCCAAAAAATATATCTGATGAGTTTTAAATGGAATTAACGCTATCAACCCAAATACTACCAATAATTTTAACCACTTTATAAATTGCAGTTTCAAGTCAAAATCACAAGGTACAAACCTATTTACAGGCCGGAGATGCCTTTTTTCCATAACCCACTGTGCAAAAATAATAATCCCAGCCATAACCATAACAGCAATAGGATATATAAAACTCGTAGTTCTTAGATAAACGGGCAAAATACAAGCAGAGATAATTGGAACAAAATTTGTTTTAAAAACCGTCAATATAAATCCGCAAAACCCGAAACAAATACACACCTGAGCAATAAGTGAAAGCGGGAAATAACGAACTATTAAAACCCCAAACAAAGCCGCAACAGACATTAGGGCAAAAATTCTGCGTTTATTCACTGCCCAAGGCTGCTGCTCACAAATCCAGGCACCAATTGTTAATGCACAAATTTCCGGAAAAATAATTTCTTTTTCGCCGCTTATTTCTGCGAGTAAGACCATTGATATGGCCATTAAAATTCCAAACAAATATCTTTCAAATCTTACGGTTTTTAATAGTTTAACATCCATTTTCAAATAACTGCGATAACAAAATTACTTGACTAAATATTCAATAACTTCGTCAACATGTCCTTTGACTTTAACTTTCCGCCATTCTTTTTCAATATTACCGGACTTATCAAGAACGAATGTAGAACGCTCTATTCCCATATATTTTCGTCCATACATTGATTTTTCTTTCCAAACCCCGTATTTTTCCGCTAAAACATGATCCGGATCAGATAACAAAATAAAATTTAACCCTTGTTTTTCCTTAAAAGATTTATGACTTTTAATCGAATCAGGACTAACACCGATAACTGTGGCATATTTTGTTATTCGGTTAATATTATCTCTGAAATCACAAGCTTCTTGGGTGCATCCGGAAGTATTATCTTTCGGATAAAAATATAACACAATTCTTTGTCCTTCAAAATCTTTTATATCAAAATCGAGTTCATTCCCATCAATATCTATACCAGAAAATTTCATTTTACTCTCCTTTTTTCCATAAGAATAACATAAAAATTTTTTTCTAACTTAGCACAACCTATTTAGTTAAATACTTTATTTTTTTATTTGTAAACAATATTTAAAAATTTAAGTAAAAAGGGTAAAATTTATTATTTTCAAATTATTATTAATAAACGAATAAAATTCGCTAATATTTTGGCTAAACAAATTATATATATCAGGAGAAAAAGATTGATACAGGGTATTCAGCATTTTTCGGCGAACACAAATACCGAAAAAGTAAAAGACACAACAATTTCTAATGAAGGAAAATCTTCTCAGAAACAATATAATGATCCACTAACCCAATGGCCTATGAGGCTTTTTCTACTGATGAAGCAATAGATAGCTCTGCAACTGCAAAGGTTCTTACTCAAGTTATTTCTGAATGGACTTTCCATAAGTATGTTGATTTGCTTCGTTCAAGTATTCCTGAAACATATCATGAAAGTATATTGCAAAAGTTGGCATATGTTGCTTATGAAATGGTTAAAGAATCTGCATTGAGTAATTTATCTCAAGATGAGATGCTTAAGTTAGTTGAAATTCAGCTCAAAAAAGTATATGTAAAATCTTGTAAGCAGCTTTTAGATAATGGCAGAATAACTCAAGATGATTTTAATAAAGCTGTTAGTTTGTCAAATATTGATTCTATGGAGTACAAAAATGAAAGTAAAGAAAAGTCCACTTTTTACTTAACCTTGTCAGCAATGATATATGCATTAGTTGTTGTTGGAATGAATTTGTATGGAAATTTTTCTTGGATTTCAGTGTTTAATTTTATATCAGTTATTATTCTTTCATTGTATGTTGGTTTTTACTTTGGTGTTAATACAAAAATAAAATAGTAAACCTTTGAATATTGAATAATACAATTTAACATGTTATAATGTAAAAGCTCTGTACGGATGTTTATTTTGTTCCTACATTTATTTTAAAAGGGAGAATTGACTCTGACAGGATGTGAAGTATACCCACCGATTTTATCGCCAGTGGGAAACGGATAATCCGAGGCGTTCACCCACCTGCGAGACCACGCAGGCAACAAAATCACATTTGTACAGGGCTTTCTAAGTTTTATTAATAGGGTTGCAAAGTTATTCGCCATAAGTTATAATTTTTATATAGAGTCATTTTTATAATAGGGAGAGTTCAAATGAAAAGATTTCTTGGATTTACTTTGGCGGAAGTATTGATTACTTTAGGTATAATCGGAGTTGTAGCAGCATTGACAATGCCTACATTAGTAGCTAACTACAAAAAACAAGTATATGTAAATCAGTTGAAAGGGACAGTAAGCCTATTTTCTCAAGCAATTACCAAATATATGGCAGATGAGGGAATCGATGATTTAACTCTTGTTGGTTTTAATGAAAATGAAGAAAAACTTAAATATTTTTTCAATAACTATTTGAAAGTAGTAAATGACTGTGAAGGACGTTATTATACTGATGCAGAACACCGTTGTTTTGCAAAAACTTATAGATTTGTAAGTGGTAATAGAACTCCTGTTAATATGCAGAGTCACTCTTGTGCAGTAGTTGTAAATTTAGCAAATGGTACATCTGTTTGTGCAGATGTTGCACGTGGAACAGTAACTGGAGGAGATCCGGATGATTCTCACACAAATAATGGGGTTGTGGGGCAGGATACTGTCATTTCTTTTGAAGTTGATATTAATGGATCTAAGGGGCCAAACCAATTTAATAGAGACTTTTTTGCATTTTCAATGTTAGCAAATGGACGTATATATGATCCTACTTATATAGAAACAGGTGCTTTTGATAAAACTGCTGGACCGAATAGTGGTGCTTTTGGCTACCTTTTGAGCAATGGTTGGAATATGGATTACTAATTTGAAATACTGAGGGAGTTTACTAAATGAAAAGATTTTTGGGCTTTACTCTTGCAGAGACTCTTGTTACTTTGGGAATTATTGGGGTTGTTGCTTCTCTTACAATGCCTACGTTGGTTGTAAATCACCAAAAAAAAGTTGTAGTAACTCAGCTTGAACAGACTGTTTCTTTGTTGCAGCAAGGATTTATTCGTATGATAAACGATAATAATGCTGTCGGACTTAATGAAACACCTTTTTGTTTAAATATGAAAGGTGAATACTTTGTCCCTTATAGGGATAGAGAGTCTGCAGAAATATTGAAAAAGTATTTTAAGGGGCTTCAATTATCGGAGACTTCAGCGCAAGTTCGTGCTCTTGAAGCAAAGTGGCCAAAAAATAGTTCTGGGGGAAATTCTTGGTTAACGACAAGCTGTTTAAAAAATTTAAACAGGTTGAGCGAGAATTTTTAAGCACAGCCGGCTATTGCGGAGATGCAAAAGAAGACGCTGCAAAACATGTAATAAAAATGTTTCAAGAGAAACAAATATTTAGAAATAAAATGTTAAAAACCATTGGAGGTTTTGTTGTCCTTGGCCTGATGGTTAAGCCGATAGATAAATTTGTAGAACTATTTGTGATCGACAAATTTGTAGAACCCGGTTTGACAATGCTTGCAAACAAACAGGTGAAAGAATTTAAGCAGAAAAACATGGGGGCATAAAATTCTTAAAACCTTAAAAATTATGATCTCTTGAAATTCAGGTTTTTATATTTGTATAAAAACAAATGTCATCACCTCTTTTGGTAGAAGAAGTAGATTGTCTTGACCTGTTCGCGTTAAACGTGTCTACGGATTTTACTTCAAAGAACTTACGTTCTTTTTGCAAAAATCCTCCGCACTCTGCTCACAGGTCGCTCAAACTTTTAATATGTACTTTCCTACATTAGGAGTGCTCATCAATACTAACACTTATAATAAAAGAGACGATAACAAATGTCATCGTCTCTTTTATGGTGGAGGTTAGGAGATTCGAACTCCTGACCCCCTGCGTGCAAAGCAGGTGCTCTACCAGCTGAGCTAAACCCCCACAATTTCTTGCGTTGTTATTTTATTGTCACAAGTTTTATTCTACATGCTGATTTTTTTTTGTAAAGTACTTTATTTACTTTTTTATATTCCTAATTCAGGTAATAGCAATTTATATATCTCTTCTAACCTATTTGGATTGGTCAGATACCACCAGCCAATTAAAGTCTCAAAGGCTGTTGCCTGACGATATTCGCTTTGATTTTGGCGTCGCCCTATTGGTATTGGTAAATTACGGCCCCGACGAGAAATTTCTTGCTCTTCTGATGTTAAACAATCTTCTATTTTGTGCAATAATTCCGCCTGGAAACCCATTTTTACTTTTTCTGTTGTTATTTTATGCAAATTTTGTGAATTGTTTGTTTTTTTTACCGTCTTTTCTCGAATGTACAATTCCCATACTGCATCTCCAATATATGCATAATTTCGTAAATTCATTTCTTCCATAAAAAGAGTGTACTACAAAAGATTGTTTTTAACCTATTATTATGTAATAATTTTTTTCATAAGGGAGAGGTAAAAATGTATAAATTTTTGTTTGTTTCTTTACTTTGTTGGTTTTTATGCGGAATTTCTTGTTTCGCACAGGAACTTGGGGTTATGGAAAATAATCAACAAGCTTGTAAATGCAATCAAACAACTAAATGTATTGATTTAATGACTTCAATGTACAATGAAAGAGCTACGCTTTACAATGTTCTAAATCTTTCTAATGATCAGCAGAAATGTAAAGATGTCATTGATGAAAAACGTTATGAAGAACTTGGAAAGCTTTTTAAACAATATCAGCAGGAAGAATATGTTTTGTCAAAAATGTGTGAACATGATGGAGCTTCCACATTAGCTGTAAAAAAACAAGAAAATATTATCAAAAATTTAAAAAAAGAAATGCAAAAAACTGCCGATAAATATGATAAAGAATTTAAATCTATACTGAATTCGGAACAAAAAGCAAAATACAATACCGTAACAAAAATGAAACGTAAAGAAATTAAATATTGTATGAATAACAAAGCTTTTTATAAACGTGACCCAAAACTCAGACCTTTTGGACAAAAAATGTACTACGGGGAACAGAATAATGTACTGTGTCCTGTTCACAAAAAATGGCATTTATTTGGTTTTAAACACAAACCGGAAACTCCCGCTCAAATGCCGCAAACCCCTATAATTGAACCCGCAACAGGCTCAGTAATAGAATAAAAATTATTATAAAAGTAATTCACTCAGAAATAGGATGATTTTTATTAAACAATCATTATAATTGTTGTATGAGGAAGTTTACCGTCTTATTATTTGTATTTATACTTAGCTGTAACACCTGTTTTGGTTGGGGGTTTAAAAAGGATACTCAAAATAATGAAGGTAAAGGTTATGTAGGCACTTTGCCTGATATTTCAAAGAGTTTTAATGTTAACGAACCCAAAACAACTAAACCACTCTTTGAGGAATCAAAAAACTTTAATTCCGCAGAAGAAATAAAACCTGTACCAAGAGACAATCCGGCTTTTGTAAATATTATTTTAAAAGACAATAAAACTTCACCATATCTAAACGATATTAATGAGCTTTTACCGCAATTAGAAAATTTGTTAAGCTGTATTGAAGATAAATGTAATGTTCAACTTTTTAATGCAAAAGCATTCTTTTTTACAAAAACTGTCGAATACTTGCGAAACAAATATCAAAACACACCGGAAAGCAGTTACATATCTTTCCAAAAGTTATTGGAACTGTCTGTCCACACGCAATCTGTAGCAACATTAAGGGCAGAAGCTGAAAAATACAGACCATATTTGGCCTATACAGGAGCCGGATATTTGTATAATGACAATGTTATAGACCAGCAGCTTGAATACTTAAAAACAGAAATAGAAGATACTATTGTTGTTTTAAAAGAAGCTCATTAAATGTTTTTTATTTTTAAATTTCTTATTAAAAAAATTTTTTTCTAAACATGTTGACAAAACATTTTTTTCATGTTATAAAAAGTGTGGGGTAAATGTATATTTATAAGTCTTGTCAAATGACGAGACTTTCTTTTTCGCTACAACGAATTTTGATAAAAACCCTTTTTATGTCTGTTTTTTCATGTTTTTGTAAACATAATTTAACAATTCATTTTTTTTATTAAAGATTTTCTATAAATTTACCGAGATAAAAATTACGGACAGAGCAATAGTTAATTGGAGGTAAATTTTTAATGAATTCAAAAACTGATAATGTTATGGTCACAGACTGTAACACAATTGCCAATGGCATTTTGAAAGACATTAATGACATTGACAAAATGGAGAGAATGCTTAGCAGTGAATTGAGTTCGGCAGACTTGTTTAAAATAGATTGTGCTATTTTATCTTCTCTAAGGAACACTAGCGATTTTTCAAGGGATTTGTTAGAGCAGTTAGAATCCGGCAAATTTGAATCAATTGCCGTTAAACCACCAAAAAGATCTTTTGAAGATACTGTTTCAAATATTCAACAAGAGGCGATTATAGATATTACAAAACCGCTTGAGAAAATGTTTGATGAAATGGCAGGTTTTGTCTCAGAAGCGTTTATTTAAAAAGTTTTAAATCATAAGGAGTAGAAAGATGAATGAATTAAGCAACCCCAACGATTTGGAAATTGATTATTCCAAAATCACCCCCATCAATGATGTATGTGAAACAATCATGTTGTCAGAAGAATTGTTGAAAAAGTATGAAATTATCATTGATGAAAGCAAGATTGAGCAAATTATTGCAGAAATTCCGGAAGAACAACGTCATACATTAACGTTTGAAGAAAAACTTGAATATGTTAGAAAAATTCTTGCATATGATGTAACTGAACCGATTAAAAATTTATTTGATGACGTTTTATGTTTTGTAAGTAAATTTTAGATTATAAAAAAGAGGATTAAAAAAATCCTCTTTTTTATTTTTTATCTTTATCTGATCTTTCTCTCACTGAAAGTTTGATTGGTGTTCCAAAGAAACCAAAAGCTTCACGAAGTTTGTTTTCTATATAACGCTTGTAATGATCTTTCATTAAATCCGCATTGTTTGCAAAAATAACAATATGTGGCGGTTGAATACCTGTTTGTGTAACATACATAATTTTTAATCGTTTACCTTTCGATGATGCTGGTGGGTTAAGCATGTATGCTTCTTTAATTATTTTATTCAACAAGCCTGTTGATATTCTTTTGGTGCATTGTTCGTAAACTTTTTCCGCTTCTGTATAAATTTGATGAAGACGCTGTTTCGTAACTGCTGAGATATATATTTTTGGTGCGTATTCTAAAAATGGAATATCATTTGAAAGTTTTTTATTATAAACATTTATGGTATTCGATTTTTTATCTTCTACTAAATCCCATTTATTTATCGCAATTATCAAACCTTTTCCTGCTTCTGTAATTATTGATGCAATTTTTTTATCCTGATCAGAAATTCCTTGAGTTGCATCTATTACAAGAAGTGCAACATCGCAATCCCTTATTGAGCGAATTGCTCTGTCTACGGCAAATTTTTCTACACCCCAGTCAACTTTTGATTTTTTCCTTATTCCTGCTGTATCAACTATTACAAATTCTCTGTTATTATAAGTAACTGTACTGTCAATACTATCTCGAGTTGTTCCAGAAATGTCTGAAACTATTACTCTGTTTTCGTTTAATAAAGCATTTACTATAGAAGATTTTCCGGCATTTGGACGGCCGACTATTGCAATTCTTATTGTGCTTTCATCTTTTTGTTCCGTTTCTCTCGAAAAATCCTCCGTCACTAAATCCAGTAAATCACCAACACCACCTGAGCCGTGAAGTGCTGATATTCCGATTGGATCACCAATAGCCAGAGAATAAAAATCATTAACCATCATTAATGATTCCGGATTGTCCGATTTGTTTACGGCAAGAAAAATCGGTTTTTTAGATTGCCTTAATATATTTGCAATATCATAATCAACAGGGTTTACACCCTCTTTTCCGTCTACAATAAAAATTATTTTATCTGCTTCTTCACAAGCAATTTTTGCTTGATCAAAAATAGATATCATAATTTCATCTTCATCACCCGGAATTATCCCGCCTGTATCGATTACAGTAAATTCTTTGTTTTGCCATTCGACATCAAAATAAATTCTATCACGAGTTACCCCCGGTAAATCATCTACTATAGAATTTCTTGATCCTACAAGACGGTTTACAAAAGTTGATTTGCCTACATTTGGGCGTCCGACTATTGCTACAACTGGTTTTCTCATAAAGGAATTATATCATGAAAAAAGTAAAAGAAATTAAACTTGTAAATCATTTAATGAATGTTTTAATTTTTGAACTGTTATTTGGGCATTTATTGTTTTTACTTTCCATATTTTTGGTTATTACTAATTGTTTCAAAAATCGTATTGTTGTATAATTTTATAGTATTATCAACTGATAAAAGACTGTTGTAATTACATAAATTATAATGTTGTTATGGTTATTGTTAATCTTTATAATGTCAAATGGAAAAAAAGATATACGAATAAAGAGCTTGCAAGTATGTCCGGTCTGAGTACTACAACAATTACAAAATTAACCAGAGGGGAACATGTTGATTTAAAGTTGAGTACTTTAGAAAAAATTGCTAAGTTTTTTGGATGCAGTGTACTTGATATTTTAGAAGAAGTTAAAGATTAACTTTTAATATTACCCGTTTATCGCAAAATAGACTTCTTTTAATCGCTTTTTGCTTATATGAGTGTAGAGTTGTGTTGTTGATACATTACTATGCCCCAAAAGTTCTTGTACCACTCTTAAATCGGCACCGTTTTCTATCAAATGGGTTGCAAAGGAATGTCGAAGAGTGTGAGGAGATATAGATTTATGGAGTCGTTTGCCCTGTTCATGGATAAATGTATAGACCTCTTGTCTATTTATTTTTTTTCCTTTTTCATTGATTAATAATGTTTTGGTTTGAAGGTTGTATTTCGTTGTTAGGTAATCTCGTTCAGGTAAATAATTTTTTATTGCTTCTATTGCTTTTTTCCCTAATGGCACAATTCTGTCTTTTGAACCCTTTCCTGTGCATTCTAAAAATTTTCCCTTCAAGTCATAATCCGTTATTTTTAAATTAACCAATTCCGAAACCCTCAAACCACAGCCATACAAGAGTTCTACAATCACTCTTTGCTGTTTATTCAGGTTTTGGTTCAAAAGATTATTAATTTCTTCAATTGTCATAACTTTTGGCAATCTTTGAGGAACTTTTGGTTGTTCAAGTGTAAGTGCAGGATTTATCTTTAAAATACCGTTTGTACAAGCCCATTTAAAAAACCCTCGTATTGATGCTATTTTTCTCATTATACTTGTAGGGTAAAAATGTTTTTCATGAAGATTTCTGACATAATTGTTTATTTTATTTCTTTGAATTTCATTAACTTCTATATTTCCGCAAAAGTCAAAAAAATCTTCCAAATCTCTTCTATATGCATCAAGAGTATTTTGAGCCAATCCTTTTTCTATTTCTAAATAATCTAAATATTCAGATAATATTTGCAAATTCATATATTTACTTATACTACATATTTTGTTTAATGACATCAGGGGTTTATATGATATAATTAGAATGAACAAATTAAAATATAAATCGTTATAATATTGTGTAGAGTTAAGTAAAGGGTATAAACAATGAAAAAATTATTATCTATAATCTTTGTATTTACAATGTTTTTTACATTAGGGTTAAAAGCATTCGCAGACGATTCTCAAGAAGCTTTAAACTTTTTCAACAGTTATGTAAATGCAGCCAATACTTATAGTCCGACAGTTGCGACTATGTATTCACCGGATGCAAAAATTATAAGACAAGTTGTAAAACCTGATGGCGGGCTTGTTGATGTACATACAAATACAGCAACATATATTAAACAAATGAAAATTGGTCAAGCCGGAGCCAGAATGAGAGGATATAAAAACACTTATACAAATGTAAAAGTAACACCGCTTGGAAACGGTGCATATAAAATTAGTTCTTTAAGACAGCCAAAAGGTGAAACATACAAACTTAAAACATATATGATTGTTAAGAAAATAAACGGAAAATGGCAAATAACAGAAGAATTAATGCAAACAAAGGAACAAATATTTTTGAAATATGCTAAATAAATTCAGGTTTTTAACAGCGGGAGAAAGTCATGGAAAATGTCTAACCGCAATAATAGATGGAATACCGTCAGGTTTTGATATTGATGTTGACTATATAAACAATGAATTATCAAGACGCCAAAAAGGTTATGGCCGCGGTGGAAGAATGAAAATAGAAACCGATAAAGTTGAAATAACATCCGGCGTACGTTTTGGAAAAACAATCGGTTCGCCCGTTTCTCTTGTAATTCAAAACAAAGATTTTGAAAACTGGGAAAAAATAATGAGTGTTTTTCCTCAAGATAATACCGATGAAAAATCTTTTAGTCAATGTCGACCGGGACATGCAGATTATGCAGGCAGTATAAAATATAATCATACAGATTTAAGAAATGTTCTTGAGCGTTCCAGTGCTCGTAAAACAGCAATAGAAGTTGCTGTTGGTGCTGTTGCAAAACAGATATTGAAACCGTTTGGAATAAACTGTTCTTCAAAAATTATTCAAATTGGTAAAACAGAAGAAAATTTCCATGAAGAAATTGATAGAGCAAAAGAATCAGGCGATAGTGTCGGAGGAGTTTTTGAGGTAACTTTCGAAAATCTTCCGGTTGGTTTGGGCTCTTATGTTCAATGGGACAGGATGCTGGACGGAAAAATTGCACAAACTGTAATGAGTATACCTGCAGTTAAGGGAGTTTTTATCGGAAACAGTAATGCTTCTGAAATGTATGGAAGTGAATACCATGATGAAATGTTTATTGAAAATGGAAAAGTTGTAAGAAAATCAAATAATGCCGGCGGTATAGAAGGCGGAATGACAAACGGAGAAACTCTTGTTATAAAAGTTTATATGAAACCTATTCCAACTATACCTAAACCGTTAAATACAGTAGATTTAAAAACCAAACAAGAATGCAAAGCCCATTTTGAACGTTCTGATACTTGTGCTGTTGAAGCTTGTTCTGTCATTGCAGAAAACAGAATTGCTTGTGTTTTGGCAGATGAATTTTTGTTAAAATTTGGCGGAGATTCTTTTGTAGAAATCAGTAGAAAACTTAGTTCTTTATAGTAGAAAACTCATGAGTTTTCTACAGGGTTTTTATTATTTTTGTTGTTTTCTACAATTTTTATATTTTTTATACTTTTTTTCTACAATTTTTTATACAATAAAAAGCCTTATATAATAATGGTTTCAATAGGTTTTCTACAAATAATTGATGCTTATTATTACTATTATATTTATATATATAATTATTAATATAATATATAGTATAAAAATTTTTGTTCAAAACTATGAAAGATAAAATGTACTTAACTTTTGTTTAATATTTATTTTATTTACATTTTTATTAGGATATAATTGAATTAGCAAAGAGGGATAATTTGAGGAGTAAGGAAATGAAATTTCTTGTAAAAAAAGAAGACTTGTATAACGGGATTAAGATTGTAGAAAGAGCTACTTCTATGAAAGCTCTTCAACCGGTACTTTTAAACATTTTAATTGAAACAATTGATAAATCTACAATAAAATTAGTGGCAACAGACTTGGATTTTACCGTTACAGCTCTTGTTGATGCACAGGTTGAAGAAGACGGAAAAATTACTCTTCCATCTAAGACATTAAATGAAATAGTTTCCAAACTCGGTGATAAGCTTATAACTTTTGAAATGACAGAAGGACAAACATCTGTTAATATAACTTGTCAAAATTCAAAATTTGATATTATTGGAATTCCGGCATCTGAGTTTCCGCCAGAATTTACGAATATACAAGTGGATGAAGCTGAAGGTTTTGAAATAGAAATAAGACCGTTTGTAAAAGCGGTAAAACAAGCCGGATTTGCTGCAGCAAGCTATGAAACAAGCAATCTTTTATCCGGTATTGTTTGTAATATTTCTGATAATATTTTAGAGATTGCATCAACAGATGGAAATCGTCTTGCAAGAGTAAGAGAAACTATTGATAATAAAGACAATCGCTCAAAACAATTGATTATTCCTTCAAAAACCCTAAATGAATTTATTAAAATGAGCGGTTTTATAGATGAAGATTCAGTAAAAATATATACAGAAAAATCAAAAATTATTATAAAATCCGAAAAAACAACAACAATATCAAGACTTCTTGAAGGTCAATTTCCAAAATACAATCAGCTTATTCCGAAAGAAAGTCCAAAAGAAGCTCTGGTAAATGTTCAACAAATGATTTCTGCTCTTGAACGTGTATCAATTATGGTAAATGAAAAAACAAGTATTGTAAAACTTGAATTCAGCCATAACACACTAAAATTAACAGCAGATACTCCTGATTCCGGAAAATCTGAAGAAAGTATAGATATAGATTATGCAGGCGATGATTTAACAATTGCATTCAATTACAAATTTGTTTTGGAAGCATTGAAAAATATTGATTCTGACGAGGTTAAAATTGGGTTAAATACACCGCTTTCAGCAACGATGTTCAAGCCAAATAATGAAGAGGACTATGTTTGCTTGATTATGCCTGTTCAAATCAGATAATTTAGATAATTAGTAAAATTTAGACTATTGTGTATAAATCTTCTTCAAGCAGAGATTTTTGAAACTCTTCGCATTCTGCAATCAAATCTGTAAGAATGGCATATTTTGGAGAGTGTAAAACTTTTGCCAAATCATCTTCTTGTGTAAAATCGATGATATAATAATTTTCTGCTTTTTCCTTTATTTTTATCAGGTTTGTATCTTCAAAAATAGAAAATAATAGTTTAAACACTTCGTAAGATTTTCCAAGAAAACTTGCAAATCTGTTCAATTCTACCTTTCCACCGTTATTATGAGATGCGTATTTTAACATTTTCCAAACCGTTTTTAAAAACTCTTCTTCATCCAATATTTTCATATCGTAATTCATAAAATGAATAGACAACGGTGTTGTTTGATTAAGAATAAAATCAAAAGTTTCTCTATCTGCAGGATAGTCAAAAAACATCAAAGAATCACAAGGTCTGAGATTTTCTCGAGTAATAATTCTTGCACAAAGTTCTCCAAATGGTTTCAATTTATCTAAAACAGTTTTGCTTTCTGCAAAAATAAGGATATTTTGTTTTGAATTTTTTACGTAATCATTAACTTGTGGAAGAATGTCTGTTTTTTTTCTGTGATCATATATTTTTTGTTTTTGCTGATTTTCTTCTTCTTCCTCTTTGAGATACTCAGAATGTATATCATCAATAATCAGCTGAACACTGGTTACTCCGTTAAATTCATTTTTTTGCGGATGGAAAGCAATGTCTAAAGTATCACCGTTTACAAGAGAGATATCTCCATCTTTCCATCTGATACAATTAAATTCTGAATTTCCCGCAGTGCAAGTTAATCTTAGGTGGTTTTTTCTTTCACCCATCAAACGTTTTTCTTTTATTTTAAGATTTTTTAAAGCAAAAATAGGATTTGGATTGCAAGCTCCAAAAGGTTCCAACTGCGAAATTTGTTCTACCAGATCAATTGTAATATCTTCAGGAACAAGTTCTAAATCAATATTAATAAAAGGTTTTAAATCTTTACCCTGTGACATTTCTTTAACTGTTTTACAAAGAGCATTTTTTACCTTATCAAAAGAAGCTTTTTCTTCGTTAAATGAAAGACCTGCAGCCATTGCATGTCCTCCAAAGTTGTCAAAAAGTTCTGCATTACCGGAAATAACATCATAAAGGTTGATACCGTCAATACTTCTTGCAGAACATCTGAAAAGTTTAGTTTCCTCAGAATATGTCATCAAAAATGTTGGTTTATAATATTTTTCAACAAGCATAGATGCAACAATACCAATAATTCCGACATGCCAATCTTTATTAAAAAGAACAATTGCCGGGAATTTATTTTTTTCGGCTTTGACCATTTCATCGGCAAGTGCAAAAGTTTCTTGACAAAGTTCTTGACGAATTCTGTTGAATTCATTCAATGTTTGTATTGCCATCTCAATTTCCTGTTTGTTCTCTGAAATAAGAACTTTTATGGCAGCATCAACGGTGTCTAGTCTTCCGGACGCATTTATTCTTGGTGCAATACCAAAAGCAATCTGTTCAGAAGTAATTTGACCTTTGTATCCGGCACTTTCAAGTAATCTTGAAATTCCATAATGCTTTTCTTGGGAAATTAAATCTAGTCCTTTGGTAACAAAATATCTGTTTTCGCCGATAAGTGGAACAATATCTGCAACGGTTCCGACAGCAACAAATGGTAAAATATCAGAGATAAAATCCAATTTTTGATATTTTTCCAAAAGAGCTTGTGCAACCTTGAAGGCAACCCCTACACCAGCAAGAGAAGCAAGTGAATTTATTTGTTTTGCAGACAAGTTCTCATCTAATGCATTTGGAGCCTTTGGATTAATAATTCCAAAAGCATTAGGTAATATATCAGGAGCTTCGTGGTGATCGGTTATTATGACATCTATTTTAAAGCTATTCAAAAAATTAACAGCATCAACATCAGAAATTCCACAATCACAAGAAATAATAACCTTTGGTTTAACCTTAGTCATAATTTGAACTAAAGCTTTTGTATCAAACCCGTGTCCTTCTTTATCTCTATCCGGAATAAAATAATTAACATCTGCCCCCAAGTGTTTGAAAGTTTTGTATAATAGAGAAGTTGAAGTTACTCCATCAGCATCAAAATCGCCGTGAACAACAATTTTTTCACCATTATCAATAGCAAAAGACAATCTGTCTATGCATTTTTGCATATCACAAAAAACATTCGGGTGTGTAAGTTTCATTTCAAGCGGATTTAAAAATTCTTTAATATCTTCATCAGAAGTAACCCCTCTGGAATGTAAAAGTCTAGTTATTAAGTTTTTTTCGTGACTATCGTTTTTATTAAAAATCCACTCTCTCATTACCATAATTTCATGATAGCACAAAACGAGCTGATGTAAAACTGCGAAAGATTTTGGATAAATACCGGCTTTATGTTATAATCTGCCTATGCTAAATATAATTTCAATATTTTTAGGCGGCGGCATAGGAACTGTCACAAGATATTTAATTAGTGTAAATATGGCAAAACATATACAAGCTAATTTGCCATTTGCAACTTTTTTGGTAAATATTATAGGATGTTTTGTGATAGGCTTTTTGTACTTTTTATTTATAGAAAAATCAGATATAAGCCCTGCGTTAAAACTTTCATTAACAGTAGGTTTTTGCGGAGGATTAACAACATTTAGCACATTTTCTCTTGAACTTTTTGAAATGGTTGGAAACCACCAGTTTTTCCATGCTTTTTCATATATAATATTAAGTGTTATAATATGTCTTATAATGACAGCGATAGGAGCGTATTTTGCAAAACTTATTTAACTTTGATAAATTAAATTTCATAACAGCCGGAATGCCATTAAGAACAGGTAAAGGCAGTTATCCTCAAGCTTTTAATGTTTTGGGAGAGATGAATCTTGATGGAATGGAATTGGAATTTGTCCATGGTGTTCGAATGAGTGAGGAGCATAGAAAATTTGTAAAAGAACAATCAAAAGACTTTGTTGTGACAGCCCATGGGCCTTTTTATATAAATCTGAATTCAAAAGAAGAAGAAAAGATTGATGCAAGTGTTCAAAGAATAATAGATACGGCATCAGTTGCATCTCAAGCCGGAGCATTTAGTATAACTTATCATGCTGCATTTTATATGGGAGCAGACAAGGAAACAGTTTATAATCGAGTAAAAGAACAAACAAAAAGAATTGTAGATGTTTTGGAAAGAGAAAAAATAAAAGTTTGGGTTCGCCCTGAAACAACAGGAAAAGCAACACAATGGGGCGATGAAGATGAAATAATAAGATTATCAAAAGAGTTTGAACAAGTTCTTCCATGTATAGATTTTTCACATCTTCATGCAAGGTCAGCCGGTGAATATAATACATACGATGAATTTTCAAAAGTATTGGAAAAAATAGGAAACGAATTGGGACAATACGCACTGGATAACTTTCATGGTCATCTTGCTGGCATAGAATACACAGCAAAAGGCGAAAGACAACATTTGAACTTGCAAGATTCGGATATGAACTACAAAGATTTGATAAAAGTAATGAAAGAATTTAATGTAAAAGGAGCCTTAGTTTGCGAAAGTCCAAATATAGAAGATGATTGCAAATTATTGAAAGACTATTACCAATCTTTATAAAACTTATTTAACAAGATTTTCTGTCTCATTGTACATAACCATATAAAAATCAGGGCTTGTCATATTTGGATTTTTTTTCATAAACTTTTTAACATCGAAATTTTCAAGGTACTTGTCTAATTTTTTTTGAATTTTTTCATTGTCTTCATGTTCAGATTTGAGTTTTGCAATATATTGTTTGGTCATTGCAAGGATTTCATCTTCTGTTAAAATAGGCAGACCGCCGATTAAAACTTCATCGGGTTCATCTTCATCAATATATTTTTTTAACTCTTCTTTAGGGTCTTCTTTTTGTCTTCTCCCGTGACTATCGGATGATGTAGAAGACGAAACCGCACGATTTCCAAAAGGATTGTTTACATTGTTAAACATAGGATGCCTCAAAGTTGCTAATTTGCTCTAACGATGACGGATAAATATAAAAAAACTTTAATAATATCATCTATATGAAGGAAAAATAGCAAGTTAATATTTTTTTACAAAAAATTAAAGAAAAAAAAAATAGTTTCCGTCATACGTAATGTAAAAAATTTTACAGAAAGGATAGGTATATGGAAATTACAGGAGTAAATTCAAAGGCTTACACATCAGCCTCAGCATCAGTCGAAGAAGATGAAGAAACGCAGGAAACACAAGAACAAGAAGCAAAAGAATACGGTGTTTCAGTAAAAGAAAAAGAAGAAAAAGATACAACAGAATTTTCTTCTTCTGATTATGATGAAGCGGATGTTGAAGAAAAAGCCGAAAATTATTTAAAAAATATATTATTTGTTGGCGGCTTAACAGAAGCATCTGAAGCAGCATTACAAAATTATTTAAACACATTTGACGTAGCAAAATTTATGAAAGATTACGGACCGTTTACATCAACATCAGAAATTTCAGCAGCAATGTATGCAGCTGTCGGGAGTTTGATTAAACAACAGCAAGATGAATAATCTTAAACAATAAAAAAAAATAAAAAAGTAAAAAAGCGGCTTTTTGTGAGCCGCTTTTTGTATAGAAAAAATTTCTTATTTTTTTACGGATTTGTCAGCTAACTCAGAATCAACCCTTAAAAATACAGGTTTGATATCTTCTTTTGAAATTAATTTTCCGAATTTAATATTATCAGCTGTCAAATCATCAAGTTTAATTTTTAAGTCAAAAGAAAGCTGACGAGCCATATCTTTTGCAATGTTTGGACAATAAGGATAAATAAGTGCACAAATTACGCACATAATATCAAGAACATTTGTCAAAACTTGTCCGCATTCAACTATTTTTTCTTCTTTGGCAAGTGTCCAAGGTGCATTATCCTGAACATATTTATTTGTAACATCTACAAGAGAAATTATTTCTTGTGAAGCTTCAGCTATTTCAAAATTGTCAAAATGATTTTTTACTATTTGTACAGTTCCTAAAGCCTTTTTCGCCAAAGGATTTTCTCCCTTAAATTCGGGTTTTACTTCTCCGTCAAAATATTTTACAAGCATTGATAAGGTTCTGTTTAAAAGATTTCCCATACTGTTTGCAAGATGTGCATTAACTTTTTCTTTGAAATCATCATCAGAATAATTTCCGTCACGTCCGCAAGGAGCAGATGATGCCATGTAATATCTGAAAGCATCCGAATGTTCAAGATTAAAACTTTCAAGAACAGATGTTGGAGAAATTACATTTCCCAAAGATTTTGACATCTTAGACTCATCTATAGTTATCCAACCGTGAGCAAAAATATGTTTTGGCAAAGGTAAATTCAAAGCCATTAAAAATGCCGGCCAATAAATACTATGGAATTTTAATATATCCTTCCCGATAACATGAACGTCAGCCGGCCAATATTTTTCAAATTTTTCAGAAGGTTTTTCAGTATCAAAACCAATTGCTGTTATATAATTTGACAACGCATCAATCCATACATAAATAGATTGTTCACTGTCGCTTAAAACATCAATACCCCATTGAACGTTTGATTTTGCTCGAGAAACAGAAATATCTTGAATATCTTCAAGCTGATTTAGAACTTCATTTGCTCTGAATTCCGGAACAATAAAGTCTGGATGTTCTTTTATATATTTTATCAAAATATCTTTGTACTTTGTTAGTCTAAAGAAATAATTTTCTTCTCTTACAACCTCAGGTTTTTTCAAATGATCAGGGCAAAGTCCGTCTTCTGTTAAATCCTTAGCATTCAAAAAACATTCACAGCCTTGGCAGTACAAACCTTCGTAGGAATGTTTGTAAATATCTCCTTGTTTCAATAATTTATCAAAGATTTTTTGAACAATTTTTTCATGTTCTTCATCCGTTGTTCTGATAAATTTTGTATAATCAATATCGAGAGCTTTCCATGCATCTTTGAATTTTTGTGAATTCATATCACAAAGTTCTTGTGGACTAATACCTTGAGAAGCAGCGGTTTTTTGAATTTTTATACCGTGTTCATCAGTTCCGGTCAAAAAATAAACATCATCACATCTTTGAGAATAATGTCTTGCTATTATATCTGTTAAAATCTTTTCGTATGCATGTCCAATATGCGGGGCTCCGTTAACGTAATCAATTGCTGTTGTAATGTAAAATTTTTCCATTTCCATATCCTATCTCTTCGTTTTTATTTCTTTCCAATTTTAGCATAAAAATTATTTACGTTTAAAAATAACGTAGCGAAAACCGTTATCAATTATTTTGTCCATTTCATAATTATCTTTTACAAAACGGCAAAAATCTAAAGCATAGTCTTCGCAAATGTATTTGAAATAATAATCTTTCATATTAAGGTTATTAAAAATAACGTATTCAGGAAGATTTTCTCTGTAATGATTAATAATTTTTTCTTCCGTAAATGTTTCAACATACAATGGTAAAAGGGAGTTATAATAATCATCAGAAATTGTATTACTGAGAAAATTAACACTCATACCTTCCGGAAAAATAACTGCATTTCCATTTTGATTTTTCAAAAAATTAATAAGTTGATTTGTACTGTCTGCAATATATTTTTGAGTATAAATGGTTCCTCTCTCTGTTGTAATTTTATACTGTGGCAAACTAAGAGTAGAAAAGTTCGAAATAAAAATAAATAATCCTGCAATAATAACATAAATTGCCACGACCTTTTCGAGTCTTTTAGGTAAATAAGTAAAAAGCAAAGCCAGAAATGCAATTAAAATAATTGGAACGTAATAATTTCCGTAACTTTGTAAAATAAGCACCCAAAAAACTTTCGCCCCCGCAGCTAATGCAGACAAAACCAGAATAAAAAGCTTAAAATCAAATTTTTTATAACTGAATAATGCAAAAATCAGTAATACCAACGGCAAAAAACCGAAAGCAATTTGATATTTCTCGGTAAAAAACCACAAAAAAGTAACCCATCCAAAAATCTGGAGAGAAATTGATCCGATTTTGTTTCTATTAAACAGACAAACGCCGGCAAGTATGGCAGAAAAAGGAATAACAAACTTTAAAAATAATAAAAAATCCGTTACCAAAGCTTTTGGATGAAAATAAATTCCGCTGTTTTGATAAAAGTATGTCAAAGTTTTACTTTTTGCCATTGCTTTTATAACGATTAAAAAATTTGCCAGATCAGAAAATCTTAAACCCTGAATAAACAAAATCCCGAAACTAATGAAAGGAACACTTAAAAAAGATAATAAAGCTTTAAAGTTTTTCTCTTTGATAATAAGAAACAAAACAATAATTCCATATAAAATAAAATCATATTTACAAGTTATGCAAATTCCTGCCAAAAAAGAACTGATGCAAAGATTTGTCGAATTTTTATCATCGCAAAAGTTTAATAAAAAATACAGAGAAAACAAAAAAGCAACTAAACCATACAAAACAGCCCAAGAATAAGGGAAATGAAGATTAAAAATAACAGAAGTGGTTACCCCGACAGCTAATGAAAACAAACCAATTCCAAAACTCAAAAATTCAGATAAAAATTTTTTGGCAATCAAAAAAATTCCGCTTACAGTTAATAAAGAACATAAAACTCCGGCCCCGTAAAGGGTGGAAAGTTTTGCTCCAAAAAACTTGTACAAAACAGCATTTATTTGATAAGCAAGCGGGCCGTATATATTGAATAAATCCTTATATAAAATTTTTCCTTGCAAAATTCTTTGAGGATAGTAAACTTCTCTCCCAAAATCAATTAATATCCCTTGATAATGTCCGCAAAAAAACAAAAGCCCTAAAATACAAAATAACCAAAGAAAAATAAGATATTTGTTGTCTTTTATAATCCCTTTCATATTACAAAATTTAACAAATAAAAGACTAAAAAGCAATTTTTAAGTAAAAAATTTTTTTATAAAAGTAAGTGTATAGATAAAAAGGTGGTATTATGGCAATTGGTTGGGCAGATAACTTAGATATGTTAGCACAAAGCGGTGTATTGGATTTTGATGCACCATCTTATGTTTTGGGACAGCCTCCAAGGTATGTAGGTAATCCTGCGGCAATAACTCCCCTTCTTGACAATCCCCCAAGAGTTCCCGGATTTGAACAGCCAAAAGTTGATGAATTTAAACCTTCTCAGACAAAAAATAATCTTGTTAAAACTCCGGCTTGGAAAAAATGGGTATTTGGACTTTTGACAGCAGGAGCTCTAATCTTTACCGGATTCAAATTTAAATCGAAGTTAATCCCAATTGCAAAGAAAATACCGACAAAGGTCTCTGATTTCTTTACCAAAGCCTGGGATAAATTAAAAAACGTATTCAAGAAAAAACCATAAATTTTAATAAAATTTTTTATAAAAGAATTTCTTCAGGTAGAAAAGAGAATTCCTCAACAACCGAGTAATCTTTTGGAAGTATAAAAATAATATACTTTGATGTTGATTTTTTGTCCATTTGCATTAATTTTATCATTTTTGGCAAATCAAATTTAGGAATTTCACAGAATTTGAATTTTTTTATCACATCATCGGCGAAATATTTATAATTTTTATCAATTAGATTTTTTTTGACAGCTAAATTAAAAGCAAACCGCAAACCTTCAACAACGGCTTCCCCGTGCGTATATTTTTTATAATTAGTAATTTTTTCAACAGCGTGGCCGTATGTATGACCAAGATTTAAAATTTTTCTTAAATTACTTTCTTTTTCATCCTTTTCAACGACAGAGATTTTCAATTTTATACAAATTTCAATAAGTTTTGCAAGAGTTTTTTCTTCTCTTTCGAGAATTTTTTGAACATTATCGCTTAAAAAATTTGTTAGATTTAATTCTTCATCACACTTGCAACTCTTTTCTATAAAAGAATATTTTATA
The DNA here is from genome assembly GCA_944324865.1 of Candidatus Gastranaerophilales bacterium. Lineage (GTDB taxonomy): Bacteria > Cyanobacteriota > Vampirovibrionia > Gastranaerophilales > Gastranaerophilaceae > Galligastranaerophilus. Next base: position 4,491 of record CALUXW010000005.1, on the reverse strand, counting down.
ACTTCTCCCATACCGCTTTTAAATTGTCTTTCATCAAGAGTTTTTAAGAAATTCGGATTGATAAAAACAATATCGGGCTGATAAAATGTTCCCACAAGATTTTTCCCAAAACTTGTATCAATGGCTGTTTTACCTCCGACTGAACTGTCAACACAAGCTAATAGTGTAGTTGGAACCTGAATATAGCTAATACCCCTCATGTAGGTGGAAGCCGCAAAACCTGCCAAATCTCCTACAACTCCCCCTCCTATGGCAATTATGGCATCTTGTCTTGTAAGTTTTAATTTTAGAGCTTTTTCAAGAATTTTTTTATAATTTTTAAAATTTTTCTCTTTTTCACCGTCTTTTAAAATAAACTTTTGAGATTTCTCAAACCCTAATTCCTTGCCATAAAGTTTCTCAACTTTTTCAGATATTACAACCAAAAAATTTTTTCCGTTTAGAAATGAAAAAATTTTTTCTCTCATTGTGCTAATAGATTGATTTTCAATAGATATAGGATAGCTCTTGTTTTCGCTTTTAATATTAACGGAAAGATTAATCATTTATTACTCCGAGAATTTCTTTTACGATATTATAAGGAGTTTTGCCGGTTGTGTCAATTATATGGTTTGCCTTTTGGTAGTTTTTTTCTCTTTTTTCCATAATATTTTGAATTTTTTCAAGAGAAAAATTTCGCTTTAAAAGAGGCCTGTGTGTTTCATTTTTTATTCTGTTGTATATTTCTTCCGCTGTTGCTTTTAAATAAATAACCGTGCCGCATTCAAAAAGAATTTTGCGGTTTTGCTCATCTTCAAATGCTCCTCCGCCGGCACTTATTATTTGGTTTGTGTTTTGAGAAAATTTTCTTATTTTATCGGATTCCAGCATTCTAAAGAAGTGTTCGCCGTGTTTAAGAAAAATTTCTGAAATTTTTTTCTGCGTACTTTTTTCAATTTCATTATCTATATCGACAAGTTTGTAATCCGGTAATACTTTAGAAAGCTCTTTACTTACTGTTGTTTTACCGCTCCCCATCATGCCTATTAATATTATATTCTTACTCATAAAATTATTTTACAATAAAAAAATACCTGTATATATTACAGGTATTTTTATCGTGAATATAAATCTTTTTATTGAGCTGCAATTTCTTGTCCGTTTGTCATCTTACTCAAGACTTCAATTGCTTTTTTCAGCTGAACATCATTTTTATTTTTTACGTCTTCTTCTGTTAATTTTACTTCTATATCAGGTGTAATACCTTTTTTATTAATATCTGTTCCGTTTGGAGTTAAGTATTTTTGAATAGTGATATTAATACCGGATTCGTATGGAAGTTTATTAATTTCTTGAACAAGACCTTTTCCAAAAGATTGTTCTCCAATAATTATGGCTCTGTGGTTGTCTTTCATTGCCCCTGAAAAAATTTCTGAAGCTGATGCTGAACCTTTGTTAATCAAAACTACAACAGGCTTGTTTGTATAAACTCCGGCAGATGCTCTTTGAGTTTCTTTATAACCGTCTCTGTCAACTGTACTAACTATTGTTCCGCCATCAAGAAACATGTCTGATATATAAATGGCATTGGTTAAAAGTCCTCCAGGGTTTGAACGTAAATCAATGATGAAGCCTTTTTTATTTCTGTTGTTGTTTAAAATTGTACCAAATTCACTTGTTGCATTTCTGCTTATAAAAGAGCTTAGTCTTATGTAGCATAAGTCATCAGGAACTTTGATATTTTCTGTAGGAATTTTTTGTGAAATAGATTTTACTTCAATTTCAGCACGTGTAATGGTATAAGATTTTGGTTCCATCCCTGCACGTTTTACAAGTAGTGTAACTTGTGTTCCTTCTTTTCCTCTGATTTTGTCAGCAGCTTTATCAACAGTTATACCCTTTGTACTGACTCCGTCAATTTCTAATATTTCATCGTCTGCTTTTAATCCGGCTCTTTCGGCAGGAGTGTCTTCAATAGGTGCAATTACCATCAACTTTCCGTCTTTAACACCTATTTGAATTCCAATACCTTTTAAAGAACCCTTAATAGAGCTTGTTTCCTCTGCAAATTCTTTTGGATCCAAAAATTTCGTATAAGGATCATTCAAACTTGCAATCATTGTATTTATTGCGACATAAGCATCTTCGTTGGTTTTTATTTGATTGTCATATTTGTGACGCCATTTTGACCAATCTTGAGCATTGTTTGACTGATCAACGAATTTTGTATTAATAAGACGCCAGACATTGTCATATAAATCAACAGGACTGTAAGCAAAGACATTATCTCTAATCACCCAGCCCGATAAAAGCAAAAATGCTCCAAAAAATATAAGACTTTTTTTCATAATGTTTCTCATTCTTAAGATATTTCCTCCAAATACTTCTACCCATTTGTTGCACAACTTATTTATAAGATGTTATTTTTTTCAAAAAGTTTCCGAAAAAATTTTTTGGATAAAAATATTTTTAACTATATAATAACATAATTCTTTAAAAATGCCACATTATGAGAGAAAAAGTTATTTTTTTTCATTATTTGTCAGAAGATATGTAAGAAAGTCAAGTCTGGAAAAAGCCTCTGTATAGCTTTCAAGAGCTATTTCCAGAGAATTTTTAATACTTTCTCGAGTAACTTCAATAGATGCAAGCATTTCTTTTTTTACATTTTTTTCCATAAACCTATCCTCATTTTTACAGGTTAGATAATAAAATAAAAAACATAAAAAATCAAGAAAAAAGGAAATATAATTAAAAAATATACAGCAAAAATGTCAATAAGACTGATTTTCAGACGTGTCAATATGGTTGATAATAACTTACATGGATAGCGAATATCTGAAAAAGTTTGCACGACAACTGAAAAAAATCAGAAAAGAGAAAAATATTAAACAGGACGATTTTCTAGATGTAGAAGGAATTTCTCGTTCTACAATCGCTATGGTTGAAACTGCAAAAACGGATATTACACTTTCCAAATTAAAAATAATAGCAGACGTTTTAGGGGTAAATTTAAAAGAATTGCTGGATTTTGATTAGTAAAATGTTATGACTGCAATTTCCGGAAAACAGTTAAATCTTATGGGCAAAATACTTGTTCCAAGACCTTTAGTTGTGTAGATTTTTTTTCCGTTTTCTTCAAGGTATCCGTTTGCGTATTTTTTGCCGTATTTTGAGGGGGTTATTATTGCTTGATTTAACCTTATTTGACCGCCGTGCAGGTGTCCTGCAAGTGTCAAATTTACATTTTGAGGAACATCAGGCATAATATCAGGTGTATGTGAAACCAAAATAACAGGATTTTTGACGTTTTCTAGAGCTTTTGTTATCTCAGGAGTGCCGGTTTGCAGATCATCCACACCTGCTATACAAAACTTTTCAAAACATTTGTTGCTGTTAAAAAGAATATTTATATTATTATTTTCAAGTTCTTTTATAACTTCTTCTTTTCCTTGCCAGCCGTCATGGTTTCCAACAACTGCATAAACGCCAAGTTTGGATTTGAAATTAGAAAACTCTTTTGATATGTCTTTTATTGGCATTGATGAGCCTTTTTTATGTCCATTAACATAATCTCCGCCAAGAATTATGATATCGGCATTTTGGGAGTTGATTGTTCTTACGATTTTTTTTAGCCTGAACATCTCGTAAGATTTTATATGAAAATCACTGGCAAAAACTATTTTCAGACCCTTAAGCGATGGTTCTTTAATTTTAATATTCTTAACTGTTAAGATGTTTGGCTCAATAAAAAAAGACCAAATAAATAAAATTAAAACAATAAGTATTAAATATTTCATAAAAGTATTATACACAAAGAAAAATATTCGGATTAAAACGTATAAAAAATTTGTAGAATAAATATTCATGAAAAAATTTCAAATTTCTGTTATAATAAAAATGTAGTCAAGAAAGGAGAGTTTTGGTATGAAAGATTTACGAAAAATAGCTTCGGGGGGGGGGCACTTTTAGGCTTAATCTCCTTATTTGTTAGTTGTAAAAAAATGAAAATATGCTATAATGTTGACATGAAACATCGCAATGGCAAAAATAGTGCATTCACCCTTGCTGAAGTTCTTATTACACTTGGTATAATAGGTGTAGTAGCGGCGATTACTATGCCTGTATTAATTTCAAAATATCGTGCACAGGTTTTTGAATCACAATTTAAAAAGGCATATTCAAGTGTTCAAAATGCGACAAAAATGTTAGTTGAGCAAGATATATCGCCTTACTATGATTTTTCAAGTGCAGGAAATACAACCGTTCCAACATCCCAACTTTTGCTAAATCAGACAGATGCATATTCAAAAATCATGTTAGGAACAATTTGCCCCGATAGAAACCAAAAATGCGGTGGAAATTGGAAAAATTTAACAGGAAAAACAGGTGCCCACGTGGGAGCTATATCTGCCTCAAAGGCATTTATGCTAAATGATGGAATGTTAGTTTTGATAGGTTCTTATCACTGGATATTTGTTGATATAAACGGTCCAAACAAGGGGCCAAACA